>JACRBJ010000007.1 GCA_016234555.1 Chloroflexota bacterium | reverse complement strand
GGGATGCAAATCCTCGAAGAAGGCGTCGAAGATAACACGGAAAACTATACGCGCTTCCTTGTCATCCAGCGCGAGCTTATCATCCCCGCCGGTGATGCAAAGACTTCGATTGTCTTCACATTGAAAAATGTGCCAGGCTCCTTGTTTAAAGCCATGAGCGTGTTTGCCCTGCGCGACATTGACCTGACCAAGATCGAGTCCCGCCCGCTGCAGGGGAAGCCTTGGGAATATCTCTTTTATATCGACTTCATCGGCTCCATGTACGACGAGAGTTCCAAACGCGCCCTGGACCATCTGGGGGAGTATGCGGTGATGCTGCGGGTGCTGGGATCGTATCCAAGATTCAAGGGATAAAATTCACCACTGAAATCCGCCTGTTGAGAGCAGGCGGATTTTTTGTTTGTTAGCCCAAAGTATAAATATCACTTTGCTTTACAATGGCAAGTCTTTGCCCTACAATGTTTTTGGCAAACAGGCAAAACAAGCCGAGGTAGTCCTTGCAAAAGATCTCAACCAAACGATCAATCGGATATTCTTGACGTGAATTCATCTACAAAAGATTTTCGTTCACCAGCAGTTCGGCATTGTAGATGGATGCGCCCGCCGCGCCGCGAATCGTGTTGTGGGATAGAACTACGAATTTCAAATCAAGGATTGGATCACGGCGGACACGACCGACCACCGTCGTCATGCCTTTGCCTGACATGCGATCGAGCCTTGGCTGCGGGCGATCCGCCTCATCCTTGACCTCGATGACTGGTCGCGGCGACGAGGGCAGATTCCGCGCGGACGGCTTTGCCTGAAAATCGCGCAACGCTTGAATCGCAACTTCGGGTTCGACGGGCTTGTCCAATGCCACGCTCGCACACACGGTATGACCGTCGATCACTGCCACGCGATTCGTGTGGGCGCTGAACTTGATGTCTGCCAGATCAATTTTGCCGTCATTGAACTTGCCAAGCATCTTACGCGGTTCCCACTCCACCTTCTCTTCTTCGCCGCCATTGCCGACGTTGGGGATGATATTGTCCATGATGTCCAGCGAAGGGACGCCAGGATAGCCCGCGCCCGAAAGCGCCTGAAGCGAGACCATGAAGACTTTCTTAACGCCGAAGGCTTCGTCCAATGCTTTGAGGGCAATTGTCAGACCCGTGCTTGTGCAGTTGGGATTCGTGACGATGCATCCGCTCCAGTCTTTGTTCTTGCGCTGCTGTTTGACCAGTTGAATGTGATCCGCATTGATCTCGGGTAACAGAAGCGGCACATCTTCTCCTCGCCGATATGACGACGCATTCGAGCAGACCGCCGCGCCCGCCTTCGCAAACGCAGGTTCGAGTTCATTGGCGATTTCCGTGTGCAACGCCGAGAAGACGATCTTCGCCTGCACCGCATCGGTGTTGGCGGGGACAACAACCATATCGCGGGCATATGCGGGCATGGGATCGTCCAGCACCCAGCGGGCGGCTTTGGAGTAGGGCTGCCCGACGGAACGGTCTGATGCGGCAAGCGCCACCACCTTGAACCACGGATGATTATCCAGCAGTGAGATAAATCGCTGACCGACGGAACCTGTCGCGCCGAGAATTGCTACGGGGATTTGAGATTGGGACATGATGATTTCTCCTTTGATTTTGGTAGGGGCGAGGTAACCTCGCCCCTACGGATTATTGAACAATTAATTCATGCAGCGCTTTCACGCCGTTCTCCGTATCCGCCGCATCGACAACGAGACTGATGGATACTTCCGAGGAACCCTGCGCGATGGCAAGCACATTGACGTCGTTGTTTCCAAGCTGGCTGAAAACCTTGCCTGCCACGCCGATGGCGTGCCGCATCCCTGCGCCAACGACGGTAATAATGGACACATCGTCGGTTGACCAGACGCGATCGATATCGTCATCCTCGATCTCATCGGCGAAGGCTTTTTCAAGGGTGGTGACAACTGAGTCTGCAACTTCGGATGGCACGGCAAAACAAATGGACTGTTCCGACGACGCCTGCGTAATGAGCGGGACGCTCGTCCCCGTGGATGCCACCGCCGCAAACGCGCGTGCCGCCACGCCTGGAACGCCCAGCATACCGCGCCCTTCGATGGTGACCAGTTTCTGCTTACGGATGGCGGTCACGGCTTTGATGACTTTCCCATTCACCTTGCCATTGCTCTTGACGGCGGCAATCAACCGCGTGCCGGGATGGCTTGGATTGAACGTGTTGCAAATCCGCAAACCGATGCCCGCATCCAACACGGGACGGATGGTCTTGGGATGCAGGACTTTCGCGCCATAATAGGCAAGCTCGGCGATTTCGCTGTAATTGATCTCAGGCAGGGTACGCGCGGTTGGCACGATGCGCGGGTCGGTGGTCATCACGCCGTCCACGTCCGTCCAAATCCACACGTCGTCAGCAGGGAGCACCGCGCCGATGATCGCAGCCGAATAATCGCTGCCGCCGCGTCCCAGCGTGGTGATCGTCCCTTCGGGTGTCGCGCCGATAAATCCAGTGGTGATCGGGACAATGCCTTCGTCCATCAGCGGATTGAGCAGGGCACGGGTCTTTTCGGTGGTGACTTTGAAATCGGGGTGCGCATTTTGGAAATGGTTGTTGGTAACGACAAATTCTGTGGAGGGTACGGCTTTGGCTTTGATGCCCGCATCAGCCACCACCGCCGCCAGCAGGCGCACGCTCATCCGCTCTCCAAGCGATGCCACCGTATCCATCGCCCGCGGACTGGCTTCGCCCAGCACAGCCATCGCCTTGCACAAATCCACGAGGATGAAAACCAGGTCGCTGATTTCCTGTTTGGTCGCTTCGCGCAGTTCGACATTTTTGATCAGCGCATCGGCGGCGGCGAAGTGTTTCTCTTTCAGCGTGGATTCGGCTTTTTGTAAATGCTCCTGTAGGGGCGACTCGCGAGTCGCCCCTACAGATTTGGCGGCAAGCGAAGCGGAATCCAACAGCAGGTTGGTGACACCCGACATGGCGGATGTCACCACGACGACTCTATCCCAATCCCTTTTCGCATCCCGAATGATCTGCGTCGCGTTTTTCAAAGCGTTCACAGACCCGACGGATGTTCCTCCAAATTTCATCACGAGCGTTTTGTTTGACATGCTCTTCTCCTTTGATTCGACCTGACAGGTTTTCGCGAAGCGACCTGTCAGGTCTATTATTAAGATAACAAAAACGCCCCACGTTTCCGTGAGGCGTTGTGTGTTTGTGTGTGCCGTTCTCTTCGGCTGCTATCGACCAACCACAATTTCCTCACGGATTAAACCTGAGGTAGTAGTCATGGACATGGTCATGCCGAAGGAAACTGGGAACATATTGGGCGCAGTTATATCACCCGGATGCGGATGCGTCAATGGATTTTTTCAACGAATTCAAAAACTCATCCTGACTGCGGACTGTTTCCTTGAACCCAAGCCTTTTGCCCAGCCTTGTCAGTTGCGGCGGATCGACGTAGGTTTGCGCGAGGATTTCCTCCTGACCCAACACATCCGCTGCCGCGCCGTCGAGCAGGATTTGCCCGTTGGAAAGCGCGATCACACGTTCAAAATTTTCCGCGCAGAAATCGATGTCATGTGTGATGGTGATGACGGTCTTGCCCTCGCGCCGCAACTCGGCGATGACATGCGCGATGCGCGCCACGTTGACCGCATCCTGACCTGTGGTTGGCTCGTCGAAAATAACGATGGGCGTATCCATCGCAATGACCGATGCCAGCGCGACCATCTTGCGCCAGGTGGGCGAAAGGTCGTAGGGGTTGGTCTCGGTCTGGTTGCTCAACTCGGTGAGAGCCAGCGCGCGCTTAACCAGTTCGTCTATTTTTTCTTTTGGATATCCCAGGTTATGCGGACCGAACCTGACCTCGGTTTCCACGTCTCTTGAAAACAACTGCTCATCGGGATTTTGGAAGACGTAGCCGACCCGCGAAGCGAGTTTCGCCACCGAATGTTTTTTTGTGTCCCAATCGCCAACCATCACCGAGCCGACAGTTGGTTGCAAAAGCCCGTTGAAGTGTCTCACAAGAGTGGTTTTGCCGGCACCATTCTGCCCGACGATGGCAACCTGTTCGCCCGCCTCGATGGTGAGCGAAATGCCGCGCAAGGCTTCCAATCCGGTGGGATATGTAAAACGGAGGTCTCTGATTTCGATTTTCATAATGGTTTACCGTAGGGGCGGGGTAACCCCCGCCCCTACACATTTACGATTGGAATCCTTCCACCGCCTCATCCAACGTGACGGGTAGAGTTAACTTCTTCCACAAGCCACGCTTTTTTGCCTCCCTTGCCGTGGACGTGTAACGCGAAATGCCGAAGCCATGTTCAGTCAGCAGGTCGGAGGTCAGCACTTCGCTGGGACTGCCTTCGAGTAGAATCTGTCCGTCCTTCAAGGCGATGACTCGGTCTGCAAATTCGGCAATCCATTCCATCTTGTGTTCGACCATCACCACCGTCATACCATCCTCTGCCATTTTGCGGACTACGCCGAAGACTTCGCGCGTGCCGATGGGATCCATCTGCGAGGTCGGCTCATCGAGAACGAGCAGCCTGGGTCGCATGACCAGGATCGAGGTCAGGGCGACGCGCTGCTGCTGTCCGCCCGAGAGAGAATAGGGCGAGCGGTCCGCCAGGTTGCTGATGTCGGTCAGCTTCATGGCTTCATCCACCCGCGGACGAATCTCCTCACGAGGCACACCCGTATTTTCCAGACCGAAAGCGATCTCTTCGAAGACGGTGTACTTCGCGCCACTGATCTGGTTGAAAGGATTCTGGAAAGCCAGCCCCACATTCAGCACCCACTCGTCCAGCGTGGACTTGCTCGACTCCATGCCGGCCACTTCAATTGTCCCGCTGAGTTCGCCTTTGAAAAAATGCGGCACAAAGCCCGCCAGCGCATAGCACAGCGTCGACTTGCCCGCGCCATTCGGTCCGACGATTGCCACGAACCCGCCTTCGTTCACCTGCAAGTTGACGTTTTGCAAAACAGGCGTTTTTGTCAGTGGATATTTGTATGTGACGTTTTGAAGGTTTACGAAAGCCATAGATTGCGATTATACCCATCACGGTCACAAATTGCGCCTTTTTACCCTGTGGGAAGCGCAATGTGCAACCGAGGACATTATATAAGCGACACAGGCAAAGCTCAATCCAGCAATTCAGGCAATTCCGCAAAAGACCGGAGGACCGCGCAATCCGCTTCGGGGAAAAGGCGGATTGGGTCGTAGAGGACGGGGGTCAAGCCGGCGCGGCGTGATCCGACGATATCGGCAAAATAATTGTCGCCGATGTACATGGTCTCCTGTGCCGACATGCCAGCCAGTCCCAACGCGTGTTCGAAAATTCGCGCATCCGGCTTGAACGAGTTGACCTCTCCCCCGGCAAGGAAGAATCGAAAATAACAATCGAGGTTTAGTTTTTGCATTTCCTCCCGATAGTCGTTTTCACGGTTGGATACCATCCCCAAAACGTAACCGGATTCCTTCAAGAGTTCCAATAATAGGCGCGCATCTTCGGGCACTTGAATCTGTGGCTTATAAGTTTCGCTCATATAATCCGCAACCTGCGGAGCCAGCCCGTCAGCCTGGTCACATGGAATGCCGAGAGCGATCAACCGCCGCCGTGTGAAGTTCCCCCAAAATCCCTTTGTATCCTCCCCAAACTTTTTATCGTCTTCCTGGATTTCGGGCGAATGGGCAAAGTAAAAATGCACCCAATGTTCGGCGCGAATCCTGTCTTCTTCCGGAATGCAAAAACCGTTCCCGCGGAGATATTGCAGCATTACCTCCCCGGAAGTGGGGAGGTAATGAAGGAGCGTACCGTCGAGATCAAAGAAGACCGCCTTGATTCTTTTCACGGTCAGGTTATCCTCCAATTTCACTCATGACACGATTGAGCGGAATCAGCCCATCGGCGAGACCGTGTCCCCAGGGCTTTCCCCACACCCCGTCGAGAATCAGCCGGCGTAATTCCTCGAGCGTTGCGCCGGCGCGCAGGGGCGTGAGCAAATCCACTTCCTTTTCGCGCAGCAGGCACAGGCGCAGCCTGCCGTCGGCGGTGAGGCGGGCGCGGGTGCAGGACGAACAGAACGGCTGCGTGACCGACGAAATAAAGCCAATATCGCCTTTGGCGCCGGGGATGTGAAAGACCTGCGCCTCGCCGTCCAGTTCGCCGTTGTTGGAAACCTCCAGCGGACCGAACTCCGATTCGATGTTTTGCTTGATCTGCGCCATCGTCACCACCTGGTTGACCTGCACGTCGGTCGCGCCGGCGAAGGGCATCATTTCGATGAAGCGCATCTGCCAGGGACGGTCCACTGTCAGCGCGGCGAGGTCAACCAGGTCGTCCTCGTTGTATCCCTTGACCGCCACCGCATTCAGCTTGACGGGCGCGAGTCCCGCCTTTTCCGCCGCAAGAATCCCAGCCCAAACATCCTCCAGCTTACCCCAGCGGGTGAGGCGTTTGAACTTTTCGGGATTCAGGGTGTCAATGCTGACGTTGACCCTCTGCAAGCCGGCGTCGGCGAGGGGCTGTGCCAGCTTTTTCAGCAGAAGCCCGTTCGTCGTCATGGAGACGGAGCGGATGCCCGGGGTGGAGGCGATGCCGCGCACGATCTCCACCACGTTGGCACGGACGGTTGGTTCGCCGCCCGTCAACCTGACCTTGTCGAAGCCGAGGCTGGCAAAAAGGTGTGCAAGCAGCAGGATTTCGTTATCCTGCATCAGGTCGGCATTCGGTTGAAAGGTCATGTCTTCAGCCATGCAATAAACGCAGCGCAGGTTGCAGTGATCTGTCAGGCTGATTCGCAGGTAATGTATGTTTCGTCCAAAACGGTCAATAGCCATGGGGATTCCTATAAAAGTTTCCAATACTCTAAGGTTGTTCTCAAAATTTACGTCGGATTTTCCCCAAACTTGGGGAAGTGTGTCGAAAATACCATCAAATTATAACAATATTATATGAGTTCTGCGCCCGCGATTGACGGGGTTTACCACCCGTGCTATTATGCAATTGCATTTATTTTTTGTTCGTTCTACTGCCGTCGCGCCTTGTGGGAACCTGCGTACGGTCGATTTTTTATCAAAACAAGGAGTTATCGATGAGTTTCGAGTTTATTCTTCGCATTATTGGCATGGTTGTGCTGGCAATTGCGGGGGGATTCTGGGGGTTTGAGATTTCGAAAGCAAACCCTGATACGACTGATCCCTATGTAACCACGACGGTTGTCGGGCTGGTAGGGGCACTGGTGGGCATCATCCTGACCCCATACTTTACCACCCGTCCCGCGCGCGCCATGCGTTCCCTGCTCGGAAGGTTATCCGCCGAGAGTTTGTTCGCCGGGTTGACCGGGCTGGTCGTTGGCTTGCTGATCGCCGCCCTGCTTGGTTTTCCGCTTTCGCTTCTGCCCAAGCCTTTCGGAGAGGTACTTCCCTTCGTCGGCGTTATTATCTTCTCCTATTTCGGCGTCTCCCTTTTTGTGATGCGCCAGGGCGACATCATGGGGCTGTTGAGCGCACTCAGCGGACGCAACGGCGAGGGCGGTTCCTCCTCCTCCTGGACCAACCTCAATCGCAACATCCTGCTGGATACCAGCGTCATCATCGACGGGCGCGTGGCGGACATCGCCAAGACCGGCTTCCTGCCCGGAACCCTGCTCATTCCGCGCTTTGTGCTGAACGAACTGCAATACATCGCGGACTCCCCCGACGGGATGCGCCGTCAGCGCGGACGCCGCGGCATGGAGGTTCTGGCTGAACTGCAGAAACTGCCCAATGTCCTCGTCCGCATCTCAGACATCAACGTGGACGGCGTCCGCGAGGTGGACGACAAGCTCATCGTGCTGGGCAAGCAGCTCAAGAGTCCCGTGCTGACCAACGACTACAACCTCAACCGCATCGCCGAATTGCAGGGCGTGACCGTGCTAAACATCAACGAACTGGCGAATGCCGTCAAATCGGTTGTGCTGCCCGGCGAGGCGCTTCGCATCAATATCATTCAGGAAGGCAAGGAACACAGCCAGGGTGTGGGTAACATGGACGACTGCACGAGGGTGGTGGTTGAAAACGCCAAGGATTACATCGGCGAGTACAGGGATGTGAACATCACCAAGGTTTTGCAGACCGCTGCGGGACGCATGATCTTTGGTCGGGTGGATGAAGAAGGCAACGGAAAGAAAAACAAGAAGTAATCAGTCATCAGCAATCAGTGAACAGGGCGTATCGTTTACGCCCTGTTTTTTTATTTCATTAGACATTCTGATATACTGGGGCAACTTTTTTCATAGATACCTATATCTTGAACCATTGGTGAGGGTCAATGACTGAACCACAGGAACTGTTTGTCATCTCCATTATTTCACGCGACCGCATCGGCATCATCTATGAGGTGTCGAAGGCGATCAGCGAACTTGGCGGCAATATCGCCGACGTGCGCCAGAGTGTGCTGTGTGGATACTTCACGATGATCCTGCTCGCATCCTTTCCTCCGAACATCACCCAGCGTTCCATCGAGAGGAAACTCGCCGAAGCGGATTCCCACAGCGAGTCCGCAATCGAAGCGGTGGTGAAGAAAGCAGACGAAAACGCGATAACTTCTGGAACATCCGCTCCTGAAAACGCCTATGTGTTGACCGCGACAGGTCATGACCGGGTCGGTTTCGTGGCATTGATGACATCGTTCTGCGTGCGGCACAACATCAACATCCTCGACCTTTCGACAACCACCTCGGATGGGGCTTACGTGATGATCCTCGTCATCGACTTGAACCACTGCGCCTCCATCAGCGACGTTCGACTCGACCTGCAAAATTTCTCGCAGGAAAACAACATCAAGGCTGTGCTCCAGCATTACGATATTTTCAGGGCTTTGCACGAGATCAACCTGCCAATTCGTTAAACCAGCGCGGAAGAGGAACTTATGATTCGACCGGAAGAAATTCTAACCACAGTGGACATGATCCAAAAGGAAAACCTGGATGTCCGCGCCGTGACCATGGGCATCAGCCTGCTCGACTGCCACCGCTCCGCCGTGAACCGCACCTGTCAGGCAATCAAGGACAAGATCAAACGTCACGCCGAAAAACTGGTTGCCACCTGCGAAGCCGTCAGCGCGGAATATTCCGTGCCGGTGGTCAACAAGCGGATTGCCGTCACGCCCATTGCTCACGTCGGTGCAGGATTCGACGCGGCGGGATTTGTCGAAATTGCCAAAGCTCTTGACGAATCCGCCGCTGAAGCCGGCATCGACTTCCTCGGCGGATTCTCGGCGGACGTCTCCGCTGGCACGACCATCGGTGACCGCGAGTTGATTGCCGCAATCCCCGAAGCCCTGACCAGCACGAAGAAGGTTTGCGCTTCCGTCAATGTCGGCACCACGCGCTCCGGCATCAACATGGATGCGGTGGTGTTGCTTGGTCAGACGGTCAAGGATTTGGCGGAACGAAGCAGTGACGTGGGCGGATTCGCCGCGGCGAAGTTTGTGATTTTTACCAACCAGCCCGGCGACAATCCATTCATGGCTGGAGCCATTCACGGGTTGGGACAGCATGAGATTGTCATCAACGTCGGTGTCAGCGGACCGGGCGTCATCGCCCGCGCGCTCGAACGGAAGATCGCCCAGGACGGCAGCGAAAATCTGGGATTGCACGACCTCGCCGAGGAGATCAAGCGGACAGCTTTCCGCGTGACCCGCTGCGGGGAGCTGATCGGACGTCAGGTTGCCAAAGCATTGGACGTCCCGTTTGGTGTGGTTGACCTGTCCCTGGCGCCGACTCCAAATGTCGGTGACAGCGTCGGCGAGATCATCCAGATTTTGGGCGTGGACGCCATCGGCGCGCCCGGTTCGACCGCCATCGTGGCGATGCTCAACGACGCGGTCAAGAAAGGCGGCGCGTTTGCCAGCCAAAGCGTGGGCGGGTTGAGCGGCGCGTTCATCCCCGTCTGCGAGGATCAGGCGCTCGCGAATGCGGTCCGCGACGACAGCCTGGTGCTGGAAAAACTCGAAGCCATGACCAGCGTCTGCTCGGTGGGGCTCGACATGATTGCCATCCCCGGCTCGGTGGACGCCGCCACCATCTCCGCCATTATCGCTGATGAAATGGCGATTGGCATGATCAACAACAAAACGACTGCCGTGCGAGTGATTCCCGTCCCCGGCAAGGAAGCGGGGGAATTTGTTTCGTTTGGCGGATTGTTCGGCGAGAGCGCCATCGCCCCGGTGCGGAATGCAGGCAAATCATCGCGCTTCATCCAATTCGCAGGAAAGATCCCCGCGCCAATCCACAGTTTGAGGAACTAACCATTTTTCCGTAGTAACGACTTAAGTCGTCACTACGTCCCATTTTATTTTGCCCCCGTCCATCCCTTTCATCCGCGTTCATCTGTGGTTAAAATAAGAACATCTCAAATCAACAAGTAAAACCTTCGTGACCGTCGTGTCCTTTGTGTTTGAAAAGAGAACCTATGCTAAAAATCTACAACACCCTCACCCGCAAAACGGAAGAATTCCAAACCCTCGAACCGAACCTCGTCAAGATGTACGTGTGCGGTGTGACGGTTTACAACGACGCGCATGTCGGTCACGCCATGTCGGCGCTGGTCTTCGACATCATCCGCCGCTACCTGCAATATCGCGGCTACACCGTCAAGCACGTCATGAACTACACCGACGTGGATGACAAGATCATCAACCGCGCGAAGCAACTCAACGAAGACCCTCTCAAACTGTCGCAACGCTACATCGAGGACTACGCCAACGACCTCAAGTCACTGAACGTCCTGCCTGCCACATCCAACCCGCAGGTTAGCAAGACCATGCCGCTCATCATCAAATTTATCGAAGGGTTGATTCAAAAAGGTCATGCCTACGCCGCGTCCAACGGCGACGTCTACTTCCGCGTCACCAGCGACGATGATTACGGTCGCCTCTCCGGGCGCAAGCTCGATGAAATGCAGGCGGGCGCGCGCATCGAAGTGGGCGAAGCCAAGGATCATCCGATGGACTTTGCGCTGTGGAAAGCCGCGAAGGAAGGCGAAATCTCGTGGGACAGCCCGTGGGGCAAGGGACGCCCCGGCTGGCACATCGAATGCTCCGCCATGAACCTTGCCGAACTCGGCGAACAGATCGACATCCACGGCGGCGGCAACGACCTGATCTTCCCGCACCACGAAAACGAGATCGCGCAAAGCGAATGCTATACCGGCAAGGAATTCTCCCGTTACTGGATCCACAACGGCATGTTGCAGCTTGGCGGCGAGAAGATGTCCAAGTCGCTGGGCAACATGGTCACCATAAAAAACTTCCTCTCGAAGCGTGAAGCGGACGTGATGCGGATGCTGGTGTTGAATGGGACTTACCGCGCGCCATTGACATTCAATGACGACACATTGGACGCCGCGCAAAAAAACGTGGAGCGACTCAAATCCGCGCTCAGACCTGCTTCTGCTTCGGCAAGCGGACTCGCCCCCGAAGCTTTATCTGCTCTCGCGACAGCCTCCGAAGCCGCCAAGGCTGGCTTTATCGAAGCCATGGACAACGACTTCAACACCGCAGGCGCAATTGCCGCGTTGTTCGAACTTTCCAAATTCATCAACACCGCACGCGACAACAATGTCACGGACGAACAACTCAAACCCGCGCAAGCAACTTTCCGAGAACTCGCGGGCGTGCTTGGACTGAAGCTCGAAGAGAAGAAAGGTTCAGGCGACGCCGACGCCTTTATCAACCTGCTGATCGAAGTCCGTGCGGAAGTGCGCAAGCAAAAACTTTGGGCGCTCTCCGACCAGATCCGCGACAAGCTGAAGGAACTCGGCGTGACCATCGAAGATAGCAAAGACGGCACGAAGTGGCGGTGGGGATAATTTTGAATAATAGTAGGGGCGACCGGCCGGTCGCCCCTACATTTTTGTCGTAAAATCAGGGGACTTATGAAGGAACTCATCTACTCCCGCAACGCAGTCTATGAAGTCCTGAGCGCAAAGCGCAGGCAGGTATTCTCCATCGAAATCGCCGAAGGGGTTCAGGAAAAAGGCAAGCTGACTGAAATCCTCAAACTGGCACAGGGACAAAAGATCAAAGTCACCCGCGTGCCGCGTCCCAAGCTGGATAAGGTTCACCAGAACCATCAGGGCATCGTCGCCGAAGTCAGCGGATACCCGTACGCGGACGTGACCGACATTCTTGACAACGCCAAAGGCGAGCCACCCTTCGTGCTGATCCTCGACTCGCTGCAAGACCCGCAGAACTTCGGGACGCTCATCCGCACGGCAGAGGCGATTGGCGTCCATGGCATCGTCATTCCGCTGGCGCGTTCGGTGGAGGTCACTCCCGCCGCCGTCAATGCCTCGTCGGGCGCAAGCGAACACATGCTCATCGCGCAGGCAAATCTCTCGCAAACAATCGATGCGCTTAAGGCGGAGAATGTCTGGGTCGTCGGGTTGGATCAGGCTGGGACAGAGATTCAGCCTGGGTCGCGTCATCTGAAGGGAACGCTGGCTCTCGTCGTCGGCTCCGAAGGCGAAGGTCTGCACGAACTCGTCCGTAAGAAGTGTGACATCGTTTTGAAACTCCCCATGAAGGGAAAAGTCGAATCCTTAAACGCCGCCGTTGCGGGATCGGTGGCGTTGTATCTCGCATATTTGAATCGCATGTAGGGGCGGACGGCCGTTCGCCCCTACGGTTATATGGAGAACATCATGCCAAGCGCAACCTATCATTTTCCAAAAGGATTTCTGTGGGGGACGGCAACCGCCGCTCATCAGGTGGAAGGTCAAAACACCAACAACAATTGGTGGAAGTGGGAACAGGAGGGGCACACCAACGGCTCGTCCGCAGTTGCCGCTGACTGGTGGAGCGGACGCTGGCGCGAGGACTTTGACCGCGCCGCCGAGACGGGGCAAAACGCCCATCGCCTCTCCGTTGAGTGGAGCCGCATCCAGCCGACGCCCGATACCTGGGACGAGGAAGCCATCGAGAAATATCGCGCCATGCTGCGCGGGTTGAAAGAACGCGGCATGACTCCGATGGTCACCCTGCATCACTTCACCGATCCACTCTGGCTGGCAGACATGGGCGGCTGGGAGACCGAAGCGGTGGTTCCCGTCTTCGAGAAGTTTGTCCGCAAGACAGTGGACGCACTCAAGGAATACTGCACGCTTTGGTGTACGCTCAACGAGCCGACGGGATACGCCCTAAACGGATATGTCGCTGGCAACAAGGACTCGTTCCCGCCTGGAAAGAACAGCCTCAAGCTGGCGATGCAGGTACAAGCCAACCTGATTCGCGGACACGCCGCCGCCTATCGCGCCATCCATTTGCTGCAACCCGAAGCGCGGGTGGGCTTCGCCCATCACTATCGGTCGATTGCCCCGCACCATGCCTGGTCCCCGCTGGATAAATTCGTGGCGAACAACTTCTTCAGTGGAATCAACCTCGGCTTTGCATCCGCTCTGGCTGACGGCGTGATGAAATCGCCCATCGGCTCGGTGCGAATTCCCGAAGCCAAAGGCACGCAGGATTATTTCGGCTTCAACTACTACACGCGTGAATACGTGACCTTCGACCTGACCAAGCCTGGGACTCTCTTCGGGCGCAACTTCTTCCGCAAGGACGCCGAGATAACCGACCACGGCTTCCTCGCCATCGAACCCGATGGGATGATGGAAGGCTTGAAGTGGATTACCCGCATGTTCCCGAACCTGCCGATCATCGTCAGCGAGAACGGGGTCAACTCGGCAGATGACAGCCTCCGCCCACGCTACACAGCGCTGCACATCCACCAGATGTGGCACGCGGTCAATCTCAACTACCCGATCAAGGGCTACTTCCACTGGTCGCTGGTGGACAACTTCGAATGGGACCTGGGCTGGACTCACCGCTTCGGCTTGTGGGGACTCGACCTCGAAACCCAAAAACGCATCCGCCGCCCCAGCGTGGATTTCTACGAAGCGATTTGCAGGGAAAACGGTTTGTCCTCCGAGATGGTTCAGAAGTATTGCCCCGAAGTGTTTGGGAAGATATTTCCTTCGTAATTCATGTAGGGGCGGACAGCCGGGCGAAGCCGCCCCTACAGTTTTTATTTCATCCTGTAAATCTTTGTGGAGTACGCAATCTGCTCCACTTCGGGCAGGCGCATCGAAATCTTCTGGCGCGTGACCTCAAACTTCCCCACCTTTTCAATCTGATTTTCAAAGAACGGCAGTCCTGGTGCATAGCTTAGGAATGAACCTGCTCGCAAGCTGTTGATGACTTTCATTGTCAACTTGCCAAACTTCTCGATGCTGACGGGCTGATGCAGATACGAGTAGATGAAATGCGTTGAAAGCGATTGATGCGCGAGGATGGTTCCCCACGGCTGACTGGAATAATCGAAGTCGAACCAGTCGCTGCGAAAGAAGAACGGCGACTCAGGCACGAGTCGGTCCACGCCAAAGGAGGCGACTCCACGCTCACGCAGATAGTTGACCAATGTCCCCTTCGTGCCACAGCCGATGTCCAAAACGGGTTCGAACAACTCGCCGAGTTCCAGTCCCAGCACCGAGAGTTGGAACTCCGCCGAATACTCCTCGCAGGGGACGGTTTGCAGCAGGGGATTTTCCTTCAAGTTGCCGCCCTGGTATGTCACACAATACGAAGCCATGATCAATCGCAGCCGCTCGTGGTGGACTTTGAGCACGGCGACCATCTCGGCTTCCAGCCCTGCTTCGGTTTTGCTCTTTTGCAACGCAGCGCGGATTTGGTGCACAAAATCCGTAAATTCTGCGGTTTGCAATTCGTCATATTCCGCTGTGAAGTTGACAAACTGGTTGCGCTCATAGGTGTAACGTTTGGCTGAATCGATACAATGTGCCACCAACTCGTTGACCGCATCCGCCTGTCCGAGATGCTCGATGATTTCCAGCTGATGAGCGAACATGAATTCCACCTGTTCCTTTGCAATGCTATGGAACAGGGAATTTGAAAAAATATAATCGCCGAGTTCAAGGTCGGCGCTGGATTCGAATCTTTGGGTGATGGAGGCAAGCAGCCAATCGCGCAGGGAAGTGGAAGACATGGCGGCGATTTTATCACCAAGATTTTTCTCCTTCGTCCTTTCCCCATGATAAAATTCCCACCCTATGACCCACGCTGAACAAATCGCATCCCAACTCAATGTCAAGCCGTCGCAGGTGACGGCAGTCATCAACCTTTTGGACGAGGGCAACACCGTCCCCTTCATCGCCCGTTACCGCAAGGAAATGACAGGCTCGCTCGACGATGAGCAAATCCGCATCATCGCCGATGAACTTGTCCGTTTGCGCGGACTGGACGAACGCCGCGCCTCGATTTTGGCATCCATCGAAGAGCAGGGCAAGCTGACCGATGAACTGCGCGATAGCATTAACGCCGCGGTCACCATGACTGCCCTCGAAGACCTCTACGCACCCTACAAGAAGAAACGCCGCACCCGCGCGATGGTCGCCCGCGAGAAGGGACTTGAACCCCTCGCCGACCTGATTCTGAAACAGGACTTCGGCTCCCCCGAAGAACTCGCCACTAAATTCCTCAATGAACAAGTCACGAACATCGAAGAGGCGTTGCAAGGTGCGCGAGACATCGTGGCGGAAGTCATCAGCGACAATGCCAATGTCCGCGCCGCGACACGCGAGAAGGCGCTCAAGTTTTCCACTGTCCGTGCCGAAAAGATCGACGACGCCGTCGATGAAAAGCGCGTGTACGAAAGTTACTATGAGTTCTCCATGCGGGTGGATAGGCTCCAGCCGCATCAAATTCTTGCGCTCGCGCGCGGCGAAAAGGAAGGCGTGCTGCGCGTCCATGTGGATGTGCCCGAACGCGACTGGCTCGACGCGATTCAAGCCGAGTTCGAGCAGGACATCATCAGTCCCTTTGCCGACCAACTCGCTCTCGCCATTCAAGACTCTGCCGAGCGGCTTTTGCTGCCTGCCATAGAGCGCGATGTCCGCCGTGAAAAAGGCGAAACCGCCGACAACCACGCCATTCAAGTCTTCGCCACCAATTTGCGCGCGCTGCTCAGCCAGCCGCCGCTTGCGGGTCATGTCGTCCTCGGTCTTGACCCAGGCTTCCGCACGGGTTGCAAGGTCGCGGTGGTGGACGCCACAGGCAAGCTGCTTGATACGGGTACGATCTATCCGCACGAGCCGAAGAACGATTGGAAGGGCGCGATCAACACCTTGCAGGACATGATCAACCGCCATCATGTCACGCTCATCACCATTGGTAACGGGACGGCTTCGCGCGAGACCGAGAAATTGGTCGCCGAAACTGTAGGGGCGAAGGGCCCTTCGCCCCTACAGACCAAATACCTCATCGTCAACGAAGCAGGTGCGTCGGTCTATTCCGCATCCGCTCTCGCCCGCACAGAATTCCCCGATCTCGACGTATCCATTCGTGGTGCGGTATCCATTGCCCGCCGTGCGCAGGATCCGCTCGCCGAGTTGGTCAAGATCGACCCCAAGTCCATTGGCGTCGGCATGTACCAACATGACGTCGATCAAACCGCCCTCTCGCACGCCCTCGATGGCGTGGTCGAAAGCGTGGTCAACAACGTCGGCGTGGATGTCAACACCGCCAGCCCCGCGCTCCTCACACACGTCGCGGGCATCGGTCCCAAACTGGCGACCAACATCGTCGCCTACCGCGACGCCAACGGTCCGTTCAAATCCCGCGCCGCGTTGAAGAAGGTGACTGGTCTTGGACCCAAAGCCTTTGAGCAGGCTGCGGGATTCATGCGGATTCGGGATGGGAAGAATCCGTTGGACGCTTCCGCCATTCATCCAGAATCCTACGCCATCGCTGAAGCTGTCCTCGCCCGCGCCGCGCTGACAGTTGATTCGCCCATCCCGGAGCGGATCGCCGCCCTCGACTCGCTGACGGCGAAGACCTCGCTCGAAGCATTGGCTGCCGAACTCAATTGCGGTGTTCCCACGCTGAAAGACATCCTCGAACAACTCGTCCGCCCTGGACGTGACCCGCGCTCCGACACCCCCGCGCCCATCCTGCGCTCAGACGTGCTCAAAGCCGAGGACCTCGTGACGGGAATGCAACTCAAAGGCACCGTCCGTAACGTGGTGGATTTCGGCGCCTTCGTTGATATCGGTGTCAAGCAGGATGGCTTGCTGCATAAGAGCCAAATTCCCAATGGAACCGTCCTCAAAGTTGGCGACATCATCGACGTGGAAATCCAAAAGATCGAAGCCGAACGCGGACGAATTAGTTTGGGGTGGGTGAAATAATTTGGTAGGGGCGGACGGCCGTCCGCCCCTACCCCATAACATGGACCTCCCTGCTTCATTCATCTCCACCATCCGCAGCACATTCAAAGAGGACGGCGAAAAATTCCTCGCCGTCCTTCCTGATTTAATTTCAGAGACATCGCATCGTTGGGGATTGACCGGCGTCCAGCCTGTTTCCAATTTATCGTACAACTTTGTGGCGTTTACTAAGCATGGACGGGAAGATGTTGTTCTCAAAATCGGCGTCCCACACCGCGAGTTGACCAGCGAAATCGCCGCGCTGAAATTCTTCGACGGAAATGGAGCCTGTCAACTGCTGGAGTCAGACGCAGAACGCGGGCTGCTCCTGCTGGAAAGGCTCAAGCCAGGCAAAATGCTTGCCGAACTGGAAGATGATGATGAACGCACTCGTATCGCCGCTGATTTGATCTTGCGTAGGGGCGGGGTGACCCCGCCCCTACAAAATTCATTTATCAAATTGTCTGATTGGTTCGATGGATTGAAGAAGATTCGTCCGCATTTCGGCGGCGGGACAGGACCCTTTTCCCAGAAATTTCTGGAGCAGGTGGAAGCGTCCCTGCCCGAATTGTTTGCAGTAGGGGCGGATCGCGATCCGCCCCTACTGCACGGTGACTTCCACCACTTCAACATTCTCTCGTCAGAACGCGGCTGGCTGGTGATTGACCCAAAGGGCGTGATTGGCCCCGCAGGCTACGAGGTCGGACCGTTCATGCTCAACCCGTGGAACAGCCCGATGGATAGAATCAGGTTGGAGCGGCGAGTCAGCATCTTCGCGGAGAGATTGGGCTGGGAGCGCGAATCCATCATCAAATGGTCAACCGCTCACGCAGTCCTATCCGCCTGGTGGGATATTCAAGACGGCATGGATGCAGGTCACGCCCTGCATTGCGCTGAAATTTTTTCGGGGATGAAATTGCCCTCGTAGAATCATTCATGAAATCCGCTTTTCGATAACGATTATGTCCCCGTCACTTTTTGCAGTGACGATTTTGACCTCATCACGTTTTATACATAAATAATATTCACAGTCTCAAAAGATTGACTCTGCAAAACAAGCGGGTATAACTGCGGCATAGAGTCTGCCCGGGACCGTTTCGTCGGTTACGCAGGGAATCATCCTGCGGATTCGGCTTGAAATGAAAAGTTGTTGTCCCTGGGTGGGTTCTTTCATTTTTTAAACCCGGAGGTTTAATTGAACGCGACTTTGAAACTGGGAGAGCATTTTATTTTCGATCTCTCCGACTGCAACCATGAGATCCTCATGGATGGCGAGCGAGCCTACTCGCTGTTTGCGCAAGCCGTCCGCGAAAGCGGCTTGACGGTTGTGGATGAGGGGCTTTACAAGTTCAGCCCGCACGGCTTTACCTGCTTTTTGCTTCTCGCAGAGTCGCATGCAAGTTTGCATGCCTGGCCCGAATACAACTACTGCGCCATTGACCTGTTTACCTGCGCCATTGGCAAGGATATGATGCCGTTGATCCAGCGCATCAAAGAGGCGTTTGGTGCGGATGATTTTGCGCTGCGCAAACTCGACCGCGAAGCTTCCATTGAAACGGCAATTGCAATTGCCGTTTAGGAGAATCCCATGAGCATTTGGTTTACAGAGGAATTACACCCGTATTATCGCAAGGGAATCCGCGTCAAACGCGTGCTTGCGGACGAACAGACTCAATATCAGCACTTGCAATTTGTGGAGACTGAGTTTTTCGGCAATGCCATGATCCTTGATGGCATCATCCAGTTGACCGAGCGCGACAACATGGGTTACCACGAGATG
The DNA here is from genome assembly GCA_016234555.1 of Chloroflexota bacterium. Lineage (GTDB taxonomy): Bacteria > Chloroflexota > Anaerolineae > Anaerolineales > Villigracilaceae > Villigracilis. The sequence continues at coordinate 7,335 of JACRBJ010000007.1, read as the reverse complement.
ATCGTCCATGTACCGATGCTGGCGGTTGGGACTCCCAAACGGGTCTTGATCGTCGGCGGCGGCGACGGCGGCTCGCTGCAACAGGTATTACGCTATACGTCGGTGGAGGAAGTGGTCATCTGCGAACTCGACCAGCGGGTGGTTGATCTTTCACGGCAATATTTCACCGCGAGCTTCGGTGACCCGTGGGCTGATCCGCGCGCCAAGCTGCTTGTCCGCGACGCCTTTGGCTTTCTCGAAGAAAACCCTGGGCAGTTCGACGTCATCATCTCTGATACCACCGATCCCATCGGCATGGCGGAGCGACTGTTCTCGGATGAGTTTTACAAGCTGATGGTCCGCGCCCTGACCCCGTCTGGAGCAGCATCCACCCAATGCGAGCAGCCCTTCTTCGACACGGAGCTAATTCAGACGATTTACAAATCAGCCAAGGCGCTGACGAAGAATCCCGCCTATTACTACGCCAACATCCCCACCTACCCCGGCGGCGGAATTGGCTTCATGTATGTCTCGAACACACCTTGGGAAAATGGCTTGAAGACCCCGTATCCACCCGGACAAAACAACTACCTCAATCCCGAAATCCACAAGGCGGCGTTTGCCTTGCCGGAGTTTTTCAGGAAGGAATTGTACGGGTAAATTCGTAGGGGCGGGGTAACCCCGCCCCTACGTCGTTCATTAATTCCCGCGCACTTCGGGGGTCTTGAAGAGCAGGAAGACCAGGTTGAGCAAAATGCCGACGATGGCGGCAAAGACGATGGCGGGAATGCCGTTGGGGAAGAGGAAGGGGACAGGGAAGGGGAACATGCCATCTGCCAGCTGGAGGTTACCACCGATACCCAGAATGAGGATGGACGAACCAATTGCCAGTTGCTTTGGGTCGAAGAGGTTGACCTTCTCCGACTGGATGAGCGCCACACCTTGCATCCCGATCACACCAAAGAGATAGATACTCAATCCGCCTACAACAGCTGTGGGCATGGTGTTGACCAGCGCTACGAGTTTGCCGAAGAAACCTATGATGATTGCCATGCCGCCCGCCACCATGAGGACGGCTGTGGAGTAGTTGCGTGTGATCGCCATCAGTGAGTTGTTCTCACCGTAATTCGTGCCCGCGCATCCGCCGAGGAGACCGACCACGATATCATCCGCGCCGTCGGCAACGAGGTTGAGGCCGATGAGTTCCTTGATGTTGTACGGCTTGCGTCCCATCTCGGCGGCGAGTTCGTCGATGTAAAGACTCATCTGGTAAAGGTGCGCAGTGGATTCAGGCACGGTGGCGATGAAAATCAGCGCAATGCTGAGCGCCATGCCCCAAGCCTCCCCGCTGGTGAAGGCGGGGAAGGTAAACTTGGGCAGTTCGAACCAGTTGGCACTGACAACCTTGTCGAAACTCACCAGTCCAAAGGGGATGGCGACGATGTAGCCGAAGATCGCGCCAAGCAAAATCGGCAGCATCCCGATCAATCCCTTGCCTTGCAGGTAAACCGAGAACAGGATGGTTGCAATCAGGGTGATGAAAGCCACTGCCCATGAGGCAGTCGCCACTTCGGGAGCCGCCCAGTTGCCAGCGTTGCCAAGCGCGGCATTCGCCAGCGCCACGCCGATAACCATCGCCATCGAACCTGTCACAATTGGCGGCAGAATGCGATCCAATGCCGCCTTGCCGGCACGCATGATCAACAAGCCGACCAGGATTTCAAAGACGGCGGTCAGAATGATTCCGACCTGAACAATCTGCACACCTTCAGGGCAGTAAAATTTTGTCGGGTCGCCATAGCAGGCAGGCGCGAAGTTGCTCATTACTGTCATAACCACTGCCAGATAGGAGAACGACGAACCATAATACATCGGGATTTTGCGCTTCGAGACCAGCAACGCAATGATGGTACCGAGACCCGACGCAAGCAGGGTGATTCCCACATCGAACTTGGTCAGGATGGCGACCAGCACGGTGGCGGGGAACATCGTCAAAAATTGCTGGAAGCCGAGGCTGAGCATGGCTCCGAGGGGCGGGGTGTCATCTGGCAGGTAGCCGATGACAGCGGGTTTGGTTTCTGCGGACATGATTTCTCCTTCGGGATAAAGTATAAAAAAAGAGAGCCGCTAAAAGCGACTCTCCGATTTCAAAAAATAAAAACACCTGTCCCAGGGACTTGCGGATGCGGATGGAGCTTGTGCAGACAGGTTCTCGACATTGGGGCTGATTTTACGCAATCGGCGGATTCTGTCAAGTCTGGCTTGGAGTCCCTGCGTTTCCTGGTGATTACCCACAAGTCCACTGTGTGTCATTCGAACCCATAGATCAAATGCATTTCGGTGGACGACTTGGACGAGGCTACTATTTTGTAACAGGGGTGAAGGCGCAAAAGGATTCGGCGGAGTAATGGATTATGCACCAGACCTGACATGTCTCATCGTGCCTCTCGCCTATTGTCACCTCTGCGTGGACACGAATCCCCGAACGCCAGCCTTCTGTGGAGACATGTCAGGTCTTTCTCTCGCGCGCCCATGTGATGCGTCTGTTTTGTTGTATACTGTTGGCAATAATCTCATTTAATTGTTTTCAGTGAGTTTTTATGAGCATTTATGATAATCGAGAAGAACCAGCATATCGACCTGTGGAATTTGACCTTCAATATGCCAAGAACCCTCACATATTGAAATGGTGGTCCCCAGAGCATGACAATATTTTGTCTGAGCAGATTGCAGCCAAACAGTGGGCATGGTGGAGTGGGAAAGTTACAGATGAGATCGTAAAATCGACTGATAAAAAAATTATAGGAACCTGGAAAACAACAGATCCAGTTTGCAAAAAATATGCCTGGTACAATGTGCTATTGTATTTTGCTGGAGCGCGCGCAAAACAGCTTGGTCTTGAAAAAGCGATTAGGTATCCTCAGTGGAAGGTCTGTCCGCTGTGTAATCAGAAATTTATTGAAGACTCTTTGCCGTTGCCTTTAATCGATAGACTTGGAATTGATAAAATCGATTTTTGTTCCCCCTGCCTTCAGGATAAAATATTCCCCAATACTGGTGATAATTACGCATCTGGTGAAAAAATTAAGAAATACTTGATTGAGTTGTCTTCTACGATTGGACGCGTACCCCCTCAAGCTTTCGGGGAAGGCGCAACAGACTTCATAGACTTAAGTACAGATGAAAGATTGTCGCTACTCAGAGTTTTGCAAAATAAACCTACTTCTAGTCGCGTTAAGAAATTATTTGGTTCTTGGCTTAATGCATTAATACAAGCAGGAGTCTTGGAAGATGGTACTCGTAAAACTAGTAGAGGAATTCATACAGTTGCGACTGATGGGCATGTTTGTTTGTCCCTTGGTGAGAAAACAATCGATGAGTTTCTATATTCCCGAAGAATTCAACATGAGAAAGAACCGAGATATCCTGAAGGGAAATATCGTGGCGATTTCAAGGTTGGCGATATTTTTATTGAATATTTTGGTCTTACGGGAAACTTGGAATATGATATGAAAACAAAGGAAAAAATTCGATTGTGTAAAAAACATGGCGTCACACTAATAGCTATTTATCCTGAAGACTTTGTCAGTCAGCAAAGGTTAGAAAATAAATTATCTTTTTTAATTGGGAAAACGAGTCGTGAACCATGACAAATGAAGAATGGTATTTCCTAAACAGCGCAAAAATATGGTTGCAAGGTATCGTTTATCAAGGTGATCGCCTTTTAGAAAACCAACAAAAAATGCAGAATGCCATGCGGGCTGTAACACGAGAAACTCTTGTAAAACATCAAGATTTTCTTACGTATAACGATCTAAGAATTGTTGAAGAACATTTTTTTGTTACATCAGTTAGCAAGTCAATTGATTGGTTGAAAGAAGTGAAGAAATTCAAACCAGAATTGTCATCAAACATTGATAGGTTCATTCATGCCTTTCCAGAGACTAAAGATCTACGTAATATGCGGGAACATGATGTAGATTACTTTAAGGGAGAAGGAAAGGCGCAAGGCCGTTTTGTAAGACCTCTTACCGATGTAACTATTGACGCATCGGCTTCAATGTCTGATAAGAATGGTTACCTTATTGGTGGAAGATTGAATGTGCAACAGTCCGTTAAAGAAGCACAACAATTACTTCCTGTAATAGAAAAAACAGTTCTTTCTATTCATGAAATTGATTAAAATTTTCCTCCTTGACACATCCCGCCCTCTGACATAAAATCGCGCCCAACATAAACCAAAAACGCCGACGAGGACGAGTACACTTCAAAGCGATTTCCAGAGAGCCGAGCAGAAGTTCTGTAAGCAAGGCAAAAGCGCAGAAGTCGAATGGACCTCCGAGTTGCAAGGGCAAAAGCGTCTGATAGTCGTTGGTCAGATAGTCGAGTAGCCCAAGTCGGGAACTGCACCCGTTATCATGGCAGAGTTACTTAGGACGATAGCAGACCACAAGACGAACAGACTATCCGACTAGCTGACTACAAGAGTGACGCTGGCTTCCCTTTCCCTGTTGCATCACACAGGGAAATTTTTGTTAAGAGGCAACGCGTTTAACTTGGGTGGCACCACGAGACTCCCCTCTCGTCCCAATGGACAGGAGGGGCTTTGCTTTTAAATGCAGAATGATGAATACAGAATTTAGAATTCTTCATTCTGCAATCTGCATTCTTCATTACCAAAGGAGAGCATATGCTTCTTGAATCAACCCAAATCCAAACCATCATCCGCGAGATCTCTGCGGACCTGGAAACCCCCGTCAGCCTGTACCTCAAACTGCGGGGCGACGGCGCATCGTTTTTATTGGAATCCGTCGAAGGCGGCGAGCGCATCGCCCGCTACTCGTTTATTGGCGTCCAGCCGAAGACGGAATATATTCTGCGCGGCGGCAGCGTCGAGATCAAGGATGCGGACGGGGTATGCGTCGTCAAACTCGATGAAGACCCCACGCGTTTTTTGCAGGCAGCGCTCAGCCGCTTTCCCGCCACCCGTGTGCCGAACGCGCCGCGCTTCACGGGCGGGTTGGTGGGCTATCTCGGCTACGAGGCTGTCCGTTTCTTTGAACCAACCCTGCAAAGCCACATGACCCACAAGTCGCGCAACAGCCTTCCCGACGGCATCTATCTTCTCGCCGATACCATCGTCGCCTTCGACCACGCCCGTCGCAGCATCTTCCTCATTGCCAATGTCCTCGACGGCAATGTCAACGCCGCCAACAGCAAGCTCGATGCAATCGAGGCGCGCATCCAACAGCCGCTGCCGCCTGCGCAGCCGATCAACGTCAAGCCGTCGAAGGTCAAGGCGAGTCACACGCAGGGCACGTACGAAGACATGGTGCGTTCCGCCAAGGAGCATATTTTGGCGGGCGACATTTTTCAAGTGGTGCTTTCGCAGCGCTTCACGCGCGAGACCAGCGTCGAGCCGTTCGATGTCTATCGCGCCGTGCGCAGACTCAACCCGTCGCCGTACATGTTCTTTTTTGATTTCGGACTCGTGGACGGGGAACCGCTTTATCTGGTTGGATCGTCGCCCGAGATGTTTGTGCGCCTCGAAGGGAATACCGCTTCGCTCCGCCCGATTGCTGGGACGCGACCCCGGGGCAAAGACAACGCCACTGACGACGCGCTCGCGCAAGAACTCCTTGCCGACCCGAAGGAACGCGCCGAGCATGTCATGCTGGTTGATCTCGGACGCAACGACCTCGGACGCGTGTGTGAATATGGCACGGTGCGCGTCTCGGATTTCTTTACGGTCGAAAAATATTCACATGTGATGCACATCGTCTCGCATGTCGAAGGGAAGTTGAAACCTGAATTGACCGCGTTCGATTTAGTCCGCGCCGCCTTCCCCGCTGGGACAGTTAGTGGCGCGCCGAAAGTCCGCGCGATGGAGATCATCGCCGACCTCGAACCCGACGCGCGCGGCGCCTATGCTGGCATGGTCGGCTACTTCGGCTTCGACGGCGCCATGGACACCTGCCTCGCCATCCGCACCATGGTCGGGCGCGGCAACACCGTCAGTGTGCAGGCAGGCGCAGGCATCGTCGCGGATTCGAATCCCACGACTGAATATCAGGAGACGGTGAATAAAGCGAGTGCGATGTTACGTGCGATTGATACGGCAGAGAGCCAATGATGAATGCAGAATGCAAAATGAAGAATAAACAATTCTGCATTCTGACTTCTGCATTTTATAAAAGGAACCCAAACCATGCCAAACACCAAACCCCGTTTGTTAACTGGTGACCGCCCTACAGGACGCCTGCACCTCGGACATTATGTCGGCTCGCTTGCCAACCGCGTGCGATTGCAAAATCAATATGAATCATTCTTCATCATCGCGGACTTGCACACGCTGACCACCAAGCCCGAACGAGAATACATCAAAGAGATTCCAACCTTCATCCGTGACATTGTGTTGGACTATCTCGCCGTCGGCATTGACCCGAACGTCAGCACGATTTTCGTGCAATCGGCTGTGCCTGAGACCTATCAGTTGAATTTGCTGTTTGAAATGCTCGTCACCGTCCCGCGCTTGGAACGTATGCCCACCCTCAAAGACATGGCGCGCGACGCCAACATGGACTCCATGCCGTTTGGTTTGCTCGGTTATCCTGTTTTACAGGCAGTTGATATTTTGTTGCCGCGTGCGCAAGCCGTCCCTGTCGGGCGCGACAATCAATCACACGTCGAACTCGCCCGCGAGATGGCGCGTCGCTTCAACAACCTCTACGGCGAAGTCTTCCCCGAACCCGAATCCATCATCGGTGACGTTCCGTTGCTCGTCGGCACGGACGGACAAAGCAAAATGTCCAAGTCGCTCAACAATGCCATCTATCTCTCCGACGACGCGGAGACGGTCAAGCAAAAGGTGATGAACATGTACACCGACCCGAAGCGACTCCGCACCACTGACCCTGGGACGGTTGAAGGCAATCCCGTCTTCATCTACCACGACGCATTCAATCCCTCCTACGCCGAAGTGGACGACCTCAAGGAACGCTATCGCCAAGGCAAAGTCGGTGATGTGGAAGTCAAGGAAAAACTCGCCCGCGCCATCAACAACTTCCTCGAACCCATCCGCGAAAAACGCGCCTACTTCCTCGCCCATCCCATGATTCCCCGCGATGTCCTCGCCAACGGCATCCGCCGCATGCAAGCCGAAGCCAAAGCGACCATGGAAATCGTCCGCGAGAAAACAGGTTTGTCCTACTCGCTCGACCTGTTCGCAGATGAATTGGATATTTTCGGGAACGAAGAATAACTTCGGTGGTCGAGTAGCCCTGAGCGTTCTTTGCGAAGGGCGTATCGAGACCACCAGTTCATGAAAAACTCTCAAAAATAGAAATTACTTTTTTC
>JACRBJ010000006.1 GCA_016234555.1 Chloroflexota bacterium | reverse complement strand
GTGTATTTGTGATTGCAGTGCATGCAACGATATCGTTGCGAACCTGCATTTGTTGTTCCCGCTTTATTCTGGCGGGTAGTTTCTTGGCAATATGGACATGTCATCATGATGCTATTTTAGCCCATTCTTTTGGACACTCCCACCGAATATGCATCAAGGACGGCTGCCCGTCACCGTCTTCTCCATGAAATCCACAAAGGTCCTTGCGGCTTGGGGAAGTTTTCTGTTTTTCAACCAGGCGAGGACGATGTTGCAGTCAATATCCTCCTCCAGCGGAATGGCAACGACATCCGGGTGTTTGTGGTACTCGTAGATTTTTACCGGCACCAATGCCAGCCCAATGTTTGTCCCCACCAGGCCGAAAACGCTGACCTTGCGGTGGCTCGAGTAGAAAATCGTCGGCTCAAACCCGGCTTTTTTACATTCATCCATGATCAGCCTGTGTAACTCTGTCACCTTGTCAAAGACTATGAAGTTATCGCCGGAGAGTTCTTTTAGAGAGATGGACAACCTCTTTGCATAACGATTGTTTGCGGATACCACAACCATCATTTTATCCTTGAAGATTTCCAGACTGTCGTATTGGGCATGATTCAGGAAGTTGTGACGGGTGATGGCAATGTCGAAACGGTGCTCATCTAAAGCGGGGAGGATGTTCAGTCCGTCGATTTCCTCCAATTGGAAGTGGAGGTGTGGATGCAAATCCCTGAATTGGGCGATCGAAGTTGTGATTCCATACTGGGTTAGTATGGGAATGGCAGCAATTGAAAAGGAATCCGCATTGGATTTGTAACCGTCCATCTCGACCATCATGGACTTGTAGGCTGCATCAAGTTTACGCGCATGTCCCAAAAAGGCTTCCCCAGCCTCTGTCAGAAATACTTTGCGTTTACTGCGGTCGAAAACGGGAACCCCCAACTCCTTTTCCAGTGCAATAACCATCTTGGAGAGCGAGGATTGGGAAATATAGTGTTCATCGGCAGCTGCCGAAAAACTGCCCGTTTCCACAATCGAAAGGAAATACTGTATCTGACGAATTTCCATAACTACCTCTGAACTATTCCGCTTTGGAATAGATTGTATCATAGAATGAATTGTTGTTTCATTATTTATGATATATTCTGGAAGCAAGAAGAAAAGCCATGGAAAAACAGTCAAAGCCCGAACACATGGACGAAGCCTCCATCCCAATCCCAAATGCGGATGTGTCTCATATCCGCCGTAAATGGCTGGATCTGCCCTATGCCAGCCTTTCACCAACCCAAAAGTTGGATGTCTATCTGCCTGATGAAGGCGACGGTCCTTTCCCGGTGATTCTGCACATCCACGGGGGGGCCTTTGAAATCGGCGACAAAGGCGATATTCAAGTCCAACCGTATTTCAAGGCGCTGACACATGAGTATGGGGTTGTCAGTGTGAACTACCGTCTAAGTGGCGAGGCGGTTTTTCCGGCAGGCTTGCAGGATATCAAAGCATCCATTCGCTGGCTGCGGGCAAACGGCAAGACCTATCACCTCGACGCAGATCGAATGGCGGCTTGTGGCAGTTCGGCGGGCGGAAATTACGCCGCCATGATCTGCCTGACCGCCAGCGTGACTGAATTCGATGATCCGCGTCTCGGCAACATGGAGTATCCATGTCACGTGCAGGCAGCGGTGGACATGTTCGGCCCAACGGATTTCCTGAAAATGGATGCCCAATTGGAGGAAAACGGTTTCGGACCGGGCGGTCATAACGAAGTTGATTCCCCTGAGTCAAAATATTTGGGCGCAAAAATTACCGATGTGCCGCTGAAGACTGTGCTTGCAAACCCGATGACCTATATTCACGAGCACATGCCCCCCATCTTAATTCAACATGGGCGGCTAGATACGCTTGTGCCGGTCCAGCAGTCCATGATCTTTGTCGAAAAATTGCAAAAATACGTCAGTCCCGACCGCTTTGAGTTCGACCTCATCGAAGGCGTCGGTCATGCCGATCCGCTGTTCGAGACTGATGAAAACATGAACAGGGTGATTGCATTCCTTGACAAGCATTTGAAGTAGCGATTTGATACAATCCCATCGAATTCCAAAAATTCCTACCACGATTGGGAGTTTATTATGCCTGTTTCGATTCATCCTCTGGAGGATGCGGATCTCGAGTCCGCTGCCGATGTTTTGGCGTCAGCCTTTCAACGTTCCGGACACTGGGAAAACGACTTGCGCCTGTACCGTGAGATACAGCCGGATGGGTATTTCGGTGCATATGAAAATGGGACGCTCATGGGGATGGTTGGGTCGGCTGTTTACTCAACCTTTGCCTACATCGGGATGATGGGGGTTCATCAACGATTTCAGCGGCACGGCATTGGGCTTGACTTGATGCGACACCTGTTGCAGTGGCTGGATGCGAAAGGACTCCCCCAGATTCAACTCGATGCGAGTCAGGCGGGTCAGCCGATGTATGAAAAGCTGGGATTTATGGCTCGGGAAAAGGTGTTCGTTCTCCAACGGCAGGCTGGGGTGCCAAACCTGGAACTTCCCCGTCAGGTCAGGCAAATTGGACATTCAGACCTGAAACTGCTGACTGAAGTGGATATCAAAATTTTCGGCGCCGACCGCAGTCGGGTGCTCTCCATTTTATTGCGGGCCTACCCCAACCGGGCTTTTTTCTCCCAGGATTCGCATGGACATGTAACAGGGTATCTTTTTGTCCAGGCAGGACGAATCGGACCCTGGGTCATGGCGGAGCCGGAGGATGGGGAAGCGCTTTTGTGTGCGGCACTTTCTCTCGATTTTGAGGGGACGGCTTCGGCAGTTGTGCCAGAGACAACGTCGGAAGCGCTTAATCTGTTGCGGCGTCATGGGTTTGAGATTGTACGCACCAACCGCCACATGGCACGAGGGTCAACAACGGTCCTTGGGCAACGTGAAAAAGTCTACGCTCAGACAAGCCTGTCGCTTGGGTGAATGGATTTTGGAAAAGAAAAAAAGCCGCGCGTTTTTGACCTGATTTCGCAGGGAAAACGCGCGGCTATGTATGACCGGTAAACTGAACTATTCCGCAGTCTTTTCCTTTTGGCTGGCTTCGTACTCACTTTCCTCGACGAAAATGATCGCCTCGGACGGACAGTTGCGTTCACAGGTGCCGCACTCGACACAAAGGGCCACATCGATATGGGCTTGAGTGTCACCTTCGGTGATGGCATTGCTTTCACAGCCGACCACACAGGCTCCACATAGAATACATTCATCAGTCACTACGTATGGCATGGGATTACTCCTAAGGATAAATGGTTGGGTTAATCTAAATCAGCTTCCAGCGTAGGCTCTTTCCGGATCAATCTCTTCGCGGATCAACCTGACCTGCTCTGCTGTAGGCGGTTCGGTAAACGGAACGTTGTCTGGCACGATTGGACGGAAATTCATGTTTGCAAGGACATCCTCGAGTGTAGTGTTGGGATGGATCGATTCGAGGCGCATTCTCTTGTTCTGCGGGTCATAACCGAAGACTGCCTTATCGGTGATCAAACGGGCGGGTCCCCCCACTAATCCCAGTTTCCCGCGTTCATCACCTCCGTGAAGATATCCCGGGCTGGTCATGAAAGCCACCGCTTCATTAAGTTTCCGCGGCTCATGGCGGATTGTCACAACGACGCGTTGGGCGCTGGATGCAATGTCATTGCCGCCTCCACTGCCGGTAAAGCGGCGGAACTTTCCCTTGGGGTCGCCAAGCAGGGTGGTGTTCAAATTTCCGTAGGCATCGATTTCCAAAGCGCCGAGGAAACCCACATCCACCAGTCCCTTGTGCAGGACCGATCCCAGCATGTCAGCAAAACTGGTGTGGATTTTGGCACGATACCAAAGCCTGGGGTCGGAAAGACCGTCCACTCCTATTTCGAGTGGTTCCGGGTCAACCACTCCCAGCTCGAACATGATCGTGATGTTCGGAGCATGGGTGCGTTTGGCAAGAAAAGCCGATACCACGGGTAATCCTAGTCCAACGCCCACGATCTCGCCATCTTTCAATTCGCGGGCTCCTGCCGCTGCCATCAGTTCAAAGGGGGTATATTCAAGTTCAGTTGTCATTGTCATCTCCTTTGAACATCAATACCCCAGGGCCGGGTCAGCCAGCAGTTCAGTGAGGCGTTTTATACCACCTACCAGTTCCAGGTATTCCAAATGGTCCTTGACTCCGTATACATATTTATCGAGATATTCTTTAAGACCCTGCGGAGTTTTGGATGCCTCCGCATATATTTTGATATGCTCTTTGTCAAAATCGTATGCCTGGTATACGGAGGATGGGTGAGCGGAGAATGGGAGGTGAACAACTTGCGAAACGCGGAAACCAGGAACTCGTGTTCGGTCAGGTTCACGCCGGATCATTTCAGTGGAAACCAAACGTTCCGTAATGACGATCGTTTGTTTGGCCGCCTTGATCTGTTCCTCGTTATCCCAACGTGGTCCCAGAAGCCACGCGTTCCCCTCTTCATCCGCAACTTGCACCAGAGCGATGGTCACATCTGGGATAAGTGGTTTGAGTACCAGCCAATCTTCTCCGGTGAAGGGATCCTTTAGGCTGCCGGCAACAGGCGGATTTACTTCCTGCAATTCCTTGAGAATGTCTGAACCTACAAGGGAACGGATCGGGATAAATGGCAGACCCAATGCTCCGGCGAGGTAGCGGAAGGTCATCGAGAGGCTGCTTAATTCCTCTCGTGCCAGAGTCCCGGCTTCAATGGCGCGGTTGAGGCATTGATGCTGTCCCGACCGACCACGCGAACCACCGCCGTAGATGATACGCTCCACCGCCCCGGCTCCAACCAGGATGTCCGCATCAATTGCACCCACACACTGCGAAACCGTCAACTTTTTCTTTCCCTGACGAATTACCTCATGAGCAAAAGCCATTGCACATCGGGCGGTCGCGAAGCCAGGAAGAGCCACATGGGCTCCATCGGGAATGGTTGAAACCGCTTCGGCGAGAGTCGTGACCTTGGACATGTCGATCTCCTACTCGAGCACCGGGCGCTTTTCGAACATGACCAGTAATAGCTGACAGGCGCCTTCTTCCACCTTAATTTCGGCAAGTTCAACCGGGATATCCAATTTCTCTTCGATTGCCAATACGATAAGATTTGCCGGGATGCAGGTAAATGGTTCAACGCCCTTGGCGCGCATTCTTTCTTCAACGGGACGGTGGATGCAGCCTTTCACACTAATCCTAAGCAAACGCTCTTCCCGATTGAAGGATACGCCGGCGGCAATCCCCTCGCCCTTAAGCACATCATGGACTTTTTCGATAATGTCCTCGACCTCGGTGGTTTTGAGTAGCGGCTTCACCTTCTCGTCGTAGTATTGATATCCGACCTTTGTCATGCGGAAACGTGCACCCTTCCCACGCTCATCCCAAAAGGCTTTTTCGAGTTCATACATCAGGTTGTTTACGTACTCAAGGGGTACAGAGTTCTCGTTCATGATTGCTCCTTTTTGTAGTATTCCTCTCCCCATTTTTCGTTAAAGACCAGTTCGTTAATGGCAAGCCGTGGGCGTGCTCGATGGGGTCGTGTGGGATGACCAACCGAAAGGACGCTGATCGCCTTGTATCCTTCCGGAATGCCGAGGAGGTCCTTCATCCTTTCTTCATCGCGGATGTCGATGCAGGGCGCAATCACCCAACATGCACCAAGACCCAGGGCGGTCACCATCAACAAAATATTTTCAATGGCAGCGGAGGTATCATAAGGAGTGTCCCAAACGTCCTTTTTGCCGCACACGACGATGTTCACCGGGGCATCCGCCATAAAGGTCGAGACCTGCCCGGAGGTGAGCTTCTGAAAAGCCGCCTGTCTTTTGGCTTCATCCTGCAAATTGGCGAACCGTTCCTGCATCTTTTTTGTTACAAACTCTGCTGTGAAACGGCGACCACTCCCTCCGCCAGCGATTGCCCCCATTTTTTTACGCATTCCTTCATCTTTGACGATGATAAAGCGCCATGGTTGCGCATTTTCCCCCGAAGGAGCCTGTCTCGCAGCCTCCAAAAGCATATCAAGATCCCGCTCGGAGACTGGTTCTTCGGTGAATTCCCGAATACTCCTGCGGTCCTGAATGACCTTCATGGTCGCATCAGCTAGGGTGTATGTCTCTTGCATAGCGTCCTCCTCGGAAAAGATGTTTTATTAGATGAAACGATGTTTTATTTTGTGATACAATGCAAGTATGACACATTCCAGTTTACTTGTCAATATTCTCATTAATCTTTGTTAGAATCAGGGCTTGTGAAAATATGAACACGAAAAACGTTATTTCAGCACCTCCCGGTAAAATCAATTTTCGCACAGCGGAACTCGTTGATCTGCCAGCCATTGTGGAAATCTATAACCAGGCAGTACCCACCCACCGCTCCACAGCCAATACCACCCCGGTAACAGTTGAAGGACGCAAAGCCTGGTTTTACGAGCACGACCCAGACCAGCATCCTATCTTTGTGGCGGAGGTGGATGGGCAAGTTGTTGGCTGGTGCAGTCTAAGCGTATATCGCCCCGGCCGTTCAGCATTGAGATTTACAGCCGAAATCAGTTGCTATATTGATAATAACCGTCAGCGTCAAGGGGTTGGCAGAGAATTGGTCCGTCACGCGCTTGAGGCAGCTCCGTCCCTTGGCATCAAGAATATTGTTGCTGTCCTGATCGACCGCAATGAAGCCAGCAGAAAAATGGTTGAAAAACTGGGTTTTCAACAATGGGGTTATTTACCGCGTGTGTTGGATTTTGATGGACAAGAATGTGGCGAGTTTTATTATGGAATAAGGGTTGCCGATTAAATTCAGCCAGGGCTACGAGGCATCAAAACAGTTTACATTATGCAGCCCATGCCATTAAAATGTTCCCGCAAACGATATTATTTGTGACGAAAGAGAATTGCTACAATGAGTGAATCAATACGTGCTGTGGAACGTGCCTTGGATGTGCTTCTGTGCTTCACCAGTCAGACTCCCGAATTAACAATGTCTCAAATATCAGAAATGATCGGGATCAACAAGAGCACCGTGCATAGACTGTTGTCGACTTTGGAGAAAAACCGATTTGTCGAAAGAGATCGGGCGACGGGTGTATATAAACCGGGGCTTCGTCTTCTTCAAATAGCGTCTTTGGCAATGGAGCAAAATAATTTACGCCGCCTGGCGGCACCCTTTTTACATGACCTTTGCAGCCGATATCGTGAAAATGTCAACCTCACATTGCTGGATGGGGCGGATGTCGTCTACGTGGATGTGATCGAAAGTTCGCAGCGCGTCAAGCTGGCTGCAACTCCGGGTCAGCGGCTTCCCGCTTTCTGCACAGCCTCGGGCAAAGCCATTCTTGCCTTTTTACCGGAAGACCAGGTAAGTCATATCCTTGAACGCGGAATGACGCAATACACCCGGTCAACGGTTACATCCCAGGAAGCTTTTTTCGAAGATGCCAGTCGAATCCGCGAGCGGGGATTTGCGATGTCGTTGGAAGAGTTCGAGGACGGGATCAATGCCGTCGCAGCGCCGATTTGCAACCAGCCGATCGCTTCGATTTCGATTGCTGGGCCTGCATATCGTCTGACGCGGGAGCGTATGCTCGAGGTGGGTCCCCATCTTTTGGCTGTCGCAAAAAATATTTCCCTGGAGGTTGAACGGGCATTAAATCTGGAGTAATGATTGAAATTTGTGCTTCAAAGCCGATGAGTTTTACATGAAATGTGACAGCTTTTTTGGCAAAACGTGCTGATGGCAGGGCCCCCCGGCGCAGACAAAACTTTGCTTGCGCGTACAATTGCCAACTTGGCAGGAAGTGAAGCTATCCAATCCGCGCATTTGGCGGAGGCGCTGCAATATCGCCCAAAGTTAATGTTGGGATAGCGGTCAGTTCCCAGCCGTTTCCCTAAACCCCTGTGGGGATTGTCCCACAAGCTTGCTGAATACACGGCTGAAATAAGCTTGATCCTTGAATCCCACCTGGCGGGCGATGACCCCGATGGATTCGGTTGTGTTCAACAGCAGTTGTTTGGATTGAAGCACCCGATAGCGGTTGAGGTAATCCCATGGGGAGATGTTCAACTCGCGGTTGAAGACGCGGGTCAAATAGTCTTCGCTAACGCCGACGGCTTCGGCGATTTCCCACCTTGAAATGGGACGGGTATAATTTTGATGCAGGTAGACAATGGCTTGCTTGACGAGTGCGCTGGTGTGCGCGGGGAGAGTGTCTGCGCCGAAGATGGCTCGATTCAACGCGGCGATGGTTTCCACCTCCGACCAGATGCCTTTGCTTTGCAGCGTCACATGGGTATGGCTTTCGATACGTTTGACATCTTCCAAGCTTAGCATCTTATTACTCAAAATAATGACTGGGACTTGCCGCAGGTTTGGGTCCGCGCGCATTTGGTCGAGGATGTCCGCACCGCTCAGGTTGGGCATGACCAGATCGAGCAAGACCAGCGACGGGATTTCCTTCGCCATCGCCTCCAATGCCGCCTCGCCATTTTCCGCCAAACGGATGGGATAATTTGGCAAGCCTTCCTCCACCACCTTTCGATGGAACTCGCGCACCTGCGGATCGTCATCCACGATCAGGATTGGTCCCGTGTTCTGTGTTGGGCTCATGGCGATGACCGCATCCAGCAAGGTCTTGGTGTTTGGTGATTTGACCACGAAACCAGTCATCCCAACCTGTGTCGAGTCTGCAAGTTGACCGTATAGAATGAATGGGGCCTGGCTCAAAGCTGGATAATGTCGCAGGCGGCGAACAAGCGTCCATTCGTTGGGCTGGACGTTGGATAAATCCCAGGCGAGGGCGACAGGATTTGTATTGTTCAAAGCGGTTTCCAAATCTTCACTGCTTCGCAATTGGAAGATTTCCAACTTCTGCCTTTGGCACATCTCGGCAATTTCCTTTGTCGGCCCGCAGTTGGACGAGATAAGGACCAGCACAGGTGACAAGTCATCCTGTTTGGCGGGTTTCGTCTGGTCAAGAGCGGGCAGCGGCAGGTAAATGTGAAAGGTCGAACCCTGATCGGGCTGGCTGTCCAGCTTCATCGTCCCGCCGTGAAGCGCAACCAAATGTCGGGTGATGGAAAGCCCCAAGCCAATTCCGCCCGCGATGCGACGGTTGTCCTCGATGGTCACAAATGGCTCGAAGATGCGCTCCTGCTGTTCGCGATTGATGCCGAAGCCTGTGTCCGTCACCCAAAAATGAATCTGCGGCGGCGTGACTTCCACACCCAATGTGATCGCCCCGCTTTGAGTGTACTTCTTGGCGTTACTCAACAGGTTCAGGAAGATCTGGCGCAGCCGTACGGCGTCGGCGCGGATTTGCGGCAGTCGGTCGGGGATATCCAACTTCCATTGAATGTTCGGCGACGCGGACTGGTCGGCAAGGTCGTGGAAGGCATCCACCAACAACTGGTGCGGGTCGAGCAGACTAAGCGTCAGGTCAAGCTCATCGATCTCGGCGCGCGAAAGGTCGAGCAAATCATTGATAACTCGCAGTTGATGTTCGGCATTACTCTGGATTTGGCTCAAGTCATTCAACAGGACGGGCGGGATTTCATGTTGTTTTTTCAGCGCGTCCTGTGTATAGCCGATGATGATGTTCAACGGGGTACGCATCTCGTGGCTTACGTTTGCAAGCAAACGCGTCTTGATTCGGTCCGCCTTTTCAGCGTCAAGGCGGGCTTGCTGAATTTCCTGAAACAACATGGCTCCCTGCAAAGCGCTGCTCAGATTGCTTCGCAGAAGTTCATAGGTATTGCCGTCATGTGTTCCAACCTCGAAGACCACGTATCCCAATGACTTATCTTGAAAATACAACGGCTCGACCACCAGACTGTAACGACGACCCTGCGGCAAAAATTGTTGCGGCAAAACCTGTGATGTCGAAAACCGCAAGCCATCCTGCTCGAGCATGGCGCGTTCGTTGTCGGTGCAAGCCAGCATCAGGCGGGCATGTTCTGGCACCTCGGCGTCAGTCGGCTTTTCGTAGATCACAAGATACACGCTCGGTATGCCAAGCGCGGGCAACCGCTCTGCAAGCACATCCGTCAACTGCCTGAGGTCAAACGTGGTCAGCAAGGTGCGGTTGGCCTCGCGCAATTTCTCCGCGGCACGGTCGGCTCGCCACTGCGAATACGCCTGCGCGCGCTGAACCGCCTCCTCCACCACCACACGCGCCTGCGAAATTAACACCTCCACGTTTTCCGAGTAATCCAAAGTCCAGCGCCGTAGAACCGAGATGGCATTTTGCCAATTTACGAGATCATAGTTTGAATGTACAACTTCTTCGAGCACATTGTTCAACGTCGATAAAAATTTCTGCGACGGCTTTTCAAGTTCCTGGATGAATGTATCGAAAACGGACTCCAGCCACGCCTTCGACTCTTCTGGATAAAGGTCCGCCGCCGCCGACATTTCCGACAAGCAAGCTGATCGCACATCTTGAAGCCTTCTCTCCCCTCTGCTTTTTCCTGCTTTATCTGCTGGCTTAAAGGTCGCCAACGCAATCGCCTGTGACGGACAACCGCAGGATTCCCGCACCACCACTTTCGACGGCAGGGTAATCAACGCGGGGACAGATTCACCCGCGAGTTGCTGCAACAGCACTTCCATCGCCTTCGAGCCTTGCTCATAAAAAGGAAGGTCAACGGTTGTAAGCGGCGGAGTGGCGAGACGTTCCTCAATCGAGTTGTTGAATCCAGTCACCGCCACATCCTTCGGGACCTCGAAGCCGCGCGCCTGCAGGGTCTTCATCGCCCAGATCGCCATCATGTCACTGACGGCAACCACCGCATCGAAATCCCTGCCAGGCTTGAGTCCGCGCTCATCGAGGAGACTCTCCATCGCCGCGCTGCCCGACTCCCAGGTCAAAGGTCGGGTGACCAGCTTGGGGTCTAGGGGCAGGTTGAAGGTCTGGAGAGAATCAAGATAGGCGCGGTAACGTTCCTGGGCGTAGTAATGTCCCTCTGGTCCACGGATGAAGGCAAATCGCTTGAAGCCATGTCCCTCGACGAGATGGGCAAGCAGGGCGCGCATGCCGAGGTAACTATCCACCGAGACGGTCGGCATCCCCTCCATGAATTGCGCCAGACTGACCATGGGAAGCGTTTGATAACGCTGGTGAAACGCCTTGATCTCGGCAGGACCCATCACGCCGCCCAGCGAAGACGACCACGTAATGAGACCGTCGAGAGATTGACTGCTGGCAAGGTCGAAAATGGCGTTGCGCTGAATTTCAAAGGAGTCCGCAGCTTGCAGCCGTCCGCCAGGAAAACAGATCAGGTTGACGTCATGCCGTTTGGCGGCATCCAGCAGGCTGGGCCAAATGACAAGGCTCGCGCCTGTGTGCAGGCTGGCAAGCAGAAAACCCAACGTTGGTCGGTCGGCGGCAGAATATTTGGACATAAGTAAAATAAGTTTACTATGGATTTGCCTTTCCCCTCACCCCTTCCCTCTCCCACAAGGCGAGGGAAAACAAGTCGGTTTTATCCAAGTGTATATCGCCAAAGTCCAAACCCAACCTGCTAAGATGGCAATCATGCTAATTTGCGCCATCTCGTCAGGTGAAGGTGGTTTTGGCTTTAATCAATCCCAAATCCACTTCATCGGAGAAAAATTATGACCCTGAAAGCATTTCCCACTGAAATTTCCTCCACTGTCAGATTCAACTTTAACAAGTTGTTGCGTTCCATATGGTTGAACCGCTGGCTGTTTTTCATGATGATTCCCGGTCTGATCTATTTTCTGACCTTCCGCTACTGGCCCCTGTGGAACGCACAGATCGCCTTCAAGGATTTCAAGCCGCTGCTGGGGGTCGAAGGAAGTCCTTTCATCGGGTTCAAACATTTCGTCACCTTCTTCAAATCCTACTACTTTACCCAATTGATTACCAACACCCTGCTTCTCAGCGTGTTGAAACTGATTTTGGGAATGCCGGTGGCGATCATCCTTGCGTTGAGCATTTATGAATCGATGTACAAGCGGCTGGCGCGGCTGGTGCAGACCATCTCCTACCTGCCACACTTTCTGTCGTGGGTCATCATGTTCGGTATTTTGCTGGTAATCCTCTCGCCGGGTGAAGGGCTGGTCAACGAGGTAATCAAAGCCAACGGCGGGGAACCGATTGCCTTTCTCACGTCACCCGCCTGGTTCCGCGCCATCCTTGTCGGCTCGGATATCTGGAAGGAGACCGGATGGGGAACCATCATCTATCTCGCCGCGTTGATGGCAATCGACCCGACCCTGTTTGAAGCCGCCGCCGTGGATGGCGCATCACGCCTCCAACGCATCTGGCATATTTCACTCCCCGGCATCGCCAGCACCATTGTCGTGGTCACGCTTCTGCGCCTCGGCAATATTTTGGACGCCGGTTTCCAGCAGGTCTTCGTGCTCTACTCCCTGCCTGTTTACAGCGTGGGCGACATCATCGATACCTGGGTCTATCGTCAGGGCATTTTGGAATTCCAGTTCAGCCTGGCAACCGCGGTCGGTCTGTTCAAAGGCACCATCGGACTTTTGCTGGTGCTGTTCGCAAACCGTCTGGCGAAAAAGTGGACTGGTTCAGGACTTTACTAGGAGTATGTGAAATGAATACCAAAACAAAATCCTGGGACGATGTCCTCTTCCAAATCCTGGTCAACGGACTACTGCTTTCCATTTTGATCATCGTCATCATCCCCATGTGGAAGGTGCTGATGATGTCCGTCACGCCGCTGAATTTCATCGATACAAAAACCTTCGGCCTATGGCTTGCTCCGTGGCAATGGTCTGTTGAAGCCTATAAACAACTCATCAGCCACCCGTCCTTCCTGCGCGCAACCGCCAACAGTTCCATCATCACTCTTGGCGGCATGACCATCAATATGTTGCTCACGGTCCCATTTGCGTATGCCCTTTCCAATCCACGTCTGCCGGGGCGTAAATTTTTCATCACCATGGTCATGATCCCCTTCCTGTTCAACGCGGGATTGATCCCCACCTATCTGGTTGTGCAAAGGCTTGACTTGATCGACACCTACTGGGCGGTCATCCTGCCGGGCGGCATCAACATCTACAACCTGCTGGTGATGAAGAGCTTCTTCGAAGGTTTGCCGGATGAACTCAAGGAAGCGGCGCGCCTCGATGGGGCAAACGAGTTTCAGGTGCTGTGGTACGTGGTTCTGCCTTTATCCAAGCCCATCCTGTTGACCGTCAGCTTATGGTACGCCGTCGGGCATTGGAATGAGTTCTTCAATGCCATCCTGTATCTCAACGATGCCAAACTCCAACCCCTGCCCATCCTGCTGCGCAACATCCTGCTGGCGGCGAACATGAACGAATATGTGGAGTACGACGCCTTCAGTTCGGCGTCGGTGCAGGCGATCAAAGCCGCCAGCGTTTTCCTGACCATGCTTCCGATGGTCATCATCTACCCGTGGATTCAAAAATATTTCACCAAAGGCACCCTGCTCGGGGGCGTCAAATCATAGGTGAAGGAGGTCGTATATTAGCTTTGAACCAAACAGTTTTCAGGCATCGTTTTCCAAAAATCCTGTCCATTCAACCATTCTAAAGAAGAGAGGTCCCTAATGAAAAAGACAATGCTTAGATTGATGTTTGCGATTATGACGCTTGCGCTCATTGTCAGCGCCTGCGCCCCGGCACCAACCGCCGCACCGGTTGCGGAAGTTCCCGCCACCGAAGCGCCAACTGCTGCCCCCACTGCCGTTCCCGAACCGACTGAAATCCCCGTGACAGACATCGAACTATGGGCTGGTGGTCGCGTAACCGAAGCTGGTCCACCACCCGAAGATTGGGTCGCCTACGACATTATCCGCGACAGCGCAAAGGTGAACCTGACCCTCGTCCTGCTGCCCTCCACCCAAACTGACCAGGATACCAAGATCAACGCCGCCGGTGCCAGCAACTCCCTGCCCGATGTATTCATGGTCAGCCGCGACGTTTGGTACAAGCTTGTGCAGGCTGGTTTGATCGCCAAAGTGGATGACTTGCTGCCCCTCATGCCGGTCCGCACCCAGGGTCATTATTCCGATCCCGACCGCAACAAACTGGCGACACTTGACGGCTCTATGTATGGTCTGCCCGATCCCGGCGCCCTGCCCAAGACCGACTCCCTCGTCATCCGTCAGGACTGGCTCGACAAACTTGGACTTGAGTCACCCAAGACCCTTGACGAAGTCCTCACTGTCCTCAAAGCCTTCACCAATGATGACCCCGATGGCAACGGTCAGAATGACACCTACGGTTTCTGCGCTTACATCGAAGGTTCCGGATTGCCTAACGCCGGCCTTGGTACCCGCTTCGACTGGGTCTACGGAGCTTATGGCGTAGCCGGTGTCTGGAACCTGTCCAGCGCTGATGCGGTTGCCTTGAATGTCCGCACTCCGGAGTTCATGAATGCCACCCAGTTCATCCGCACCATGAACGAGGAAAAGGTCATCGATCCAGACTGGCCCACCCTAAAGAAGGACGAATTCCGCGCCCGCTGGAAGCAGGGCAAATGCGGCATGATGCATGAGAACTTCGCCGCCCTTGCCAACAAGTCCAATTACAAAGACTTCGATGAGAACTTCCCCGAAGGCAAGTGGGTTGCCATGGATGCCCCCACCGGTCCTGATGGCAAGAGTTCAATGGGTGTCGTCGCCAAGACCGCCCGCATCTATGCCATCTCGCAGAAAGCCATTGACGAAGGCAAGGGTCCCGCGATTGCCCGTCTGCTCGAATGGATGGCATCTGACGAAGGCTACTACCTGCTCGGCTTCGGCGTCAAAGATGTGAACTACAAACTGGATGACAAGGGTTTCATCACCACCGAAGGCCTTGCCGACGCCGACAAGTGGACATCCAAGGAAGCCCAACCACTGACTCAGCTTGCCAACATGGTCTATATCTTCTCCGATGTCGAAATGCAGGCCCGCTACGTGGCTTATAAGACCAAGAACGGCTACGACATGGATCCGAAGGCTTATTACGCTGAATTCCTGAAGAAGCCCTTCACTGAAGCCACTGGACAGAACGTCATCAATCCGCCCGCCAACGGTGCCGACTTCGTCCGCTTCTACAGCGAAAACATTGTCCAGTTCGTGCTCGGACAGAAACCGCTCGACGAAGCCGCATGGACTGAGTTCATCGCTGGCCTCGACGGACTCGGCGCGAAGGAACTTGAAGCATCCGCCAAGGAAACGCTGCTCCAGACTGGTTTTGTGAAATAACCAGCACTGACAACAAAGGCGGGCGGCGATAAACCGCCCGCCTTACTCTGATAAATCAAACTGTAGGGGCGGGGTCTCCCCGCCCAATCTCCTGACCGATATGACCACACCCATCCCTCTCAAAATTGCCTACATCGGCGGCGGAAGCCGCGACTGGGCGCGCAAGTTGATGATCGACCTCGCGCTCTGCCCCGACCTCACGGGCGAAGTCGCGCTCTACGACATCGACATGGACTCTGCGCGTCTCAATGAACAGTTGGGCAATTGGATCCACACTTTGCATCAAGCTGGTGTTGTATCGCGCTGGCATTACACGTCTGTATCCACTTTGAGAGAAGCATTACTCAAAGCCGACTTCGTCATCGTCTCCATTCAACCTGGCTCATTGGAATTGATGCGTGACGAGATCGCCCTCTGCGAAGAATACGGACTCTACTACCCCGTCGGCGACACCATCGGGGCGGCGGGACTGATTCGTGGACTTCGGTCTGCTTCAACCTACAAAGGCTTTGCCCAAGCCCTGGCTGAGTACTGTCCGAACGCGTGGATCATCAACTACACCAACCCAATGTCCATCTGCACGCGGACGTTGACCCGCCTCGCGCCTGAACTCAAAGTCTTTGGCTGCTGTCACGAAGTCTTCTCCACGCAGAAGATGCTGGCACGTTTGGCGTCGCAATATCTGAACATCGAATTGCCGCACAGAAATGAAGTCCAAGTCAACGTGCTGGGAATCAACCACTTCACATGGGTGGACAAGGCAACCTGGCAAGGCCACGATCTTTTGGAATTATTGAAACATCACATTGAAGGACCTGGCGCTCTCCGCGACTACACGCAAGCAGAGGTGGAAGCCTTCAACGACTGGTTCCACAGCACCGACCAGGTCAAGTTCAATTTATTCAAACGCTTTGGCATTCTTGCCGCCGCAGGTGACCGTCACCTCGTGGAATTTTTACCTGGATTTATTCGTTCTCCAGAAACTTTATTCAAATGGGGCGTCATCCGCACGCCCGTCTCCTATCGCATCGGGCGCTGGATGTCGGCTCCGCAGAAGACTCGTGACCTGATCAATGGTGTCACACCGCTCGTCCTAGAATCATCGGGTGAGGAAGGCGTCGGGATGATCAAAGCTCTGCTCGGTCTTGGCGACATCATCACCAACGTCAACCTCAAAAACGTAGGGCAGGTTTCCAATCTGCCGCTTAATACTGTCGTCGAAACCAATGCCCAGTTCAGCCGCGACTCCGTCGTCCCATTGACCGCAGGCGCGCTCCCTGTAGGGATTGCTCCGCTCATCAATCAGCACATCGCAAATCAGGAACTCATCATCGAATCTGCGCTGACAGAAAATACCGACCTCGCTTTTCAAGCATTCTTCAACGACCCATCCAACACCCTGCCCCTCGACGATGCCTGGGAACTCTTCAACAAATTATTGCTGGTAAGGGCGACCCATCAGGACCATTAGAAAACCCTGCCCCCACTGGACGGGTCGCCCCTACACCATACCTTTGGATACCATCATGAAACCAACGCCTTCGCAAAAAATAAATACATGGTCTGCCCGCATGGTCGAATCGACACTTCAACGCTACACGTTGAACGATGCCCAATGGCATTACGAGCACGGCTTGCAGGTCATGGCGATTCAAAAAGTGGGCGAAGCGACAGGAGAGGAACGTTATATCAAATTCGCCGCCGACTGGGTCGATCGCTTCGTCCAGCCCGATAGCAGCATCCGCACCTATCGCGTGGATGAATACAATCTTGACCAGATCAACGCGGGCAGACTGCTCTACCGCGCTTACGAACGCACGGGCGATGAACGGTATCGCAAAGCCATCGAACTCCTGCGCGGACAAATGCGCACGCATCCGCGCAACCACGCCAATGGCTTTTGGCACAAGCAAATCTATCCCTACCAAATGTGGCTCGACGGCATCTACATGGCAGGACCGTTCCTCGCAGAATATGCGTTGCGATTTAATGAGCCTGCGCTCTTCGATGATGTCGCTCACCAAATCATGTTGATCGAGGAACATACCCGCGACCCAAAGACAGGCTTGCTCTATCACGCCTGGGATGAAAGCAAAACTCAACGCTGGTGTGACCCGCTCACGGGTTGCTCGAAATATTTCTGGGGACGCGCCGTCGGCTGGTTCGTGATGGCAATCGTCGACGTGCTGGACTATCTCCCGCAGGATCATGTCAAACGCCCAGAACTGATCGCGATTCTCGAAAGAGTCGCCGCCGCAATTGTCAAAGTGCAGGATGAAGCGACGGGGCTTTGGTATCAAATCCTCGACCTGCCTGACCGCAAAGGCAATTACCTCGAAGCATCCGCCTCGACCATGTTTGTTTACGCGTTTGTCAAGGCGGTCCACAACGGATACCTGACCCAGGAATATCTCCTGACCGCAAGGCGCGGCTATCATGGCTTGCTGCAAAACCTGATCAAAGTTGACTCGCAAGGATTGCTCACTCTCGAAGGCGTATGCAGTGTGGCAGGGTTGGGAGGCGAGCCGTATCGTGATGGCTCATTTGAATATTATGTCAGCGAAAAGGTAACGCCAAACGACCCCAAAGGCGTGGGGCCGTTCATCCTCGCCGCGCTTGAAATGGAATGTGCGGGCGTCAACGGAGAACTGACCGAATGACCTTCAACGTGCGTGAACACGGCGCGATGGGCGACGGGCAGACTTTGGATTCGCCCGCGATTCAATCTGCCATTGATCTGTGCGCTGAACAAGGCGGCGGGACCATCTACCTGCCAGCGGGTCAATACCTGACGGGGAGCCTTTTTCTACGGGACAACATTTCCCTGCATCTCGACTCTGGTGCGGTGATCCTCGGCAGCGAAAACCCCGACGATTATCCAATCATCCACAGCCGCTGGGAAGGCAAACATCAAGATACGCACGCGCCGTTGATTACGGGTCAAAACCTCAACAACATTTCTGTAGTCGGACGTGGCACAATTGATGGTCGTGGCGCAAAATGGTGGCAAGCCAAAAAAGATGGCACGCTTGCACACCCACGACCGCGCCTCATCAGCTTCTCCGATTGCACGAATATCCTCATCAAAGACATCACCGCCATCAACTCAGCGAGCTGGACGATCAATCCCGTTCACTGCCAGAACGTGACCATTCACGGCATCACCATCATCAACCCCGCCGACTCGCCCAACACCGACGGCATCAATCCTGATTCGTGCCGCCTCGTGCGCATCTCCGATTGCTTCGTCAGTGTCGGCGACGATTGCATCACGATCAAATCTGGCACCGAGCACGAGCACCCCGACCGTTACGCTCCCTGCCGCGACATCACCATTACCAACTGCACCCTCGAACGTGGACATGGCGGCGTGGTGATCGGCAGTGAGATGAGCGGCGGCGTGAAAAATGTCGTCATCTCGAATTGTGTTTTCATCGGCACCGACCGAGGCATCCGCATCAAATCCCGTCGTGGACGTGGCGGCGCGATTGAAGACATCCGCGTCTCCAACCTCATCATGGACGGCGTTCTCTGTCCCTTCACGATGAATCTCTACTATCACATCGGCGTGCGCGGCAACACTGACGTTTCCGATAAAAGTCCGCGCTCGGTGGATGACAGCACCCCGCGTCTGCGCCGCATCCATTTCAGTCACATCACTGCGCGCGAGGTCAAACATGCGGCGGGATTCCTCTACGGGTTGGCGGAGATGCCGCTGGAGGATATTTCCTTCACCGATGTTTCCATCTCCATCTCAGCCGAAGCCGATTCAGGCTACCCCGAAATGGCAGACGACATCCCAAGCATGTCCCAGGCTGGATTTTTTATCCGCAATGCGCACCACCTGCGGCTTGAGAATGTCGAAGTGGCAGGTCAGGTTGGCGAGGCGTTTGACATCGCCGACTCTGAAGATGTAACGATCATCAAGTAGGATAAACTCTGTTATGCTGGGTAAAGTACAACATCCCCAATCAACATAACGGATAAACGATCATGAAAATCCCTGCCGACTCTTTCTCCCTGCAAGCCCATCTCGACAAAGTCTATTCAACAAGTCCGCGCAAATTTGCATTCAGCGCCCGCACGTTAAAAGATTATTCCATCTGGCAAGAGGACTTCCGCGCCGAATTGACTCGTTTGCTCGGTTTGGAAAATCATCCGCCAGCGTTGCTCGTCACAGAAAGCATCCAAACCATTGACCGCGGCACGTACACCGAAGAAAAGCTCAGCCTCGATGTCGGCGAAGGCGTGCAGGCTCCGATCTATCTGCTCACGCCGAAACAAGAGCCGCCCTACAAACCGATCCTCGTCTTTCACGGGCACGATCCCAGCGCGCAATATTGCATGGGAAATTATCCCGACGAAGAAACTGCCCGCATCAACCTCGCCACAGATAATAACTATGCCAGGGCATTGGCAGAAGCGGGTTATCTGGTCTGTGTCGTCGAGCAGCGTGGGTTTGGAGAGCGCCTGACCGATCAAGTAGCGCAAATCCCTCCGCGTTCCTGTCGTCATCTGGCTTTCTCTTATCTCATGCACGGGCGGACATTGCTTGGCGAACGCGTTTGGGATGGGATGTGCGCCGCAACCTGGTTTCTCTCTCGAAAAGACCTCGTTGGCGGGTTGGGTTGCACAGGTCAATCTGGCGGCGGGACAACAACCCTCTGGCTGTCCGCGCTGGATGAACGTATCTCGAAAGTTGTTGTCTCTGGCTATTTCAACTCATTCCACGGCTCGATCCTTGCGATGGAACATTGCGAATGCAACTATGTACCTCATCTCCTCGAACTCGCTGAAATGGGCGACATCGCCGCACTTATTGCACCGCGTCCATTTTGTGCGATCAACGGTGAGAAGGATGATATCTACCCAGTAGCTTTTGCCCACGAGCAATTTGAAACTGTCCGCAGGGCGTATGAATTGCACAATGCAAGCAACGCATGTCAGTTAAGTATCCACCCTGGCGAACATGGTTATAACAATATGATGAGTCAGAATTGGTTTTCAGCAACCATGTAGGTCAGGCTTTCAGCCTGACAGTGCGGCGGGTTACAAACCTGCCCTACGGAATTAACGTTTTGGAGAATCTATGAAAAAGATAGTCACCTTCGGCGAGATCATGCTCCGCCTTGCGCCGCCAGGCTTTCAGCGTTTTACCCAGGCTCGGTCGTTCGAAGCAATTTACGGTGGGGGCGAAGCGAACGTCGCTGTCTCGCTGGCAAATTTTGGAGAAGATGTCGAGTTCGTCACGCGACTTCCAAAGAATGACTTGGGCGATGCGTGCATGATGTCCCTGCGCGGATATGGAATCCGCACCGAACATATCGCACGCGGTGGCGAACGCATCGGCATTTACTTCCTTGAAACGGGCGCGGCGCAACGTGGAAGCAAGGTGATTTATGATCGCGCCAATTCGAGTTTTGCCACCATTCAAACGGGAACAATTGATTGGAAAAAAGTTTTTGAAGGCGCGGACTGGTTCCACTGGACAGGCATCACGCCCGCGGTGTCGCAAGGTGCTGCGGATGTTTGCCGTGAAGCGATTCAAATTGCGCGTGAAATGGGCATTACCGTTTCGACAGATTTAAACTATCGCGCCAAACTTTGGAAGTGGGGCAAGTCCGCGGGCGAGGTGATGACCGAACTCGTAGGCATGTGCGACGTGGCACTTGGCAACGAAGAGGACGCTGAAAAAGTTTTCGGCATCAAAGCGCCCGAAGCCGACGTGACCGCAGGCAAGGTCGAAGCCGATCATTATCGCTACGTTTGCGAAGAACTCAACAAAAAATTTCCGTCGCTCAAAACCATCTCGATCACGTTACGCGGTTCGCTCTCCGCGAGTCACAACACATGGTCGGGCGTGCTGTGGAAAGATGGCGCGTTCTTCTCCGCGCCTGTCTACAATATCCTTCCCATCATTGACCGCGTCGGCGGCGGCGACTCATTCATGGGCGGGTTGATCTACGGTCTGCGCAAATACGACGACCCGCAACAAGCCCTCAACTTTGCGGCGGCGGCGGCGTGCCTCAAGCACAGCATCATCGGCGACTTCAACACCGTCAGCGTCAGCGAAGTCGAAGCGTTGATGGACGGCGACGCCTCAGGGAGAGTCGCAAGATAATGCGCCTCGTCACGTTTCGTCACGAAGATCGCGAACGCATCGGCGTGCAACTTGAATCCCATATTTTGGATTTGAGCCGAGTCTCTGCTGGGATTCCGACCGATATGAAAACCTTTCTCTCGCTGGGCGAGTCAGCCCTCGATCAGACTCACGAGGCGCTTACTTCCGTCCGAGAAAGCTGGCTCCTCGTTGAAAATGACGTGACCCTGCTCGCGCCGATCCCACGCCCCGATAAGATTATTTGCGTCGGACATAACTATCAAGGTCATATCGGCATCGGCAAAACGGAATTGCCCGAATATCCGAAACTGTTTTGCAAGACGGTCAACACAATCACGGGACACAATCAACCCATCATCATTCCGCCCGCCACCCAACAAGCGGACTTCGAAGCCGAGTTGATGGCGGTCATTGGCAGACGTGTCTATCGCGTGACGGAAGAAGAAGCGCAGACTTGCATCGCAGGCTACACCATCTTCAACGATGTCAGCGCCCGCGATTACCAAAAGCGGACAAATCAATGGATGCTCGGCAAATCCTTCGACACGTTCGGCCCGATGGGACAGGCGCTCGTTACGCCCGATGAAGTCACCGACCCGTACGCACTTGAAGTGGAACTGACCCTGAATGGCGTTCCACAACAACGGGTTAATACGAAAGCTATGATCTTTTCCGTCCCATACCTGATCTCCTATATCAGTCAGGTCATGACACTGGAAGTTGGAGATGTCATCGCCACTGGCACACCGTCCAAGCTGCCCGAAGCCGCAGAGCAGAAACGCTTTTTGCAAGCAGGCGATGTGATTGAAATTACGATTGATAGATTAGGTACGTTGAAAAACACAGTTCAATAACAATCATGTCGTTGCGAGCGAGCGTTTTTCAGCGAGCGAAGCAATCTCCTGCGAAGTTGGGAATTGCTTCGCTCGGGAAGAGCACCCTCCTCGCAATGACATAAGGAGAATATATGGCACGTTTCATGCGTTTGGAAGTGGTAAACACATTGCTCGATATCGGTCTTGTCCCATTGTTCTACAATGCGGACGTGGAGACATCAGTTGAACTGGCATCCGCTTGTTCACGCGGCGAGGCGAAGGTGATCGAGTTCACCAACCGCGGCGAATTGGCGTATCCCGTTTTCACGGAGTTGGTCAAGCACTTCGCCAAAGCAGATCCCAGCTTGATTCTCGGAGTCGGCTCCATCGTGGACGCACCTACTGCGGCGCTATATCTCGCTGCGGGCGCAAACTTCATCGTGGGACCGAGCTTCAATCCAGAAATCGCGAAACTCTGCAATCGCCGCAAGATTCTATACATGCCAGGTTGCGCCACGGAAACAGAAATTTCCACTGCCGAGGAATATGGCGCAGAGATTTGCAAAGTCTTCCCAGGCGAGACAGTCGGAGGTCCCGCGTTCATCAAAGGAGTCATGGCTCCCTGCCCATGGCATCGACTCATGCCCACAGGCGGCGTGGACGCAGCCGAAGCCAGCGTCAGTGAATGGGTCAAGGCAGGCGCGGCGGCGGTCGGGATGGGAAGCAAACTCATCACGGCGCAAGCGGTCAAGGATAAAGACTATGATGGGGTTACAAAGAAGGCATCCGATTGCGTAGGTTGGATCAAGAAAGCACGCGCAAAATAAAAGGAGAAGAAACGATGAAATATCACTCACTACTTACAGCAAACAACGGACTGAACACACCATCCACGAATCCGTGCAAGTTGCTCGACTTCGGCTTCCTAAAACTCGCGGCAGGAGAAACCTACAGCGCAGAGAGCGGAGAACGTGAGGTGTTGGCAGTGCTCCTCGGAGGCAAGGCCAGCTTCGAGATTGGAGCGAAGCGCTTCGAGAAAGTCGGCGGACGTCCCAATGTCTTCAGCGGCAAACCACATTCGGTCTACATCCCAGCCAAATCCAAATTCACGATCACAGCCGATACCGCTGTGGAAATCGCGTTGCCGAGTGCACCATCTGATTTGGAAGTCGAGCCGTATGTGATCGAACCGTCAAAGGTGGCAACTGGCGCGTGGGGTGCGGCGAACTTCAAACGCAACTTCCATCAAATTTTGACTCTCGCATCGCAACCCGAATTGCCCGCGCGAAGATTGATCGTCGGCGAGACGTTTACGCCGAGTGGAAACTGGAGCACATATCCACCGCATAAACATCAGGTGGATGACCTGCCGCGCGAGGCGTATCATGAGGAAATGTATTTCTTCAAGGTCAGCCCGAACGATGGCTTTGGCATTTGCCACTATTACAACGAAGAAGGCGAAGAGGAAAATTTCACCGTGCGCGATAACAGCATTCATATGATGCCGCGTGGGTATCACACGGTGGTGAGTGCGCCAGGGTATACGACTTATTACCTATGGTTCCTTGCGGGCAATCAACGCGTGCAGGCTACCGTGGATGATCCGCAGCTGGGCTGGGTCAGCCGCACGGTGGCGATGTTGAAGGAACTTGGTCATTAGATTCAAAAAGACCTGACAGGTTTTAAAAACCTGTCAGGTCTGAGACCAGGAGTAATATGATTTTAGACTTATTCAAACTCGATGGAAAAGTTGCCCTCGTCACTGGCGCGGGACAGGGATTGGGCCAAGCCATGGCGCTTGGGCTTGCCGAAGCAGGCGCGGACATCGCGGGACTCGACCGCACAGGCTGTCAGGGGACATGCGAATCTGTCCGTGCGCTCGGCAGAAAATATCACGAGTCCGTTGTGGATTTGCGCGAAGCAAGCGTTGAAAAACTAAATGACGTCGTTGCGAACATCGTCAAAGAGTTGGGCCGCATTGACATTCTCGTCAACAACGCTGGCACGATCCGCCGCACACCGGCAATTGATTTTGCAGAAAAAGATTGGGACGATGTTTTACAGATCAACCTGAAAGCCGCGTTCTTTCTTTCGCAAGCCGTGGCGCGGGCGATGATTCCACAAGGCGGCGGCAAGATTATCAACGTTGCATCCATGCTTTCGTTTCAGGGCGGCATCAACGTTCCATCGTACACCGCGTCGAAGAGCGGCATCGCGGGTATTACGCGCGCGCTCGCCAATGAATGGGCGAAGCACAACATCAATGTCAACGCCATCGCGCCTGGTTACATGGCGACCGATAACACTGCCGCCTTACGAGCCGACCCAAATCGTTCCACTTCGATTCTCGATCGCATCCCCGCCGCGCGTTGGGGTACGTCCGACGACCTCAAAGGTGCGGTCGTGTTCCTCGCCTCCTCCGCATCCGATTACATGCACGGCGCCATCGTCCCCGTGGATGGCGGCTGGCTCACACGCTGATGAATCCTGACCGTTTCTTCTCTCCCAACCCTGCCACGCGCACCATCGCCCGCGACCTTTATCAAACCGTCACGGCGCTGCCTATTGTCTCACCGCATGGTCACGTTGACCCGCGTCTCTTCGCCGACCCCAACGCAACCTTCGGCACGCCCGCCGACCTCTTTATCATCCCCGATCATTACGTCACGCGCATGTTGTACTCGCAGGGCATTCCACTGGAGACTTTGCTCACAGGTGACCATCGCAAAATCTGGAAACTCTTCTGCAAAAACTTTCATCTCTTTCGCGGGACTCCCAGCGGGATTTGGTTGACTCACGAACTGAGCGAAGTCTTCGGAGTGGATGAAAAACCGAGCGCTTCAAACTCCGACTTTTTGTTTGATTCTGTTTCTGAAAAATTATCCTCCCCCGATTTTTCTCCACGCAGCCTCTTCGAGCGTTTCAACATCGAAGTCCTCTGCACTACCGACGCGGCAACCGACACACTCGAACATCATCAAGCCATTCGTCAAAGCGGCTGGAGCGGACGCATCCTCCCAACCTTCCGCCCCGATGGCGTGGTCAATTTCGATGCGCCAAATTGGAAAGCGAACATCGCCAAACTCAGCGAAGTCAGCGGCATTGATGTAACGGATTACAAGTCATTTATCCAAGCCCTTGAGCAGCACCGCGCCTTCTTCAAATCCTTGGGTGCGACAGCCACCGACCACGCCGCGCTGACACCCGCCACGGCTGAGTTATCTCAAGCGGAAGCGGACGCCATTTTCCAGCGTGCGCTCAAAGATGAATCCAAACCCAATGACGCGGCGCACTTCACCGCCCACATGCTGATGGAAATGGCGCGCATGAGCATTGATGATGGCTTGGTCATGCAACTGCACCCAGGCTCGCTCCGCAACCACAACGATATCATCTTCCAAAAATTCGGCTTGGACAAGGGCGCAGACATTCCCATCCAAACTGAATACACCCGCAACCTGCTTCCCTTGCTGAACAAGTACGGAAATGACACACGCCTCACATTGATTCTCTTCACACTCGATGAAACGACCTATTCCCGTGAACTTGCCACGTTGGCAGGTCACTACCCCGCGCTCAAACTTGGTCCGCCCTGGTGGTTCCACGATAGTCTCAATGGAATGGCACGTTACTTTGACCAAGTCATGGAAACGGCGGGACTCTACAACACGGCTGGCTTCAATGACGACACGCGCGCCTTCTGCTCCATCCCTGCGCGACATGATGTCTGGCGACGGGCGTCCGCGAATTGGTTGGCGGGTTTGGTTGTGCGTCACATCATCGATGAAAATGACGCAAGCGAAATGATTCAAGATATGGCTGTCAATCTCGCCAAACGTGCTTATAAATTATCCTAATCGTAGGGGCGGGGTCTCCCCGCCCAATTCGGGGCGAGATGACCTCGCCCCTACAAAGGACTTAAATATGCTCTCTCCTCTTGGTCTTTCCCCTTCTTTCGGCTTCGGCGACCGACTCGGTCTTGCCACACCAGGTCACATTGAAGCCCTTCAGCATTCAACCTTCAATCTCAAGCCTGTCTTTGCGCAGCAGTCCATCCGCGAGAACACGCGCACGGGACGGAATCCACAACAGGTCATTGACGATGCCAAACGCGCGGTGGATGCCGCAAAATGGGATTCCGCCTGGGGCGCGGATGCCGATCACCTGAAAACAGTGGACGACTTTCCGCCGTTCGTTGACGCGGGTTACACCTTTTTCACCGTTGATCCTGGCGAGCATGTGGACAACGCCGCTGACACCGATTCACCCGAAGTGTTGAAGCAAAAGGTCACGGCGCTGAATTGGGATGAACTGTCAGCGTTATATCTGTCTGGGAACAGCGATCAGGCGTCGCCGTGGCGCCGTGGCGACACTTGGGGTCGATTCGACGCCGAGTCCCTGATGCGGGCAGCAGTCAAGTATGTCAAAGCGATCCAGCATGTGGCATCCATGTTCAAGCGTTTATCCGAGATGAAGGACGCCTTCGATTTCGAAATGTCGGTGGATGAAACCGATGCGCCCACGACTCCGCTCGAACATTTCTTCATCGCCAATGAGTTGACTCGTTTGGGTGTGAAGTTCACATCGCTTGCGCCGCGCTTCATCGGACGTTTTGAAAAAGGGGTGGATTATATTGGCGATGTGAATGCTCTCGATGTGGAGTTGGCAAAACATGCAGCGGTGACCGCGCACTTTAGGTCGTATAAGTTGAGCCTGCATTCGGGTTCGGATAAATTCAGCGTGTACCCGTTGATGGCGAAGCATTGGGGCGAGCGCCTGCATGTGAAGACGGCGGGGACGAGCTACCTCGAAGGCTTGCGCGTGCTGGCTGTAACCGAGCCAAACCTCTTCGAACGCATTTGGATGTTGGGGCTGGAACGCTATCCAACTGACCGCGCCACCTATCACGTTTCGGCGGAGATCGAGAAAGCGCCCGCTGAAGTTTCACCCGCCCTGCTGGATGATTTCCACGCCCGCGAAATTTTGCATGTCACGTTTGGCTCGGCATTGATGCAATTGGGAGATGAGATCAGGTCTGCGTTGGTGAAGCACGCGGATGTGTATAATGCAAACCTGCAAAGACATTTCTGCAAGCATTTGGATTTGTTGAAATAGGTGATGGCATGAGTGTATCTTTTGGTGTTCAGGATAAAGTTGCCGTTGTCACGGGCGGAGCGGGCGTGTTATGCGCTACGCTGTGCCGCGCATTGGCGGAAGCAGGCGCGAAAGTCGTCGTGTTGGATTTGCGTCCCGAACCAGCGGAAGCTCTCGCCGCCGAATTGGGCAACGGGGCAATTGGCATCGCCTGCAACGTATTGGAGAAACCCAGCATCGAGTCTGCCGCGCAAAAGGTGCTGGAGCTTTTCGGTCGCGTGGACATTCTCATCAACGGGGCGGGCGGCAACAAACCGCAAGCCACCACCAACGCAGAACAACCCTTCTTCGACCTGCCCGCCGATGCCCTGCGCTGGGTCTTCGACCTGAACCTGATGGGAACGATCTTGCCGTCACAGGTTTTCGGCAAGGTTATGGCTGAACAAAAACACGGCATCATCTTGAACATTTCCTCGATGAACGCCTTCCGTCCGCTCACCCGCATCGCCGCCTACTCTGCCGCGAAAGCGGGAGTGAGCAACTTCACGGAATGGCTGGCGGTTCACATGGCGCAGGAATACAGCCCCGAGATTCGAGTCAACGCGATTGCCCCTGGATTTTTTGTAGGCGAGCAGAATCGGCGATTGCTATTGAACGAAGATGGCTCTTTGACTCCGCGCGGTCAGACAATTTTGAATCACACCCCGATGGATCGCTTCGGGAATCCCGATGACCTGATCGGTGCGGCGATGTGGCTGGTCTCCCCTGCATCTTCTTTCGTGACGGGAATCGTCGTGCCAATCGACGGTGGGTTCTCGGCGTTTAGCGGCGTTTGATAAACAGACTCTTTCACGGACAAGAACGGACGATTATGTTAAAGGCAAAAGCAGCAACCCCAAACGGACAACTTCTTACAGAAGACGAAATACGCAATACGCTTGGCGTGCTTGAAGGTCAATTCACGAATCAGCGCGTAATGGTTCTGATTCCAGATCACACACGCTCATTGCCGTTGCCATTTTTGTTCCGCTCGCTTGTTGAGATTTTACACAGCACAAAACAACTCGACTTCATGGTGGCGCTGGGGACTCATCCACCGTTGAGCGAAGAGAGCATCAATCAACTTGTGGGAATCACCGCCGATGAACGAAGCGCGAAATACGCTTCGGTGGGGTTG
The DNA here is from genome assembly GCA_016234555.1 of Chloroflexota bacterium. Lineage (GTDB taxonomy): Bacteria > Chloroflexota > Anaerolineae > Anaerolineales > Villigracilaceae > Villigracilis. The sequence continues at coordinate 135,405 of JACRBJ010000006.1, read as the reverse complement.
CTGAACCACGAGTGGGACACACCGTCAGCGTTGACATCGCTTGGCATGATCGAGCAGGATGAGATCAAACAGATTGCTGGAGCCAATTGGCATTCGTCCCTGCCAACGGAAGTAGACATCCGCATCAACAAAGCCGTGTTGGAATACGACCATATCATCATTCTCGGTCCGACCTTTCCGCATGAAGTGGTTGGGTTTTCGGGTGGAGCAAAATATCTCTTCCCTGGCATCTCTGGCGCGGACATGATCAACGCCACGCACTGGCTTGGGGCACTGGCGGGTGTGGTGGGCACGATTGGAATTAAAGATACCCCTGTCCGCGAGATGATTCATGCCGCTGCGCGACGACTCAAAACACCCGTCACGTTGGTTGCGCTCACGGTGCAAGATCATGATCTCGCGGGGTTGTTCGTCGGGGATATGTTTTCCGCCTGGAGTGCAGCCGCTGACTTTTCGGCAGAACGTCATATCCGCTGGTGCGAAAAACCTTTTCAGCGCGTGCTTTCCTGCGCCCCCAAAATGTACGACGAATTATGGACAGGCGCAAAAGCCATGTATAAGCTCGAACCAGCCGTTGCTCTCGGCGGCGAAGTCGTGATCTATGCTCCGCATCTGGATGTGGTCAGTCACGTGCATGGAAAATATATCTATGAAGTCGGCTATCACATCCTGCCGTATTTTTTGAACGGTTGGGAACGCTTCAAAAATATTCCGCTGGGCGTGCTTGCACACAGCACACATCTGCGCGGATCAGGCATGATGGACAACGGCATCGAAAAGCCTAACGTGCGTGTGACACTGGCAAGCAAGATATCCGCCGAAGTTTGTGCGCGTCTCAATCTCGGTTATCTCGACCCCGCCAGAATCAACGTCGATGAGTGGAAAGACAGGGAGGATGAAGGCATCCTGTATGTGCCGAAAGCGGGCGAAATCTTGTATCGATTGAAGTCGTAATGACAAATATCGTTTCGTTTCTCAAAACTCAGGGCAAGGGATTGTCACTATTGTTCACGATGGTAATCGGTGCGCTCGTGCCACAGGCGCATGTGCTTTCATTTTTGATTCAATACCTCTTGATAGTGATGTTGTTCTTTGCCTTCCTGGATATTGAATTCAAGCCTCAATCGTTTCAGAAGAGCGTGTTGTGGGTCTTGATTGCCAACGTGGCGGTGGCATTCGTCAGTTATTTTGTGCTGCTGCCACTTGACCTGACTCTCGCGCTCGCCGCGTTCATGACCGCCATCGCCCCGACCGCCATTGCCGCGCCAGTCATCATCGGTTTCATCGAACGGGATGTTGAGTATGCTGTCACCTCGGTGATCCTGACCAACATTGCCAACGCCATTATTGTCCCGATCGCATTGCCATCCCTGCTTGGTGCGGAGGTTCAAATCTCGGTTTGGGAAGTGTTGCGTCCCGTTCTTGTCGTGATGTTCGTACCGCTGATTCTCTCGCGGCTCGTCTCGCACCTGCCAGCAGATGCACAGGGTTTCATCCGCAAAGGAAAAGTGACTTCCTTTCCCATCTGGCTGGTCAACCTTTTCATCATCAGCGCCAACGCCTCGGATTTTCTGCGCAACGGGAACACTGATTCCATTTCCACGCTTGCCATCATCGCGCTGTCCTCGCTGGTGATTTGCGTCATCAACTTTGGAGTGGGAGCGCTGCTCGGCGGACGCACCCATTGGCAGGAAGCCAGTCAATCGCTTGGGCAGAAGAATCTTTCGTTTGTCGTCTGGATTGCGCTGACCTTTATCAATCCGCTTGTGGCAATGGGTCCCATGTTTTACATTCTGTATCATCACCTGTATAACTCGTGGTCAATCTATCAATTCGAGAGGAGGCGTGTATGAAGACTCGTTTCTTTATCGTGATGGGTGTCTCTGGCTGTGGCAAGTCGAGCGTTGGAATGGCGCTTGCTCAATCTCTTGGATGGGACTTTTACGACGCCGATGATTTTCATCCGCCAGAGAACGTTATCAAAATGGCAAGCGGGATTCCGCTAGATGATTCGGACCGCGTCCCGTGGCTGGCAGCCCTTCACAAGCTAATTTCGTCTTCGCTGAAAGCAGATTCGCCAGGCGTGCTGGCTTGTTCCGCGTTGAAGGAACGCTATCGCCAACAATTGACAGGTAACGATGATGCTGTACAAATCGTCCATTTGAAGGGTAGTTATGATTTAATCTGGTCGCGCATGAAAACACGGACTGACCATTTCATGAAACCGCACATGCTCAAGAGTCAGTTCGAAACGCTTGAAGCACCAGCCAATGCAATTACAGTTGATGTATCATTGTCGGTTGATGAGATTGTGCAAGAGATTTTAGACTACGCAAAAAATAAAGGGTAAAGAGGAACAAACACATGAGTAAAGCAGATATTGGTTTGATCGGACTGGCTGTCATGGGTCAGAATCTGGTCTTGAACATGAATGATCACGGCTTTACAGTAGCTGTTTTCAATCGCACCACCTCCAAGGTGGATAAGTTTCTCGAAAACGGCGCCAAAGGAACGCAAGTTATCGGCACACATTCGCTCGAAGAACTCGTACACTCGCTCAAAACGCCTCGGCGTGTGATGTTGATGGTGCAGGCAGGCAAGGCGGTGGACGATTTCATTGAAGCTTTGATTCCGTTGCTTGAAGCGGGAGACATCATCATTGACGGCGGCAACTCCAATTACAACGACAGCATCCGCCGCACTTCATATCTTGAATCCAAAGGACTGCTCTTTATCGGCACAGGCGTCTCTGGCGGCGAGGAAGGCGCCCGTTTTGGACCGTCCATTATGCCAGGTGGTTCGTCTGCGGCTTGGGAGCACGTCAAACCCATTTTTCAATCCATTGCCGCCAAGGTGACGCGCCCAGACGGCGGCGAAGATCCCTGCTGTGACTGGGTGGGCGAAGACGGCGCTGGACACTACGTCAAGATGGTACATAATGGCATTGAATACGGTGACATGCAACTCATCAGCGAAGCCTATCACCTGATGCGTGATGGCTTGGGCATGACCCCCGACGAAATGCAACCCGTCTTCACCGAATGGAACAAAGGCAAACTGGATTCCTACCTGATCGAGATCACACGCGACATTCTGGGTTACAAAGACGATGACGGTCAGCCAATCGTCAATAAAATTTTGGATGCCGCTGAACAAAAAGGCACTGGCAAATGGACTGGCATCTCCGCCCTCGATATGGGCATCCCGCTTACCTTGGTGGTTGAAGCCGTGTTTGCGCGTGCCTTGTCTGCGCTAAAAGACGAACGCGTAGCCGCCTCCAAAGTCCTCACAGGTTCCAAGCCCACCATCATCAGCGACAAGCAAGCCTTCCTCAACGACTTGCAGGAAGCTCTCTACGCATCCAAGCTCATGTCCTACACTCAAGGCTACATGCTCTTCCGCGCGGCTGCAAAGGAGTACAACTGGAATCTAAACTACGGCGGCATTGCCCTAATGTGGCGCGGCGGCTGTATCATCCGCTCTGCGTTTCTGGGCAAGATCAAAGAAGCCTTCGATACCAACCCCGAACTTCCCAACCTTCTGCTCGATCCGTATTTCAAAGAACAGGTACTATCGGCGCAGTCCGCTTGGCGGCGTGTTGTGGTGGAAGCGGTCCGACAGGGCATTCCCGTCCCAACCATGTCCAGCGCGCTTGCCTTTTTTGACGGCTATCGCAACGCATCCCTGCCCGCTAATCTCCTGCAAGCCCAACGGGACTACTTTGGCGCCCACACGTACCAACGGACAGACAAACCCCGTGGCGAATACTTCCACACCAACTGGACGGGGCATGGCGGTGATGTCACCTCGACGGTTTGGAAGCAGGGCTAGGCTTGCAGGAAAAGAATACAAGTCCTTTTTTGAAACTGACTCGAACCATTGCGGACCTGGCGGGGAGTGAAGAGATTCAGTCGCCGCATTTGGCGGAGGCACTGCAATATCGTCCAAAAATCATGGCTGGGTAAATCACAAGGATTTATCTGAAGCCGGCGATCAGGAAAATTGCCGGGAAATGGGTCAATATGCTACATTGATTCTGCCAAAGTTTTCTTACTCATTGAACTTCTTATACAACTCAGGCAGGAAGAATTCAAAATTCCCTACTTCCTCCACGTTATGTTTCAACCAGGCTTGCGCCATTTCGTATCCGATGAACAACGGACGAATCACTGGGTTTACGAAGAATTTTCCGATTGTCGAATCCACGCCGATCAACAGCCGCGACTCGTAACGTGTGCCATTCGAGACGGGAATAAATTGATGTTCCAGTGAAGAAAAATGTAAAGGCACAGGAGCCAGCATACTACCAACCCCAACTGAAATTCCTGCTTGTTCGGTGGTTAGTAATATCCCTTTATCATCCAGTTGGGAAACGCGATCAATAATGTTGGTCAAGTAACGTGTATTCGCGCCAAATGCCTCAACGATATGGCGGCGTGTGCCTGCGCTGCCAGTGCCATCTGATGAGTGCGATAAATCCTGATAGTAAATATGGTCAAGCGGATGCCAGACAAGATAACGCCGATAACTTTGTCCAGCATATTCCATTGTGTCATCAATGCGGCAGAACCACCAATGCAACATCTGCGGCGTCACACCTTTGATGATGTCGTGGGAAATGGTCAATTCAAATTGCTTATTTGCCAACACACTGATGTTTGTCTTTGCGCTGGTAAGTGGCTTCATCTTCCAATTGAACGGAAGCGGCGATATGGGTTTCCAGTTGCGGATGCGAATAAAGCTTTCCTGAATGGGATAATTGGGCTGCATGATCTTAATCTCCTTTTGGCTCATGAGGTTTTCCTTGCCTGTAATTATTTCTCAGATGTTTGGTGACCCAGCCGACCTCGTGTGACCACGATCAACACAAGCGCAATCACCCAGATCAAGGCGACGGTGAATTGAAACGGGCGCGCGCTGTTATCCGAGAGCAGGTTTGACCAGGCATTTTGCGAAGCATGCAGGAGGGTTACGATAATGAGGCTACCTTTGGTCTTATTGAAGACATAGACGTAGATAAACACTGCCGCAATGGAGAATGCTGAAAACCAGTCCACGCCAACGCTCCGAATAAAAGAATCTTTGATCCAGAACAACGGCAGGTGGAGTATCACCTCAGGGATCGTGATGAGGAGCGCAGCAGCCAGCGCGCCATAACGATCTTGCAGTCGCGGCAGGGCAAAGCCGCGCCATGCAACCTCTTCCGTGTTGAACAAAGATCCGACCAGAACAAATAGAAGAAAGAGCAGTGCAGTTTGCCAAAGAGGCTCACCTGCGGCTGGGATGACAGGCATTGCGCCGCCAAAAGCCACATGAAGACCAATCCCGCCAAGGATGATGAACGCCAACAGGAACACGCCAACAAAGTACCATCGAAAGCCAACTCTCCAGATTAGAAATCGTTGCAATAGTTCACGAACTCCCACGCGCCCAGCGACCACAGCAGTGACCAGAATTGAGGTAATGATTGGCGACCAGCCTGTCAGGATTTCGAAAAGTTCAGGAATCGGCTCGGACAGGACTCCCTGTGAATAAAGCGACTGTGGAATCATGACGGACCACGCCAGGGTGAACATGATGACGTACATCGAGATCAGCGGATTGCGTTTGATAAAGGCTGAAACGCCCTTCTCGGTCGAAAGAGTACCAGTAATGTTTGACATGATGGTTTTCCTTTGATTAATAATTTATGTTTCTCAGTAGGTCAGCAAGACCAGCGCGATCCAGGTCTGTCCCATTTGCGAGGATGGCGATACCAATTCCGCTGTCGGGATAAATGCGCATGGTTGTGGCAAAACCAGGTCCACCGTCCATGTGTTCAAGATAGCGCTCGCCATTTGATTCACCCACAGACCAGCCGAGTCCATGACCATCTATCGGGGTGGTATCTGTCAGCGTGGAAACTGATTCAGGAAGCAGGATCAACTCACCGTTCAGTGTGCCGCAATTAAGGTATGCAATCAGCAGCTTAGCCACATCAGTCGCGGGTCCGATCAAACCCGTGGATGGAGTCGCATCGATATAAACCCGATTCAGCCAAAGTATTTTTCCATTCCGCTCGCGGATAATCGCATTGGTGTCCAACAAGGTTGGCAGAAGCGGCGTATAAAAATGGACAACGGGCAGCGTGCCAATGGCTTCGTTTTCAGCCATCTCAGGCGTATAAACGAAACTCGTCTGCGACATGTCTAGAGGCTGCAAAATATTTTCGGTGATATAGGACTCGTACGTTTGACCTGAAACAGCTTCGATAATCGCGCCCAACACCATGTAATTCAAATTGCTGTAGACAGCCTTTGTACCTGGCTCGAACTTCAAAGTGTTAAATTCGGGCAAATGTTTTTTCAGAACGTCGGTTTGATCCCGCGTCACATCGTCGTAATGTACCCAGCCGATTATCGCAGGGACGGTATCGGGCAATCCCGAAGTATGTTGAAGCAAATTGCGAATGGTGATGCCAGGACTTGCGCTTGACGGATAGTTCACCTCGAACCACGGCAAATGTTTTGTAACCTCATCGTCGAGACCCAATTTGCCCTGCTCCTGCAATTGCATGATGGCAATCGCGGTGGGAATCTTGGTCATCGACCACCAGTGATAAACAGTATCGGTCGTGGCTTTAATATTGCGTAGTTTATCGGCAAAGCCAAAAGCATTGTTGTAAATGACTTCACCATCCTTGACCACTACCGCCGATAATCCAGGCGGATTGCCCGAAGCAACCAATTGATTTAGATAGATTTCCAACTCCGCCACATTCGTAACCTGTTTCGGGGTGACGGGCGCATGGGGTGCGAAAGCATACAGACCGAGGCTTAAGAGGAGTATTGCAACTAAAAGTGTGATTAACATTTTTTGCCTTTTCATTTTTCGCCTTTCAGGTTTTTGAAATTTTTATTCGAATTATTTTGGCAGTGAACCCAAAATCTCCAGTATGTAGTCCGTGATGGGTCTGCCATATTTATCACAAACTCATCGAAGCCCGCAGGGACAGTCGTATACGAAATTCGCGCGCAGTTTGTTCCAATCGCACAAAACCATGAAGCGCGCCACGCGGTTCTCGCTGGAAACCCATGGAACAATCATGGAAGCCATTATTGGCGTTGCAAGCCTGCATGTAAAGCGCGAGAATAATTATTATGCTCTCAAATTGATCCTGACCAATATCAATTACCCCGTCACCATACTGAAGACAAAAGTTCGGGCAGGAAATTAAATCCGCGCGAACTTTTGCAGAAGACAACACGATTGAATCTGTTGTGGAAGAAATACTGGGACAGGCCGAAAAACAGGCGCTGTCCCAGGTTCCATAATGCCTGAATGAAGACTGCGGAAAGTCTCAGTTGAAATATGCCACCACTCAACGTCTGGGCAAGAGAACAAGTCCTTTTTAGCTTCTGGCTATTTGAACAACAATCAATTCAATGCGTTGAAAGCAAAAGCCGATGTGACCATGTTGGGATTGGATTGTATTCGTGCCTGGGTAATTTCAACCTCATGCGGCGTTAGCTTTGCCTCGAGTTCAAGACGCAGACACGCGGCACGATCCTTTGCATCCTGTGTACTCGACGGATGTTGCAGGACATACAACGCCATCTCCAGTGCCGAAACATTTAATTTCTGTTGCGCACGAATCGTGGACAGGGTTACCAGCGCATTGAGCACGCTTGGATGATTACCCGCCTCGGTCGAGACCTTGATTGCTTCCATTGCATATTGCTCCGCTTTCTCTTCTTCATGATTTGCAAGCGCAAGTTGACTTATGGCAGTGAGTACCCACGATAAACTCCATCGGTCACCGACTTCGCGTAAAAGTTCAAGGCTTTCCTCAAGCAATCGCCGTGCTTCTTCGTTATTATTACCAGCCGTTTGCATGAACACACCCAGGCGTTCCAAAGCCAACCCGATACTCCAGCGATTGCCGTTCTCCCGCGCAATCTTCAATCCCTCACGTAACACCTTGTGTGCCTCATCGATATATCCCTCGGCTTGCGCGGAGCGGGTGAAATAACTGCCGATAAGCAGGATGAAATAAGGATCTTCTATGTCGCGGCAAATCGTCATTGCCTCGCTTAATAAACGATACGCCTCGGCATATTTCCCCATATCGTGCATCACCGCACCCAAAAAGCCAACAGCAAAGGCTTTGAGCCAGGGATATGTAAACATATTGCTCGTGGACAGACCTTTGCCTAACGCACGGGAAGCCTCGTCGAAATCTCCCATTGCCCAATACACAACCCCGGAGTGGACATATGCGAAAGTCAGGGCATGAGTTTCATGAAGCAGATTTAACAACTCCATGCTGGTTCGAAACAGCTCCAGTGCTTCCCGGTTATTTCCGGGACGGAGATTGAAAAAGGCTTGATAATTCAGCATTTCGCCAAGAGCACCTGCCAATTCGGGGTCTTTTTGTTCACCACAATTTGCAAGCTTTGTCCGTATCATGTCAGCGGCACGCTTGTAGGCGGCTTCAGCCTCTTGAAAATACTGGAGTAATTCATAAAAATAATATAGGGGTCCGCTGGCGCGGCGCAACAAGTCGACTGCCTCAACAGAAATTGCAAAGTCCCAAGCCATACGCAGGTTATCGATATCAGCGGTAAGTTTCGTGAGTGTCTCTTTTTGGCGCTTGCTTCGCAATGCTGGCTCCTGCTCTTCAAGCAGGGTCAGATAGTAGTGACTGTGTCGTTCGCGGGTCGCCTGTTTTTCCGGAATGTTCTCTTCAAGGCGGGCTGCTGCATATTGACGAATTAATTCGTGCAATTCAAAACGTCCAGCATGTGCGTCACTATGCTGCAGCAGCGACTTATCCACCAGGGCGAAAAGCACTGGGAGACTCGCTCCCGCCACTCGTTTCGCCGCTCTGCGCATGAAGCTTCCTCGAAATATCGATAACTGTCGCAATACGCGTTGCTCTTCTGACGTGAGCAATTTCCAGGATTGGTCGAACACAGTAATGATTGAGCGATGCCGCTCCGGCACGTCACGCGCTGTCGCCGCAAGAAAACCCAGTCCATGTTCAATTTCATAAGCGATTTCCTGGCACGAGAGCGTCCGCACCCAGGCAGCAGCCAATTCAATCGCCAGCGGCAGTCCCTGAACCAGTTGACAAATCCGCAGAATGGCGGTCTGCTCGGCATGTGTCAAGGTAAAACCCACCCGCGCCTGACCTGCGCGCTGGAGGAACATCATCGCTGAACTGCTGGTTTCCAATTCATCAGTCTGGACGCTTTGCGGCACGGAGAGTCCATGCACTTCCAACGTCCACTCTGCCTGCAAATGCAATAGTTCGCGGGACGTGACCAGCAACTTGACCCCCGGTGCGCGTTGCAGGATTTCGCTCAATAGTTCGGTGCCATCAAGCAAATGCTCAAAGTTATCGAGCACGATGAGAGTCTGTTTATCGTGCAGGTAGTTCAAGAGTTGCGCCGTCTGAACGATCGATCCCGACATCCCAAGACCTAGTGCATCAGCAATGGTCGGGACGATGAACCCCGGTGCGTTGACACCCGCCAAAGAGACGAAGTATGCACCGTGAGGCATCGTCTTCTGTAATCGGCGGGCGGTCTCAAGGGCAAGTCGAGTCTTGCCAATTCCTCCCGATCCGCTTAGTGTGAGCAAACGACATTGAGGGTCATGAAGCAGGCGCGCAATTTCAGCCAACTCTGATTCACGACCCACCAGCGGAGTTGGCGGGATTGGAAGCTCGGAGTTGGAGTGCGTCGGGGGTGATTCTTTTATGGATGGCAGGGCAGGCCGAGGTATGGAGGGGAGCGCTTCAATCATTCGCTCACGACGGGCAACCTTTAGCAACAAAGCCCGCTGATCGGGCGGGACTTCCAGAAAATCTGCCAACCGTTCGGCCAACTGCCGTGATGGGCGACGTTCATCGCGTTCGATCTTTTGCAGGGCGGCAACAGAACACCCAGCCCGCTGGGCTAATTCCTTCTGAGTGAGATCTAGCATCCGCCGTCGGCGCTTGGCCCAATTCCCAAATGATGCAGGCGTCATATCCATTTTTTTACTTTCTCTAGTGGTTGTCTTACGAATTATGGGTAAATTGTACCGCTTTTGTATTGATTTTTGTATAGCCTAAAGATACCAATTAAAGTGCTCCATGTCGTTTAATACAGGAACTAATAAATGATACGGTTCATCGTTTTATTGTTCTTGCCTGGAGGCATATATGACAATTACATCTTCACCAATCAACCAAAATTATGATTTACAGGAGCTCGATAAATTACGCACTCGCGTAGGTGGTCAAGTCATCACACCGAAGGACGATGGCTATGATACGGCGCGGCAGGCGTGGAATTTAACCGTCAACCAGCGCCCCGCACTTATCGTCGTTGCTCAAAACGCAGCAGACATTGTCGAAGCGGTCCGTTTTGCACAGGAGCAAGGTTTGGAAGTGGCCGTTAAAGCCACCGGGCACGGCGTTATCCGCGAAGCAAATAACAGTCTGCTCATCGTTACGTCACAGATGACAGACATCCACGTGAATCCCGATGCACAAACTGCATGGGTCAGCGCTGGCGTGAAATGGGGCCGTGTACTGGAGGAGGCTCAATCTGTTGGCCTTGCGCCCTTGCTTGGTTCTGCGCCACACGTGGGAGCAGTTGGATACACCCTCGGCGGCGGCATGGGTTGGCTGGCGCGTAAATATGGTCTCGCCGTTGACAGCGTGAATCAATTTGAGCTTGTGACTGCGGATGGAAGACTCTTGCGCGCCAGTACTGCTGAAAACGCAGACTTATTTTGGGGGCTGTGCGGAGGCGGCGGAAGTTTTGGTGTGGTCACAGGTATGGAGATTCGACTTTACCCTGTTTCTACCGTGTATGGCGGCAATCTATATTATCCGGTTCACAAGGCAAAGGAGGTATTCGCGAAATACCGCCGTTGGGTTGCCAATGCTCCCGACGAATTGACTTCGTCCGTTCTGCTGAAGAATTATCCCCCATTTCCGCAGGTGCCGGAATTCCTGCGCGGGCAATCCTTTGTGATGATACGTGCCTGTTATTGCGGCCCAGTTGAACAAGGTGAGGAAATTTTGAACTACTGGCGTGCATGGCTGGCGCCGCTCAAGGATGATATGAAGGCCATGCCTTTCTCGCAGGTGGCAACCATCAGCAACGATCCGGTGGATCCGGTCGCTGGTCATGGAAGCGGCGCATGGCTGAATAGCCTCAACGACGAAATTGCCGACATCCTGATCCGTTACATTGTGCCGCATAGTGGTCCGCCACTACTTGGATCTGCCGAGATTCGGCATGCAGGCGGCGTAATCTCCAAGGTTGATCCGGCAGCAACGGCGTATGGAAATCGCGATGCGGACCATATCCTTCAAGTGGTCGGCGGAGCGCCCACGCCGGAAGCCCACGAGGCTGTTCGCCATCACATTGTACAACTCAGGCGGGCACTGACGCCGCACCTGCATGGCGGTGTGTTCATGAATTTCCTGGCTGGTGAAGAGACACGTGAGCGCACCCAACAAGGGTTTTCGCCGGAGGCTTACATTCGCCTGCAACAATTAAAAGCCAAATTTGACCCGCAGAATCGTTTCAGCCACAGTTATGACATTCCGCCTGCAGCAAAATAGACAACAAGCGGGTGTAAACACACCGCCTGAATAGTTATCAAAAATAAATATATTACCCAAAGGAATATGACATGAAAACCAACAAATTATCAATCGTTCTTGCTCTCGTTGCCCTTGCAGTTTCCATCCTTGCCTGTGGCTTTTCCACCGCAAATATCGGGGATGCCTGGCTTTCCACCGACGCAGAAGGCAGCAATCACACCACCACTTTTTCACAGTCCGACACAATCAATCTATTCGTGGATTTGCGTAACGCACCGGATGATACCGAACTCAAGGTTGCATGGATTGCTGTCAATGCCGAAGGAGTCGACCCGAACTACCTGCTCAACGAGACAAATTTCACTTCCAGTGATGATACGGTTCACTTTGATCTGTCCAATGACAATCTCTGGCCCGTTGGTTCCTACAAAGTGGATGTCTACTTGAACGGCACACTGGATCGGTCGCTGACCTTCGAAGTGCAATAACCTAAATCCATCTTATATTTCCTGGTAGTGGTCTGGAACGAAGTGATGGCAGTCGACAGTATCACCATTTTTTACTTCAACTTGACCACTGCCCTTATTTTTTATCTTTGAAAAAGAGTAAAACAATGTTTACCAATATATTCTTCCTACTGGTTATGATGGCAGTTTCGGTTTTGTTCGGCTGGCTAACCCGACAATCCTGGAAAACCAAAAATGCCTTTTTGAAATGGGGGGGCTCCATTCTTAGCGGACTGCTTTCAGTGCTCATTGGTTTGCTAAGCATAATAGCCGTGGTTGGTTTGATCAAAGCCAACACCCCGCGCACCGCGCCTGTCCCCGACTTGAAGGTGGCTGGCACGCTGGAACAAATCGAGCGTGGCAAGCATATTGCCGATTCGTTTTGCACCTCCTGTCACTCCCTTAACAAGGAGTTACCGTTGACCGGCGGTGTTGATCTCGGCAAAGATTTTCCAATACCCCTTGGTGCTTTTGTTTCATCGAATCTAACCCCGGCAGGCCCGCTAAAGGATTGGTCAGACGGTGAAATTTTTCGCGCCCTGCGTAATGGCGTTGACCCCGATGGGCGCTGGCTATTCGTCATGTCGAATTTCAGGGGACGCAACATGAGCGACGAGGATTTACAAGCCTTGATCGCCTACCTGCGCAGTCAACCGGCCGTGGAAAACGAAACCCCGAATCCGCCGGATCAACCCAATCCATTGGGGCTCATCATGCTTGGCGCGGGCATGCTGCCAACAGGACAACCGCCAATCACAGATGTAATCGTTGCGCCTGCCAAGGGACCGACAGTCGAATACGGCAAATACATCCTGAGCTATCAGGATTGCAGGGATTGCCATGGAGAAGATTTATACGGTGGCGTTGAGGGTCAATTGGCTCCGTTTGGTCCAAACCTGAAAATGGTGCAAAATTGGACACAGGAACAATTCATCACCTTACTGCGCACAGGCGTTGATCCATCTGGTCATGAAATCGACCCGGAAAGAATGCCGTGGAAATCCATTGGACGCTTGGATGACGAGGAACTCACGGCAATATACTTATACCTGTTGGACTTGCCATAGGATAGGTATTCTCGATCCCATGCAGGTAACCCCGGCCAACAAACATTTTGGGTTCCCAAGATCGCATGATTTTGGGAACCCAAAACAAAAAGGGAGGCAGGCGAATGAACCAAAAGGAGATTCAAAAATGGAATTCTTATCTGATTTTCTTTCATGGGCATGGGCGCGTCATCACAACGTTTTGAGTTGGTACATCCGCCCGATGTTTATCCTACCCTTCACCTATTTCGCCTACAAGCACAGTTGGAAGGGACTCATCATTACAGTGATTGCCCTGTTTACCAGCATGTTCTGGTTTCCCGCACCCGCAACCGTTGATCCAGCCGTGGAGCAGTTCCTACAAGCCGAGAAGGACTATATCCTCGGTGAGTGGTCTCTCGCAAAAGTCTTGGGCTCGCTGACTGTGCCTGCATTTTTCTATTTTCTCGCGCTGGCGTTTTGGAAACGCTCATGGGGATGGGGAGTGGCGGTCATCAATCTCGCAGCACTGGGCAAGATCGCATGGAGTGTTACCTCGGGCGGCGAATCGGGCTGGGCGGTGTTTGTCCCTGCTGTGGTCGGGATGCTGGTCTGTGATGTGGCAGTATATTTCGGCGTGAAATTTATCAACCGCAGGAAAGTACTCTTGACCAAAAACGGAGGAGCGATATGAGTGTCATGCAACTGATTCAACTCGGCTTACTCTGGGGAACGGTCTTCGGCGTGGTCTTTAGTATCGCCATGCTCATCATTGGGCGCGTGAACGCTGAAATGATCCTCAATGATTATCCACCTGATATTCGCGCCAAGTTTGGTCCGATGAGTGAAAAGACTCGCAAACAGGCGAACCTTGCCAGCCTTCCGCTTCTTGCGACCCTTGGGCTGATCGTCGTACTGGGACTCGGTCAACTCCGAAACCTGACCGGTGAATTGACTTTCGTGAACACATTTATTGTCACGACGACGATCTTTCAGGTATGGAATCTGATCGACCTCGTGCTTCTCGACTGGTTTCTGTTGATGACCCTGAAACCGCGCTTCATGATCCTGCCTGGCACCGAAGGCATGGCTGGATATAGCAATTACGGTTTCCACTTCCACAAGTTTTTGAACGGGACCGTTTTCACTTTAATCCTCAGTGTGATCGTCACAGCCATTGCACTGGGCGTGGAAATCGCGCTCTAATTTATCAGTTGAATTGAATCCGTCAGCGAGGATGATATGAAATTATTAAATCAATCTGATCCAGGCAACGATGCAACTCTGATTGCAGATGCTGTGAAAGGCAATCTGGATGCGTTCAACCAGCTGGTGGTGAAATATCAGAACATGGCATATGGTCACGCATATGCGTTGGTGGGCGACCCCGATACAGCGGCTGACATCACTCAGGAAAGTTTCCTCAAGGTTTATCAAAACCTCGTTCAATTTCATGGAGGCAGCTTTCGCGCCTGGCTTATGCGAATCGTAACAAATACATCCTACGACCTGTTGCGCAACTTCAGGAAACATCCCACCCAGCCCTTGTTTCCAGTGGATGATTACGGCGAGGAGCTTGAATCCATAAGCTGGGTTGCCGACCCCGAAGCAGGTGTTGAAACCATTTTCGACAGGAAGCAAACTGCGGAACGCCTGTTGCAAGCTTTGGACGAATTACCGGTCAACTACAGGAGCATACTCACCCTTATTGACTTGTACGAACTTGATTATTCCGAAGCAACGCAGATATTGAACATTCCCATTGGAACAGTAAAAAGCCGGTTGTCTCGCGCCCGTCTTTGTATGCAAAACAAAATAAAGAGCGACGACAATGTTTTTTTACCGAAGGCGGCGTGCGCAATTGCAGTGTAGACGATAAACCACCTGGCTTAATTATGGAGCATCAAATGAACGCAAAGAAAATCATTATCATCGGCGGCGGGATCGGTGGATTATGCACCGCGATCGCCTTGCAAAAAAACGGCTTTGAAGTGACTGTGTATGAAAAAGTAAGAAAACTTGGCGAAGTAGGAGCAGGTCTGACTTTATGGTCGAATGCGCTCAAAGTCCTGCGCGAATTGGGCGTGGCGGATGCAGTCATCCGCGCCGGTTCGAAAGTGAACCGCTCACAAATCCGCGCTTCCAATGGTGACATGCTCCACAACGCACGCATGGGAGAAATGGAAACTCAATACGGCGAGCCTGTGATTGCCATTCACCGCGCAGCCCTTCATGAGATCCTCATTAACGCGTTGAAGCCAAATACATTAAACCTTGGAGTTGGCTTTGTAAAATTCGAGCAGGACGGGAAAGGCGTGACCGCGTATTTCGATAACGGTAAATCTGACACAGCGAATCTACTCATCGGCGCGGATGGAGTCCATTCCGCGGTACGCGGGCAGATGTTCCCGGAAATTCAACTGCGCTATTCTGGTTACACCGCATGGCGCGGCGTGGTCGAGACAGAGAATGAAGCTGCTTTGGGACTCACCTCCGAGTCTTGGGGTGTGGGCGCACGCTTTGGCATCGTCCGCGTGGATAAAAGCCGCATTTACTGGTTTGCAACATCCAACCAACCCGCGGGGGAGAAATCCACGGGCGAACAGCGAAAGGCAAAGTTGTTGAGTCTGTTCAAGGATTGGCACGACCCGATTCGCCACCTGCTGGATTCGACTCCCGCAGACCTGATCCTGCAAAATGACATTCACGACATCCAGCCTTTCGCTCCCTGGTCCACGGGACAGGTGACTCTGCTCGGCGATGCTGCCCACCCGACGACTCCCAACATGGGACAAGGCGCGTGCATGGCAATTGAATCCGCCTACGTGTTGACTCGCTCCCTGAAAGAGGAATCAGACATAAAGTCCGCGTTGAGGCGGTATGAGAGTCAACGTCATGAGCGCACCGCATGGATCACGAACACCTCATGGACAATTGGAAGAGGTGGCCAGGTCCGCAATCCGTTTTTGTGTGCCCTGCGAAATTTCCTTGTAAAAATCATGCCTGCAAGCGCGATGCAGAAAAACATTCACCGTGCAGCCGGGTTTGATGTGACCTACCTGCTTTAGTTTTTGTGACCAGCGGGAATGAGAGACTGAGTGGGTTGAACCTGGTCGGTAAACTGGGCGGCGAATTCCAATTAAGTTCCCTGTACATTCGGCATTCCACGTTCCAATATTTTCATGAGCTGCTGGGAGATTATTGCAGTAGAATGGATGTAAGGAAATGAATTCTTGCTGGCAGATCATTCGAAAGGAAGTATTTTCGCAGAGCAGAATCAGTCAGGTTTCGAAGAAAATGAAGGCCAGAAGAAATAAACATGATGTTGAGTAACGTGAAGGTAATTTTATGAGTCAAATTCCAGACAGACAATCAACTTCCGAAGAGGAGTATCGGAACATCTTTGAAGCCGC
Organism: Chloroflexota bacterium; assembly: GCA_016234555.1. GTDB lineage: Bacteria > Chloroflexota > Anaerolineae > Anaerolineales > Villigracilaceae > Villigracilis. The sequence goes on along the minus strand of JACRBJ010000006.1, from coordinate 118,874 downwards.
AAGCGATGGGTTGATTGTCTACGACCTGGAGATGGATATGGTGGTGGAAGCCAACCCCGCTGCATGTGACATGCACGGTTATACCCGCCAGGAATTCATAGGACTGAATCCAGCGGTCTTCATGCTCCCTGCAAGCCACATCCTGTTCCAGGAGCACGTGCGGACAGTTGAACCAGGTGAGGTGTTCGAAGCGCTTGTCATCCATACGCACAAAAATGGTTCCCCATTTCACGTGGAAGTCCGCAGGTCGGCAATCAACTATCGGGGACGACCATGCTTGTTGAGCGTCATGCGCGATGTCAGTCGGCGCATCCAGACAGAAAAAATTCTAAGCACGCAGGTGGACGCCCGGATGCGTGAACAGGCAGCCCTGCTTGCCATCTCCCATACGCTGGCATCCACACTGGAACTCCAGCCGGGTTTGATCCTCGACCAGTTGCGCGAGATCATCGAGTACGACCACGCCGGGTTATTTTCATTTGAAGACCCAAACCTGATTACCCTTGCCATGCGCGGAACGGGGCAACTTGAGCAATCAGCGTCCATCAGTATTCATTTGGATACTCCTGAAATCCTGGTCACACTATTCAACAAACATCGCCCCATTCGTATCGCGGATATTTGGAGCGACGACCCGCAGGCGGAATTCCTGCGTTCGCTTTTGGACGACGGGGCTTCTATTCTGCTCGAAGGGATGCTGTCCTGGATGTGGGTGCCGCTGGCAGTGAAAAGCCGCATCATCGGCGGCATGGGGGTGGCGCACGCGAAGCGGAATTATTTCACGTCTCATCATGCTGACCTGGCTCTGAGCGTTGCAAATCAGGCGGCGATCACCATGATCAACGCGGAACTATATGGGCATGCGCAGGAACTCGCGGTGCTGGAGGAACGGCAACGCCTGGCGCGCAACCTGCATGATGCTGTCAACCAAAGTCTCTTTTCCGCCGGTCTGATTGCCGAGGTCCTGCCGCGCCTGTGGGACCAGGATCAGGAACTGGCGCGACAATCGCTTGAAGACCTGCGCCGTCTGACGCGCGGCGCGATGGCGGAAATGCGCGCCCTGCTGGCTGAGCTTCGTCCCTCGACCCTGACCGATGCCGAATTGGGCGACCTGCTGCGCCTGTTGGGAAATTCATTCACCGGACGCACAAATATCCCAGCCAGTTTGACGATGGTTGGTCAGGGCGTACTGTCGGCGGAAGTGCAGGTGGCAATCTACCGCATATGCCAGGAAGCGTTGAATAATATCGCCAAACACGCCAAAGCTAGTCTGGTGGAAATAGATCTAAAGCACGAAGATGCCGCCATTGAGTTGAGCATCCGCGACGACGGAAAGGGGTTTGATCCCGAACAACCTGCCGCCTCCGGTCACTATGGTTTGAGCATGATGCGCGAGCGCGCCGAAGCGGTGGGGGTGCAATTTTCCATCACGAGCCAACCCGGTCATGGAACTGAACTCACCCTGCGTTGGGTGGAAACAGAAAAAAAGGAAACCTTATGAAAACATCCCCAATCAAACCCATTCGAGTCATGATTGTTGATGACCATACGATGGTACGTAAAGGACTGACAACCATTCTGAAAGTCTTTTCTGATTTACAACTGGTGGGCGAAGCAGAAAATGGCTCAGACGCCATTAAACTCTGTGGTGAAGTTCAGCCGGATGTGATTCTGATGGATATGGTTATGCCGGACATGGACGGGGCAACCGCAACACGCATCATCCGCCAGCAGTTTCCGCAGGTAAAGGTGATTGTGCTGACCAGCTTCAAAGAGGGAGAACTGATCAAGAATGCTTTGGAGGCGGGAGCGATTGGGTATCTGCTCAAGGATGTCTCTGCGGATGAACTTGCCCGTGCCATTCGCGCTGCCTACTCCGGGCGCGCCACTCTCTCTCCGGAGGCTGCTCAAACTTTGGTTGAGACCGCCAATCAACCGCCAGCGCCCGGGCTTGACCTGACGGAGCGCGAGCGTGAAGTCCTGGCTTTGATGATCGAAGGGCTGAATAACACACAGATTGCCGGCAGGCTGACCGTCAGCCCATCCACGATCAAATCCCATGTCAGCAACATCCTGTCCAAATTGGGCGTCGCCAGCCGCACAGAGGCGGTGACGCTTGCACTGCGAAACCACATCGCCTGAGTTTTTTTCCCAGCCGATGGATGCGATTTGGGAAGTTTCGTTGTATGATGAGTAAAGGTCAATATGCAGAAGTGAAGACCGACCTTCCTTATTCCCAGTTCATCTACAAAGGAGTACCAAATGAATGATCCTGGAAAAATGACGTTCAAGTTGATAGTGGTTACCCAGATTCTCGCGCTTATCCTGCTGACGGCTTGCGCCACCGTGGGCAGCGTTTTGGACACCCCCACTTCGACGAATATCTGCCATGCCACCGACGACCCGTCGAACCCGTATGAAGAAATCACAGTCACCAACGCTGAATTGAATGAGCACCTTGCGCACCCCAACGATATCTTTCCGGTGCCGGTGGATGGTTGCCCCGCAAGCCCGGCAGCAGACAGCGGTGGCAAGATCACGATCTGCCATGTGACTGGCAGCGAAACCAATCCTTATAGCGAGATCACAGTAAGCGTTAACGGACTGGAGGGTCACGACAAACATGATGGCGATATCATCCCAGTACCTGAGGGCGGTTGTCCTGCAAGCCTGGTGGTGAGTACTCCGCAGGACTCGTCCACCGTCTGCCATGCCACTGGCGACACGGCAATTCCGTATGAAGAACTCACCGTTACCAGCGCTGAATTGAGTGAACATCTTGAGCATCCCAACGACTTCAGCCCGGTACCGGTAAGCGGTTGCCCGGCAACCTTGGCGGTAATCAGCGAGGGTATGATCGCGATCTGCCATGCCACCGGTGATGCCGCAACCCCGTATGAAGAGTTCACGGTAAGCGTTGATGGTTTGGATGGTCACGGCGTACATGAAGGCGATGTCTTCCCATCAACTGAGGGCGGTTGTCCGACTGCCGACCCGGTAGTGAGCGGCAACGACAAGATTACGATCTGCCATGCCACAGGCAGCAAGAAAAATCCCTATAACGAGATCACGATAGGTGTGGATGGGTTGAGTGGTCACAATCAGCATGAGGGCGATATCATCCCAGCGCCAGCGGGTGGCTGTCCAACAACAAAATAATGGTTTTGTTTGTCTAATCTGAGTTTAGCTTTTGAAGAACCCGCCTTCAGCATCTCCCCCAAGTGGCGGAGTTCAACACTCCCCAGGCGATGGATGCGGCTGGGGAGTGTTTATCGTATGATGACATTGAATTACAAATCATAAAAAAGGAGTATTACATGAGCATATTTAGTGACATCTTTGACAAAATCATGGGAAAGATCAAAAGTCTGGTGCCGGGGGCAAATACCATATCAGATGTTAACCTTACCACCGAATTTGACAAGCTGGCTGGCAAGGGAATTGAATGGAGAACTTCCGTGGTCGATTTTTTGAAGATGATCGGCGCGAACAGCAGCAGAGAAAATCGGGACGCGCTTGCAAAAGAACTGGGCGTTGACGCCAGTTTTAAAAGCGGAAGCGCGGAAAAGAACGAGGCTCTACGAAAAGCCCTCTTCAAGAAGATTGCTGCAAATGGCGGGAAAATCCCCGCTTCACTTTTAGACTGAAAACAAAGACATTATTGCTTCCCTACAAAAAAGCCTGCCTTTATGAGGCAGGCTTTTTTGTAGTCTGCCCACACACCATTGCCAAGTGGTTGGTCGGTATGGTTTTCTCCTGGCAAAATGTTTTCTCGTAAAAAACAACTTTACCTGATTTCTATGCCGATCAACCTTCTCTTTTTTCAAACTGTACGGTGACTGGGAGGCTTTCTCATTTGAGGAATAGCTTGAGGTCTGCTGTTTAAATCTCCCCCAAGTGGCGGGGACAAACTCTCCCCAGCCAATGGATGTGCTTGGGGTGGGAGTACCGTACACAGAGCAACCAGAAAACTTTTGCGTATCAATAACAGAGCCCTCTATATCAGTGCGAGAAACTCTTCGCGTGCCAGTGTCTCTTGTTGGAGCAGGGCTTGCGTCACCCGCTCGACTGCGTCGCGCTTTTCGCCGATAATCCGCCTTGCCTCTTGATAACATTCCTCCAAAATCTCATTGATGGCATTATCGAGTACTTCAAATGTTTTCTGTCCGGTATGCGTCACTGCAAACGCTTCGGAGCGTTGGAAAACCCGCAAGCCGCTGATACTCATTCCCAGGCGCATGACCATGTCCTCAGCCAGTTGTGTGGCGACTTGCAGATCGTTGGACGCGCCGCTGGTAATATCATGGCAGAAGATTTCCTCTGCCACACGCCCGCCCATGAGACCGGTGATACGCGCCATGATCTGGTTGCGGAACATAAGGATGCCATCCTGTTCTGGCAGCGCCATGGTAAAGCCGCCCGACTGTCCTCTTGGGATGATCGTGATCTTATAGACCGGATCGGAGTGTGGCGTCGCGTGCATCACGACCGCGTGACCCGCTTCATGATAGGCAATCGTGCGTCGTTCGTCTTCGCTGATGACGCGGCTCTTTAGTTGGACACCGCCTATTAAAGATTTTTCGATGGCTTCCTGAAAATCGAGCGCCGAGATCACATCACGACCACCGCGCACTGCCATGATCGCCGCTTCGTTGACAATGTTAGCCAAATCCGCGCCGACCAGGCCGGGGGTGGACTTTGCAACATCCATGAGATTCACGTCTTCTGCGAGGCGTCGATCCTTGACATGGACTTCCAGAATGGACACGCGTCCCTTCACATCGGGACGGGGGATGTTGACATGACGGTCAAAGCGACCGGAGCGGATCAATGCCGGGTCGAGCACGTCCACACGATTAGTGGCGGCAAGGACGACCACCCCGTCAGTGGCGGAAAAGCCGTCCATTTCAACCAGCAGTTGATTCAGGGTCTGATCCTGTTCCATCTCACCGCCCCCACCGCCGCCTGCGTGACGCTTGCGTCCGACCGCGTCGATCTCATCGATAAAAATAATACAGGGGGCTTTCGAGCGCGCCTTCTTAAAGAGCGTGCGCACCCGGCTTGCGCCTACACCCACAAACATCTCGACAAATTCAGAGCCGGAAGTACTGAAGAAAGGCACGCCAGCTTCCCCGGCAATTGCCTTTGCCAGCAAAGTCTTGCCCGTTCCGGGGTCGCCAGCCAAAAGTACGCCGTGCGGCATGCGCGCGCCAATGCGCTCGTAAAGCTGGTTATCTTTCAGAAAGGTGACGATATCCACCAATTCCTCGCGGCTTTCGTCCATGCCGGCGACATCCTTGAAGTTGATATTCGGGATCGCCCCTTCCACATATTTTTTACGACCCAGCACGCCACCGGACATCCGCGCCAGGGCAAAGCCCATCATGCCGAGCATCGCCAAACTTATCACGGTACTGACAACCTTATCGCTGGTGGTTGTATTCGACACCACAACTTCATATTCCAGTTTTGCCATCTGGCTTCTGGTTACGCCAAGAAACTGCATTTGTTCCAAAAAAGAGGAGGATTGATCCCGCCGCGTCGTGTCCTGCGTCCCATCCTTGTAATGAATGACCACGGTATCACCCCCCTGCTGTTCTTCAATTTTTACCACCTGCCCATCTGCAATGGCCGCCGCTACCACGCTCAACGCAACTGGCTTTTCCTGCATCATCGAGCGAATGAACATCGCGCCGGCGGCGATCAGCCCAAGAAGTAAAAGGATCAGACTTATCCTGCCGTACTTGTGGGTTCTAAAGAAATTCAGTACTTGATTAACAGATTGTTTCATGTCTCCTCAGATATTGATAATGATTTGATATGGATTGCCTCAAATCTACTTTAATGTTACCGCGTTAAGGGGGTTTTCTCTTAATAGCTTTGTTAGAACCAATTCACAAAGTTGGTAGGAAATACCCTGCCGTATAGGTAAGATTCCAGTTCCGAGAGCCTAATTCCTAAAAGTTGTTTGTCCCCCAAGTGGCGGAGACAAACTCTCCCCAGCCGATGGATGTGGGCGGGGAGCAGGCGCCGTACAATGGAAAGGTACAAGGAAATTAAACAACCTGAAAACTTTCGCGCGCCCAATAAAAGGAGCCTTCTATGAGTACCGCATATATTTTTATCGCTGTTGTTCTGATCATGGTGATTATGGGAGTAATACTGGGGCTGATTTTTGCCGTCCGCAATCGTTCGAATCGGCTCCAGGATCGATTTGGAACCGAATATGACCTCACTGTGGAGACGCTGGGGAGCGAGAAGAAAGCTGAAGCGGAGTTGAATGAACGGCAGGAGTATGTAAAAGCTTTGAACATTCGCCCGCTTTCGATCACCGAGCAGGAGCGTTATCAGGCTGATTGGGCGTCTGTCCAAACCAAATTTGTCGATGAGCCAGGGCAGGCAATCGTGGACGCGGACGGCTTGATCATGGAAGTCATGCAGCTTCGCAACTATCCAATGTCCGATTTCGAACAGCGGGCGGCTGATGTTTCAGTCAGTTACCCGGCATTGGTGAGCAATTATCGCGCCGCGCGGGCGATCGCCGTCGAGAATGAAAAGCGCCTGGCAGATACCGAAGAATTAAGGCAGGCAATGATCTATTACCGGTCTCTGTTCGAGGAATTGCTCGGATCAAAAGCAGTGTTGCATAAGGAAATATGGCAATGAGTATACAAAGCACGACCAGCCCAATCATAATAAATTCAGAGCCTTTTGATGACCATTCCCCCCTGGATGAAGCCCGTATCCGCAAGGAGTTGATGCGCGGAAATATTGTTGATGTTGACCCACTGGACGAAGTCATTGTCGATGCGATCCCGATGGCTGAGACGGTTACCCACAAGGCTCTTATTGACACGAGTGTCGGAGCATTAGCGGCGTTGCTTGACCGTAACGTATCCGAGGATCTCCGCGCACGCTGGAATGAGGTCCAGGGCGGGTTTGTGGACGAACCGCGCTCCGCTGTCCAACAGGCGGATGCGCTGGTATCTGAAGTGGTCGAGAAAATTACCCGGATGTTTGCCAGTGAACATGGCTCGCTGGAGAGTCAGTGGAAACAAGGCAATGATGTCACCACCGAGGACCTCCGCAGGGCTTTGCAGCATTATCGTTCCTTCTTCAATCGCCTGGTGGCTTGAACGCAAAAAGGAACTCCGCGCCATTGAGTTAGGAGTCAGGATATGGCAGTTCAATACGAAATAGATGGCGACATCTTTCGAGAAATGATCATCAATTGGCTTTGTGCTTATACCAAAGAGTTTTTGATAAAAGCGCGCCAGTTTGATACCAATCAGGCGGGGGAAGCTGTTGAATATGTTCAATTAAATGACGGACGAGTGTTTACAAGAATGATATCCGACGCCCAGACCGGGAATGTCTCCAGGATATCCAATACCCGCTTGTGGAATGGGCAACCGGTAATACGTGATTAGTCCATAACGCAGCCGCGATAATCCTGTATGTCAACTCAATTTATCCCATGAAAAATGCGCCCCTGCTGGAATTCACCATACCGGACTCAGACCAACTCGCGGCTTCAAAATGCCCCCCAAGTGGCGGAGACAAACCTTCCCCAGCCGATGGATGCGATTGGAGAAGGTTTGTTGTAGGATGGATTCATCATTAGATATTCTCCTGACGGTTTGACTCACTTCCCAATCTTCAGGAAGTTCTTTTTTTAGGAGGCGTCATGTCTGAAAACAAAAATGTAGTCGAGATCCATGGATGTATTGTATGCGCCAAATTATTCAACCTTCTTGTTGTGTATACCGCGGAAGGCAAATTTCTGGATTGCACAGTGACCAGCCCCGGCGGACATATCGTGGCTGATGAAAGGCATCCGCTGGTTGCATGCGATTCCCACACAGCAAAGGAAATTGCAGCGTATAAAAGATGGAAGTCTCAAAATGTAGAAAGCTAGAAAAAGGAATTCAGGAACTCCATGCAAAAAATAATTGACCAGATTTCTGCCTCGGGAGCATTACCTGAGGGTTATCAGGAAGTCTTTTCCTGGAAAGTGACAGGAAAACCCTTTCGAGTGATCATCTTGAATATCCTTGGAATAATCCTTTTCATCATCTTTGGGATGATCTTTTCCAGTTTGGCGACCAGCCTGGGAAAGCTGTCATCGGACGGTAGCGTCAGATTAGGTCTCGGTGAAATCAGCCTGGCTATCGCAGGAATTTTATTGACGTTCGTTTTACATGAGCTGACTCACGGGTTGGTCATGCAGATATTTGGAGCAAGACCTAAATATGGCATTATCTGGAAAGGGCTGATGTTATATGCCACATCGCCCGGGTACGCCTACAGTAGAAACAACTATGTAGCCATAGCGCTTGCGCCGTTCGTCTTCATCAGCGTGCTGGTCGTTCTGGGCATGTGGGTCTTGCAGGGAACAGCATGGGTGGCTTTATTGGCCGTCTACGGAATCGTCAATGCCAGCGGAGCCGTGGGAGATATGTGGATAACAATGGTCGTACTGCGCTATGCAGCCACGGCGTATATCATGGACGAGCGGGACGGCATACGAGTGTTCTCGCCGACACAGTGAAATACATTGATCCTCCCCCAAGTGGCGGAGAAAAACACTCTCCAACCGTCGGATGCGCCTGGGGAGAGTTCGTTGTACTATGAATCTGTGATACGTGTCGGATTTACGTATCGCCACCATTCACTCAGGAGAATAAAATGATTAACTTCCTTATATGGATCATCGTGGGGGCTGTGATTGGCTGGGTTGCCAGCCTCATCATGCGGACAAATAGCCGGCAGGGATTGATCGCCGATATTATTGTAGGTATCGTGGGCGCGTTCATTGGAGGCTATTTTCTAAGCCCCATCTTCAACGTCAGCACGATCAACGAGGGCAACTTCAGCATCCCCGCCCTGCTGGTATCGCTGGGAGGCGCTGTCATCCTGCTGGCGATCTCCAAGTTGTTCCGCAATATCGGCGGATTCGTGGTGATCGTAGTCCTTGCCCTGCTAATCTACGTCTATTTCAACTGCTGGACGATGGAATCGACCTCGGCGTTTTGCACCAGCGTCAGGGCAATTCCGTTTCTGCAATGACCCCTTCTCCCCCAAGTGGCGGAGACGAATACTCCCCAGACGCAGGATGTGTCTGGGGAGTATTCGTCATAAGATGAATGTATGACCCGCGTATATGTAGCCGATGCAAAACCTGAAGAACGCTCCGCGCTTCGCCTGGTACTTCTTGACCTGAAGATGGAAGTGGTTGGCGAAGCCGCTGACTGGTTCACCACGTTGGCGCAAGCGCCAACCCGCCGAACAGATATGTTGTTGGTTGAATGGGATTTGCTCCCCACCTCACCCACTGCGGCGCTGGATGAACTTCGAAAGGCTTGCCCAGCCGCGCTGGTCATTATTCTCATCAGCCATCTGGATGCCCGTCAACAAGCCGCACTCTCAGCGGGCGCCGATGCGTTTATTAGTAAAGGTGAGACGCCCGATCGTGTGGCTGAGCGCCTGCGTCTCGCGGCGGCGAGCGTTCGCACTGTCTGATGCCACCTGGCTGAATGAGATAGCTGAAATCCGGCGCAGCAACGCTGTCCCGAGCGCCGGCATAAACTGGGGCAGCGTTTTCAAATGATCTGGAGGATCAAATTATGAACAAGGATATTTTCGAAGGCAAGTGGAAGCAAGTGCGGGGAGAGGCAAAAGCCTGGTGGGGCAAACTCACCGACGACGATCTGGATCGCGCCGCGGGCAAGTTCGATGTGCTTGCAGGCTTGCTCCAGGAAAAGTACGGCTATACCCGTGAAGCCGCCGCCGATGAAATCGACAAGCGCGTGACGGAATACGAAGCCAGCCTGAAAGCGAAAACTGTGCCCACCGCCAAATAACCGGAGCGGCACAACAACCCCTTCCCGACGGGAAGGGAGACGACTAACCATCAACCATAAAAAGGAGTAAAAAATGAATCTCATCATCTATTTGATTGCAGGGGCGATTGTTGGCTATGTTGCCAGCAGGATCATGCATACCAATTCACAGCAGGGAACCCTGATCGACATCGTAGTGGGCGTCATCGGTGCGTTCATTGCCGGGTACTTCATCAGCCCCCTGTTGGGTATCGGGACGATCAATGACGCCATCACCATTCCGACCATGCTGGTGACGCTGGTGGGCGCGGTCATTCTGCTGTGGATCGTCAAGATGGTCCGCCGCTAAATGACAGGGGCGCTGACGTAACAATCGGCATTGAATTTTGCCAGCAGGGATGTAACCCATCCCTGCTGGCAAAAATTACTGGTAGCCGGAAGGAAGCATCAAAATGTCAAATGAAAATAGAGTATCGGCAGTGAGAACGTCACAGAATGAACCAGGACGGGAACAGCGCATCTTCAGTTTTAAAGCCTCTCAATTGATCTGGTTGTTCCTGGGCATACTCGAAGCCTTCATTGCGCTTCGTATCGGATTGAAACTGATTGGAGCCAACCCGGACAGCCCGATCGTTGCCCTGATCTATGGGTTTACCTACCTGTTCCTCTTCCCCTTTGAAGGAATGACCGCAACGCCTTCAGCCGGCGGCATGGTACTGGAACTTTCCTCGTTCTTCGCGATGGGCATCTACGCCTTGATCGCATGGGCGGTGGAAAGAATAGTCTGGCTGATCTTTTACCGTCCGCGCGGCGCTGTGGCGACAGTTACAGAGACCACGATCAACGAGAGCCATACTCCCCGATAAACCAGGAGGCGGGAATGGACAATTTCCTCAACCGACAAGCGGGCGATACGCGGCGACCGGGCGTTTTTTCTGCCGGCATCCTCCGCTGGCTGGCTGGTCTCTTTCAATTGACGGATGAGGAACAAGGGGAGGCTGGTATTTACCTTGGAGATCAAGACTCCAGGGGATACCCGCCTGACACAACAATCGTAACAACATATTCATCACATTTGGATGATAAGGAGAAAACATAATGGTCAACGAGAATCAACAACCCGAATATCGTGGGAGTAATATTTTTAGCGTCCTGCTTGGTGTGCTGGTCGGCGGTCTGGCTGGCGCTGTGACAATGCTGTTGCTGGCGCCGCAATCTGGAAAAGATACCAGAACGCAAATCCAGGAAAAAAGCATCGAATTGCGCGATCGGACCACAGGAATGGTGGAAGATGTCATGGCGCAGGTGCGTTTGGACAGGGATAAATTAACTGTCGGCGGGCGTCAGAAAGCCAGGGAATTACTGGAACAGGGTCAGGCGCTGGTGGCGGAGCAATTGGACCGCGTATCAGATGTCGCCCAAGCCGGGAAAAAGGCGATCCAAAGTTCTTAAAGCGTTTTTTACTTCAAACCATAATGACAAAAAGGAGATGAAAATCATGAAACTCAGCGAACCCAAAGTTGTCACATTTTGGATTGCCGTGGCTCTCGCGGTACTCGGTATCCTGGCTTACCTGGGGAGCATCCCAGGGCTTGCCGGCTCAGCTTTCCTTTTGTTGGCGGCTGGGTTTGTTCTCCTCGCCCTCGGCAATTTGGTGAAAGGTCTTTAGCCCATTTTAGGATGGACTGGCTCAATTGTCACCCGGTCATCTCTGACCGGGTGACAATTGTATTTTTCACGAGAAGGTTCCCTTGCTTGAGTTAATTATCCTGGTCTTGACGGCACAATTGCTGTTCAGTTTCTTCGGTCAGTCAGCCTTTCCTGGTGTTCTCCACACAGGCGGTTTTATCTACATGCTGTCCGTCCTTATTGTCCTCCTGATTATTACGAAATTTCTGACGTATAGTATTTGAGCATTCATTCGTTTGACGATCATTATCTTTTTAGGAAGTGCATAATGTCAATGAAAAATAAATTTTCCATATTTAACTTTAAGTTCTTTTATTATCTCAAGCAGCTAGTTACCAACGAGTACCCAGACAGCAAGCCTGAGGTGAAAAAAAGAAAAGTCGCGGTTGAAAACAACCTGAGGTGGCAGGATGATGGCGGACCCGTGGTTGAGAATACCAAACCAATCAACCAGGCGGCTGAGAATAATCCTGCTCAACCGATCGATGTGGCTGGAAGCGATTCGTCGCAGGATGAATTTTAGCCCTATTCCGCCATCAATGAACTATGCACATGCACCGTATTGAACGTGACTCACTTGGTGAAGTCCCTGTCCCCGCAGATGCCCTGTATGGCGCGCAGACTCAACGCGCTGTCGAGAATTTTCCCATCTCCGGGCTAAAGCCGCGCAAGGCTTTTATCTGGTCGATGGGAATAATCAAAAGAGCCGCGGCTGAAGTCAACAGAGATTTGAGGCTTCTTGATGCAGAAAAAGCGAATGCCATCATACAGGCTGCGCAGGAAGTGATTGATGGGCAATGGGACGAACAGTTTATCGTTGATCCATTCCAGGCCGGCGCGGGAACCAGTCATCACATGAACGCCAATGAAGTGATCGCAAACCGTGCCACGCAACTCATGGGAGGAAAACTGGGAGAATACCGCGTGCATCCCAATGACCATGTCAATATGGCTCAATCCACCAACGATACCATCCCGACTGCGATTCGGCTGGGCTGCCTATGGCGTTTGGAAGAACTGCTCACCGCGCTAAACGATTTGGACGGCGTATTGAAGGCCAAAGCCAGCGAGTTCGATGACATTGTCAAATCGGGGCGCACTCATTTGCAGGATGCTGTCCCGATTCGGTTGGGACAGGAATTCGGCGCGTATGCCAAAGCCGTCGAACGGGATGCTGAGCGAATCCGGTATGCTGCGGATGGATTGAGACGCGTGGGAATTGGCGGTACAGCCGTCGGGTCTGGCTTGAACGCGCATCCTGACTACCACCGACTGATGGTCAAAAAACTATCTGAATTATCCAACCTCCACCTGACCGAGTCCGACAATCTATTTGAATCGATGCAGTCGATGGCTGATGCGACTGCCTTTTCAGCCTCCCTGCGGACTTTGGCTCTGACTCTCATCCGCATTGCCAATGATCTTCGCCTGCTAAGTTCGGGACCTACAACCGGGCTGGATGAGATTCATTTGCCAGCAGTACAACCTGGCTCCAGTATTATGCCGGGCAAGGTCAACCCGGTCATGGCTGAGATGCTCGATATGGCAATGTTTCATGTCATCGGCTGCGACATGACCGTGGCATTGGCAACCCAGGCCGGGCAACTTGAGTTGAATGTGATGATGCCGGTCATCGCCCACAGCCTTTTTGAGATGATGCAAATAACAATTGGATCTGTACAAGCTTTCACTGAACGGGCGGTACGCGGCATCACTGCAAACCGCACAAAAGCAGAAGGCTGGCTGGCACAGAATCCGATTGTGGTGACCGCGCTCAACCCATTGATCGGTTACAGACAGGGCGCGGAACTGGTCAAAGAGGCTGCTGTGCGCGGCATGACGATCCACGATATCGCAGTGGAAAAAGCAAAAGCTGGGATGCTTAAACATATCGATGGTGATCAGTTGATTGCCATCGAAGAAATTGAAGCCGCGTTGAGCGACCTTCGGCGGTTAACACAGAATGTACTTTTACTAGAGTAAAAGGAGATAAATCTTATGATGCCAATTGGTGATGATAATAGTGGACGTAGAATTGTTCCACTGGTTACCTATGCCTTGATTGTTATGAATGTCCTGTTCTTCCTGGTGGAAATGAGCGGCGGTGACGCTTTCATTATGAAGTGGGCTTTCGTCCCCAGCCGCTTCCTTGCCAACCCTGTCGGTGAATTTGCGACGCTCTTCACATCCATGTTCATGCACGCCGGGTGGCTTCATCTGGGCGGCAACATGCTTTACTTATGGATCTTCGGTGACAACGTGGAAGACCGTTTTGGCCATGCCAAGTTCATCATCTTCTACCTGCTCTGTGGGCTCGGAGCAACTTTCGCACAGTTGGCATTTAGCCTCGGATCAAACATACCGAATTTAGGCGCATCTGGGGCGATTGCGGGCGTACTCGGTGCTTACATCTTGATGTTCCCACAGGGAAGCGTCAGAGTACTGCAAGGCCAACGAGTCATTCAAGTGCCCGCGCTGATCGTCATTGGGTTCTGGATCGTTCTGCAGTTATTTAGCGGCATCGGTTCCATTGCCAGCACAGCAGACACGGGCGGCGTGGCCTATATGGCACACATCGGCGGCTTTGTCGCAGGGTTCGTGCTGACCTTTTTGCTTGGAGGAAACACAACGCGGCGGTTGACAGGCTAAACCGCCAAATGGTAGATCATCATAATCGTAGCCTCCCCCAAGTGGACTAGAAGAATACTCCCCAGCCGATGGATGCGGCTGGGGAGTGTTTTGTGTATGATTATCTTATCAGAACAACACTGACACTGCCCGGCGGGCAAGTGTGTGTTGAGCAACAAGTACGAGTATGAAAATAAAATGAAAACATACAAATTTTTACTAATATCTCTTTCGCTTGTGACCATCCTTGCAGCCTGCAACCTGCCGAGCAGAACTCAAACTACCGTTCAAAACCTGGCTAGCACCATGGTTGCAATGACCATGCAGGCTTATTCCACGCCGACCAAATTAGTCGCCGCTGTCCCTGTATCCACCATTACGAAGGCGATTCCCACGCCCATCCCACCTAACGCTCCGATCTGGTCAACTTATACCTATACCTGCAAACTCGCGGCTGGCGGCGGCACCATGACGATGAACCTTGGCTGGACTGACCGCTCCGACAGCGAAGAGGGCTATAAAGTTTATCGGGATGGACAGGTCATCGCGACACTGGAACCCAACTCCACAGCGTATGTGGACGTCGCTTTTGTCGCGACGGGAAAGACATTGAGCTATTCAGTCGAGGCATTCAACGAGGACTGGCAGGCAAGCGCCAGCACGATCACCAATGGTTGTGAGTAAAGGGATATGAACAAACAAAAAGGAAATCAACTCATGAAGATGAAAAATATTATTACCGCTGTAAGCGCCAGCCTGATCTTATTATTGGCGGCTTGCAATATGCCAGAACCAACTTCCGCTCCCATGCTGACTCCGACCGCAGGGGTCCCGCCTGTCACGGGCGTGGAATATACCTTCGTCACCAATAAACTGTTGCTGCCGACAACGCAGGAACAGACTCAAGAGTTCGCGCTAAATATAGACGGGGATGCGCAGCAAACCCCCGACAATAAGTTCGGAGACCTGTCCACCATGCTCACATCCACAGTCCAAAATATTGAATTGCAGTCAGCCCTCGACCAGGCGGTTAATAGCGGTCAACTGGTTGTGCTTCATGAGGTCAAGGCAGACGACGCCCTGAACGACCCAAGCGTTTCGTGGTCGATCCTTCAAGGACAAAAGACCCTGTCAGCGCCCAATTTCGACGGCTATGACAAGTTTGCGCTCGATTCCGTTGCGCCTGTCAACCAGCCGATTGTCGGTTCGCTTACGAACGGTCACTTTGTGGGCGGACCGGGTGCTGCAAAAGTCCAGATGTACCTGCTGGGACAACCGCTCGATGTGGATTTGATCGGACTGCAGCTCGAGGCTGACGTGAGCGCGAAAGGCTGCGTCAACGGGAAGCTGGGAGGCGCTGTGACAGTGGAGGAGTTCCGCGGCAAGGTTCTTCCGCCCCTTGCTGACGGACTTAATCTGGTGATCCAATCAGACCAGACCGCGGCTACCGCCATCCTCCAAGCCTTCGACTCCGACCGTAATGGCGAAATTACCGGTCAGGAACTTGAGAACAACCCCCTGTTGATGATCGCAATCTCTCCCGATATGGACATGCTTGACGCCTCCGGCGAACTCAATCCGAGACAGGATGGCGTGAACGACTCGTATTCGATGGGACTGGGCTTTACCTGCGTCCCCGCCACCTGGGAACTGGCGCTGATTCCCTAGAATCAACTCAAACCCTGCCTTTAACCATCTCCCCCAAGTGGCGGAGAACAACACTCCCCGTCCGATGGATGCGGCTGGGGAGTGTTCATTGTATGATGAATTGTAGGACAAATCGCTCAAGAAAAGGAGTTTTCCAATGTTATACACCATCGTCGTAGTTCTGCTCATCCTATGGTTGCTCGGATTTTTAGGACCGAATGTTTTCTCTGGCATTCCCCGTTCGGGCAATGTCATCCACATCCTGCTCGTTATCGTGGTAATCCTGGTTGTTCTCAACCTATTGGGAATCATGTAGTCCATGTGCCGTTGAAAAGAGGACAGACCCACGCGGGTCCCTCCTCGATAGGTAATATAAGAAAGGAGATTTCCAATGATCTACACCATCGTTATCGTTCTAATCGTACTGTTTTTAATCGGCTACCTGCGATAAAGCCCGTGGCGTGAACGTTTTATATTGAAGGAGAATTGTTATGAAGAAGTGCAATGAGGTAATGACGAAAAAACCATTTTGCTGCCTGCCGGATGATTTGGCGTCAGATGCGGCGGAATTGATGAAGAAGGAGCACGTCGGTTCGATACCCATTATTGAAGACGAGCAGACCAGAAAACTGGTCGGTATCGTGACCGATCGCGATCTTACGATAAGAATCGTGGCGGAAGGACTCGACGCCAAATCCACGAAAGTTGAGTCGATCATGACGCGCAATGTAGTGACTTGCAGCGCCGAGGATGATTTGCAGAAAGCGGTCGACACAATGTCCAAGCATCAATTGCGCCGCATTCCCGTTGTGGACGAAGACAACAAGATTGTGGGGATCGTTGCCCAGGCGGATGTGGCGATGCATTTTGACCACCCGAAAAGAACTGCCGCCATGGTGAAGGAAATTTCACAAGCCAATGCCAGCTGAAAAGGGCTTTGCGTTCAAAGGAACGATTAATAAAAGAAATGAGACATGAAATGCCCAACAAAAGAATGACCAAGTCTGAATTCGTGACCGCCCTGGCTGAAAAAAGCGGTCTTAATCATCATCAAGCATCCTCAGCGCTCGATGTGATCGGCGCCATCATCACCCAGCAACTCGGCAAGGGAGGTCCGGGCGAGGTTCTTATTCCAGGACTGCTCAGCTTGAACGTTATTAGCAGACCCGCCACGCTTCAGCATGAAGGCGTCAACCCATTCACCAAAGAGCCGATGACCTACAAGGCAAAGCCGGCGTGCAGGGTGATAAAGGTGAGACCTCTCAAAGCATTGAAAGATGCCGTATAAATTCCTGACGGCTGCTCCGGCGTCCCCGCTGGTGTGGCTGGCAGCTTCCCATTTTGCTGGATCGGAAAATTAACATGAATGCCATTCGCCGACATTTGAGCGTTATTGTTGTTTACGGAACTGTAGCGATGCTGTTAATGCTGATCCTGTCTGCATGTGATGGAATGCCGGTTGTGACGCCTGTGCTGGCGGGGGAAGCCAGGGTGTTGTCCACGCCAGCGCTGTCAGATACGCTCTGTGTGGCATGTGATCAGGCAACCCTGGCAGCAGCGCTGACCCAGCAGAAAAACAGCTCCGATAATCAGGCGGCAGCCACCGCCGAAATCCTGCGTGCCAATGCACAGGCGACTGTCAACTCAGCCAACGCAACGTTGAGTGCGGCGCTGACCCAGGAGCAAATTAATGCCAATTATGTTGCGGCTCAGATTGCGGCTACCGCTGAAGTTGCGCGCGCCAACGCTCAGGCAACTGTCAATTCAGCCTCGTCAACCCAGATCGCCGCGCTGACCCAGTCACAATATAACCTGCAAAGTACGCAGGCGGTGGGAACGCAGAACGCGGAAGCCATGCAGACTCAGCAAAATAAAAACGATCTTGCCGCAGGCACCCAGACCGCTGTTGCCAATGCCATCGCCACACAGACCCAGGTTGCTGTTGCAACTTCGCAATGGTACACAGATCAGGAACGCCAGCGCGAGGAAGAGAGACAGGGTCCAATCGCTTTTCTTTGGATGTGGTGCCTGCCAATGTTCGTTGTGTTATTTGCGGGACTGCTCCTTTGGGGAGTCTGGCGCTGGCTAAAAATTCAGCAAACCAACCAGCGTATTCTCGAAACTCCCGTTGAGCAACTGCCAGTCCTGGAGGCTAAAGTTGCGCATCGCCGTCATGACGATCCATTGCCGTATCTTGATAGCGATATTGTCGATGATGGTTATCAGGTCACAAAGCCGGATGATGTGGAACAGTGGATGGATGAGGTCAAAGACCAACTTCTGGCAAGTGACGAGAAGGATAAAGATGACAATACAGACAGTTGACCCACGTCACATCACTCAAAAAACCCGGCAGATCAGGACGCAGGTATCCAATGTCCTGACGAAGTGGGGATTGCTGCCGCGATTCAAACGCTGGCGGTTAACACAGGACCCGGACACCGGGATGGTGGTGCTGTTTGGCATACTCAACAACAAATATATTGCTACGAATACCTCGATCCCTTTCAGCGATTATTTCGATCCGCGCCTGTTGCATGACCTCGCCAATGAACTGCAAGTGCAGGTCGTATCCTGCAACAGCGACGGTCTGCGCTACGCCTTCATCCTGGATCGTGGTCAACTTGGCGAGTTGCCGACGCACATAGACTTTCCCGTTATCGATAACGGGAAACTGTCAGCCAGGGTCGTTTACAAAGATAACCCCCAGCCCCCGGCGCCTGCTCCACCTGTGGAAGTTGCGATCGTTGAAGATCAAGCATTTGTGCGTCAAATTGCAGTAGCTTTCTTGAAGGTCTTTGACGACATTAAACTTCGAGACGATGCCGCCTTGCAACTCTCCGCTCAAAACCCGCCCGAGATTGTGATCGTCGATGAAGATGAGTTCCATAAACGTGTAGCGGAGCACGAAGCCAACCGGCAGCGGATCAAACGTGTCGGCAGGCTGCTCGATAAAGCAGATGGGCATTAAGTGCGCCCAGCCGGCAAAAAATCAAAGCGGTAATTTTATGATCGTAATATAAGGAGAACAAAATGGGACACAAAGGTGTCAGTAAACGCAAGCCGAAGAAAGACAAATCCAACGTTGGCGCCGGCGCATCTTCCGATGCGCGCCCGGTCGACAGCCCATCTGTGCAGGCGCTCGCGAAGGACAAGGATACTTCTTTTAACAGAGGTGGCGCAAATCCGTACACTGGATCGAACAAAAAAGGCAAAAAAGACAGGAGATAACTCTGTTGGTGTTTAGCGTTGCGTGGAGAAATGAAAATGAAACTGAATTTACTTTTTATCGTTATGGATTTACTTACCATCCTGGCATACCCGATTGTGTTTTTGCACGGCAAACTGCGCCGGCTTTCAAAGCCAAAAGAAGACCGTGCTCTGGCGTTGGTGCCAGTCCCAGTCACCCGGGTAGACAGCCGGATTGAAAATTATCAATACGAGAGCAGGTAACCATGCGTACTCAAAAGATCGATTTCCCAGACAGGCAAACGCTTTGTGTTTTTCCTGACAAACGTGAGGATTTGGCAGAAGCCATCGCTGAACTAAAACTGGGCGGGAATTTCCCGGTCATCGTCTTAATCGGCGGTGAGATTGATGAACATGAAGCCGAGGCAACCCGGCAAGCCATCCAAACCATTTCCAGGATCGCGGAAGATATGAATGTTTTGATCATCTGCGGAGGAACGGACATGGGGGTGATGGCGGAAATCGGTCAGATGCGTTCGCAAAACCAGTACAAATTCCCATTGGTTGGGATAACGCTTGAAGAACTGGTCACCTGGCCCGGCGGTCCCCCCAGTACGAACTTTTTATGGATGGGGAAAAAGCGCTGGCAGTTGGAGCCTAATTATTCCCATTTCATCCTTGTGCCCGGCAATCAGTTTGGGGATGAGTCTCCGTGGATCGTCGATGCGGCAACCATCCTGTCGAAAGGACATCGATCCGTGACGATCCTGATCAACGGCGGTGAGGTTTCCCGCAAAGACATAGAGTTGAGCCTGGAGAAGGAACGTCCGGTCATTGCTTTGAGTCGCACAGGACGCCTGGCAGATGAATTATCAAGACAGCCCTATCGGAACAAACTGATCGCCGTAGCCCCTGCAAATGGCGAGTCGCGAATCGTTGAAGTTGTCCATGCGGCGCTATGGGGCAGGGAAGAAAACAACCTCGCTTAATCGAATTCAAATGTCAAAAACTTTTGCAAGAGGTTTGCACAAAACTTTCAGCCGATTGTTAGCTGGCAGATAGGTTGAGTTTCATTGCATCAAGTAATATCGATATCAGAACATGGAACCATGTCACGCAAAAACCAAAAGGGGCAGCAGAATATTTGATAGGAGGCAGAATTGAAGATTCTATTTGTATATCCTGAATTTCCAGACACCTTTTGGAGTTTCAAACACGCGCTAAAGTTTGTCAAAAAGAAGGCTGGCGCACCTCCGCTGGGTCTGTTAACTGTTGCGGCAATGTTACCTTCCAACTGGGAAAAGCGGCTGGTCGATCTCAACGTAGCCAACCTCACGAATGAAAACCTGGCTTGGGCTGATTATGTCTTCATTAGCGCCATGGTCGTACAACGCGAATCGACGCATGCCATTATCGAGCGCTGCAGGAAGGCGGGCGTGAAGGTGGTGGCAGGCGGTCCGCTCTTCACGATGGAATACGATCAATTCCCGGATGTGGATCATTTTGTCTTGAACGAAGCGGAGGAAACCCTTGCTCCGTTCCTGTTGGACCTGGAGCGGGGTCAAGCAAAACGAGTTTATACATCAACCGAATTCCCCGACATCCACCGAACTCCCGTCCCGCTTTGGGAGTTGGCGAACCTCAAACACTACGACACGATCCCCGTTCAATTCTCGCGAGGCTGTCCGTTCAACTGCGACTTTTGCAACGTGACATCCCTGTTGGGACATCGTCCGCGCACCAAGACCTCCGCGCAGATCATTGCCGAGTTGGACAGTCTCTACGCGTTGGGCTGGCGTAAAAGCATCTTTTTTGTGGACGACAACTTTATTGGCAACAAGAAGCAGATCAAATCCGAAGTGCTTCCAGCCTTGATCAAATGGCGCAAGGACAAAAACGGCATGTCGTTCAACACGGAAGCTTCCATTAACCTGGCTGATGATCCTGAACTGTTGAAACTGATGGTTGAAGCCGGTTTCGACACGGTATTCGTCGGCATCGAGACGCCCAACGAAGACAGTCTGACCGAATGCAGCAAGAGTCAAAACAAGGGACGCGATCTGGTGGAGAGTGTCAAGCAACTCCAGCGCGCAGGTCTCCAGGTGCAGGGCGGCTTCATCGTTGGATTCGACAATGATTCCCTCTCGATCTTTCAGCAGCAGATTGATTTCATCCAGAAGAGCGGCATTGTGACGGCGATGGTCGGGTTGTTACAGGCCCCTTTCGGGACGCGCCTATATGAACGCATGCAAAAGGAAGGACGCCTGGTAAATGAATTTTCAGGTGATAACGTGGATGGTTCGACCAACATCATTCCCAGGATGGGCATTCAAAAGCTGCGGGAGGGGTATCGTGAGATTCTGAGTCAGATCTATGCGCCCAAATTTTATTACGAACGTGTTCGGACATTTCTGCGCGAATACCGGCCGCCCAAGATCAGGGTCCAATTGGAACCGCAATATATTCTGGCTCTGTGGCGGTCGATTTACCAACTGGGGATTCGCGGTGTTGAACGCATCCAATACTGGCGGCTCTTTTTCTGGACACTATTCCGCCGCCCGCGCTTGTTCCCGCTGGCGATCACATTCGCAATCTATGGTTTTCATTTCCGCCAGGTGATCGAACTGCATGTTGATTGAAGTGGAGGCGCCGCAACATGATATTTCTATTGGGGATGACGGTTCTTGTAGTATGTATTGCCAGCCTGTATTTTCCCCTCAATCGGAAACTTACCGGTGGCTTCGACTTATCCACGCGGTTTGACGCCTGGATTCCGCTCTGGCCCGTGTGGGTGGTTCCCTATCTGCTATGCCTGCCCGTCTGGATAGGCGGTTTGATGTGGGCAGCCTGGAGAATGGACGAGGAACTTTTTCGCTCCTTCGTCAGCGCGTGTTTATTTGTCCAAATATCGGCGATATCCCTTTTTTACTTTTTCCCAACGTACGTGAAACGTCCGATATTGACCACGGGCAACTGGGCAACGCGGATTTTGCAAATGGTTTATCGAAACGATGGAGACTACAACGCTTTTCCCAGCGGACACGTGTACCAGACAGCTTTGATTTGCCTGTTCTATAACCATCTGTATCCCAGCTATCCGTGGCTTTGGATCGGTATCGTGGTGATCGTTGCGCTTTCGACGTTGTTTACCCGCCAGCATTATCTGGCTGATCCGCTTGGTGGACTGGCGATTGCCTGGTTGGGATACCGGCTTGGGATGTATCTATATTTCTAACGAATGATCGACAGAAAGGAACAAATATGAAACGAATGGCTGTACTCACCAGCGGGGGCGATGCTCCCGGCATGAATGCCGCTATTCGGTCTGTTGTGCGGGTTGGAATTGACAAGGGCTGGCAACTTTTCGGCATCCGGCATGGCTATGCCGGTCTCATCACAAACAACGTCGTGCCACTGGGCGCTCGCGATGTCAGCGGCATCATCCAGCAGGGAGGCACAATGCTGGGCAGCGCCCGTTGTCCCGAATTCAAAACTGTGGAAGGGCGCCTGCAAGCCTTGCAAGTTTTGACAGAACACGAGATTGAAGCATTGGTCATCATCGGAGGCGGTGGCTCTCAGACCGGCGCTCATGCTTTATCACAGATGGGTTTCCCGGTGATCGGCGTGGCTTCCACCATTGACAATGACCTGTATGGATCAGACATCACCATTGGTGTGGACACGGCTCTCAACATTGCCCTGGAAGCGATCGACCGGCTCAAGGTCACTGCCTTGTCTCACGAACGCGCCTTTCTAGTCGAAGTAATGGGTCGTGGTTGTGGTTATCTGGCATTGATGGCGGGCATTGCCGGCGGAACCGAGGCGATTGTCATTCCTGAAGTGGAGACGGATCCCGAAGCCGTTGCAAATGAACTACGCGGTGCCTACGAACGAGGGCAAGCCCACGCCTTGGTGGTTGTCGCCGAAGGCGCTCGATATAACGCAGCGGCATTGGCGGATTACTTCAAGGAACACCATGAACGCCTCGGCTTTGACCTGCGGGTGACGACGTTGGGTCACGTCCAGCGGGGCGGCGCTCCCAGCGCCTATGATCGTCTGCTCGCAACCCGCCTGGGAGCCGATGCAGTGGAACGTCTGAGCCGCGGCGAGCACGGGGTATTGGTGGGACTCGTCAGGGGTGAGGTTGCAGCCACACCACTGACCGGGGTGGTTGCCAACAAAAAACTGCTGGATTTGCGCCTGTTGGAACTGGCGCGAATGCTGGCAAGATAAAGGACATCTTATGAATATAAATAATCAAAATCACCGTGCCATTTTAAAGGGTATTGCCCGTCGTGCCATGCTTGAGCGAAATTTGCTGCCTGACTTTTCGGCAGAAGCGCTCTCCGAACTGGAGCGGCTTCAAGTACCATCTCCGACGAATGGCGAATATGTCCGTGAAATGCGTTCGCTTTTGTGGGCATCCATTGACAATGACGACTCCCGTGATTTGGACCAACTCACCCTGGCCGAGGAAGTGCCAGGAGACAATATACAGGTTTTGGTTGCCATCGCAGATGTGGACTCATTCATTAAAGACAGCTCGGCAATCGATAAACATGCACGCCACAACACCACCTCGGTATATACGGCTGCCGAGATATTCCCAATGCTTCCAGAAAAGGTGTCCACTGATGTGTCATCGCTGAATTTCAACGAAGACCGCCTTGCGATCGTTATTGAAATGGTAATCGACGTGGACGGCTCCCTTCGGGACTCTACCATCTATAAAGCATGGGTACGCAACCACGCGAAACTTGCTTATAACAGCGTGGCTGCCTGGTTGGATGGAAGCGGAGTAATGCCCGAAGCGGTTGCCGCTGTGAATGGACTTGCAGAAAATCTGAAAACGCAGGACCGCGCGGCAAAAAAGATGAAGGATTTCAGACACATCCATGGAGCGCTTAGCCTGGAGACGATTGAGTCCAAACCGGTATTCGATGGCGATCAAATCCATGTGCTCGAAATGGAAGAAAAGAACCGAGCCAGGGAAATCATCGAGGATTTCATGGTCGCGGCCAACGGTGTGACTGCGCGTTATCTCTCGGTTAATAAATTCCCTTCGATCCGTCGGGTGGTCCGGGTTCCAAAACGATGGGATCGGATTGTTGAAATCGCAGCGGAATATAAGTTCAGGCTGCCGGATGTCCCGGATTCAAAAGCGTTGGAGGAGTTTCTCGTCAAACAAAAAGCTGCGGATCCGCTGCGTTTCCCCGATTTATCTTTGGCGGTGATCAAACTTTTGGGTTCTGGCGAATACATTGCTGAATTTCCTGATGGGGACGCCCCGGGACACTTCGGTCTTGCAGTCAAAGATTATGCCCACTCGACCGCTCCGAATCGCCGCTACCCGGACCTGCTTACTCAACGCTTATTGAAATCCGCATTGGAAGGCAAGCCGACGCCATATAGCAAGGATGAACTGGATGTTCTGGCAACTCATTGTACCGAAGCGGAAGATGCAGCCAACAAGGTCGAGCGCCAGGTAGGCAAATCCGCGGCCGCGCTCCTGCTTGAATCAAGGATCGGCGAGCGGTTTGATGCGATTGTCACGGGCGCTTCCGAGAAAGGTACCTGGGTACGGATTCTCACCGTGCCCGTCGAAGGCAAACTCGTGGACGGATTCGAGGGAATGGACGTCGGTGACCGGATCAGAGTGCAGTTAATGTCGGTGGACGTGCAACAAGGATTTATCGATTTCAGAAAAGTCGGCGCATCCAAATATTGATACGAGAAATCACGCATCCGTATTCAATGCAGAAGAGGTTTGAGAAAAGTCACTCGCGTGCCATGTAGATAACAGTAAGGAGACTCACATGAACAAGAAAGGTACAAACAATTCCGCGACCGCCATTGGAGCAGTGTCGCCCCACGTTTTTACCCCTCTTCCGTATGCTGAAAATGCACTCGAACCGGTTATAACCGCCGCAACGATGGGTTTTCACTACGGAAAACATCACAAGGGTTATGTGGACAACCTGAACAAGCTGATTGCAGGAACAGAATACGCTGATCTGTCGCTGGAGAAGATTATAACCAGTACCGCAGAACGGCCAGAAAGAACCGCAATTTTCAACAACGCGGCACAAACCTGGAACCATACATTCTATTGGAACAGCATGACACCGAATGGAGGAGGCGAACCACCGGCTGCGCTCAAGCAGAAAATCGAGGCATCCTTCGGCAGCGTCGACGATTGCAAGAAAGAACTTGCCAGCGCAGCCATTTCGCAGTTCGGGAGCGGTTGGGCATGGCTTGCCCTCGATGGCGGCGTGCTTAAGGTGGTGAAAACCGCGAATGCCAATATCCCCATGGTAATGGGCTTCACACCGCTGCTCACCATCGACGTGTGGGAACATGCTTACTATCTGGATTATCAGAACCGACGTATCGACTATGTCAATGCCGTGCTTGACAAGCTGATCAACTGGGAATTCGCCCTGCAAAACCTCGGCGAATGACGTACACATTTTGTTCTGTCGACGGACTAGCCCTCGACAGAACGTAACGACGGTATAAAAGTCGTCAACTGGAGGAGTTACCATGAAAGGTTTTATACAAAATATCGAAGACATCGTTGTCAAGAATGCAGAGTTTCGTCAGGTGCTTTACACAGCGAAGAACTGTCAGCTCGTTGTCATGGCATTGAAACCCCAGGAAGAGATTGGGATGGAAGTGCATACGCTCGATCAGTTCTTTCGGGTGGAGGAAGGAACGGGCGAGGCAATTCTCGATGGCGTTCACACGGCGATCAAAGCGGGCTTCGCCGTGCTCGTCCCTGCCGGGGCCAATCACAACATCATCAATACCGGCAGTGTTCCACTCAAACTCTATACGCTCTATGCACCGCCGAATCATCGGGACGGCGTTGTCCATCACACCCGCACCGAAGCGGAGGCGGACAATGAACACTTCGACGGTGAAACGACGGAATAGAAGTTATTCAAGAGGATAAATCTTATGAATACACAGGCAGGTTTATGGATCGACCATCGGAAAGCTGTCATTGTACTTATTACCAGTGAAGGTGAAGAAATAAAAAAAATTACATCCAACATGGAGAAACACGTCCGATTTGCAGGTCGTGAAGGCGGTGCAGGTGAGGATGTATCTGATCGCAAATTTGGGAACCATCTCAACAGCTACTATGACGAGGTCATCGAGGTTATTCGTGATGCAGACACGATCCAAATATTTGGTCCCGGTGAGGCAAAAGGGGAGTTGGAAAAACGTTTTGAGCAGGAAGGACTCACAGCAAAAGTCCTTGCCGTAGAAACCGTGGACAAGATGACCGACCGCCAGATATCGGCAAAAGTTCGGGAGCATTTTTTGGCTTAAAGCTTGATGGCAAAACCAGACGGTACGGAAACCACTTCACGTGCCTGGCGCAGAGAGTATATTGGATGATATGCGATGCACTGTGTAAGAACAGCTAATTAAATCGAAGGAATAAATCATGTTTGATACTATTCTTGCCCCATTGGATGGCTCCCAACTGGCTGACTGTGTTTTGCCTCATGTCGTTTCCATCGCCCGTTCTTTTGATGCGGAAGTTACACTGCTTCGCATGTTGGAAAAAAATCAGGCAAATATATCGGCGCAATTGTTTGATCTACTTAACTGGCAAATCAATAAAACAAAGGCCACTCTCTATCTGGATAAGATACAGGCGCAACTTCAAACATCAAACATTCGGGTGCAGACTGAAGTGTTGGAAGGGTTGATTGCCGAGGGGATCACGGAGTACGCTCAAAATCGAGGAATGAAATTAATCATTTTGAGCAGTCATGGACGTCATGGGTTGACGCAATGGGGAATTAGCAGCATTACGCAGAAAATTATTTTGAGCGCACAAACTTCGCTGTTGATTGTGCGGGCACACCAATATGTTGGACACTCTGACAAATTAACAGAAACCCCAGTTTATCGACATCTCCTCGTGCCGTTGGATGGCTCACAGCGGGCGGAAAATGTTTTGCCCGCCGTTACACAATTGGCGAATTTTAATAAATCGCAAATCCATCTTGTACAGGTTGTGCAAACTCCGGAAATGGCGCGCCAAATGCCGCCAGTGCGCGAAGATATTGAGCTATCCAACCGTGTTGTCGAACGCAACCGCGAGGAAGCCGAACATTATCTCGAACAGCTGAAGTCGCGTTCCTATTTGGAAGGGATTACCATTCAAACTCATCTCATCGCCAGTGACAATGCAGCAGTTGCGCTGCATCAACTGGCGGAACAGGAAAATATTGATCTGGTCGTGCTGAGCGCGCACGGATATTCGGGGAATCATCAATGGCCGTATGGAAGTATGGTCAATAATTTCATCATGTATGGCAAGGTATCCCTTCTGATTGTGCAGGACCTGCCTGCCAGACAAGAGCCAACATCCCCAGAACTGCTTTCGAGTGAACGTACAGAGCGTTAATTTATGTTTATTGCTTCCCAGGTCATCCTGTCCGAACCACCCATTCCAGGCGTAGATATACGACTGAGGGAATTTGCGCACCGACTGGCAAAAACGCATGGGATCGAAACAGCAAAAACATCCCGCCCCGAAGAAACAACCTTGTTGAAACACCTGCAAAGTTGGGAACTGGCTTTACGTAATGCGTATTCACTCTTCAAAGCCGCGCCATCAAAGGATATATCGGTTTCGCGCGCGGGCGAATGGATGTTGGATAATTTTTACATAGTCAAGCAAACCATTCGCCAAATTGAAGAAGATTTGCCAGATGATTTTCTCGATGAGTTACCAAAATTGAGCGAAACATCGCTGCAGGGACACACCCGCATTTTTGCGCTGGCTCGTGAATGGATCGGATACAGCCAGGGTCAGATGGACTTGACTCAAGCCTCAATTTTTGTTCGGGATTATCAGCAGGTCATGCCCCTGACGATTGGGGAACTTTGGGCATTGCCGATCATGCTGAGAATTGGGATTTTGGAGCGGCTGGTCTACGCCACATCCGAATTGACCGGCGTTGAAGTGTCCAACAGCCTGAGCGAAGTCCCGAACCAGTTCGCTGTCAGCCTGCCCAACGATACCATTGTCGCCAATTGTTTCCTCAGCCTGCGTTTGCTCTCCGCCACAGATTGGAAGGATTTCTTTGAAGAGACCAGTCGCGTGGAACAGATTTTGCGCAATGATCCTGCGCAGATCTATGCAGATATGGACTTTGATACCCGCAACAATTACCGCGGTGTGATCGAAGAATTGGCGCGCCATTCGAAACACGGTGAGGAGCAGGTCGCTCTTGCCGCAGTTGACTTTGCCCGCAATACGGAAGACAAAGTTTCAACGCGGAAATCACATGTCGGTTTTTATCTGGTGGATGCTGGGCGCGCGATGCTCGAAAACAGCATCAACTACAAACCTGGATTTAGAGTCCGCATGCAGCGTGCGCTGCTTGCATTCCCCACCACCATGTATCTGGGAAGTATTGCTGTGCTTTCCATCCTGTTCGTTTTAGGATTGCTAACTTATGCAAAACTTTCGGGCGGCTCGCCCATTCAACTTGTCGTCGCGGGTCTGCTTGGGCTTGGATTGGCTTTCGAAGCTGCCATCACGATTGTTCAGTGGGATATAACTCATCGTGTCAAGCCGCGAAGTCTGCCGCGCATGGATTTTTCGGAGGGCATTCCGTCGGGCCATCGTACCATGGTGGTTGTGCCAACTCTACTGGAAAGCGTCGAAGAACTTAACCATCTGTTAGGCGAATTGGAACTTTATTATCTATCCAATCCCGACCCGCTGCTGACCTATGCCCTGTTGACGGATTTCGGGGATGCTCCGACAGAGGATATGCCAGAGGATGAAGAACTGCTTGCGCTGGCAAGCGCTGGCATTGAAAATCTCAATACAAAGTACGGGGTGATCTCGCCCTTTTATTTGTTTCATCGCCATCGCCAGTGGAATCCGTCTGAAGGGGTTTGGATGGGCTGGGAGCGCAAGCGCGGCAAACTGGCGGACTTCAATCGCCTGCTGCTTGACTTGGGCGAGACACCTTACTCAACCCAGGTTGGGAATGCGGGCATTCTGACCGACATCAAATATGTGATCACACTCGACGCGGATACCTCCCTGCCCCAGGGCAGCGCCAATCGGCTGGTTGCCACTCTGGCGCATCCACTCAATCACGCAGAGTTCGCTGCGGATGGGCAATCAGTTGTCGCTGGTTATACGGTGTTGCAACCGCGCGTGGCGATCAAACCAACCAGTGCAAATCGTTCGCTCTTTTCGCAAATCTTTGCAGGCAACGCTGGCTTTGACCTGTACTCCTTCGCCGTCTCGGACGTGTATCAGGATTTATTTGGCGAAGGCAGTTACGTCGGTAAAGGGATTTATGATGTCGCGGCATTCGAGCGCAGTCTGGCGGGTCAGGTGCGCCAGAATACCTTGCTCAGCCACGACCTGTTTGAAGGGATTTACGGACGCGCCGCGCTGGTCACGGATATTACTTTGTATGAAGAATATCCTTCGCGCTATTTGGTGTATGCCCGCAGACTGAGCCGCTGGATTCGCGGCGATTGGCAGTTGCTTCCGTGGTTGCTCCCCGTTGTCCACACCCAAAGTGGAACGGCCCTCAATCGCTTGTCGGTCATCGACCTCTGGAAAATTTTCGACAATTTGCGACGTAGTCTTCTGCCGCCAACCTTGCTCCTGCTCCTTGCAGCGGGCTGGCTCTTCCTGCCTGGCTCACCCTGGGTTTGGACGATTCTAGTTTTTCTACCTTCCGTCTCGCCCATTGTTTTGCAAACTTTTCAGCATGGCAGGCACAACATCGGACGGCTGTCGCTTAAGCAAATTCTCAAGTCCAGCCAGCTTCCGCTCACACGTTGGGCGCTTTCCGTTCTGTTTCTGCCTTATGAAGCGCTGTTGATGTTGGGTGCCATCAGCACAACATTGATTCGCTTGTTGATTGAGCGCAAAAATCTTCTCCAGTGGACAACGGCGGCGAACACAGCCAGGTCGTTTAGGTCGAAGGCGCAATATGAAATCTGGGGCGAAATGTCGGGGTCTTTGATTTTCGCTATTCTATTGGGTACGGCTGTTGCCATTTTCAATCCAGCCGCACTTTGGGTTGCTTTGCCATTTGTGATGGCCTGGCTTGTCGCTCCACAGGTTGCCTACGTCATCAGCCAGCCTGTAACGCATGTCACCGCACCGCTCACGGAAACTCAGCGCAGACAAGTGCGGCGTTTGGCGCGGCGCACCTGGGCTTTCTTTGAACAATTTGCTGGTCCCGATGACCATTGGCTGCCGCCCGATCACTTTCAAGAATCACCGCGCGGAAATGTGGCGCATTACACCACGCCGACAAACATCGGTCTGTTCCTCGTCTCCACCTTGTCAGCGTATGATTTTGGTTACATGGGATTGGCTGAACTATCCATCCGCTTGCGCTCAACGTTTGAGAATATGGATAAGCTGGAACATTACCGCGGACATCTGCTGAATTGGTACGACTCACAAACGATGACCGCGCTCCCACCACGCTATATTTCCACGGTGGATAGCGGAAACCTCGCGGCATGTCTAATCACGCTCAGGCAGGGTTGCTTGACCCTGACCTCTGCGCCACTGTTGGGAGAAAATCGCTGGCAGGGACTGCTCGTTATTATTGATATTCTGGCAGAGACGTTACAAGTGCTGAAAAAAAATAATCCGCACACATCTCTCGAATCTTTAGAAGTTGAGTTGATCAGCATTTACGAGCGCGTCAGCGCGATCCAGAACCAGCCATCAGAGTGGACAAAAACCATCGTCTGGCTATCAGGCGAAGGCTGGGAAAGAGTCGCGCGTCGCCTGATCGAATTGCTGGAGAGTCATCCCACGCTTCGCGTCAAAGCCGAATCCCTGACCGAACTCCAACTTTATCTCGACCTGCTGCATCACAGTTTGCAGGACATGCAGCGCAGTTTGAATTTGTTCGCGCCCTGGCTGGGTCGGGATATGCCGCCTGCGTTGCGCGACTGCCTGCCCGTTGAAATGCCCACGCTTGGGGAAGCGGGCGCGGTGTACGAGAACATCCAAACCGCGTTGAGCAATTTCAAATCGCAAAATGAAGCGGCGCGTGAATGGTGTCAAAAATTTGAGGATGATCTATCGTCGGCGCAAACGACGGTGGCGTCCATGTTGGTCGAGTTTCAAGATTTGGCAGATCGGGCAAACGCTGCTGTGACGGGTATGAATTTTCGCTTCCTGTTCAGTGAGCGCCGACAGGTATTTCACATCGGCTACAACGCCAGTACCGAAAAACTTGACCCAAGTTATTACGACCTGCTCGCATCCGAAGCGCGGATCGCCAGCCTGATCGCGATTGCAAAAGGCGATGTGCCGCATAGTCACTGGCAGCATCTTGGGCGCCCCGTGACGAAGGTGGGCGGCAGGCAGGTGTTGCTCTCGTGGAGCGGCACCATGTTTGAGTATCTCATGCCGATTTTGTTTACCAAAAATTACGATGGGACATTTCTCTCGGATAGCTGCTACGTTGCGCTCGAAGCGCAGGTCAATTACGGCGCGGAGCAGGAAGTTCCGTGGGGCATTTCTGAATCAGGCTACCATGCCTTCGATTTGAATCTAAATTATCAGTATCAGGCATTTGGTGTGCCTGTGCTGGGATACAAACGCGACCTGCCCGATGATCTGGTCATCACGCCATATGCGTCGATGATCGGACTTTCGTTGCAACCACAAGCCGTGTTGAAAAATATGGTGCGTTTGGAAGAGTTGAAAATGCTCGGGCGTTTTGGTTTTTACGAAGCGCTTGACTTCACCAAGACACGCCTGCCAGAGGGACAGACGCATAATAAAGTGCAGTCTTATATGGCGCATCATCAGGGCATGATTCTGGTCGCGACTTGTAATTATTTATTGGGCGATGTGATGGTTCAGCGTTTCCATGCTGACGAACACATCCAAAGCATCGAACTGTTGTTGCAGGAAAAAATCCCACTGAACCCGCCGATCGAATATCCGCACCTCGATGAACCAGCGGACTTGCCCGAAAGGACGCGTCTGGTCGGCAGTGAGCCGTGGCGCGTGGCGGTGGATAGTCCCATTCCGCAGGTTCATATTCTTTCGCAAGGCGATACCAGCCTCATGATCACCAACGCAGGCAGCGGATACAGTCAGTGGCGCGAGTTTGCGCTGACACGCTGGAATGCCGACACCACTCTCGACCAATGGGGCACGTGGATCTATTTGCAAGACCGCGAGAGCGGAGCGCTTTGGTCTGCCACTCGTCAACCCATAGAGTGCGCGCCTGAACATCTTGACGTGATGTTTTATCCGCACAAAGTTGAGTTCCAGCGTTCGGACAATGGAATTTCCCTGCGGACCGGCGTCACCATCAGCACGGATGGTGTTGAGATTCGGCGTGTGAACATTCTGAACGACAGTCATCAACCCCGCAAGTTGAAGCTGACCAGTTACGGCGAAGTGGTGCTGGCGGCGCAGGCTGCCGATCGGCGGCACCCCGCGTTCAATAAACTTTTTATCGAAAGCGAATATCTCCCCAACGAGAACGCGCTCTTGTTCACGCGCCGTCCGCGTTCGTCAGACGAAAAGCCTGTCGTGTTAATCCATGCGATGATCATCGAAGCAGGACGCAAGGTGACTGGCGAACATGAAAGCGACCGCGCCAAATTCCTCGGCAGGTTGCAGACCATGCATAATCCGTGGACATTGCGAAATTCCACGAGCCATCTTTCCGGAACTACAGGCGGAACGCTCGACCCGATCATGTCGCTGGGACAGGAAATTGATTTGATGCCCCATGCAAAGACCAGGGTCACATTCCTGACTCTGGCGGCTCCGTCTCGTGCCGAGGCATTGGAAAAGCTTTCTCATTACCAGACTGGGCAATCCGTTCACCGCGCCTTTGAAGAGTCCCGCGCTCAGGGTGAGCATGAACTGCTTGACCTCGGACTGAATGTGCATGCCGTCGAAAAAATCCAGCGTGTTTTATCTGCCCTGCTTTATCCAACGGGAGTGTTACGCGCCGCACCGCATGTCCTCGCACAAAACGTGAAGGGGCAGTCTGACCTATGGGTATTCGGCGTTTCTGGCGATTACCCGATTTTGATGACGCGCATCCGCGACGGTGAATCACCTTTGCTGATTGAAGCCTTGCAAGCCTTTATCTATTGGCGCAGCCGCCATGTCACGGTCAATCTGGTCATCCTCAATGAAGAGGATGCAGGCTATGCTCTTGATTTGCACAATACCATCATGCGCCAGATCGTGCGCATGGGTGTGGTTGACTCGCTGAACCAGCGCAACGGAATTTTTATCCTGCGCGCAGATCAACTTCAACCTGCCGACAGGATTTTATTTGAAACAGTGGCGGGCGTTATTTTGGATGAAAAGAACGGGACGCTCGCCGAACATGCTTTACGTTTGACCCTGCAAACCATCCGACTGCCGCAGTTCACCGCTTCGCTCTCCCCGACAGTTGATCCTGAACCGACAGTTTCGCTGCCCCTGCCAGTTGACCTGCTCGCAGACAATGGTCTCGGCGGATTCAGTCCCGATGGCAAAGAATACATCATCCACCTCAAGTCAGGTCAGCACACACCGCACCCGTGGATTAACGTCATCGCCAATCCGCAGTTTGGCTTCTTGGTTTCTGAATCAGGCTTTGGCTCCACTTGGGCAAAGAACAGTGGTGAGAACCGCCTGACCCCGTGGCGCAATGACCCAGTCACCGACATGCCGAGTGAAGCGATCTATTTGCGCGATGAAGAAACTGGCTTGGTCTGGTCGCCGACCCTCATGCCCGCAGGCGCTGATACAGCGCATGTAATCCGTCACGGCGCGGGCTATTCGATCTTCGAGAGCCAGAGTCACGGACTGAATCAAAATCTACGACTGTTTGCCGCGCCCGATGCGCCCGTCAAAATTGTGCAATTGCGTTTGCAAAATCTGTGGGAGCGTCCGCGCCGCGTCACGGTCACTTATTATGCAGAGTGGGTGCTTGGCACAACCCGCGACACACAGCAAGCCCACGTTATGCCAGAGTTCATCCCCGATCAAAATGCTTTGCTTGCCGTTAATCACTTCAACAGCGAGTTCGGCGGACGTGTGGCATTTCTATCTGCCAGTAAAAATCCGCATGGTGTGACAACTGACCGCGCCGAGTTTTTGGGACGCATGGGAAGTTTGCGCGCGCCCGCGGCGCTTGGTCGCATTGGATTGGAAAGCGCGGTTAATGCTGGGCTTGACCCGTGCGCGGTTATCCAACTCCACGTTGATCTTGCGCCTGGCGCATCGGAGGAAGTTTTCTTCTTAATCGGCGAAGGAAAAGATCGGGATGAAAGCCTAAAGCTGATCGGACAGATTCAATCGTCGGCGGAGGTTGAGGCGGTCTGGCAATCCGTCCAACAGAAATGGGATGAAATCCTAAACGTCATCACCGTTGAAACTCCCGATCAAAGTATGAATATCATGCTCAACCGCTGGCTGATGTATCAAACGCTGGCTTGCCGTTTGTGGGGACGTACTGCGCTGTATCAATCGAGCGGAGCGTTCGGCTTTCGCGACCAATTGCAGGATGTGATGGCGCTGCTGCATACCCAACCCGACATTGCGCGCGCGCAAATTTTGGAAGCCGCGCGGCACCAGTTCGAGGCGGGCGATGTGCTCCACTGGTGGAATCCGCCTGCGGGTCGCGGAGTGCGCACGCGCTTCTCGGATGATCTGCTCTGGCTGCCATTCGTCGCCGCCGAATATGTTTCTGTCACAGATGACAAATCTATTTTGAGCGAGACCATCCCCTTCCTAAAAGGCGAAGCGCTCAAAGCGGGCGAAGCAGAACGATACACACAATACGAAGTGGCAAAAGAATCACGCACACTTTACGAGCATTGCCGTCGTGCCCTGCAAAAAGGCACGACGTCAGGCGCGCACAATCTGCCGCTGATGGGCGGCGGTGATTGGAACGATGGCATGAATCGTGTCGGCATGGACGGGCGCGGCGAGAGCATCTGGCTCGGCTGGTTCCTGCATGCCACGCTCAAGCGTTTCGTTCCACTGGTGGCTTTGATGAAGGACGATCCTGCACCATACATTCAGCAGACTGAAAAATTAGCGCAGGCACTCGAAGCCTATGCCTGGGATGGCGAATGGTATCTGCGTGCCTTTTACGATGATGGGGCGAAGATGGGTTCGCACGAAAGCATCGAATGTCAGATCGATTCGATTGCTCAATCATGGGCGGTGTTGTCGGGTGCGGCAGACCCGGCGCGGGAAACGCAGGCGATGGTATCGGTCAACAAGCGGCTGGTGAAAGAAACCGAGCAGATGATTCTATTGTTCACCCCGCCTTTCGATAAATCGGCGCATGACCCTGGTTACATCAAGGGCTATCTGCCTGGCGTCCGCGAAAACGGCGGACAGTACACCCATGCCGCCATTTGGACTGCCTGGGCATTTGCCAAACTCGGTCAGGGAGATCGGGCTGCGGAGTTGTTCCGCATGTTGAATCCCATCAGCCATGCCGATACACCTGAGAAGGCAGCGCGCTACAAAGTAGAGCCATACGTAATCGCCGCCGATATTTATGGTGTGCCTCCGCATGTCGGCAGGGGCGGTTGGACGTGGTACACAGGCTCATCTGCGTGGATGTACCGTCTGGGCATCGAAGCAATTTTGGGGATAACCAGAGTCGGGAATGCGCTTAGCATCAACCTGTGCATTCCACGAGATTGGACAGGATTCAAAGTGGATTACCGTTTTGGCAATACGCATTATAAGATCAGCGTCAAGAATCCAAATGGAGTTAATCGCGGCATTCAACAGGTGTTGTTGGATGGAGTTCCATTGCCCGATGGTGTAATTCCACTTGTGGATGACAACTTGTTGCATACGGTTCAGGTCATGATGAAATAATTATAGTTACCCAAAAAATTGTAGACTGTGCCTCAAATCCACGTTGAGAACAAGCCCTTGGGTGGTACGGATGAACAGGCGGGAAACTGCTGTGTGTTGGACGCTTTTCCGCGAAAGCCAAAGTGATGTCATCGGGCGAACAATGTTTTCTGCCTTTTATGGATTCAAATACTGATTGAAACCGCGGAGCATAACATTTTCACTCAGCACATCTGGCGAAGGCACTGCAAT
This sequence comes from Chloroflexota bacterium, assembly GCA_016234555.1. Classification (GTDB taxonomy): domain Bacteria; phylum Chloroflexota; class Anaerolineae; order Anaerolineales; family Villigracilaceae; genus Villigracilis. Next base: position 82,754 of record JACRBJ010000006.1, on the reverse strand, counting down.
ATCGTCCAAAAATCATGATGGGGTAAGCATGGACCTACTGTGCTGATCTCTTGAATTCTTGTGTCTATTTGACGGCAAAACTGGGGGCAATCTTCTCCCCCGGCAGGTAGACCTTCCCTTCAGTATATTAAGCTATCAAATCCCTCACTCATTTGGATTGACAAAGAAAAAATTTTGTGTAATACTGTAACTAGTTACGGTAATAGTTACAGTATTCAGAACTGGAAAAGGTAACCGACGCATGAAGAAGAAAGCAACGATTAGAGATGTTGCTAGAGTAGCGAATGTGTCTGTGGCTACAATCTCTCGGATTTTGAATGACAAGCCCGATGTTTCGGAGGAAACACGACGGAAGGTCCTGGATGTAATCGATGAATTGGGATACGTCCGTAACAAACAATGGCAGCAAATAACATCGGGAAAGTCCAAAGTGATTTCCTTGCACTATCCCTATAAACTGGCTGCTTCCAGTCAAGTTTCTCTCGATTTCATAACAGGGGCGACAACAGCTTGTGAAGAACACAATTACTCTTTACATTTGGTAACCCAGTCCCTCGAAGAAAACAGCCTCTTGGATTTTTATCGCACCAACCAGTGTGACGGTATGATCCTGATGGAAATTCGAACGGACGATTGGCGCGTGAAATTGCTGCACCAGCATAATTTGCCATTTGTCATGATTGGGCGTTGCGAAAATACTGACGGGCTCAATTTTGTTGATTTTGACCCTGAGGCGTCCATGGCTGTGGCGGTTAAACATTTAATCGATTTGGGACACCGAAACATCGGACTTATCTCGATTATTCCCGGTCCGGACCAGAATCACTACGGACATAAAATCAGAGCGCTGGAGGGATATGAAAAGGCATGCGCCCAATACAATCTTCCAAAATTCAATTGCGAAGTCGAGATCGGTCTGGAAAACGTCAGGCAGGCTGTATCGAACCTGCTGAAAGAACACCCGGAAATAACAGCCATCGTCAGTGTTTTTGACACAGCCGTCGCGGGAATTTTTTCGGCGATTAAATCGCTGGAGTTGAATATCCCCGACGATATTTCAGTAGTGGGTCTGGCGAACGATCACGGAGCCGAGTTGACATTGCCCGCGCTGACGACATTTCATTTCCCGGCATTGTCGATGGGCTACGACGCGGCAAAAATAATGATCGATATGTTGGGAAGAAATTCAAAAAACAGCAAACAGTTATTGGTTGAGCCTAAACTGGTCATCCGTTCCAGTACGGGACACGTCAGAAAAGCAGGCTAGTTTCATGGTTTTGATTAAGTCATCAACCTGCCCCTAAGGAGGTGGTTCATTTGGTAATTTGCAACAAAAAGTGAGAAGCGCTCCTCGCCTTTCCAGAGAAAGAAGCGCTTCTCGATTGTGTCGACATACTAGCAATGTACTAGTACGTCTGACGTTTAAGTATAAACGAAAAATAATAAAAAGGAGTGAAAAGCCGATGTTCAAGCAGATTTGGAAAAATGTTGGATTGCTGGTGGTGATTTCAATGGCTTTGACCGCCTGCGGATCGCAAGCCGCGCCGCAGGTCGTTGAGGTAACCAAGATCGTTAACGGGGAAACAATTGTGGTAACCACCACACCTGTGCCGACAGAAAACCCCTACGACGACAGCGCCCCCATCACGGTCTGGATCGATGCAGATCGCCAACCCGCCTTCGATGCTTATGTAAAAGCGCACCCGGATAAAGCCAGCCTTCTCAAGGCTGTGACCGTGGACCGTGAACAATTCCCGGCGAAAGTCCTGTTGTTCAACAACACGAATCAGGGCTGGCCCGATGTGGTCTTTGCGGAGCCCCGCCTCGTCGGTCGCGTGGCTGATGACGCGCACCACTTCCCGCTCGATCTGAAGCCCTGGGTACCCGAGGACGTACTCAGCGGCTACACCGGTATGGACGGCTGTACGTTTGGCGACAAGGTCTACTGCCTGCGCTATGACCTGGCGATGTTTGTGACGTACTACAACAAGCCGCTTATGGATGAGTTCGGTTACACCGTGCCCACCACCTGGGAGGAGTATCAGGAACTCAGCGACAAGGTTGCCGCAGAACATCCCGGCTATTATTTGGGGACTTGGGGTGATGGCTGGACGTTCATCAGCTATTTTGACGCCAGCGGCTGCCCCTCTCACGAGTTGGTGGATGACGCCACTCTCAAGATCGATATGACAGATCCGCGCTGCGTACGCGCCGCGAAACTGGTTGACCACATGCTGGACAACGGCACGATGTTCAATACCGATTATTTCAGCGCTGAATTCGCCGCAGTCGTTTCGAGTAACAAACTGTTGGCGATGCCGGTACCAGCCTGGATGTTTGGCGTCTTTGGCGGCAACGAGAACAGCTCCTGGTATAAGACCTCTGAAAAGCAGCTCGGAGTTGCCAATCCACTGAAATGGAAAGATGATGAGAAGGCTATAACTCCGGCCATGGGTGGTGCGGCTTGGACTGTCTCGAGCCATACGAAGAATCCCAAGCTGGCTGTCGACTTTATCCAGTGGGTCACCACCGACCCGGGTTTCTGGGCGGGAACCACCAATTTCCCGGCGTACAAGCCCATCCAGAATCTGTTCCAGGATTCGATGAAGACCAACGAACTATTCGCCAACGATCCCTACCCGATCTACGCACAGGCAGCCACCGATATCGGTCCGTTGGACAAGTGGCCCCGCTTCGACCTCATTGCTCCATTGAGTGAGGCTGTCAAGACAGGGTTGCAGGAAAAGAGATCGGTCGAATCGATTCTGGCTGACGTGGCGGACAAGCTTGCCCCGCTGGCGGAAGCGCAGGGGTACCAGGTCGAAGTAACCAAATAATAGCGATTTAGCAAAAGCGAGAGAGTCTCCAAACTCTTTCATGTATTAGCGAAGACGGGGCGCGTTTCGAGTAGATAAGGTTTATAGAAACGCGTCCCGCCCTCCATCTTCTTTCTGGAAAGATGCAGTCCACAGGAGCTTTCCGTGACTAATCAAACTCCTTCCCTCCCTCTGAACAAGCCACGCCCGGCAGGTTTTTCCCGCTGGCGGCATTTGACTGCGTATCTGTTCGCGCTGCCATATTTTCTGGTCATGCTGGCTTTCGGACTTGGACCCGGTCTGTACGCCCTGGTGCTCAGTTTCGCTGATTTCAGCACCGGCCTGCCGAGATATTTTGCCGCGGGGCTTGGCAACTATCTGACCGTTTTCAAAGAGTTTCGCTTCGTTTTTACTTTTGTCAACATCGGCAAATTCTTGGTGATCTCGGTTCCGCTTGGGATTGCCATGGTCGTGATATTGGCAATATTGTTGCAAATGCGTCCGGGACCGTTGTCCACGGCTCTGCGCACCCTCTACTTCATATCTGGCGCAGTGACGGGACCCGTGTTGGTGTTGATTGCCATTTTCATGCTGGATCCCAGCATCAGTCCTTTTCAGGCTCTTCTGAAGGGCATGGGGTTCCAACTGACCAATGATGTGATCTATGCCGACAGTCTTCCTATCATCTTTACCCTCGTCGGCTTCTTTTCCGGCGCAGGGATGTGGATTGCAATCCAATATGGAGCGCTGGAAGCCATTCCAACGGAAGTGTTGGAGGCAGCCACCATCGACGGCGCCAATGCCTGGCAAAAAGCATGGCTTATCAAATTCCCGCTCATCCGACCCTATATCATTTATCAATTTATCCTGATCTTCGCCGGCAATGTGCAATTATTTGTGGAACCCCAGATTTTGGGCGGCGGCAATAACCTCGGTGTTGGCGGCAACGTACCCATGGTCTGGTCGCCGAACCAATTGGCTTACAACTTCGCCTTTGAGATGGGAAATTTCGGCGCCGCTTCTGCGCTTTCTCTGTTGTTGCTGACGATTGGTTTGGGAGCCGCCTACCTGATCATCCGCTGGACCGGCTTTTTCAATATCGAGAATTAAGGAGAGTGACGCATGTCTAAAAATGATGCTTTGCGTCCAAAATCCCGCCCGACATTCCTGAAAAGGTGGAAATATGTCTGGATGGAGACTGTCGGCGATATGGGAATTTTGGGTTTTGGTCTGCGTTGGGGGGTGCTGTTGCTGTTCGCCGCATATTTCATTATTCCCCTGATCTGGCTCGTGTTGGCAACTTCCAAAAGCGCACCGCAGCTTCTCGAACTAAAACCTCTGGCGTTTGGCTCATTCGAGCGCATTCGGGAAGCGTGGCAGAGAATTATCGAGTATCAGGATGGCGAAGTGCTGCTATGGGGGATGAATTCCATCCGCTACGCAATATGGGCGCTGGCTTTATCACTGACCTTTAGCATTCCCGCAGGCTACATTCTGGCGGTTGCGCGGTTTCCGGGTCGCCGCCTGTTGCTTTGGTTGACATTAATCACGATGCTGCTGCCACCTTCGGCTCTGGTATTGCCGATGTTCATGGAGTTGAACCTGTTCCATTTGATCAACACCCAATGGGCGGTGATTTTGCCGTCAGCTTTTTTCCCTTTTGGAACATACCTGACCTACATCTATTACGCCTCCAGCCTGCCGCGAGACCTTCTCGATGCGGCGCGGGTGGACGGTTGCTCCGAGGTGCAATTGTTCTGGCATATTGCCTTGCCGCTTGCCACCCCATTGTTGGGGTTGCTGGCATTCATCAATTTCAACACAAATTGGAATAACTTCTTCGGACCCTATGTCCTGCTGAACGACAACGCTCTTTTCAACCTGCCTGTCGGGATTCAGCAATTTGTCCTTGCCACCTCCGCCCTCCGTCCCGGATTCAACCCCAGCCCCGGCGTGATGGTCGGCTACCAACAAGCCGAAGCCGCCTTGTTCGGGCTGATCATGGTCGTGCCTGTGGCGATTGTATTTTTGATTGCCCAACGCTATGTCATTGGGGGCGCCTTTACGGGTTCCATTAAAGGTTAATGCTAAAAAACAGGGAATTGAATTGTCTGCCAAATCTTATGTCTGCTTGTCCAAATATCGTTTCGGCGATATGTGGATTGAATATGTGACGGAACCGAAATCCAATACCGTCGGTCTTTTTCTTTACCCCGACAGCATGGCAGATAAGCTGGTGACGCGCCGCGAATTCCTCCCCGGGAAACCCCAGAAATTTCCCGATATAACTGCCCAGCAGCTTGAATCCCTCGTTCAATTCAAGCTGCTGGGGGATTCGCTGGATGGCTTCAGCCAGGGTATTACGATGCGCAACAGTGATACTTTATCGAGCCTTCGCTATTCCAAACAGGAAAAAATCCAGCAGGGCGATGAGACCGGGATAATCACTTATTTAAATTCTACGCGCGGTTATTCTTGTGAGCATCATCTCCGCTATTGCAAGGGTGACGAAGCGCTCACCTTTTTTTCAACGATCCAAAATGATGGACGGGAGGAAATCAAGCTGGAAATGTTCTCCAGTTTTTCGCTGGGAGGGATTACCCCTTTCGCCTCAGACGACGCTCCCAACCGCCTCCACTTTCATCGGTTTCGCAGTTCCTGGTCGGCGGAGGGGCGTCATGTCAGCCAGCCAATCGAAGAACTTCATTTGGAGCGATCCTGGTCGGGGCACGGCGTTCGAACTGAACGGTTTGGACAAGCCGGCTCGATGCCGGTTCACGGCTATCATCCGTTTGCGGCTGTTGAGGATCGGGATGCGGGTGTCTTCTGGGGCGCAGCTTTAGCCTGGGCGGGGTCATGGCAAATGGAGTTGTATCGACGGGACGACCAGTTGAGTCTTTCGGGCGGGTTGGCTGACCGTGAGCTTGGTCATTGGTACAAAACTTTGGCTCCGGGCGAGTCGTTCACCAGTCCTCCAGCCTATGTCGCCACTGTCAAAGGGGATTTTGATGACTTGTGCCAGCGCCTTACCGCGATGCAGTCAAAAGCTGCCGAACAAGTACCGGATAGTGAACAAACCTTGCCGGTTCTGGTAAATGAATTCTGTACAACCTGGGGAAATCCAACACATGAACGTGTTTGCGCCCTGGCTAAAAGACTGAAAGACTCCGGCACGAAATATCTTGTTTTGGATGCCGGGTGGTATCTTGGAGAAAATGGCGACTGGAGTTTGAACCAGGGAGAATGGATACCAAGCCGCAAACTATTCCCGGAAGGGATTGCCGCTACGGCAAAGTTCATCCGCGAGCAGGGATTGATTCCCGGCATTTGGTTTGAATTCGAGGTGGTTGGCAGCCGCTCAAGCTTATTCGACCTGATGGTTGATCATTTTCTCAAGCGGGATGGGATTCCCGTTTTGGCGGGGCAGCGGCGGTTTTGGGATTTTCGGGACCCATGGGTGCGCGATTATCTATACGAGAAGGTCATCTGTTTTCTGCGTGACGCCGGCTTCGGCTACATCAAGGTGGATTACAACGAAACCATCGGCATCGGCGTCGATGGAGCCGAATCTTTGGGCGAAGGGCTGCGCCGGCATATTTTGTGCGTTCAGGATTTTTTCCGCCAGATGCAGAAAGAACTACCGGACCTGGTGATCGAAGTCTGCGCTTCGGGCGGACATCGGCTGGAGCCGTCCATGATGGCGCTTGCCAGTATGGCGTCCTTCTCGGATGCGCACGAATCGCCGGAAATCCCGATTATTGCCGCCAACCTTCAGCGTCTCATCCTGCCAAGACAATCCCAAATTTGGGCGGTTTTACATGCCAGTGATTCATTTCAACGCTTGACATATTCCCTGGCTGCCGGCTTCCTGGGAAGGCTGTGCCTCTCCGGCGAACTCGACGAACTTGATGAAGAGCAATGGTCACTCGTGCGGGAAGTTATTCGTTTCTATGACCGGGTCGCGCCGATCATCAAGAACGGCAAAAGCAGGCTCTACCAGCATATTGGAGCGTCCTGGCAACATCCGCAAGGCGCACAGGCAATTTTGCGTACCTCCACAGATAACAGTCAGGCTTTACTGGTTGCCCATTCATTTGCAAACCCGCTGCCATCTGAAATTATTGCCCCCCTTCCACAGGGGAATTGGCAGATTGCCGGCATTCTGCCAGGCACAAACATCAATGCAAAGATAACTGGCAATGAGCTTGGCATCCAGTTTACCGGAGAGTTCGAAGGATATGTCATACATCTCGAAAATGGCAGATAAGATGAAATTTAGCAACCCCGGCAAATCGGCAGGCGCGAGTCTAAGTTCCCCATTAAGTCATCTTAACTTGAAAAGGTAAACATTCATGAAACCGCAGAATAACCTATTGGCCGATCTACTTGATCTCGATACGCCTGAAGCGTCACAGGATGTTTTATGGTCTGTAGGTGCCCCACGTGCTGTCAGCGTACAGGATGGACACATTCGAATTGAATTGGATTTTTTCGCCCAGACCTTGTGTGAAGAGGGTGTCAAGCCGGATGAAAACATCCCTCCCAAAAGACATGCTTTGTGGGTCAGTGCCTACGGCGAAGAAATTGTCCGGTTGACAATGAATTTCAACAGCGACGAAATACCTGTCATTGACGACAATGTAATGCTTGATATCGACAACAGGATTAAACGACTGCCTCTGTCGGTGGATAAAGGCTCTCAAGGCTGGAAAGCTATTGATTCTACAGGGAAAACGCGAATGGAAATCAAAACCCCGGCCCCAGAGATCAAGCATTGGAGCGACTTGATTCCTGCCCCACCCGAAACACTGGATGCAACCATATATCCGGACGGATTGACATCTGTTCCTTTTGAGCCATACGATATTTTTAAGCCAGGTCAACACGAATCTTTTCCGCTGGCTTATGTGGAGCGTGATCAACGACCTCATCGCGTAACGTTTGCCTTCCACGCTTCTGCAAACGAGAAAATTGCAGGGACAGGGGAACGCTTTGCGTCCATGAACCTTTCCGGGCGGACGTTGGTTTTGGAAAATGCCGATGCTTTGGGAGTCAACAACCGTCGTTGTTACAAAAACGTGCCTTTTTATGTCTCCAGCCGTCCATACGGCCTTTTAATTTTGACTTCTGCACATACGCGATTGTCTTTGGCTGATATCTCCACGCGGGTCAATCAGGCAATGGTTGAGGATGGTTTACTGGATTTATTCGTGATTGGGGGAAAGAATGTTGAACGTATCCTGTACAACTATCGCTTGTTGACGGGTTTCCCTCATGAGGTACCCATGTGGTCATATGGCGTTTGGATGGGACGAATGACCTATTTCACCGCTGATGAGACCCGCCAGGTCGCTGCACGTTTGAGGAAAGAATCGTTTCCTTGTGACGTAATCCATATCGATACGGGATGGTTCGATAAGGACTGGATCTGTGACTGGGAATTCAGTCCACGGACATTTCCCAATCCTCAGGATTACCTGAAGGAAATGCGTTCGAATGGTTTTCGCGTCACGGTATGGCAGCTGCCATCTGTGAGCGTACAGACGGAGTTATACGCACCAGCCTTGGAGAAGAAATTTATTGCCAGCAACAAGGAGACTGTGAACAGCCATTCAAACTTCGGGGATGGCGGGCTTGCGGCAACGATTGATTTCACGAATCCGGATGCGGTTGAATGGTATCAGGGGATGTTGGAAAAATTACTGAAAATGGGCGTGGCTGCAATCAAAACGGATTTTGGGGAGACCATTGACTTTCAAGCCAATTATCATGGGATGAATGCAAAGTTGTTGCACAATCTCTACACCCTGCTGTATCAAAAGGCGGCTTTTGAAATAACCGAAAAAGTCACCGGGGAGGGATTGATATGGGCTAGATCCGGTTGGATTGGCAATCATCGCTATCCAGTGCATTGGGGAGGGGATGCCGCCTGCAACTGGGAAGGCATGGCGGGCTCGCTGCGCGGCGGTTTGCATTTGGGACTGTCAGGTTACGCGTTTTGGGGACACGACATCGCAGGCTTCCACGGCGCGCCCAACTTCATGAATAACTGGCCCTCCGATGAGTTGTATGTGCGTTGGACGCAGTTTGGCGTGTTCTCCTCCCATATTCGGTATCATGGCACTTCTCCGCGTGAACCGTTTGAGTATCCTGTCGTTGCCGATATCGTAAGACAATGGTGGAACCTGCGCTATGCGCTCATCCCATATCTGGTGGAACAGGGACAGAAGGCGGTTCATACCGGTTTACCCATCCTGCGGGCGCTGATTTTCCATCACGAAGATGATCCAATGTGCTGGCACATTGACGACCAGTATTATTTTGGCGACTCCTTTTTGGTTGCGCCAATTATGAATGACGATGGCGTCAGGGATGTCTATCTCCCAGACGGCAAATGGGTTGATTTTTGGACGGGAGAGACGTTGGAAGGGGGGCGCTGGGTAAAGAAAGTTAAGATGCCGTTGGAGCAAATGCCGGTCTATGTCAAGTTTGGCTCCCAGGTGCCGGTTTACCCACACCAGATTCAGTGTACCGACGAAATGGATTTGGCGAAATCCGTAAAAGTGGTTTTTGATGACCAGTATCAGGGATTACAAAGTTCCATTTTAGGAAAGGTGGTCAGGTTGAATATTGGAACATCATCCTGAGAAAGAGCGATGCGCCCATGTTCTCCAGACTTTTTCTGGACAAATTTTAAAGGAGTGAACAATGAACGATATATCGGAAAGAATTGACTCAAATTTGGTTCCGAAGAGGAAGCTTTACACAGGAGCGGAGATTCCCGCGGTTGGACTGGGGACTTTCGGCTCCGATCGTTTTACTGCCGACCAGATCGCGGAGGCGGTTTTAGGCGCCATCGAGATCGGGTATCGTCATATCGATTGCGTGGCGGTGTACGGAAATGAAAAGGAAATCGGCGTATCCCTCCAGAAGGCAATGCAAAAGGGCATCAAGCGTGAAGAACTGTGGATCACCTCAAAACTTTGGAACAATAAACACGCCGAAGAGGATGTAATTCCTACCTGCAAGCAGACATTGAGAGACCTGCAACTGGATTATCTTGACCTGTACCTGATCCACTGGCCCTTCCCCAATCATCACGGCGTAGGCGTGGATGTTAACTCACGCGACCCTCATGCGATTCCATACATCCACGAGAATTACATGAAGACCTGGCGGCAGATGGAGAAACTGGTTGAAATGGGACTGGTCCGCAACATTGGGACATCCAACATGACCGTCCCGAAGTTAAAGTTGTTGCTCCGTGATGCAAAGATCAAACCCGTGGTCAACGAAATGGAACTGCATCCCCACTTCCAGCAGCCAGAGTTCTTCCAGTTCTGCAAAGATAACGATATTGCTGCAATTGGTTTTTGTCCCATTGGCTCCCCAACACGTCCGGATCGTGATAAGACCCCTGACGATACAGTCGACATTGAAGACCCGGTGATTGTGAAAATTGCGCAGCGTTATAATGTTCACCCGGCAGTGATCTGCGTGAAATGGGCAGTGCAGCGCGGACAAATCCCCATTCCCTTCTCGGTGCATCCCAATGAATATCTCAGTAATTTAAAGTGTGCCACAACTGAGCCCTTGACTGACGAGGAGATGAAAGAAATTGCATCAGCGGACAAGAACAACCGCCTCATCAAGGGACAGGTCTTTTTGTGGGAGACCGCCAGGGATTGGCGGGACTTATGGGATCTGGATGGCCAAATTGCCTCCTGATCCGCATAAGGCGAAATGGTGTCCTGATAAATTTATCGACACATGCTGCATATCCTCAAACTCGTATACGCGATTGTGAATTTGACAGGGAGCGAATTCAATTCACACATCTGGCGGAGGCAGTACAATATCATCTGAAGTAGATGACGGAATGATTTTTGGAGGATATATGCGAGCTGCATTTTACGAACGCACTGGTCAGGCAAGCGAAGTTCTATGCATCGGTGAGATTCCAACTCCGGTGCCCGGTCCCGGAGAGGTTCGGGTCAGGGTGGCCTGGTCGGGAGTCAATCCGTCAGATGTGAAATCACGCGCGGGGAGCCGTGTCAAGACTCTGCCGTTTCCCCGCATCATCCCGCATAGTGACGGCGCGGGGATGATCGATCAGGTTGGGGCGGAGGTCGATCCCGCACGGGTTGGCGAGCGGGTTTGGATTTGGAACGCCGCATGGATGCGTCCGTTCGGCACAGCCGCCCAGTACGTTGTGCTCCCGTCCAATCAGGCAGCGCTTTTGCCGGATAATGTCGAACTTGCGGTTGGAGCTTGTTTGGGAATCCCAGCTTTGACGGCATATCACGCCGTTACAGCGGGCGAAGGCGTAGACGGGAAAACTGTTCTTGTGGCTGGCGGGGCAGGGGCGGTTGGACATTATGCCATCCAACTGGCGAAGATCAAAGGCGCAAAGCAGGTGATTGCAACTGTCAGCAACGCGGAAAAAGCCGCCCTTGCCCGTGAAGCGGGTGCGGATGTTGTCCTGAATTACAAGACCGATGACCTGCAAACAGTCATTCAAGACGTCACCTCAGGCAGGGGAGTGGATCGGATTGTGGAAGTTGACTTTGCCGCCAATGTGAATACAGATCTTACAGTCCTGCGCCCCAATGGCGAGATCGTTGTTTATGGCAGCGGCGCTTCAGAGATCAGTGTGCCCTTTTCTCCCGCAATTCGGAAGGGAGTCCGCCTGACTTTTTTCATCGTCTACAGCCTGGAGCCTGATATTCGCAAGCGCGCCATCGCTGACCTGTCAACGCTTTTGGAAAGGAATCGCTTGACTCATAATATTGCCGCCCGCCTGAAGCTTGAGCAAATTGCCACAGCACATGATCTGGTTGAAAGTGGCGGGGCGATTGGAAACATTCTTCTTGAAGTTGGGTGAGGTGCCAAACTGGAAGAGAAAGGAACAACCTGAAATTAGTGACGCGCCCAAGCGGCGCGTTTTAGTTTTAAAAAAGCCCGCAGATTAGCCATGCAAAGGCGGCTGGTCCTCTTGCACTCTCCAGTCTCCTGCTTTTTGTAATATTTTTATGCGACATTTGTCACAACCTAATGAAAATACTTGACAAGCATATAGTCGTTTTGATAATATTATCACATAATGAAAAAATTATCACATTTATTTAGGCAATAAAATAAATTTACTCGTATTTGCTGGACCGAAAAACTTTATTCTCTGAAGCGGCAAGAAATAGATTTCTGGTATAGACAGCTTAGTCAAAAAATACCCTAGGCTCGTCTTTGAGCCACGATTGAGGTCAAACCAAATTATGAATCCCACACCTTTGCTCCAAATTGCCATGGATTACACCTCCCTGCCGAAAGCGCTGGAGATGGCTGTCCTGACCGCCCCCGAAGTGGACATCATCGAAATCGGCACCCCTCTTTGCAAGGCGGCTGGTATGGAAGCGGTCCGGGCAATGCGAGAAATCTGCCCCGATAAGTTGATTCTGGCTGATGTCAAGACACCCGACGTCGGCGGACTCGAAGCAGCGATGGCTTTCGATGCCGGCGCGGACATGATGACAGTCATCGGCGGGGCGACCATCCCCACAGTGAAAGAGGCGCTCGCCGTCGCCCGCAAGCGCGGCAAGGAAATGCTGATGGAACTCACCGGTGTCCGCGATATTCTTGCAAGAGCTACTGAGTGGCGGCAGATCGGCGTCGAGCGAATTGTTTACCACCGTGAATGGGACGCCCAATCTGCAGGGCGTGAATGGACTCAGGAGGACAAGGACATTGTCCGCAAGTTGATAGACATGGGCTACAAAGTGACGATTACCGGGGGAATGACGATTGAACTTCTTCCGTTTTTTGCCGATTTGCCAGTTTCCGTCCTGATCTGTGGACGTCACATCCGCGAGTCGGCTGACCCGCGAGCTTCCGCCCGTCAGATGCGCCTGGCTCTCGCCGACTTGTGGTCACGCTCCTCCACCAGCATCTCTTCATCCCAAAACCTCTCCCCTGTCGCCGCCCTGCCCGATCTCGCGGCAAAGGCTGTTCGCTGGGGTGTGAGCGAAATGGGACTGCAACTGGTTGTGGACGGACGCGAATGCCCCGGCTGTGATTCGCCCCGCCGCTTTTGTTTGGGGACTCAGACCGAAATCATCTGCCCAAACAATTTGCGCTCCGACGATGTCGTCCGCAAACTGGCGCAGACGCTGTCTTCAAACGGAACGTTTGGACGGGTAAACGACAGCGTGTTCTTCCTCGACCCGGCGAAGTTTGGCAATCTCTCGCGCAACCGGGTAATCGAATTATTGAATGCCACCGGGGATGCGCTCAGGCAACTGGGTGCCCCGGTCGATGTAAACGCGGGCATCAAAGCCGCGAATCAAGTACTTGGAATATCCTAGGAGGTATGAACGAATATGGCTACGACAAATCTGCAAATGACAGCTTTGGGCATGGTCGAAACAAGGGGACTGGTAGCCTCGATCGAGGCGGCAGATGCGATGTTGAAAACAGCGCATGTGACCCTGACGGGGCAGGAGGATATTGGCGGGGGCTACACCACAATCTTTGTGCGGGGTGAAATTGGCGCGGTTCGTTCCGCGGTGGACGCTGGTGCCGCGGCAGCCAAACGCGCAGGGGAACTGGTGGCAGTGCATGTGATTGCCCGCCCTCAGGCGGCAATCGAACCGCTGCTCCCGCAGGGTTCAGCCAAATAGACGGGAGGAAACCGCGATGCAAATACGAACATACCTACTCATCGACCAGATGCAGCCCCAATACGGCGCGCTGACTGGCAAGACCATGCAAGGCGAAATCCCGGTGGAAGGCATGGCGGAAATCTACATCGAGACCGCGCCCGCATCGGATATCTACAAAGTCATGGATATCGCCCTCAAGACCACCGACGTACGCGCCGGCGCGCTAGCAGTGGAACGCGAATACGGTTCGCTGGAAATCCACTCGCGCCATCAGGAGTCAGTGTTGGAAGCCGGGCGGCGTGCTCTTGAAGCTTTGGGCTTGACCGAGAACGACCGTTTGAAGCCCGAGATTTTATCCTCGCTGTTGATCCCAAACGTCGATCCCTTTCAGGCGCAGTTGATCAACCGTACTTCGTTCGGCGGATTGCTGCTCGCAGGTCAAACCCTGTGCGTGCTGGAAGTCATGCCAGCGGCTTACATCGTCCTCGCGGCAAACGAAGCCGAAAAAGCAGCCAACATCACACTCGTGAATTACACCCCGCGTGGCCGCTCGGGAAGATTGTACTTCTCCGGCACGGATGCCGAAGTGCGCCAGGCGCGCGATGCGGCTGTGAAGGCAATCGAAGCGTTACCTGGTCGAAAGCCGAAGGGTAGCTAGTCATGCGGACCTTCTACACGGGAAATGATATTGAGGATCTGGCTGCCAGCGGCGTTCGGCAGTTGGAAATTGGTCCCGGCGTGATGCTGACCGATGCGGCTCGCGAACGGGCTGAGGAATTGGGCATTGCCCTGGTGACAGCGGGAACTGCGTCAGCTAGTAAAGCTGCCGTGGCGGCTGCCCCAGCAAAGAGCGAGACTCTGCCAGCCAAACCGCGCGGCTGCCAGCATGGACCGTTGTCCGCAAATGCCAGTCGTGGGCAATCCGCCGCGAGCGGCGGTCCCGTGGTGGATCAACTCGTGGAAGCGGTAAGCGCGTTGAAGAAGCGAGGAGGCTAGGATGCGAATCGCAAAAGTAGTGGGCGTGGCAGTCGCCACAGTCAAAGACCGAAGGCTCGAAGGCGGCAAGTGTCTGCTCGTGTCGGCAACCGACTCGGCGGGCAAGGAACAGGGAATTCCATTCGTGGCGCTGGATATGGTCGGCGCCGGCGAAGGTGAATTGGTCATGATCGCGGAAGGCAGCTCGGCGCGTGTCGCGGCTGGCGATGCCAACCGCCCGGTGGACGCGGTAATCGTGGGAATCCTCGACTCCCTGCGTCACAACGGCAAGATGACATACACAAAAAGTTAATCAGGAGACAGGTGATATGGCTCAAGATACAGTCGAAGTAATTGGAACCCAGGCATTGGGAATGATCGAAACCCGCGGGCTGGTGGCAAGCATCGAAGCCGCCGACGCGATGGTGAAAGCCGCCAATGTGACCCTGCTTGCGAAGCGCAAGATCGGCGGTGGTTATGTGACCGTGATGGTTCGCGGCGACGTGGGCGCAGTCAAGACCGCGCTGGCGGCTGGTCGTGAAGCGGCGGGACGTGTCGGCGATGTGGTTTCCGTCCGCATGATCCCCGGCCCGCACATGGAACTCGAGACCCTTTTGCCCTCCGCGGCAAAGTAAAGGCGGCCGGGAATGAGTGAGCCGGCCAAGATGACAGTCTCGCGGTTGCAGCGGAAAAAGCGCAGCGGCGAGAAGATCACGCTGCTGACAGCCTACGATTTTCCAATGGCGAAATTTATTAATGACGCCGGAGTGGATATGGTGCTGGTCAGCGATGCCGTTGGCACGGTGGGGCTGGGACGTCCTGAAGCAGTGTCAGTCAGCGTGGAAGAGATGATCTATCACACGCAGGCGGTTGCACGTGGAGCGAGCCGCGCGATGGTTGTGACCACACTTCCCTTCGGCTCCTACGAAACCGTCGAGCAGGCGGTCGCCACCGGCGTGCGATTAATGAAGGAAGGTCACGCCGATGGTATCCACATGGAAGCCGCCGCCGCCGATGCACCCAAGTTGAAGGCATTGGTTCACGCGGGCGTTCCGGTGATGGGGCACCTGGGAATCACCAAGCAGAAGATCGTCCGCAGCGGGACGATTCAAATCCAGGGGCGGACAGCCGCCAGCGCAGCCACAGCCGTGGCGGATGCGGTGGCGCTCGCAAACGCGGGAGCCTTCGCCTTGATTCTGGAGTGCATCCCGGACCGCCTCGGACAGATCATCACCCGCAGCCTGGAAATTCCGACCATTGGCATCGGTGCGGGTCCCGATTGCGATGGTCAGGCATTGGTCACACAAGACATGCTGGGGATGTTCAAGGAAATGTCGCCGAAGTTTCTCAAAGTGTATTTGGATTTGACTCAAATTATTGTTACCGCCTTGACGCAATTTAGAACCGAAGTGGAACGGGGACAGTTTCCAAGTCAGGAACACTGTTATGCAATCGATGACGAAGAACTGGGCAAGTTGCTGACCCAGTTGCGAAACAAAGCAACACAATAAACCACTAAAGAAGGAGATACGAATATGACTGAGTCTCTAAAAGGAAAAGTAGCGGTTATCTCAGGGGTCGGGTCTGGATTCGGGAAAGCCACGGCGGAGCTGTTCGCGAAACTCGACCAGGTCAACCTTGTCCTGATCGATTACAACGAGCAGGCTCTTCAAGCCACGGCTGACGCCTGCAAGGCGTTCGGCTCCAAGGTCGTTGCCATTGCGGCTGACGTGACCAAGGCAGAGACCTTCACGCGTGTCTTCAAGGAAACGATGGACAACTTCGGCAAAGTCGATTTCCTCATCAACTATGCGGGCGGCGCACTAAAAGTGGCTCCCATCGAAGAGATGGACGACGAGATCAACCGCCGCATCATCGACTTGAACCTCACCAGCGCCATCATGAGCTGCCGTACTTTCACGCCGCAGTTCAAGAAGCAGGGCTTCGGCAAGATCATCAACGTATCCAGCGCCTGTGACCGTCGTTCATGGCCGGGTTGGTCGGTGTATTCCGCAGCCAAAGCCGCCGTCAACGCCTTCACAAGATGCCTTTATACGGAATTACGTCCGCACGGCATCGCAGTCATGCTCCTTGTGCCGGGCGGATCCAATACCGGCTTCCAGGCTGCCGCGGCGGGCGTCAACAAGTTCGAATGGGACGAGGAACTTGCCGTGCGTCCCGAACATTTTGCCGACATGGTGTATCAAACCTGCGCGCTTACAAAAGGCGGATGTGTGACTGAATTAGTGTTATACGGGCTGGCTCAGGATGTAAGCGGGTACTAGGTGAATTGAAAAAAATTTGAGTCCCGGAGGGGTTTTGCGTGGGTTGACCTGGATAGAGAGGGCAGGCGTTGGCCTTGGTGGAACGGTCTCGCGGGTGCAAGGAGGTGGCAGGACTCGAAATTTTAGCAAAACAGAATCTGTGTTGCGCCAATTTCCCTTTGGGAGTTGATGCAACGCCCTGGTGTTTCTTTTGAAATTCTACCTGAGGAGAAAGATAAATGAAAAAGAATCTGTTTGTTCTAATGGCTGTGCTCGTACTCGCCAGCATGATCCTGTCCGCCTGCGGCGGCGCCTCCACCCCGGCTGCCGAAGCGCCCGCGGCTGAGAAGCCCATGAAGATCGCGTTCTTCGTCTCTGACATGAGCAACGTCTTCCACCAAATGCAAGCCACTGAGGCGCAGAAGTACGCCAAGGAAAAGTATGGCGCTGAAGTGTTCATCTTCGACGGCAAATCCGACGGCGCCGTCATGACCCAGAACGTCGACCAGGTCGTGGCTCAGGGCATGGATGCCGCCACCCTGCACATCTGGGATGCCGAAGCTGCCAAGCCCGGCGTCCAGGCTGCGCTCGACAAGGGCATCATCATGACCTCGTTCTTCAGCCCGCTGGCTGATACCGGCATCCCCACCGCCCGCAGCGACGAGGCAGGCGTTTCGTTCGCCATGGGCGTTGAAATGGCGAAGCAGTGGAAGGAAGCCCACCCCGACAAACCCATCGTGATGGTGCAATTGGGCTGGCCCAACCACACCGAAGTCAAGTCCGGTCGTACCGATCCCTTCGTGAAGGGCGTGCTCTCCGTCGACCCTGACGCCACCGACCTGGGCTGCCAGGATGCGAGCAAGGGTCCCGATGCCGCCAAGCAGATCATCACTGACCTGATGACCACCCACCCCGAAGTCAACCTGATCTACTCCGAAGCCTCGAACCTGACCATTGGCACGATGGCAGCGTTGGAACAGGCTGGACGTGGCAAGATGGACAATGGCAAGCCGTTGACCGAAATCGTCGCCAGTGTGGACTTCGATGAAGTTGAAATGAAGAGTGTGTACGACCCGAACAGCTCGCTGAAACTCTCCATGGGTCTGCCCCCGGTCGAAACCGCCCGCGGTCGCATTGACCTCATCATGGATGTCAAAGCCGGCAAGGTGAAGCCCACCTCGCAACCCGCCGAGGAATTCTTCTACAAAGCCTACACTATCTCCTTCTGGACCATGCCTGGTGCTGATGCCGCCAAATGGCTGAACGATCAATTCGGAACCAATGTTTCTGCGCCTGAAGCTCCTGCTGTTGTCGAAGCCCCCGCCGCCCGTGAAATCGTAATGCCGGGCGACCGCTTCTTCGGCGAAGGCGTAACGGTTACATCGGATGGCACGTTCTATGCCGGCAGCATGGAAGAAGGCACCATCGTGAAGGCAGCGCCCGGCTCTGACGAGGCGGAGCCTTTTATCGCGGCGGGAGAGAACGGGCTGGTTTCGGTGCTCGGTCTTTACGCAGACGAGGCAAGCAATACGCTGTGGGCATGTTCTTCCGATGCTGGCAACAGCAAGCTCAAAGGCACCGCACCGGTGGGAGTCAAAGCCTTTGACTTGAAGACCGGGGCTGTCAAGGGTAGCTATGACTTTCCCGGCGGCGGCTTTTGCAACGATCTGACCGTCGATGCCGAAGGCAACGTGTATGCCACCGACTCGTGGACGCCGCGTATTTTGCGCTTGACGGCTGGAAGCAAGGCGTTGGAAGAGTGGATCAACGATCCGCAGTTCGGCGCCGAGCAGTGGAGTCTTAACGGTCTTGATTTCGACCAGGCTAACGGCGTGATCTATGTGTTAAACCAGAGACTCGGCAAATTGTTCCGGGTTGTGGTTGAGGCGGATGGAAGCGCGGGCGCAGTGACGCTGATTGAAACGTCACAAGAGTTAAGGCGCCCCGATGGACTTAAACTCATCGGACCCAACACCCTGGTGACTGTTGAAGGTGGCGCAGGCGCAGTGGCTGTCATCACTTTGGACGGCGACAAAGGGGAAGTCAGAAGGATCGAGGCAGGACTCGACGGTGTTGCGACGTTTGCGTATTACGATGGAAGCGCCTGGGTGGTGGAGAACCAGGGCGATCATTTCTGGGACCCGACCAACGCCGGTCCGGATGCCACCAAGCCGTTCAGAATTGTAGAAGTCCTGCTCGACTGAACGACGCCAGATGAAAATTTCTGAAAAAACGTCCGGAGGTTTGCAAAACATGGTTGGCGCGAGGTCACAATCGCCGGTCCAGGCAAAACAAAACTCTCGGACAAGGAGGTGGCAGGTCCTGATAATTTAATCAAGCAGAAATCGTGTTGTACCGATACATCAAAAATTGGTGCAACGAAGCCAAGCGTTTCCTTATGCTAAACATATTGAGGAGAAAAATAAAATGAAAAAGAATCTATTCGTTCTAATGGCTGTGCTCGTACTCGCCAGCATGATTCTGTCAGCCTGCGGCGGCGCCTCCACCCCAGCCGCTGAAGCCCCCGCTGCTGAGAAGCCCATGAAGATTGCGTTCTTCGTATCAGACCTGAGCAATGTATTCCATCAAGCCCAAGCCACCGAGGCGCAGAAATACGCCAAGGAAAAATACGGCGCTGAGGTGTACGTGTTCGATGGCAAATCTGACAGTGCAGTCATGACCCAGAATGTTGACCAGATCATGGCTCAAGGCATGGACGCCGCGACCCTGCATATCTGGGACTATGATGCTGTGAAGCCTGCTGTGCAGGAAGCTCTCGGCAAGAATATCATCCTGACCTCATTCTTCAGTCCGCTGGGCGATAGTGGTATTCCGGTTGCCCGCAGCGACGAGGCTGGCATTTCCTTCGCCATGGGCGCAGAAATGGCCACACAATGGAAAGCCGCTCACCCCGACAAACCCATTGTCATGGTGCAGTTGGGTTGGCCGAACCACACCGAAGTCAAGTCTGGTCGTACCGATCCCTTCGTGAAGGGTGTGCTCTCTGTCGATCCCACCGCAACCGACCTCGGCTGCCAGGATGCGAGCAAGGGTCCCGATGCCGCCAAGCAAATCATCACCGACCTCATGACCACCCACCCCGAAGTCAACCTGATCTACTCCGAAGCCTCCAACCTGACCGTTGGCACGATGGCTGCCTTGGAACAGGCAGGACGAGGCAAGATGGACAACGGCAAGCCGTTGACCGAAATCGTCGCCAGCGTGGACTTCGACGAAGTTGAAATGAAGAGCGTCTACGACCCGAACAGCTCGCTGAAGCTCTCCATGGGTCTTCCCCCAATCGAGACCTCCCACGGCCGCATCGACCTCATCATGGATGTCAAGGCCGGTAAAGTGAAGCCCACTTCGCAGCCCGCGGAAGAGTTCTTCTACAAAGCCTACAACGTCTCCTTCTGGACCATGCCGGCCGCCGATGCTGCCAAATGGTTGAATGACCAGTTCGGAACCAACGTCACGGCGCCTGAAGCTCCAGCCGCTGCTGCAGCCCCGGAAGCCAAGGAAGTTAAGAAGATTGCGTTCTTCGTATCAGACCTGAGCAATGTATTCCATCAAGCCCAAGCCACCGAGGCGCAGAAATACGCCAAGGAAAAATACGGCGTCGAAGTATTCGTGTTCGATGGCAAATCCGACAGTGCAGTCATGACCCAGAACGTTGACCAGATCATGGCTCAAGGCATGGACGCCGCGACCCTGCATATCTGGGACTATGATGCTGTGAAACCCGCCGTGCTCGAAGAGCTTGACAAGGGCATCATCCTGACCTCGTTCTTCAGTCCGCTGGGCGACAGTGGTATTCCGGTTGCCCGCAGCGACGAGGCTGGCATTTCCTTCGCCATGGGCGCAGAAATGGCCACACAATGGAAAGCCGCTCACCCCGACAAACCCATTGTCATGGTGCAGTTGGGCTGGCCGAACCACACCGAAGTCAAGTCTGGTCGTACCGATCCCTTCGTAAAGGGTGTGCTCTCTGTCGATCCCACCGCAACCGACCTCGGCTGCCAGGATGCAAGCAAGGGTCCCGATGCCGCCAAGCAAATCATCACCGATCTCATGACCACCCACCCCGAAGTCAACCTGATCTACTCCGAAGCCTCCAACCTGACCGTTGGCACGATGGCTGCCTTGGAACAGGCAGGACGCGGCAAGATGGACAACGGCAAGCCGTTGACCGAGATCGTCGCCAGCGTGGACTTCGACGAAGTTGAGATGAAGAGTGTGTACGACCCGAACAGCTCGCTGAAACTCTCCATGGGTCTTCCCCCAATCGAGACCTCTCACGGCCGCATCGACCTCATCATGGATGTTGCCAGTGGCAAGGTTGCCCCGACCTCACAGCCCGCGGAAGAATACTTCTACAAAGCCTACAACGTCTCCTTCTGGACGATGCCGCGTGAAGACGCAGTGAAATGGCTGAACGAGCAATTCGGAACCAACGTTCAGTAATAAATTGGGGTGGCGGCATTTTGTAAGTGATGATGCGTGGCCTCTCTTTTTTGCAGCGCTTCTGCCAGAGCCTTTCCAGCATTACTTACTGTCAGCTCGCCGCCCCATAACAGCACGACCTAAACAAAGAAATATAGGTTTGACGGGGAAGGTATGCCCTCCCCGTCAAACCCAAGGAGCCGATGCATGAATTCAACAGAGAATGTGCTGGAGATCAGGGATCTTGTGAAGGATTTCCCGGGAGTTCGGGCAGTCAATAATGTCAGTTTCGACATCAAGCGGAACACTGTCCACTGCCTGGTCGGAGAGAACGGCGCCGGAAAATCCACCTTGATTAAGATGCTGACTGGCGCGTATGCGCGGACAAGCGGAAAGATTCTGCTCAATGGGGAGGAGTACAATCCGCATAGCACCCGCGATGCGAAGGAGAAGGGGATCAGCACTCTGTTCCAGGAACTGAATGTGGTTGACCAGCTCACCGTCGAGGAAAACCTCACGCTTGGGATGGAAGATACGACATTCGGATTCATAAGGAAGACCGACAAGATCAACAAGATGGTCAGTGTGTTGAACAGCATCGAGCCATCCATCAAGCCGCGGCAACTGGTCTCCAGCTTGAGCGTGGCCAAAAAGCAGATTGTGGAGATCTCCAAGGCGGTCGCAGCAGAGTCCAATATCATCATCATGGACGAACCGACAGCCGCGATCTCCGAGAGTGAGATTGCACGATTGTTCAATATCATCAAGGGCTTGCGAGAGCAAAATGTCACCGTTATCTATATCTCCCATCGGCTCGATGAGATTTTCGAACTTGGAGACTATGTGACGGTCATGCGCGATGGCAAGCACATCGACACCAAACCTGTGTCCGAGATTCAAGACCGCTCGGAGCTCATCAAAATGATGATCGGCAAAACAGTATTCGAGCAATACACGCCCAGGGAGGGTGATTGCCCGGATACGATCCTCGAGGTCAAACATTTATCCAACCACAGGTTGAACGATATTTCCTTCGACATTCGCGCAGGGGAGATTGCCGGTTTCTATGGTTTGGTGGGCGCTGGTAAGACGGAACTTGCGCGCGCCATTTACGGCGTGGACGATTATAAAGGCGATATCCTCTTCAAGGGGAAAAAACTCCAACCTGCTCCAGACAAGGCAATCGCGGCGGGCATTGCTCTTGTGCCAGAGGAAAGACGTTCCCAGGGTCTATTCACCATCCTGACCATCCGGGGCAACGTTCCCGTTATGAACATGAAGAAGATTTCCCGCGGCGGATTCATCAACGATGCAATGGAACGCAATGTCACGCTCGAGTATGTCGACAAGTTGAAGATTGCCACCAACAGCATCGAAAAGGAAGCCGCCAAACTTTCCGGCGGCAACCAACAAAAGGTGGTGCTTTCCAAATGTCTTTTTGCAGATGCCGATTTGCTGATGTTGGATGAACCGACTCGCGGCATCGACGTGGGGGCGAAAAGCGAGATATACAATCTCATCCGACGGCTTTCCAAAGAGGGGAAGACCATCATCATCTTCTCTTCGGAGTTGCCTGAAGTTATGAATATCTGCGACAGTATCTACCTTTTGTACGATGGAAGCCTGAAGTCCACAATGCGGAACGGCTGCGATGTAAACAGCGAGAGCATCCTTCACATTGTCACGGGAGGAGAATAGCCATGGAAAGCAAACAGACGCAAAAAACGTTACTGGGCGGCAAGCTGAGTGATGAGTCGTTCATCACCCTTTTCATGGTCGGTGTGCTCGTCGTTGTGTTTGGAATCGCATGTATCTTCGTGCCGAACTTCTACAAGCCACAGAACATGCTCAACCTCATAACCAACAACTGGTTCATCATTGTCCTGGGCATTGGCGTTACTTTCGTGCTGATCACTGGAAATTACGACATGTCAGTGGGCGGTAACATCGCCTTGACCGGTGTACTTTCCGTGTACTTCTGCCAGGGAGTCAACGTATCCCAGAACACACTCGCCAACGGACTTGGGCTGCCTTACGTTGTTGCCGTCGGGTTGGCCCTGCTTTGCTCCATGGGCGTCGGAGCGATAAATGCCTTTTTTATCACCAAATTGAAGGTGCCTTCGATCATTGTCACATTGGGGACGGCAATGCTGGCGCGCGGCGCCGCTCAAGTCATTACGCAGGGGGCACAGCGGAACACCAGCCTGCCGGACGCCTTTGGCTTTCTGGGAAGTCTGGGTATCCCAGGCACATCCATCCGGCTTTCGGTGCTGGTCATGATCACGCTGATCATCATCGCGTTCATCTTTGAAAAGAAGACGGTTTTTGCAAGACGTATCTACCTTATCGGTGCAAACCCTGAGGCGGCAAGGCTTTCAGGGATCAACGTAGCCAAATACCTCACTGCGCTCTACATCCTCAGCGGACTGCTTGCCGGCATCACCGGAATCCTCCTTGCATCCGAGTTCAAGGCCGGGGTCTCGAACCGGGCAATGGGATACGAGTTCGATGCCTTGGTCATCACCCTGCTGGGGGGAGTCAGCATTGCGGGCGGGTTCGGCTCCGTGCTGGGGATGTTTGTCGGCGCCATCATCCTTTCGGTCGTGACTTCTGCCGCCACCGGGCTCCTTCTTTCACCGGACTGGCAGTTCACCCTCAAGGCGATTGTCACTTTCCTCGCCATCCTGGCGCAGCGTTACGCCCTGGATAAGAGGAAAGGTTAGACTGTGCAGAACGATAATAGGAGTAATGACGTGAATACCATGCAGAAAGAAACATTCCAGCAGCAAATGGAACGTTCCGCGGCGGTGCGGGCCAACATCAAACGCTATTATATCTATGTAACGCTGGCGTTGATTGTGGTGTCCTTCAGCCTGCTGAAACTGGACGAGGTCACCTTCTTTGGGCGCGGACATTTCCTCAGTCCCGATAGCATCATCAACCTGTTGCGCAGCGCGGTCCCCATCTTCTTTTTGAGCGGCGCTTTCACCCTGCTAATGATTTCCGGTTTCATTGACCTTTCGGTGGGCAGCGCTATGAGCCTGACGGCGGTGGTTTTTGCCTGGCTGATACTCAACGGGTCGTCTTTCTGGGTCGCCATTTCCGCCACCCTGGTTTTGGGATTGGTGATGGGTGCCTTCAATGGCCTTCTGGTGATGCGGCTGCGCATTACGCCAGTGATTGCCACACTGGTCACGCTGAACCTGTTCAAAGGCATCGCGCTGCTGATTGTGGGCGTTGGCAACTCTGCCGTCAAAAGTAACGCCAACCAAGCCATGCCTGGTTGGATCAACGACTTCGCCCGCAAGGATGTGCTTCTCGGCCTGCCCTGGGCCTTCTGGATTGCCATCCTGGTCATCGCCTTGATGACCATCGTCCAACGCAAGACCATTCTGGGCAAATACGCCGCCGCGATTGGCGGCAACCGCCTGGCAGCCGAGCTTTCGGGCATCAACGCGGTCAAAATTATATGGCTGCTCTACATCATCGTTGGATTTTTTGCAGCGCTGGCCGGTGTGGCGCGCGCCAGCTACATGTCCCTGGGCGACCCGCTCTCTGGCGATGGCATGGAATTCAACTGCCTCATCGCTGTCTTGCTGGGAGGCACTGCCTTTTCGGGCGGCGAAGGCTCGGTCACGAAGACGGTGGTTGGCTCGCTCATCATCATCTGCGTGACCATCGGCCTGATGACGGTCATCCCTGCCTACTGGCAGAATGTTGCCAAAGGCACCGTATTAATCGTCGCTGTTGTACTCAACCACCTGCTGGTTCGTGAAAAGGTCAACGCATAGAAGTCGACATTCCACTAACCCACATTGGAGAATTTGCCATGTTCAAAATGCCTGTTGGTCTCTACGAAAAAGCACTGCCCGCCGCCTTATCCTGGGAGGAACGTCTGTCGGCGGCGGGTCAGGCAGGTTACGATTTTGTAGAGATCTCGATTGATGAGAGCG
Organism: Chloroflexota bacterium; assembly: GCA_016234555.1. Lineage (GTDB taxonomy): Bacteria > Chloroflexota > Anaerolineae > Anaerolineales > Villigracilaceae > Villigracilis. Next base: position 57,648 of record JACRBJ010000006.1, on the reverse strand, counting down.
ATGAACGCCTGTCCCGCCTGGACTGGTCGCCATCCCAACGGGCTGAATTGCGCCGCAGCATCGCCAACACTGGCGTAAAGGTCATGACCATGTGCCTGAGCGGACACCGCAAATATCCACTCGGCAGTCACTCGCCGGAACTCCGGAAACAAGGTCAGGAGATTTTACGCAAGGCAATTGACTTTGCCGGGGATGTCGGACTGCGTGTCGTTCAGGTGATGGGATACGACGTCTTCTACGAAACCAGTGACGAAGAAACGGATAGAAACTTCGTGGATGGTCTTCGCCTCGGTGCGCGTTGGGCTGAACAATCCGGGGTGATGCTGGGGCTCGAAAATCTCGATACCCCGTATGTGGAGAACATCAGTAAGGCAATGTCCATTATCCGTGAAATCGACTCACCCTGGCTGAAACTGTATCCTGACATTGGGAATCTCGCTGCGGCTGGCTATTACCCACCTGACGAGCTTCGACTGGCAAAGGGACAATTGCTGGGTGTTCATGTCAAGGATGCCATGCCGAAGGTCATTCGTGGGATCCCGTTTGAAAAAGGCATTGTACCTTTTCGTGAGACGTTTCAAGCGTTGGTGCAAACGGGCTTTTGGGGATTGATCGGCATCGAGATCTGGGGAGCCATGCATGCGGATGAAGACCCCATCGCCTCTGTTGCCGCCGCCCGCAGGTTTGTGGGCAGTTTGGTGTCAGAAGCCTGGCCCGATGCCTCGCCATCCCCCATCTACCAGGCGCAAAAGTAACTTGTATCCTAAACAGTAGTGTAAACTAACATAAGAAATATCAACTAACTACTGGAGAGGCAGGCAAAAATGTCCACATACGAAGCAGTACGACTCATGAACACCATCCTGACCCTTTACTATGTCGATGGATTGACGCAAACGGAAATCGCCCAGCGTTTGAATTTCTCGACCGCCAAGGTGAATCGTTTGCTTCTACAGGCGCGCGAGCAGGGATACGTCAACATCACCATCCGCACCCCATTTCAGCAACTGTTTGATCTTGAAGACCGCCTGAAGGCTGTCTTCGGATTACAGGATGTAATTGTCATTCCGGCTGTGGCGGAGAGCGGCAGTTCGCCGTTGAACGCACTCGGCGCCGCGGCGGCGGAATTCCTGTTGGCACACCTGCGGGATGGCGACGTGCTGGGCATCGGCGGCGGTTCGGCAGTCCACGCGCTCTACCAGGCAATTACACCTGCGCGTTCCTATAAGGTCGAAGTCGTGCCGCTCATTGGAGCGGTTCAGGGGGAGATATCCACTGATAGTAATTATCTGGCTGCCCACCTGGCTGAACGACTGGGTGGAAAGGCGTACCAGCTTCATGCGCCGGTTATTGTGGATAGCAGGGAATATTGTGAAACGCTTAAATCCATGGGACCGGTCAAGGAAATCCTCGATATCGCCCGCCGCGCAAATATTGCGCTCGTGGGCGTCGGCACGGTGGATGCGGAAGTTTCCCGTTTCGTCCAGTTTACAGCCTTATCCGCCCAGGATATGAAGCATATTGCCAGCGACTGCGGCGGGGTGGGAGATATCAACGCCTTCGTGTTTGACATCGAAGGGCGGGCGTGCGCCCAGGAATATGCCGACCGTGTCCTCGGATTGACTCTGCCTGAACTCAAGAGCATCCCATATCGTATCGGCGTGGCAGCCACTGAAACCAAAGCCCGCCCGCTTTACGGCGCGTTACGCGGCGGATACCTTCATGCGCTCATCACCGATGAGGCTGCCGCGCGGGGAGTTCTTGGTCTCTTTGAACAGGATTTTCGCAAGACACCTTCTCTTTAGACAAGGATTTGAAACGGTAACATAACAGATTAGGAGAACCATCATGCTATTGGAAAAACTTCGTGAAATTGTCTGGAAATGCAATTTGGAACTACCCAAAAACGACCTGGTCAAGATGACCAGCGGCAACGTAAGCGGGCGCGACGCGGAAACGGGTCTGGTCGTCATCAAACCCAGCGGGTACAACTTCGAGGAGTTGACCCCCGCCCACATGGTTGTGGTGGACATGGACGGCAAGGTCGTTGAAGGAAATCTCAAGCCTTCGACCGATACCGATACGCACCTCTACGTTTACAAGCATCGCCCCGACGTTTTTGGGATGGTCCACACCCACTCACCCTACGCGAGCAGCTTTGCCGTGTTAGGACAGCCCATCCCAGCCTGCCTGACAGCCTCCGCCATGCTCGGCGGCGAGATTCCGCTCGGCGGGTATGCACCAATCGGCGGCGCGGATATCGGTCAGGAAATCATCGACAAGATCGGAAAGGCGCTTGCCATTGTCATGCAGAATCACGGCGTCTTTACCATCGGCTCATCGCCCCAACAGGCGACCAAGATGGCTGTCGAAGTTGAAGAGATTGCAAAAATTACGCACCTGGCAATGCTGCGCGGGAAACCGATCCTGCTCACGCCCGAACAGGTGAATTACATGGTGAATTTATATCAGAACGAATATGGACAACGATGAAATGGATACACAATATTACGAGGTTGATATGGCTGCATTGAAAACGAAGGTCGATAAAGTTTCTACATCCGGAGGACATCATTTACTGAAGGAATTGCCCCGCGAAAAGCTGACGTGGATGCTGCAACGCATGTGCGAGATCCGATATTTCGAGGAAAAAGCCGAAGACTTGTACGTGCGCGGACTGGTGCATGGGACCATGCACCTTTCGATTGGAATGGAAGCCGGGTCCGTTGGCAGCATTGCCACGCTGGACCCCAAGGACTTGATCATTCATCATCATCGGGGGCATGGACATACGATTGCAAAAGGCGCCGATTTGACCTTGATGTTCGCCGAATTTTTGGGCAAGGAAACCGGCTACTGTCGCGGACGCGGCGGCTCCATGCACATCGCAGACATCCCCGGCGGAAATCTCGGCGCGACGGGTGTTGTCGGTGGCGGAATCCCCACTGCCGTGGGAATCGCGCTCGCGCTTCAAATGCGCCGTTCCAAGCAGATTCTTTTATCCTATTTTGGAGACGGGGCATCCAACGAAGGCGAATTCCATGAGTCGCTGAACATGGCTTCCACCTGGAAGTTGCCGGTGGTGTTCATTTGCGATAACAACCAGTACGGCATGTCCATGCACAGGACAAAGGTTATGAATATCGAAAATATTTCCGAGCGCGCCGCCAGCTACGGCATCCCCGGCAAAACGGTGGATGGCAATGATGTGCTTGCAGTTTATGAAGCAGTTTTGGCTGCCGATGAGTATGCGCGCTCTGGACAAGGTCCATCGCTGATTGACTGCCTGACGTATCGCTGGCGCGGACATTCCAAGAGCGACCGCAACCTATATCGCACCCATGAGGAAATCGAAGAGTGGAAAACCAGGTGCCCTATCAAGCGCTTCAAGAAAGCGTTGGTGGATGCCGCTGTGATGACCGTCGACGAAACCGAATCCATCGACAAGGCGGCAAAGGCAGCCATCGATAACGCTGCCGAGGCGGCGCAGGCTTTCCCCGAACCGTCGCCGGAAAACATGGAAGACGAGGTGTATGCGTCATGAGCAGCGAAACGAAACGTGAAATCACTTATCTGGAAGCCGTCCGCGAGGCGATGGTCCAGGAAATGCGAGCCGATCAGGAAGTCTTTCTCATCGGTGAAGATGTTGGGACTTATGGCGGCGCTTTCGGCGTCAGCAAAGGGATGCTCGAAGAGTTTGGGGCTGAGCGCGTGCGCGATACGCCCATCTCCGAAGCCGCAATCGCTGGCGCTGCCACCGGCGCTGCGTTGATGGGCATGAGACCGATCATGGAAATCATGTTCATGGATTTCCTCACCATTTCGATGAACCAACTGGTGAATGCAGCCGCCAAGATGCGCTTCATGTTTGGCGGAAAGTGCAGCATCCCAATGGTTATCCGCGCCCCATCCGGGTCGGGAACCGGAGCCGCTGCCCAGCATTCGCAGAGTCTCGAAGCCTGGTTTGTGAACGTACCGGGTATCAAGGTGATGGCGCCCTCCACACCAGCCGATGCCAAGGGGATGCTCATCTCCGCCATCCGCGACAACAACCCCGTGCTTTTCATGGAGCACAAACTGCTCTATCGCACGAAGGGACCGGTTCCCGAAGAGTCCTATTCCATTCCGCTTCAGTCTGCGGAAGTCAAGCGTGAAGGTCGTGACCTGACCATCGTGGCATATTCGATCATGGTTCCGCGCGCGCTCGAAGCCGCCGAAAAACTGGCTGCCGAAGGAATCGACGTCGAAGTAGTCGACCCGCGCTGCTTGAAGCCGCTCGACAAGGATACAATCATCCGCTCGGTTGCCAAGACGGGACGGGTGTTGATTGCCCACGAAGCGCCCATCACCGGCGGGTTCGGCGGCGAACTGGCGGCGGTCATCGCTGGAAGCGAAGCCTTCGATTATCTCGATGCCCCCATCCGCCGCGTCGCCGGGAAGGATATTCCAATTCCCTACAATCGGAATCTCGAACGCGCCGCCGTACCTCAGGTGGAGGATATTGTCGCCGCCGCGCGCGCCCTGGCAAAGGAAGGGAAGTAGTCATGCCAACCGAAGTCATCGTGCCCAAAGTGGACATGGTCATGGAGACGGGAACCTTCGTCGAGTGGCTTGTCAAGGAAGGCGGGCAGGTCAGCAAGGGCGACCCTCTCTTTGTCATCATCACCGAGAAGGCGGCAATCGAAGTCGAATCCCCGGCGGATGGCATTCTGGCTGGAGCCACCGCCAAAGCCGACGACGTGCTCCCGGTCACCGCAGTGATTGGTTATATCCTTGCCCCCGGCGAGACCTTGCCCACCAAAGCCGCGCCCCAGCCTGCCGCTCCATCGTCCCCTGCAAAAGTCGAAGCGAAAGTCGAAACGATTGTGGCGGCTATCCCCTCTGTTGGATCAGACAAGGTGCGAGCCACCCCGGTTGCCCGGCGTATGGCGGAGAAACTCGGCGTCGACCTGAGTCAGATTCCGGGGCGGGGTCCCAACGGACGGATTCACAAAGCCGATGTGCTGGCTTATCAAAAACCACAGGCGCCAGTGGCGACCAGCCCAGGTGTTTCCACTCCTGTTGTGGCGCCGCAACCCGTCAGCCAGTCGGCCATCCCGTTGCCGGATGCCCGCCGCAAGCAGGTCATTCCGATTGCAGGCGCGCGCAAAGTCATTGCCGAACGCATGGCGCAAAGCGCGTTCACCGCTCCGCACATCCACCTGTCCCTGCGGGTGGACATGACCGAAGCCATCCGCCTGCGCGAGCGGGTGCTGGAGCCCTTGCAGGCTCAAACGGGACAGCGCGTTTCATTCACCGCCATTTTGGCGCGCGCGGTTGCAGTCGTGTTGCCAAGACACCCTTACCTGAATGCGTCACTTGCTGATGGGAATATCATCCTTTGGGACGATGTCCACCTCGGCATTGCCACCAGCGTGGAAGATAGTCTGATCGTGCCGGTGATTCGCGAAGCGCAGGGTAAGAGTCTTGGACAGATTGTGACGGCACTGGCTGACCTGACCGAACGGGGGCGGAGTCGCCGCCTGACGACTGCCGAGATGACCGGCAGCACCTTCACCATCTCGAACTTGGGAATGTACGGGATCGAGTCTTTCACCGCAATCATCAACCCACCCGAAGCGGCGATCCTTGCAGTGGGCAGTATGGTGGATACGCCCGTCCAACTCGATGGACAAATTATCTTCCGCCCGATGATGGAACTCACCGCTTGTGCCGATCATCGCATCGCCGATGGCGCAACCGTGGCTCGCTTCCTCGCCGACTTGAAAGCTGCGTTGGAAAACCCATACCTGTTGATTTAGAGGAAATCCTGTAGCCGACAGTCACTCGCTGTGAGCGAGTGACTGTCGGCTTTTTGAAAGAGACAGACCTATGAAAGCGAAATTCCTCTTCCTGTTGCTTGCCGTGATTTTGAGTGCGTGCGCCAACCAGCCGACTCCCGATCCCAAGGTTTTGTCCGCCGAATTCGATGCGCTGGTGGAAGCGAACCATCAAGCCGGGCTTTTCGATGGTTCCGTTCTCGTTGCCCAAAATGGGCAGGTCATATTCAGCAAGGGGTATGGCTTCGCCGACCGCGAGAACAAGATCCCCAATACGCCGCAGACCAAATTCAGGATTGCCTCCATCAGCAAGCAGTTCACGGCAATGGGGATTCTGCTTTTGCAGGAGCAGGGCAAACTCAATATCGAAGATGGCATCTGCAACTACATCACCAATTGTCCGGAAATATTCAAGCAGGTTAAGATTCGCCATTTGCTCTCTCAATCGGCCGGCATTCCCAACAGTACCGCGTATTCAATGCCGGGCGACCAGATGGTTTCCAAGTCTGCCACGCTTTTCTTCCAGCCGGGGGAACAGTTCAAGTACCAGGATGTGACTTTTAACATAGCCGGACTGATCATCGAAACCGCGTCCGGGCAATCCTATTCGAATTTTCTGAAAAAGAACATCTTCGAGCCGCTGGGGATGTCGAATTCGGGTGTGGACGACATGAAACAAATCGATCTGGCAATGGGCTACTCCAACGCTGAGGGGGATATCGCGTTACAGCCTATCCATGGCTTGTTTGCAGAGGGGGCGATCTATTCCACCGTAGAGGATATGTATCTCTGGGATCAGGCTTTGTACACAGATAAACTCCTGCCGCAGTCTGCGCTCAAGGCCATGTTCACGCCCCAGGTGGCGGTCCCAGACGGAGAATACTATGGTTTTGATGGCAGCAAAGGTTGGAGTTACGGCTTCGGCTGGTTTATTGCACCCAAGGAACTGGGATATGTGATTCATGGCGGCATGTTACCAGGCTATAGATCGGAAATTCGTCGTTACATGGACGATAAAGCAACAATCATTCTTTTGACCAATCACGAGGCAGTTGCCCTGTATCCAACCGCTGAGGCGATTGCCGAAAAATTATTAGGGAAACAATAATGCCCTCATTACAAACCATCAAAAACCTCATCATCGACATGGACGGCGTCTTGTATCTTGGCGACCAGCCCGCCCCACGCTTGCAGGAATTTTTTGCCTTTCTTCGTGAACGTTCCCTTCGGTTTACTCTTGCGACAAACAACTCGACGCGCACGCCGCAGGAGTATGTCAAAAAACTGGAAGGCATGGGCGTGAAAGTATCGCCGGAAGAGGTTCTGGTTTCGGGTCAGGCGACCGCGCGCTTCCTTGCCCGCGAATATCCGCATGGGACTCGCGCCCACGTCTTTGGCATGCCCGCCCTGAAACAAGCCATGACTGATGAAGGCTTTGTCCTGGCAGACGAGGATGTTCAACTGGTTGTTGCCAGCATGGACAGGGAAGTCACGTTTGAAAAACTCAAGCGTGCCACCCTGTTGATTCGTGGTGGCGCCCGCTTCATTGCCACCAACCTCGATCCGACCAATCCTACCGAAGAAGGTCTCCTGCCCGGCACTGGGGCGATGATCGCCGCGCTTGAAACCGCATCCGAAACCAAGCCGCAAGCCATCGGCAAGCCGCAGCCGACCATGTATCAACTGGCGATGGAACAAATGAAAGCCGTTCCCGAAACGACGGCTGCCATCGGTGACCGCGCCGACACTGACATCCTCGGCGGTAAGCGGGCTGGGATTACCACCATCTGCGTCTTATCCGGTTCATCAGATCGCGCCGAAGCCGAAGCCTACGAAGCGGACATGATCTTCAACGACATCGCTCACCTGCTGGAGACCTGGCAACAGACATAACCGATTGTCATAGGAGACGATAAATGGATTACCTCGCCGGAATCGACCTCGGTTCGACAAGCCTCAAATGCGTGATCTATGACCTTGCTGGCAACGTCGTCGCCAGCGGTTCGCGTCCGACGGAGAAATACAATCCATATCCCGATCATCCCGAATGGACAGTCTGGCAGCCGGAGCAAATTTGGGGCGGCACGGCAGAAGCGATGAGGGAAGCCGTCGCCAAACTGGGTGATCCGCGCCGCATTAAAGCGGTGGCGGTCACTGGCATGGGGATGGACGGTGTCCCCGTGGATGAGCAGGGAAACTGGTTATATCCATTCATCAGTTGGCACGATCCACGCACCGAAACGCAATTGCAGTGGTGGGAGAAAAACATTGGCGCGGAAAATACATTTCGTGTCGGCGGCAACACGCTTTGGCGATTCAGCACAGCCCTGCGTCTCCTGTGGATGGCGGAACACGAACCCGGCATCCTCGCCCGCACCGACAAATGGCTGTTGATCGAAGATTTTTTGAATTTCATGCTTTGCGGACGCCGCGCAACTGATTACACCATGGCGTCCTGCACCCTTCTCTTCGACCAGCGCAAACGGGATTGGTCGGATGAAATCCTGTCGCAAGCGGGTATCGAGCGGCGTTTGTTGTGTGACGCATATCCCAGCGGGACTGTGCTGGGTGAAGTCACGCCAAAGGCATCCGAGGCGACGGGCCTGCCGGTTGGGACGCCGGTTGTGCTGGGCGGTCACGACTATTTGTGCAGCGCCCTGCCAGTTGGAGCCTTCAAACCGGGTATTGTCCTTGATGTGACCGGAACCTGGGAAATCGTTTTGGCGAACATTTCCACACCCGTGTTGACTCCCGAAGTGCAAAGACTCGGTGTGACCGTCGAGACTCACGTTGCCCGCGATACCTATGCCATCTGGGGCGGCGCGGTTGCCGCTGACATGCTTGAATGGTATCGAAAGGAATACGGTTTCGAAGCGCAACAACGCGCCGAAAAAGAAGGCGGTGTGGATTGGGATTACCTCATGGCGGAAGCCTCCGCCTCCCCTGCCGGCGCTCGTGGTTCGATGTTCCTGCCGCACATGTCCGCGGCGGGTTGTCCCGTGGTGGATGCCCGTTCGCTGGGAGCCTTTGTCGGCTTGAGCAATTTCGTCCAACGCGGCGACATGCTCCGCGCCGTCATCGAAGGCTTGGATTATCAGGTCCTCGACATCATGACCGCCCTCAAAAAAGGTGCGAACATCGAAGCGGACCGCCTCATCGTCGTCGGCGGCGCGACCCGCAACTCGTTCTGGATGCAGAACAAGGCGGATGTCACCGGGCTGCCCATCGAAGTTCCCGAAGTGGAGGAAGCCACGCCCCTCGGCGCAGCCATCCTTGCCGGGATTGGCGTTGGGTTGTACCGCGATGAACAGGACGCCTTCGAGCGCGTTTACAAAACGGGCAAGACCTATCAACCGGACTCGCAGCTCGCGCCGAAATATGCCGATTGGTACCAAATCTACAAACAACTTTACCCGGTCCTCAAGCCGGTGAATCACCAGATTTACGATCAGTTCAGAGCCTAAGGAGACCACACGATGAACGAACCGAAGCAAATCGTATCCGCGCAAAACAGGTTGGGAGAAACCCCGATTTGGGAACCGAATGAAAACGCCCTCTACTGGGTCGATTGGGGCGGACTGCCTTCCTGCAGATTCGAGCCCGAGACGGGAAAGTTCGAGACCTTCCCCACAAACGTACCCACGACGGCGCTTGCCCGCCGCGCCTCGGGCGGGCTGGTTGCCATTGCCCAAAACGGAATCTACGGGTGGGAACCAAAGACCAATCAATACAATCTCATCGTGGGTTCCACCCAGCCGACCAGACCTGAGATTTTCTACAACGATGCCGCAGTGGATCGTCAGGGACGCCTGCTGGTGGGGACGTTCAACATGGACGACCCTTTCTCCCCCGAAGGATCGATCTATCGTCTCGACCCCGATGGGTCGCTCCATGAACTTGATTCGGGCTATGCCACAGCAAACGGAATTGGATTCAGCCTGGATGGAAAAACAGTTTACGTGGCAGACCAGCGGAAATGGGAGATCATCGCTCTGGACTACGACCCGCTCACGGGGACGACGAGCAACCGACGGGTCTTTGCCACCCTCCCGAAGGACGAAGGTCAACCTGATGGGTTAATTGTCGACTCCGAAGGCTTTATCTGGAACGGTCATCAGGGCGGATGGAAACTCACCCGCTACGATCCCGACGGCAAGATCGAGTGCCAGATCCGCTTCCCTGTGCAGCATGTCATCTCTTTTGCATTTGGCGGAAAAGACCTGGATGAACTCTTTGTCACAACCATGACCTGGGGTCTCGATGAAGAACAACGCAAAGGACAACCCTGGGCTGGCGACTTGTTCTGTGTCCATACCGGCGTCCAGGGGCTGTTGGAACCCGCGTTTGCAGGGTAGTAAAAAGGATACGATATGAAATTCCTGACGATGGCGGAAATCCTACAGCCGTGTGTGGGAAAAGATTGGGCAGTGGGAGCATACGACACGTTTAATTTGGAGACCACACAAGCCATTGTCGACGCATCTGCGGCGGACCAGGCTCCGGCGATTATCATGATCTACCCGAACGATGCTCCGCAGGCGGAATGGCCAACGCTTGTGCGCCTGATTGAGTCCGAAGTCGAACGTGCGAACATTCCCGCCGCTCTGGTGCTCGACCATGCCAAAACGCTCGACGAGATCGAATACGCGCTCGAACTCGGATTTTCCGGAGTCATGATCGATGCGTCACTCGCACCTCTGGAGCAAAATATTGCGCTCACCAGCCGGGCTGTCGAACTTGCCCATGCAGTGGGCGCTTCAGTCGAAGCCGAGTTGGGACATGTCGGCGTGGGGGACGATGTGATTAGCGAAGACGAGCAACAGGCGCACCTGACCCGCGTGGACGAAGCGGAACGCTTCGTGAGGGAAACCGGTGTGGACGCGCTTGCCATCTCGATTGGAACCCTGCACGGGTTATATCGCGGCAAGCCCCACCTGGACTTCGAGCGGATTGCCCAACTGCGCGCAGCTTGTTCAATCCCGCTGGTGCTACACGGCGGCTCCGACACTCCCGACCAGGATTTACGTCGCGCCATCGAACTCGGTATTGACAAGATCAACATCTGGACCGATGTCCGCATTCCGTTTTTGCAGACTCTGAAAGATGCGCTGGCTGGCGGTCCCATAGGAAAGGTCAATGTGCACGAAGCGTTTGGAGCGGCGCGGGGGAAGGCAACCGAAATCATCCGACAGAAGAACAAGCTCCTGGGTTCGGTGGGCAAGGCTTCACAATACAGGTGAATTGGAGGTAATCATGGCGCAATATCTTTTGGGAATTGATAATGGCAACACAGTCTCGAAAGCCGCTTTGTTCGATTTGAAGGGCAGGGAAGTAGCTGTTGCCAGCAGCAAAGTCGAAACCGAGTATCCGCATCCCGGCTGGACCGAGCGCAACATGGATATGATGTGGCAAAGTACCGCCGCCGCCATTCGCGAGGTGATCGCCAAATCGGGAGTCAAGCCCGAAGAGATCGCTGGCATTGGCAACACGGGACACGGCAACGGCGTGTATCTGCTGGACAAACAGGGAAAGCCCCTGCGGAACGGAATCCAATCCATGGATTCCCGCGCAGCCGATGTGCTGATCGAGTGGAGTCGGAACAACCTTCATGAGAAGGTATTCCCATTTACCATTCAATCCTTTTGGCCCGCCCAACCGAACGCGATCCTTGCCTGGCTCAAGAAGCATGAGCCGCAAAACTACGAGCGTGTCGGCGCGATATTGATGCCCAAGGACTATATCAAATATTGTTTGACCGGTGAAATCACGTGTGACTTCACCGACATGAGCGCCACCAGTTTGATGGATGTCCGCAAGCGATGCTATTCCCGCGAACTGCTGGAATTGTATGGACTCCCAGAAATTTTCGATGCCCTGCCTCCCCTGAAACAAAGTAGCGAGGTGATTGGGCGGGTAACGCCCGCCGCCGCTCAGAAAACCGGGCTGGCGGTTGGCACCCCCGTGGTGGGCGGGCTGTTCGATGTGGACGCCAGCGCAATCGGCGCTGGCGCGATTCGCGTCAATCAGGCTTGTATCGTCATGGGAAGTTGGAGCATCAACGAGGTCATCACCAAGGACCCGATTGTCGATCCCGACCTGTTCATGACGACACTCTTTGCGGATCCGAGCCTGTATCTCACCATCGAAGGCAGCGCCACATCCGCCACGAACCTTGAATGGTTTGTGAATCAATGCTGCGGCGATGAACGCGCCGAAGCCAAACGGCGCGGCGTTTCTGTCTACGAAATTTGCAACGAGGAAGTCGCCAGCCTTCCGCCGGGTAGCACAAACGTCATCTTCCACCCCTTCCTCTACGGGTCGAATGTCCAGCCGACGGCGCGGGCGGGATTCTACGGCGTGGCTGGCTGGCATACCCGGGCGCACCTCCTCCGCGCATTGTATGAAGGAGTTGTGTTTGGACACCTGAGTCACGTGGAAAAATTGCGAAAGGCGGGCGGACAGATTCACTCGGCGCGGCTTGCGGGCGGCGGGTCGCGCAGCACAGTCTGGTCGCAGATGTTTGCCGACACGATTCAAGTCCCGATGGAGATTTCCGATGGCAACGAGTTGGGCGCGCGCGGCGCAGCCCTGTCCGCGGGAATTGGCGCGGGCATCTACCGCGACTACGAGGAGGCGGTTCAAGAGACGGTGAAAGTCGTCCGCGTTCACGAACCAATCCCTGCCAATACTCCTCTGTACCTGGCGCGTTATGCAGAGTATCAACGCCTGGTGAATGTGATGCAAACGCCCTGGGAAGCGCTGAATAAACTCGATGGATGAAGATGCGAAAATGAATGATGTGATCGGGCAGGTTTTATCGGAGTTGACCGCTTGCGTAAAGCAGGTCCCCGCTGAAAGTTTGGTTCATGCAGGCGAATTGATCGAATCCGCCTCCCGAATTTTTGTGGCGGGCGCCGGGCGAAGCGGTTTGTGCATGAAGGCACTTGGGATGCGCTTGATGCACATGGGAAAGATGGTCCACGTGGTCGGGGAAACCACCACGCCCGCCATCGCGGCGGGGGATTTACTGGTGGTTGGTTCAGGTTCGGGACGGACATCCAGCCTGCTGGCGATGGCGGGACAGGCTCAAAAACGGGGAGCCAAAATCCTGCTCTTCACAACCGATACTGCCTCGCCGCTGGCAGGGATGGCAGATCATCGAGTTGTTATTCCTGCGCCATCCTATATGGCATATGAAGGCGGTCACACTCTCACGTCGGTCCAGCCTCTGGGCACACTGTTCGAACAAGCCATGTTCATTCTGTGCGATAGTCTCGTCCTTGGGTTGATGCAGCGGACCGGGGTCAGCGCCGTGCAAATGTTTGAACGGCACGCAAATCTCGAATAGGCAAGGAGAAGAGTTGATGATTGAAATGACCTCTGAAGAACGAGTGTATCGCGTACTGCAAAGGAAGGAACCGGACCGCGTGCCGCATTTTGAGTGGCTGGTGGATCGACGGGTTCGGGAAGCTCTTTGCCCGGGCTGCAAGGGACACAATGATTTCGCCGTAAAAATGGGACAGGATGCCGTTATCGTTGACCCGCTTTTCAAGAAGGAAAAGGTGAGCGAAAACCGCTGGTTGAGTGAGTGGGGTTACGTCACCCAGGACACGGAGGAGGAACACGGCATCGAGGTGGAATCGCCCATCAAAACGATGGCGGATTTCGAGCGTTTCACACCTCCCAACCCGCATTTGCCCGAACGCTTCGCCGCGGTTGAATCCGTTCTGCAGGCCAACAAGGGAAACAAGGCGGTCATCGTCCACTTGAATGATGTCTTCTCACTTCCGCGTTATCTCATGGGGATGCAGGATTTGCTGATGGCAATTGCGCTCCAGCCCGAACTGGTGAAGGCACTGGTCGAGTTGTCGGTGGCCTATAACCTTGAGTTGGCAAAGGAGATTGTCAACCGTGGAGCTAAAATCGTCTACACCGGCGACGACTATGCCTACAATCGCGGGCCCCTCATGTCGCCCAAACATTTCCGCGAGTTCTTTTATCCGGGACTCTGTCGTGTCATGGGCGGCTATAAGGAACTTGGCTTGTACGTCATCAAACACACCGATGGCAACCTCTGGAAGATCATCGACATGATCATCGATTCAGGCATCGACTGTCTTGATCCCATCGATCCGCAGGCTGGCATGGACCTGGGTGAAGTCAAAGCAAAATATGGAGACCGGGTGGCATTGAAAGGAAATGTGGATTGCGCCCAGCTCATGACGTTTGGTACGCCGGAAGAGGTCTTTGAATCCACCAGGGAGACTCTGCGAAAGGGAATGCCGGGCGGTGGGTTCATCCTCTCCTCGAGCAATTCCATTCACTCGGCGGTCAAACCTGAAAATTACACCGCCATGCTGCAAGCATGGCGGGAATATGGAAAGTATTCGTAGAACGAGGTTTGGAAAGTGAATAGGCAAGCCAAAGGATTAAGGCTGCCGTATTCGGAACACTTGATACGTCATCCGAGGTACTCCACCACTGTCGCTTCACCCTGACCCACACCCACGCATAAAGATGCCACGCCGTATTTGACGTTGCCTCTGATTCTCATCTCGTGGACGAGCGTCGTTATCAGGCGGGCACCGGAACAACCCAGCGGATGTCCGATGGCAATCGCGCCACCGTTGACGTTGACCAGGTCGGGGTCAATTGCCAAATCTTCCAGCACGGCAAGAGACTGCACTGCAAAGGCTTCGTTCAATTCCATCAAGCCAACATCCTTGATCTGTATGCCCGCGCGCTGCAAGGCTTTCCTCGTTGCCGGCACGGGACCAACTCCCATGATGCGCGGCGGAACCCCTGCTACGGCAGATGACACGATACGCGCAAGCGGCTTGAGCCCCAACTCTTTTGCCTTATCCTCGCTCATGACCAATACCACAGCCGCGCCGTCGTTCAAACCGGATGAGTTGCCAGCCGTTACCGTGCCGCCTTCTTTTGCAAATGCGGGTTTGAGTTTCGCCAGCGATTCCATCGTCGTATCGCGGCGTGGACGTTCGTCCGTGTCCACCAGTTTCGGGTCGCCTTTTTTCTGTGGAATCGCAACCGGTACAATTTCCTGCCTGAACCTGCCAGAGTCAATTGCGGCAATTGCCAGTTGGTGCGAGCGCAGGGCGAAGGCATCCTGCTTTTCGCGCGTGAGATGCGGACGTTCCCTTGCGATGTTTTCCGCCGTCTCACCCATCGCATCCGTGCCGTACATTTCCTTCATCCTGGGATTTGGATAGCGCCAACCGAGGGCGGTGTCGTAGGCGGTGAGATTTCCAAACGGGAAGCCTGATTCAGCCTTCGGCAGGGAGTAAGGCGCGCGGCTCATCGATTCGACTCCGCCCGCGATGTAGACATCCCCCTCCCCCGCCTTGATCGCGCGCGCCGCCATGTTGATTGCGTTCAAGCCCGAAGCGCAGAGTCGGTTCACGGTCACGCCCCCAACTTCCAGCGGCAGACCGGAAAGCAAAGCCGCCATCCGCGCCACGTTGCGGTTATCCTCCCCCGCCTGATTCGCACATCCCATGAAAACTTCCTCGACCAACGCAGGGTCAATTGGATTGCGTTCGAGAATGGTCTTGATGACGTGCGCCGCCATATCATCCGGGCGGACGGAAGATAAACCTCCACCCAATGCGCCAACCGGTGTGCGAATCGCGTCAATAATTACGGGTGTGGACATGATAATTCTCCTTGTGGGTTATTCCAATGCGCGCCGCGCAATCACGCGCACAGCCCCGGGGATGGGCTTCTCGGAAACCAGTGCCATGTATCCGCCGCCGCCCGCGCCAGAAAGTTTCCAACCGAGGGCGCTATCGCGGTATTCGTCAATGATTGCCGCCACACGCTCGTTCATCGTATTGGGGAATAACGCCACCTGAGCTTCGAATACCTCCCGCATCGTTTTGCCAAAGCGGACAATATCCCGGTCGAGAATAGCCTGCCAGTGACCGTCGGCGGCATCAGCCAAAGCTTTGGCGTTTTCACGATTCAGGTTGGTGTTTGCCATCACATCGTAACCGTCGAAGCGCGGACCAAGCGAAACGAGGTAAATCGAGTTTTCAACAAATTGCAAAAGAGGTTCGTCGAGACGATGTTCGATCCGCGAGGGCCAGTATTCGCCCTCGTAATACGCGTATGCCAATCCTGGAAAGACCAACCCGATTGAGTCCTGCGACCCTGAGATAACCTTCGTGCCGGGAGGGTTGTCATAACAAAAAAGTATCTTGGCAATTTTTTCATAATTATCGTGCGGAAATTTCGTCCCCCAAATTTCCTTTGCATGACGACGGGTGCTGGACGCCATCCCGCTGCGTTCGTTGAATTCCAGTGTCGGTTCCAGCGAGATCGTAATGACGGGTCCGGGATAATGCGTGGAGACCATGGGCTGGTCGAGCCAGCCTCCAGCCAGGTCAATGCGGTAGGGCAACTGGTCGCGCTGGCGCAATTGGGTCGTGGAGCGCGCTTCAAGACCAGGGTGCGGTTTGCGTTCGAGAATCACGTATTCGATTCCCAACCGACGGCACAAGTCGCGTTTTTCCGGGATATGCCCGTCGGCATTGACAACAAAATAATCGGGCATCATTTCCCGCAATTCGGTTTCGAAATCCAAAATTCCCGATCCACAAGAGACGAAGGCATCCTTTATGAAGGATACCGACTTCACCATGAACAGCCGTTCCTGTTCGGTGTTAACGGGTGTCCGCCCTTTCAGGTCATAGACCGTTTTATCCGAGCCAAGCGCCACATAGACATCGCCATACCGGGAAGCCTCACGAAAAAATTCGACATGCCCGCTGTGAAGCATATCGAAACAACCGCTTACAAACGCCTTTTTTGCCATGCTTTTCTCCGACTGTCGTTTATGTATTTTCTGACAGGGCAGAATTATATTTGATTGTCCCCAAATCGGCACGCTGATTTTCCAATTTGACCTATAGCTGGCGTTCAGCTCATTTCGCGAGATACATGCACCTGTCCCCGCAATCTCTCGAAATCCTCCAGTTCGAATTGAGCAGCGCCAATCTTCAAAGTATTGGCTGTCCCAGCCGACACCCCAACTCGAACGGACTCTTCAAACGAAAGACCGTTCAAGATTCCATGCACAAGCCCCGCAAGGGTGCAATCCCCGGAACCGACAGCGCTTTTCGCTTCCACACGGGGAATTTTCACAACAAACACTTCCTTCCCATTTGCGGCGACTGCGCCTTTAGCGCCAAGGGAGAGCAAAACGTTCGTTCCGTATTTTTTCGAGACGTCAGACGCAGCTTGAGCAAAATCAAAATCGTCATTTGCCCCAAGCCCCAAAAGGGATTTGACCTCGGCTTCGTTGGGCTTGATGAAGAACGGGACTGCTTCAATCCCCTTGCGAAGGGCGTCTCCGCTGGAATCAAGGAAAGCGGGGACGTTTTCCTTGCGGGCGATTTCGATCAAGTCCGCGTAAAACCCGGCTGGCACGCCGGGCGGCATACTACCGGAGAGGGTCAGCGCTTTATATTCCCCAATCGTCTTCCGAATGCGATCGCGTAATTCGTCTATTTTCTCCAGCGGGACGGATTCGCCCTTCTCGTAAATTTCCGTCATGGTCCCCTTTTCACGATCCAGAATGGACGTGCAGGTCCGCGACTCGAAATCGGTGCGAACAAAATCGGTTTGAATCCCTTCCTGGTGTAATTCATCTTCGATAAATCGTCCAGCGAATCCGCCGACCCATCCCGATACAACCGGTTCCTCGCCCAGGGTCTTGAGCGCCCTGGCGACATTGCATCCCTTGCCCCCAGCCAGGGAGAGCACCGATTCAGGACGGTGAATCCTGTTGATCTCGAACGACGATACTACAATCGTCTTGTCGATTGCGGCATTTAGATTCAAACAAAGGATCATGGCTGAATTATTTCGCCTTTCCCGATGCGCCGATGAATCGAATCCGTTCGCGCACAACTTCCATTTGGGCGTTTCGTCCCGCAGACATGTATTTCCGCGGATCGACCAGCCCGCCATCCTTGTTGAGAACTTCACGGACCGCGCCGGTAAACGCCTGCGCCAATTGCGTAGCCACGTTGACCTTGCTCAAGCCCATCGACACGCCTTGCTTGATGTCATTATCCGATACGCCAGACGAACCGTGCAGAACCAGCGGAATGGATACCTGTTTGCGAATCGCCTGCAAACGCTCCAAATCCAGCGAGACGGTCTTCGACTTGAGTCCATGCACCGAGCCTAACGCCACGGCAAGCGTATCGATTCCCGTTGCTTTCACAAACTGGGCCGCCTCGTCGGGCTGGGTCAGTTCAATGGCGGCTTCGTCGAATTCTTTACCATCGGGTTTGGGCACCTCACCCACTTCAGCTTCCATGCAGACCCCAACGGAGTGCGCCATGTCGCAAAGCCGTTTCGTGATGGAGATGTTTTCTTCAAAGGGCAATCCGTCACCATCGAACATGACCGAGGTAAATCCGAGGGCAATCGCCTGAATTACTTCGCTTTCCGTCCCGTGATCCAAATGCAACGCCACCGGCGCAGTGACGCTTTCCGCGGCAATTTTCCCAACGGCGGCAATATATTTGATCCCCAGTATTTCATTGCCGCTTCCGATGTGAGTCAGGGCGCGATGGCTGATCTGGATGATCGCAGGCGCCGCTTCAGCCTGGGCAGCCAAAACAATAGCCTGCACCTGTTCCATCGTATTCGCATTGAAAGCGCCCACCGCCCAGCCCTCCTGTTGGGCGCGCAAAATCCAGGGAAACACATTTTGAAGAGTCATTATGCCACCTCGGGATTCAACATGATTTTTTGATGAGCCAGTTGATGCGCGCCGATCTTTTCAAAAACTTCGGGAGCCTTGGACAGGGAATAGCGATGGGAAATCATGGTGTCCATATCCAAACTGCCGTCCGACAGCGCGGCGATGGTATCCGTCCATTCGTGACCCGGGAACGGCGCGGAGTAGGACATGAAGCAGCCGTTCAGGCTGATCTCCTTCCGCATCATGTTTTCGATGAAGGTCAACGGCAGGGACTTATCCAGGGGCTGGTTGCCAGCCAGGACAACTTTTCCGCGCGGACGGGTGATGGCGATTGTCTGCTGCAACACCTGGGGGACGCCGGTTGCTTCCAGCGTCAGGTCGGCGCCATCGCCTACCAATTTTTTCAATTCCTTTTCCGCATCGACTTTTGAAGGGTTCAGCGTAACATGCGCGCCCAGTTTGGATGCGATTTGCAAATTGTCCTCCAAAATGTCGGTAACAATAATCTGCTTCGCGCCCAGGATGCGCAGCCATTGGACAAGCATCAAACCGATGGAGCCGGCGCCCAACACAACGGCGGTCTGTCCGCTTTTGAAGTCACCCAAAGCCAGCATGTGCCTTGCAACCGTCGAGGGTTCAATCAAGGCGGCATGTTCGAACGACAGGGAATCAGGCACAATGAGAATATTCGTTTGAGGCAGGTCAACAAACTCGGCAAAGCCACCCGACTGGCGCGACCCGATAAACGAATAACTATGACAGGCGGAGTAATATCCCAGCTTGCATTCCTCGCATTCAAAACAGGGAACCAGCGGAATAATGGCGGCATGTTTTCCGACGTAACTTTCATCAACGCCGGCGCCGACACGGTCGATAATTCCAGCGGTCTCATGCCCCAGGATCAGGGGATACATCCGATGCCCGTCCACATACCGCTTGATATCCGAACCACAGATCGAGGTGGCTTTGACCTTCAATCGGACGTGACCAGCTTCGGGTTCGGGTGTTGGAACTTCCTTGTAGGCAAGCGCCCCTTTATCTTCAAGAACAACGGCTTTCATGATCAATCTCCAATTTATTGTTTTCCAATATGTTTTCGCGTAACAGCGTCCAACTGCGCAAAATCATCCATTAATTTTCGGGACACACTCCGATAAATATCGAACATTTCCTGATACAAAAGATGGTTTTCGGCGGATGGTTCAAACACCTGGCGGGCAGGCAGCATGTCAGAGACACAAGCGCCAATATCCTTGCACAATCCGACGCCATACGAAGTCAGAGCAAACAAGCCCAAATCGTGTCCGCCTTCCCCCCCGTCCGCACGTTTGGCGACGATGAATGGTTTGCCGTAAATATCCGCTTTGATCTGGCACCAGGCTGCGCTTTGGGTCGCCCCGCCTGAACCCAAATATTCATCCACGACAACGCCGTGTTCCTCAGCAATCTGAAGGTTGTCGTACACGGCAAAGGCGCAGCCTTCCATGATTGCCCGCAGGATATCGGCGCGGCTAGTGTTGTAAGTCAGCCCGAAGAACACGCCTCGCGGGATGCTGCTCCACAAGGGGGTGCGTTCGCCAGCCATGTACGGCAGGAAGATCAAACCGTTCGCCCCCGGCTTGGACTTTGCCACTTGTTCACTAAAAAATTCAAATGGGTTCTGACCGAGTAGAGCGGCCGCATTTACTTCGACCTGTCCAAGCTGGTCACGGAACCAACCGAGGGATCCACCCCCAACCGTCCCTGCTTGCAGCAAATATTGACCGGGAATCACATGATGTGAAAAAATCAGACGAGGCTCCACCACGACATGGTCCAGGCTGATTCCGACACCGCCAGCTTGTCCGCCCTGCTCATTGGTCTGTCCAAGCTTGACCACTCCCGACCCCAACGCGCCGACAGCCGCATCCAAACACCCCGCAATCACCGGGATGCCCGGCTTGAGTCCGGTCTGTTGCGCCGCCTTTTCAGTGACAGTTCCCACAACTTCTGTGGTTCCACGCAACTCTGGCATCTTTTCGATTGGAATGCCAATAACCTGGGTGGCGTGCTGATCCCACTTCTCGTTTCGGATGTCGAAAAAATGGTATCCGTAAGCCTGCGTATGATCACAGACAAATTTACCTGTAAAGCGGGAGATGATAAAACCGGTGGCTTCCAGAAATTTATAAGCTGAATTGAAAATGTCGGGACGATTGTTTCTGAGCCAAACTAATTTGGGCGTGATGTAGGCGGCGTCCAGCGGGTTTGCATTCAGGTTGACAAAGCCCTCAGCCTCTGGAAGCGATTTGAGCCAGGCGGTTTCTTCTTCCGCCCTGCGATCAAGCCAGATCATGGCGGGATGCAGGGGATTCCCTGATGCATCCACTGGAACCAGAGTCCAGCCGACGGCGTCGACCCCGATCCCCGCTACCGAAGCTGAATCAACTCCACTTTTCGCCAAAACCGTTTGTATCGTCTCGCAAACAGCCCGCCACCAGATGTCTCCATCGATTTCAGCCCACAACGGTTCGGGACGATGGAGCGGATAAGCCAGCGAAGCGTGAGCAACAAGCTGACCGCTCTCTGTCCATAGCGATGTTTTTGTGCTGGATGTTCCCACATCCACCGTTAGGATATGTTTGGCTGCCATGTTGCTCCACTAAATCATTTCGTTGCGATCTTCCCGTCCAGGTCCCAGAGGTCCTGCCAATCTTTTGCGGTCTCCCACAAGAAGACTTGTCCTTTGATCAACCGATTGTTTTTATCGGCACCTGCAATTTCACGCATTTCTTCATCGGTTAGCGGCTCGGTCGTCGCGCACTTGAGGTTGCTGATATATTCATTGGGACGTATCGAGAACGGAATGGGGATTTGTCCGCGCTGGACAGCCCATTTCACACAGACAACCGCCGGGTGGACGTTGAGTCTCTTCGCAATTTTCACGATGACCGGGTCTTCGATGTCGACAGTGTCCTCAGGCGTCTTGTCCCTATCCGGGCGGGTGGGAGAACCAATGGGTGAGAAACCGATTGGAGCAAGCTGGTTATCGATGCAGTACTTGAAAAATTCAGGCTGCTGGAAGTGAGGATGCAGTTCCATCTCGTTTGCAGCGGGCTTGATTTTTGCATCCCGCAGCAACAGATTCAATTTCGGCATGGTCATGTTGGAAGTGCCGATGTGGCGCACCAGTCCCATCTCGACCAGTTTTTCCATTTGTCGCCAGGTCTTCATGTAGTTCTCGTGGATGTACGGAACCGCATGAGGGTCGCGGGAGTTAACATCCACACCCACGCCGTGATGATTCGGGAAGGGCCAGTGGATCAGGTACAGGTCGAGGTAGTCCAGTTGCAAATCCTTGAGCGTCTGCTGGCAGGTGGGAATCACATCCTCTTCGGCATGTTTGTTGTTCCAGAGCTTCGACGTGATCCACAACTCTTCACGTTTGACGCCCTTTTTCATTGCCTTTTGGAGGGATTCGCCGATCTCCTTTTCGTTTCCATACACCGCGGCACAGTCGATATGACGATATCCAACCTCAATTGCACCCAGGACTGCTTCCGCGATCTGATCGGCTGTGAAGCGATCAGATCCAAAGGTTCCCAGCCCTATTGCGGGAATTTCCGCCCCTGTGTAAAGTTTTCTGTGAGGCACTGATTTCGGATCGATTTTTTCAAGGGTTATATTCATAGTCATTCTCCTCTGAGTTATAAAAAATGCCGGTTTTGCGGCTATTGGAGGCGCACCTTTTAAGGCGGAACCGTATCTGCCAACATCACGCTTAACGATTAGCCAGTCTTACTTGGCCCGCAAGATTCACGCATGACAATTTCAACAGGTAGAAGAAACTCCCGTGGCTCTTCGTGCATTTCGCCCGTAATTCGTTTAAGCAATAATTCAGCCGCCAGACGTCCCATTTCGTATGCTGGCTGTCTGGCAACCGTCAAAAAGGGTTTCATGAACATAAATTCAGGCAAATCGTCAAAAGCAACCACTGAAACATCCCCAGGCACATCCAGTCCCAGGTTGTGCAATGCTTTTATGGCGCCCATCGCGACAAAGTTATTACCCCCAAATATTGCCGTCAGCTTTGGATTCTGTGTCATAGCCTGATTGGCAAGCTGATATCCGCTTTGCTCATTGAAAGCCCCATAATAAACAAGCTCGGTATCGCCCAGACCGGCTTCAGATAATGCCTGCTGGTATCCGAGCACGCGATCCTCGGAAGTGGACACCCCCCTGCTGCCGGCAATTATAGCAATTCGTTTATGTCCCAGCCCGATCAGTAATTTGGTCAAACGGTATGCGCCGTTTTTTGAATCGGAATATACGATATCCGTTTCCACCCCTGAAATACGACGATCAAGCACAACAACGTTAATGTGATTTGCTTCAAAAAATTTGATCGTGTTGGCATTTCCACACGACGGGACCAACAACACACCGTCCACCCGCCTCTGCGCCAACATGTTGGCGTATTTCTTCTCCTTGGTTTCAGACTCATCAGTATTGCTATAAATAACCGTATAATTGTTTGCTTCTGCCACATCCTCGACCCCTCTTGCCATCGACGTGAAGTATGGGTTTGTAATATCGGTGACAATCAAGGCTAATGTATGCGTGCGCTTTGAACGAAGCCCGCGCGCAATTGTATTTGGAACATACCCCAATTCTTTGACCACCGCTTCCACGCGTTCCCTGGTAGGCTGGCTGACATAGCCCGAATTATTAATAACTCGGGAAACGGTTATGGGCGCTACTCCTGCTTGTCTTGCTATATCAATTAGATTCGGCATTTGTACTCATCCATCCAAACCAGTAGTCGCAGAATTATGACAACGTTATCATTATTATAATACCATATTCTCTTGTAGTAAGGTCAAGGATACTCAATATTCGACAATTTGACAACCAAAACCTCTATAAAATGGTAGAATTTACCTAAAAACACCTATAAATTGGGTATCACACTCAGAATTTATTTTTTAAATTCCTGTTGACAGTTCAACAGATTTGTGCAATAATAAAAATATGGTAGCGTTACCAGAACATTACTACCTTGTATAACCTACAATTGAGCAGCCTCTCTCAAAGAGGCACACATCACTGTCACGATTTGTTCGGATATTGAATACCACAGGAATGCCATGAATATTCTCTCGTCCACTGTCGAAGGCCATGAAGTTTTACTCCAAATGGAGGGTATTTACAAATCCTTTCCCGGCGTCCAGGCGCTGAGTGATGTAAGATTTGAACTACGGCACGGTGAAGTTCATGCGCTGGTGGGCGAAAATGGCGCTGGCAAATCCACTTTGATGAAGATATTAGGCGGGATTTACCATAAGGATGCCGGACGCGTTATTCTTGAGGGTCGGGAAGTTGAAATTACCAGCCCCGGCATGGCTCAACATTTAGGCATCAGCATTATCCACCAGGAACTCAATCTAATGCCCCACTTGACTGTGGCGCAGAATATTTTCATCGGGCGGGAACCGCGCGCAAAGGTCCCATTTGTGGTGGACGATAATGCCACGAATGAAAAGGCGATGCGTCTGTTCGAATTAATGAACCTGCGGCTTGATCCGACTGTGAAGGTGGCGGACCTGACCGTTGCAAAACAACAAATGGTGGAGATTGCCAAGGCGCTTTCATTCAACGCTAAAATCCTGGTGATGGACGAGCCAACAGCCGCGCTGACAGACAGGGAAATCGATGAATTGTTCACCATCATCCGCCAGTTGCGCGAAAAAGGCGTGGGGATCGTCCACATCTCGCACCGCCTCGAAGAACTCAAACAGATATCAGACCGGGTGACGGTAATGCGCGATGGCAAATACATCGACACATTGATGACCAGCGAGGCAAAAGTCGATCAAATCATCAGTCTGATGGTGGGACGCACGATTTACGAGTCCACGCCTGAGTTGCCCGAAACGCCAGACCAGGAAGTGGTGCTTGAAGTTCGCAATCTCAACCGGGGTAAAGTTTTACGGGATGTCAGCTTTAATTTGAAAATGGGCGAGATACTGGGCTTTGCCGGGCTGATTGGCGCCGGGCGCACCGAAGTGGCGCGGGCAATTTTCGGGGCAGACACATATGAGACAGGGGAAATACTAATAAAAGGCAAACCGGTTCACATCAAAAGCCCTGGCGATGCGGTGATGTATGGCATCGGCTACCTCTCTGAGGATCGAAAGCGATACGGCCTCACCCTGGGCATGGATGTCAAGGAAAACGTGGCAATGGCTGCGATGAAAAAATTCCTGACATGGGCGGGTTGGATGGATTTCAAGAAGACTGTGCAGCGTGGTCAGGAAATGGTCAAGGCTCTCAATATCAAGACCCCCAGCCTGGAGCAGAAGGTCAAGTTCCTGTCGGGTGGCAACCAGCAAAAGGTGGTCATCGGCAAGTGGCTGACCGCCGATACGGATATCCTGATCTTCGATGAACCAACCCGCGGCATCGACGTGGGCGCGAAAAGCGAAATCTATAAATTGCTGAACGACCTGGCTCACCAGGGCAAATCCATCATTATGATCTCTTCTGAATTGCCGGAGGTGTTACGCATGAGCCATCGCGTAGTGGTGATGTGCGAAGGGCGGGTGACAGGCATCTTGAACGCCGGTGAAGCCACCCAGGAGACCATTATGAAATATGCCACGATGCGCAGCGAAGTTATTTTGGATATCCCCCAGTAGCTATACCATACCTCTTTTTTCCGGAAGAAAAACTATGAAAAGTGAATCTCAAACCCCAAAGACCACATCCCATTCCGATGCCCCCAAGACTGCCAGGACCTTGTTCCGTTCCGATGCCATGCAACGCATCATGGCATTTGGCGCCCTGATCGTGCTCGCCGTTGGTTTTTCGCTGGCTTCGCCATTTTTCCGCACGTTCGACAACTTCGTTGGCATACTGTTGGCAACTGCGGTCAACGGGGTGCTTGGGCTGGGTGTTACTTTCGTCATCATCACCGCCGGTATCGACCTTTCCGTAGGCACGGTGTTGACCTTTTCCGCGGTGATGACCGGCGTATTCATCACCAATTGGCACTGGCCCATTCCGCTGGGTATCCTCGGCGGCGTTCTCGCAGGAGGAACCGCGGGGCTGGTCAATGGGCTTTTGATCTCACGGATGAGAATCCCGCCTTTCATCGCCACTCTGGGCATGTTATACGCCACCAAGGGACTTTCGCTGGTCATCTCAGAACTCAAACCGATCTATTTCAATGATACGCCCGCCTTCCGTGAAATGGCGATGGGTTCTGTCCTGGGCAAAATTATTCCCGGTTTTGAAGTGCCCAACGCGGTCTTTATTATGTTTGGGGCGGCAATCATCGCACACCTGATCCTGTCCCGCACCATCCTGGGTCGCTACACCTTCGCCATAGGCAGCAATGAAGAAGCCACACGCTTATCTGGCGTCAATGTCGCGGCATGGAAAACGGCAGTCTACACCTTGTGCGGATTATTCAGCGGCGTAGGCGGCGTACTTATGGCTTCACGGTTAAATTCGGCTCAACCCGCCCTCGGAGCCGGTTATGAACTGGACGCGATTGCAGCCGTCGTGATTGGCGGCACATCCCTTAGCGGCGGCGAAGGCTCGATTTTAGGCACAATCATCGGAGCCTTTATCATTAGCACACTAACAAATGGGCTGCGCATCCTTTCCGTTCCCCAGGAGTGGCAGATGGTCGTAACAGGTGGCATCGTCGTCGCGGCGGTTTTTCTTGATATGCTGCGCCGGCGTCAGCAATAAAACAAAAAGGAGGTTCAATCGGTTAAACAAAAGATGTTCCAGGCAAGAAGACAGAAACGTATTCAACATAATTCAAAAGAAAAAGGAGAAGAAAAATGAAACTCAGCAAGTTTGTCTCTATTTTGATGGCTTTGACCCTCGTGGTCTCCGTGCTTGCCGCCTGCGGCGCCCCCACCCCTGCCCCCGCCCCGCAAGAACCGGCTGCCCAGGAACCAGCAGCCACGGAAGCCCCGGCTGCCGAAGCCCCCGCTGCTACAGAACCGCCCGCCAAACTCTACATCCCCGTGATTTCCAAGGGTTTCCAGCACCAGTTCTGGCAGGCAGTTAAACTGGGTTCTGAAAATGCCGCTAAAGACTTTGGCGTAGAGATCACCTTCGAAGGTCCTGAATCCGAAGCAATGGTCGACAAACAGGTTGAAATGTTCCAGACCGCTCTGGACAAGAAACCCGCCGCCATTTGTCTCGCGGCTGTTGACTCAAAGGCATTCCAGCCCCTGCTTGAAAAAGCCAAGGCTGCTGGTATTCCCGTCATCGGTTTCGACTCCGGCGTTGATAGCGACATCCCCGTCACTACCGCTACCACCGATAATGTTGCCGCAGCTGCCCTGGCTGCAGACAAGATGGTTGAACTCATCGGCGGCGAAGGTGAAGTTGCAATTATCGCCCACGACCAGACCAGCCGCACCGGTATTGACCGCGTCAAGGGTTTCACCGACCAGATCGCCAACAAATATGCCGACAAGGTCACGATTGTCGATACCCAATACGGCGCCGGCGACCAGCTCAAATCCACCGACCTTGCCAAAGCCATCATCCAGGCTCACCCGAACCTGAAAGGCTTCTTCGGCGCGAACGAAGGCTCGATCATCGGTGTGTTGAATGCGGTGAAGGAACTCGGCATGGAAGGCAAGATCACGGTCATCGGCTACGACTCCGGTCAACAGCAGATGGATGCCATTCGCGCTGGAACCGAAGCGGGCGCGATTACCCAGAATCCCATCGGTATTGGTTACAAGTGCGTCGAAGCCGCCGTCAAAGCCTACAATGGCGAAGAACTTCCCAAAGTTATCGACACCGGCTTCATGTGGTACGATGCGACCAACATCGACAGCCCTGAAATTCAAGCTGTGCTGTACAAGTAGTCTTGTTTACTGGCATGAACGCCAGGAGTACTCTGCGCCCCAGTTGAGGGGCTGAAAAAAAGACGCCCTACTGCTAAGGCCCGGTTGACTTCCCGCTTTAGCGTAGGGCATCTTGTTTAACGCAGATCGTCAATTCTTTTTTGCATTGGAGGTAAAGATGTCTGAAAAATATGCCCCGAACCGCTGGGTCGGCGGTCTGCCGAAAATCGGCATTCGCCCCGCCATTGATGGGCGCTTGAACGGTGTGCGCGAGTCTCTTGAAGACTCCACCATGGCACTCGCCCATGCCGTCGCAAACTTGTTGACTTCCAACCTGCGCCATCCCAACGGTCAGCCTGTGGAATGTGTCATCGCCGACACCAACATCGGCGGCGTCGCCGAGGCTGCCGCCTGCGCCGAAAAATTCGCCCGCACCGGCGTCGGTCTCTCGATCACCGTAACCCCCTGCTGGTGCTACGGCTCCGAAACCATGGATATGGATCCTCTCATTCCGAAAGCGGTTTGGGGATTCAACGGAACGGAACGCCCCGGCGCCGTCTATCTGGCGGCTGTTCTGGCGGCGCACAATCAGAAGGGACTACCCGCCTTCTCCATTTATGGGCACGACGTGCAGGATGCCGGGGATACCAACATCCCCGAAGACGTAAAGGAAAAATTACTACGCTTTGCCCGCGCCGGACTTGCGGCTGCCACCATGCGCGGCAAATCGTATCTTTCGATGGGCGGCGTCTCGATGGGAATTGCCGGCTCCATCGTCGACCAGCCCTTTTTCGAATCATATCTGGGGATGCGGGTCGAGGTCATCGACATGACCGAATTCCTGCGCCGCATCGACCAGGGGATTTACGATCCCGAAGAATTCAAACGTGCGCTGCCGTGGGTCAAGAAAAACTGCAAGGAAGGACGCGAATACAACGCGCCGGACAAGCAACGCACCCGCCAGCAAAAAGACCAGGACTGGGAAAAGGTCGTCAAGATGGCAATGATCGGGCGTGACTTGATGAACGGCAACCCGCGACTGGCTGAACTGGGATTCGCCGAAGAAGCCCAGGGACACAACGCGATTCTTGCCGGTTTCCAGGGACAGCGCCAGTGGACGGATTACCAGCCCAACGGTGATTTCCTTGAAGCCATCCTGAACACCTCCTTCGATTGGAACGGACAGCGGCAACCGTACATCGTCGCCACCGAAAATGACAGCTTGAACGGCGCGGTCATGCTCTTCGGACACCTGCTCACAAACACCGCCCAAGTCTTTGCGGATGTCCGCACCTACTGGAGTCCCGAAGCGGTCAAGCGCGTCACCGGCTATCAAGTCAGCGGACGCGCCGCCGGCGGCTTTATCCACCTGGTCAACTCCGGCGCCGCCACTCTTGACGCGACCGGCTGGCACGAAATCGACGGACAGCCCGCCATCAAGCCCTGGTGGGATGTAACTTCAGACGAAGTCAAGAAATGTCTCGAAGTCACGAATTGGTATCCGGCGGATACCGGCTATTTCCGAGGTGGTGGATATTCGAGCGGATTCCTGACCCGGGGCAATATGCCGGTGACCATGAGCCGCCTGAATCTGGTCAAGGGACTTGGTCCTGTCTTGCAGCTTGCAGAAGGCTGGACAGTTGACCTGCCCGAAAATGTCCACGAGACGCTCAATGAACGCACCAATCCGACCTGGCCCACCCACTGGTTCGCGCCGAACGTCACCGGGCAGGGCGCATTCCGTGATGCATACACAGTGATGGCAAACTGGGGGGCCAATCACGGCGCATTGAGCTACGGTCACATCGGCGCAGACCTCATCAGCCTAGCTTCGATTCTGCGAATACCAGTTTGCATGCACAACGTCTCCGAAGAACGGATATTCCGCCCCAGCGCATGGAGCGCGTTTGGCGCAAGCGACTTTACCAGCGCCGATTACCGCGCCTGCCAGAACTTTGGCGCCCTATATGGCTAAATTCCAAACATTACGAGAATAGGATCAAACCATGCTCAAAGGTATTTCCCCTGTTATTTCACCCGACCTCATCAAGGTCTTGATGGAGATGGGACATGGCGATGAACTTGTCATCGCAGATGGGAATTTCCCGTCGGCTGCCTACGCGCAACGCCTCGTCCGCGCGGATGGACTTGGCTGCCCGGTTTTGTTGGATGCCATCCTCAGCCTCTTCCCGCTTGATACGTATGTGGAAAAGCCGGTTGCATTGATGATTGTTGTTCCCGGCGACCCATACAAACCGGTCATCTGGGAAGAGTATCGTAAAATCGTTCAACAGCATGAACCAAGCTTTACAGAATTCGATCATGTCGAACGCTTTGCCTTTTACGAGCGCGCCAAAAAAGCTTATGCCGTGCTGGCGACCAGTGAAATGGCGTTATACGCCAATATCATCCTCAAAAAGGGAGTCATCAAAGGGTAGTGTGAGGTGACTTGAAGACATGAGTTGCAAAAGTTTTCTTTTGGCGCTCAGGTCGAAGGTCGTTGATTGCTTCAGTGAAAAGCCATTCTGCGGAAGAATCACAGAATGGCTTTTTTGTTGTCTCAAAACTGATGAATTTTGTTGAAAAAATTGCTTATTGACAAATACCAACAAAATCATTATTATTATTTTACTGTAAGCAGTAAATTTCATCAAATTTCGACAAGGAATGTCAAATTTTGACCACCTACGAACGTCGCCAATCATTGATGGACCTCCTCCGCAAGCAGCCGGGCTTGCGCGTGCCAGAAATTGCTCAAACTCTGGGCGTGTCAGAGGGAACGGTGCGGAACGATTTGAACGCACTCGAGGAAGATGGACATCTTACCCGCGTACATGGTGGGGCTGTATTGAGCAATGCGGGACATCCTTCCAACTTAGCATTTGGTATTCGCCACCAGGAACACAGCCGGGAGAAAAATTATATTGGGCAGACAGCAGCCCAATTGGTAAATGACGGGGATTCGATTTTGCTGGATGCCAGCAGCACCGCTTATTATCTTGCCCTTAATTTGAAGGAACGCAGCCGGCTGCGGGTTGTAACGAACGGGATCGAACTCGCCCGCCTGCTTGCACAAAACACGTCAAACACGGTCATCCTGATCGGCGGAGTGGTCAATCCGGACGGCTCTTCGGTGACGGGGTTGTTGAGCGAACAGATCATCGCGGAACTCCGCATCCAAAAGGCTTTTGTTTCCTGCAGTGGATTCAGCGTTGAGTCTGGCATGACCGAAGTCCATCTCGAGGAAGCGCAGTTGAAGCGCAAGGCAATTGAATCCGCCCGCCAGGTGTTTGCGCTCGTCGACTCAAGCAAGATGGGGCATGAAGACTTGACGCCCATTGCACGAACAGAAAAAATTACGCATTTGTTTACCGACGCCGATATTACTGACGAATGGAAATCGAAACTGAAAGCGGCAAATATCCCCTTCACGATCTGTGAAGAACAGGCGGCTCCCACCAAATGACCGAAAACATTCTCGAATTGAAAAACATCACCAAGCGCTTCTCGAGCGTCGAGGTTTTGCACGAGGTTTCCTTTTCGCTGCGACAGGGCGAAGTCCACGCCCTGCTTGGCGAAAACGGGGCGGGCAAGTCCACGCTGGTCAAAGTAATCACCGGCGTTCACCAACCTGATGGAGGACAAATCATCCTCGATGGCAAGCGGGCGCATTTTGGCGACACGCGTGAATCGCGCGAGGCTGGAATTGCCGCCATCTACCAGGAATTGAGCCTCTTTCCTGACCTGGACGTGGCTGAAAATATCTTCGTCGGTAGGCAACCCACCACAGTAGGCGGGCGGATTGACTGGCGAAAGCTCTACGCCGACGCCGGCAACCTGCTCGACTCACTGGGCGTCCACCTCGACTTGAAACATAAAGCCCGCAACTTGAGCATTGCCCAGCAGCAGATGGTTGAAATTGCGAGAGCCTTCTCCATCAACGCCCGCATCTTGATTATGGATGAGCCAACCTCCTCCCTGACTTTGAACGAAGTGGCTGACCTTTTCCGTCTTGTCCGTCGTTTGCGTGATGAGGGTACCGCAATCATTTTTATCTCCCACAGGCTCGAGGAGCTTTTCGAACTGGCTGACCGCGTGACCGTGATGCGCGACGGTTCATATGTTGACACCTGTACACTGAAAGATGTGACCCGCGACGAGCTGATCCGCTTGATGGTTGGACGAACGATTACCAACCTCTTCCCCAAACAGGATGTAAAAGCCGGAGACGTGGTCTTGAAAGTCGAAAACCTTGCGCGCGAAGGCACTTTCCGCGATATTAGTTTTGAGTTACGAAAAGGCGAAATTTTGGGGATGGCCGGCCTGGTGGGAGCGGGGCGAACCAACGTGGCACGAGCAATCTTCGGCGTGGAACCCGCCACATCGGGCAGCATCCAGATTGAAGGACGGGAAGTTGCAATCAAATCTCCCCAGCTGGCAATTCAGCTTGGACTGGCGTATGTCCCCGAGGATCGCCAGCTGCACGGGTTGATCCCTGCGATGAACATTACTTCGAATATCAGCCTGCCGATGTTATCCAAATATGCCGTTCAGGGCTGGCTGCAGGATAAGACGGAGAGAAAGGCAGCGTATGGCGCGGCTCTACAAATGGAAGTGCGCGCCAACAACATCTGGCAACTGGCGCGTGAACTCTCCGGCGGCAACCAGCAGAAGATCGTCCTCTCGAAGTGGCTGTCCACCAATCCACGAATTCTTATTTTGGATGAACCCACCCGTGGTATCGATGTTGGGACAAAGGCGGCTGTTCATGCCTTGATGAGCAAACTCGCCTCGGAAGGGATTGCTATCTTGATGATTTCATCGGAATTGCCCGAAATATTGGGAATGAGTGACCGGGTGATCGTCATGCGCGAAGGGCATATGACCGCGCAGTTCTCACGCGCCGAAGCCACACAGGAAAAGATTATTTCAGCCGCAACACAGGCTGTAACCTCAGGGAGCATACAGTAGCATGCAAAATCAAACATCCGCCCGTCCAAGCCTGTTGTGGACTTTGATCCGTTTCCGCGAGGCGGGAATCAGCATCTTCATCTTGATACTCGTATTTGCCGTCACCTTGCGCGCGCCTTCATTTTTGACAATCGATAATTTCAACGACATCCTGCTCAACATTTCGATTTTGACAATCGTGGCGTTGGGGCAGACCATGGTCATCATCACCCACGGCATCGACCTTTCCGTCAGTTCCATTATCGGATTAGTGGCGATGATGGTGGCATTCGTCGTCAAACAGAATCCGGAAATGCCGGTACTCTTTTCGGTATTGTTGGGAATGGGCTTGGGGGCCGTGCTCGGGACATTCAACGGACTAATTATCTCCCGTGGAAACGTCCCCCCCATCATTGCCACGCTTGGCACGTTGAGCATCTATCGTGGCCTGGTCTTTTTCTACAGTCAGGGGACCTGGATCAACTCATTTGAACTCCCCAAGAATTTCAAAATGCTGTCCAAAGGTACGCCGCTGGGTCTGCCCAACATGGTCATCATCGCCATTCTTGTTGCGTTGGCTGTCTACTACTTTTTGAACCACACTCGCGCCGGGCGTAATATTTACGCCGTCGGTACCAACCCCGACGCCTCGCAATTTGCCGGTATCAGCAAACAACGAGTGATCTTCATGGTCTACCTGTTGAGTGGATTACTGGCCGGGCTGGCAGCTGTGTTGTGGGCTTCACGCTTCGAGTCGGCGCAGACGAACACCGCCTCAGGGTTTGAACTTCAAACGGTAGCCGCCTCCGTCGTGGGTGGGGTCAGCATTAGCGGCGGCGTCGGTACCGTGCCCGGTGTTTTGTTGGGAGCTTTATTGCTGGGCATCATTCAAAACTCATTGACTTTAATCCGCATTTCACCATTCTGGCAGTTGGCGGCTCAAGGCTTGTTGATTTTGATCGCTGTCATCTCTGATAAATGGATACTAAACCGCGTGGAGAGGACAAAGAAATGAGCGCTCACCCTGTCACTGAATCGAAATTGATCAACGAATACGCACCAAAGCGTTCTTTCTTGTCCATCTTCCAACGTTGGGAATGGATGCTGGTAGCACTGATTGCCGTGGACGTGTTCATCAACATGCGCCTCACGCCATATTTTCTGGATGCACGCAATCTTTCGCGCACCTCATCCGACTTTATGGAGATCGGTTTGATGATGCTGCCGATGGTATTCATCATCATCACCGGTAACATCGACCTTTCCGTGGCATCCAACATGGGGATGAGCGCCTCATTCATGGGGCTGCTTCACAACATGGGAGTCAACATTTGGGTGGCGGCGGGATTGGCTCTCCTACTTGGCACACTGGGTGGCATGTTGAACGGTTACCTGGTTTCAAAGGTCAAACTGCCCGCGCTGGTAGTGACACTCGGCACTTACGCGTTTTATCGTGGACTGGCTTACGGCTTCCTAGGCGACCAGGCAGCTCGCGGATACCCGGCCGCGTTCACCTATTTCGGGCAGGGCAAGGTTTTCCAGACTCTTGTTCCCTTCTCTGTAGCTTTGTTCCTTTTTATGGTGGTCATTTTTGGGCTTGTTTTGCACCGCACAACCTTTGGGCGTTATTTGTATTCCATCGGGAATAATGAAAACGCCACCAACTATTCCGGTGTGCCGGTTGCAAAGATCAAATTCATTATCTATATGGTATCGGGATTTATGGCTTCGCTGGCGGGCTTGATTCTCGCGGCGCGCTTCGGCAGCACCCGCCCCGATAACGGCACAGGACTTGAGCTTGCCGTCATCACCGCCGCAGTTTTGGGTGGCGTGGATATCAATGGTGGAAAGGGCACCATGTACGGCGCGGCGCTTTCTCTGCTGTTGATTGGTTTAATGCGTTTTGGCATGGGTTTGCTCAACATCCAGGGCCAGGTTCAAGGTGTCGCCATCGGCCTGTTGTTGATCCTTTCCATCCTGATTCCCAGCATCGTCGGGAGTATTTCCGCCGCAGGGAAAAACATCAACTGGCGTTCTGTTCTTTCCGCCTTCATCTTCCTGTTTATCTTTGTTCTCTTCTTCATCTTTTTCTTTTGGTCGCGCGCCGCTGTGATTGCCGGTATCTAATATAGGCGCATTTCTTTAACGGAAGCTACAACAAGTGCGCACTTGTTGGCTTGAAACTCTAAATTGTTTAGAAGGAGAAAAGAGTATGAAACACCGTTCGTTGTTCGTTCTGTTGACCGCTCTCATAGCCCTCAGCATGTTATTGAGTGCATGTGGAGCACCCGCTACCGAGGCTCCCGCCCCTGCTCCCGCTGCAACCGAGCCCCCCGCCGCCGCTCCCGCCGCCACTGAGGCTCCCGCCGCAACCGAGCCCCCTGCCGCCGCTGGTCCCCTGACCTTTGTGTTGGTTCCCAAGAATCTCGGCAATCCCTACTTCGACACCGCGAACAATGGCGCACAGGAAGCTGCAAAGGAATTGGGCGTGACAGTTCTGTACCAGGGTTCTGCAAACGCCGACGCCACCGAGCAAATTCAGCTGCTCAACTCACTGATCGCACAGAAAGTCAGCGGTCTGGCTGTTTCTGCCAATGACTCAGACGCCCTGGTCCCGACTGGCAAGGAAGCCATTGCCGCCGGCATCCCGGTCGTTTCCTGGGACTCCGCGATTGGCAAGGACGGCCGCGTGCTTCACATCAATCAAGCTGTTCTACATGACATCGGCGCGATTGAAATCAAGATGGCCCTCGACCTGGCCCCCGATGGCGGCGACATTGCCATCCTGAGCGCCACCTCCACCGCTCCAAACCAGAACGCCTGGATCGAAGTGATGAAGGAAGAACTCAAGAAGCCGGAATACTCCAAGCTCAACCTCGTCGAAGTTGTCTACGGCGATGACGATGACACCAAGAGCTACAACGAAGCCCAGGCTCTGTTCACCAAATATCCCAACCTCAAGGTCATCATTGCCCCGACCACCGTCGGTATTGCCGCTTCCGCCCGCGCCGTCACCGATGCGAAACTGATCGGCAAAGTGGCCGTTACCGGTCTTGGCACCCCGAACCAGATGCGCGAATACGTCAAGAACGGCGCTGCGCCTGAATTCGCCCTTTGGAATCCCGGCGATCTTGGCTATCTCTCCATCTACGTCCTCGAAGCGCTTGCCACCGGCAAGATCAAGGGCGAACCCGGCGAGAAGTTCACCGCTGGCAAACTCGGCGAATACACCATTCAGGAAGATGCCGACCTCGGTGTCAACATCCTGCTTGGCCTGCCGTTCATCTGGGACAAGACCAACATCGACGACTCCAATTGGTAGGATTGAGTGTATCTGGATAAGTAAGGTTTGAAATAAGTCACTTCGGCAGTCAGTTCGAAACTTGCTGATTGCCGAAGTGACGGTTTGATTAAATCAGGAGTGGCTTCCATGAAACGTGTTGGATTTCAATTCAAAGTCCGCAAAGACCGTCTTGCAGAGTATAAGGAACATCACAAGCACGTCTGGCCAGAAATGCTGGATGCGCTGCGCGAAACTGGCTGGCATAATTATTCATTATTTTTACGTGAAGATGGCTTGATCTTTGGTTACTTTGAAACAGAGGAAAGTCTATCGGTGGCACAGGCGAAAATGGCGGCAAAAGAAATCAACACCCGCTGGCAGGAATTCATGTCCCCGTTTGTGGATGCCAACGCGCGCCCCGATGAAACGTTTGTCGAACTCGAAGAATACTTTCACCTGGACTAAATTATGACCACTCCTCACAACTACCTTGCCCTCGATCTTGGCGCGGAGAGCGGGCGCGCCATTGTCGGTTCGCTTGCAGGCGACAAGCTTTCATTGAATGAAGTCCATCGCTTCTGTAATGGACCCGTGAGACTGCCTGACGGCATGCATTGGGACGTATTGCGCTTATGGAGCGAGATCAAAAGTGGCATCGCATCCGCCGTCAAATGCGGGGCGAAACTCGAAGGTATTGGCCTTGATACCTGGGGAGTTGACTTTGCACTGCTTGATAAAAACAAAGCACTGTTATCGAATCCATTCCATTATCGCGATGCCCGTACCGATGGCATGCTGGAGGAAGCCTTTAAGCGTTTGCCCCGCGCCGAGATCTTTGCCAGCACGGGCATTCAATTCATGCAGATCAACACGCTCTACCAGTTGCTGGCGATGTCCCTGCAAAAATCCCCGCTTTTGGACATGGCAAAGACTTTTGTTACCGTCCCCGACCTCTTCAACTATTTTCTAAGCGGAGAGATCACCAACGAGTTCACCCATACGACCACAACGCAATGCCTTGATCCGCGCACGCGGGATTGGGCGAGACCTATGCTGGATGCATTGAACATCCCAACTCGTTTCTTCGGGCCTGTCACCAATCCCGGCACCCAGATCGGGACATTGCTCCCGGATATCGCCGAGGAAACAGGCGCGGGCGGAGTCAGAATCGTCGCCCCGGCATGTCACGACACAGGTTCGGCAGTCGTCGCCGTGCCAGCCCGGAATCAGGATTTCGCGTGGATCAGTTCGGGGACGTGGTCCATCATGGGAGTGGAAGCCGCCCAACCATCTTTGAACCAGAAAGCGCTCGAATACAACTTCACCAACGAAGGCGGCGTGTTCGGCACATGGCGGCTTTCCAAAAACATAATGGGCTTGTGGCTGGTGCAGGAATGCAAGCGGACATGGGCGCGTCAGGGCGAAGACCTTTCATACGACGAGATCACGCGCCTCGCTTCCGAAGCAAAGCCGTTCCTGGCAGTGGTCGATCCCGACCATCATAGTTTCCTGCACGCGGGCGACATGC
The DNA here is from genome assembly GCA_016234555.1 of Chloroflexota bacterium. Taxonomy (GTDB): domain Bacteria; phylum Chloroflexota; class Anaerolineae; order Anaerolineales; family Villigracilaceae; genus Villigracilis. Next base: position 20,474 of record JACRBJ010000006.1, on the reverse strand, counting down.
CCGAACGAATTAGAAAATATTGCGCCGATACGAATCAGCCCGTACCGCAGACAAAGGGCGAGGTGGTTCGCGTGGCGCTTGAAAGCATTGCCTTGCGGTACCGCTGGACGCTGGAAAAACTGGAAGAACTCACGGCAAAGAGGTTTGCCCCGATCCACATCATCGGCGGCGGGACAAAGAACCGCCTGCTGAACCAGTTTGCGGCAGATGCGACAAACCGGGTTGTGGTCACCGGTCCCGTAGAAGCGACCGCCATCGGCAACGTGTTGATGCAAGCCATCGCGCTGGGACATCTCGGCTCACTGGCCGATGCCCGCGCCGTGGTGCGCGCATCTTTTGAAGTCGAAGAATACCATCCCGCTCACAGCAGTGACTGGGATGAAGCATACGCAAAATTATTAACTTTATTGGACTCCAATATCTTGTAATCCCCGTTGGGAACCTGACGGTGAAATATGTTTTATGGTCAAAAGTCTTGAGACTTTCGACTCCGAGGTAAATAAAAATGATAGAAACACCCTATCCCGAACTAGATGATCTGCTTAAGATGATGGGCGAGGCAGGCAGGCACCTGGCTGAAATAGAAGCCAGCGAAGGCGCGGCTGGAAATATTTCCGTTTGTATGCGCTGGCAGGTGGAAGTCCGCACGCGTTTTCCAGTAATTGAAGAGATCGAGCTACCGCAGTCCGTTCCTGAGCTGGCAGGCGCGACCTTTCTTGTCAGCGGCTCGGGGCGCCGTCTGCGCGAGATCATCGACGAGCCGACCGCAAACATTGCCTGTATCATTGTCAACGAAGGCGGAAAGACGGGCAAACTCCACACATCGTATCATCGCCGCTTTGACAAGGTGACCAGCGAATTCAACTCTCACCTCGCCGTTCACTACGATCAGGTTTGCCGAACTGGCACGAACTTCCATGCGGTCATCCACGCCCAACCTGTTCACTTGACTTATCTGAGTCACATCCCGCGCTATCAAGACGCTCAATATCTGAACACGCACCTCCTGCGTTGGCAGCCTGAGACCATCATCAATTTGCCCGAAGGGGTAGGCTTCATTCCTTTTAAACTCCCGGGGTCTCCTGAATTAATGTCGGGCAATGTCGAGGCGCTGCGCAAGCATCGCATCGTCATCTGGGCGAAGCATGGCGTTATGGCGCGCTCGGATGTCTCCGTCAAGCGTGCCGCCGACCGTGTGGAATATGCTGAGACTGCCGCGAAGTACGAATATCTCAACCTCGGCGTACATGAAATTGGCGAAGGCTTGACCGTGGATGAAATTCTTTCGATTTGCAAAGCGTTCAACGTCCCACAGACGATTTTCTAAGAAATAAATTCCGCCGCTCAGTCAGGGGTTTAGCCCCGACTGAGCCCAAAAAAGGTGCAACCATGACCCAACCCTCCCAAACTCAAATCGAACAGGCTTATGCCCTCGCAAAGGAACGTTACGCCGCCCTCGGCGTGGATGTCGAAAAGGCGCTTGCCACACTGAAATCTGTCTCGATCAGCTTGCATTGCTGGCAGGGCGATGACGTAATCGGATTCGAAAACCCGGACGGTGAACTCGGTGGCGGAATTGCCGCCACGGGCAACTACCCCGGCAAGGCTCGCAATGCGGACGAACTCCGCCGCGACCTCGACCTGGTCTACAGTCTGTTGCCCGGCTCACATCGACTCAACCTCCATGCCATCTATCTCGAATCAGACCAGAAGGTGGAACGCAATAAAATCGAGCCGCGCCACTTCTCGGGTTGGAAGGATTGGGCGAAAGCAAACAACCACGGGGTCGATTTCAACCCAACCTGCTTCTCGCATCCCAAAGCCGCAGACGGGTTTACGCTTTCCCATCAGGATGAAAGCATCCGCCAGTTTTGGGTGGAGCATTGCATTGCCAGCCGCAAGATCGGCGAATACTTTGGCAGGGAATTAGGCACCCCCGCGGTGACCAACATCTGGATTCCCGACGGGACAAAGGACTCCCCCGCTGACCGTCGGACTCCCCGCCATCTGCTTCTCGAGTCTTTGGATGCCGTCCTCGCTGAAAAAATCGATCCGCGTTACAACCTTGATGCAGTCGAGCCAAAGCTCTTCGGCATTGGCTCGGAAAGCTACGTTGTTGGCTCGATGGAATTCTACGCCGCGTACGCATTGAGCCGTAAAATTTTGTTGACGCTCGACTCGGGGCACTTTCACCCAACGGAAACAATCGCGGATAAAATCTCGTCCATGTTGCTTTATCTAGACCAGTTGCTGCTCCACGTCAGCCGTGGCGTGCGCTGGGACAGCGACCACGTCGTCACCTTCAACGATGACCTGCAAGCCATCACGCAGGAAATCGTCCGCAACAAGGCATTGGAACGGATTCACATCGGCTTGGATTACTTCGACGCCAGCATCAACCGCATCGCCGCCTGGACAATTGGCTCACGCAATACCCTACGCGGATTGCTGAATGCCCTGCTCGAACCGTTCGACATGCTCAGGCAAAGCGAAGCCAGCGGAGATTATTCCACCCGCCTGGCGTTACAGGAGGAACTCAAGGTCATGCCTGCCGGCGCAGTCTGGGATTACTATTGCTCGAAAGAGAACGTCCCCGTGGGCATGGAGTTCATGAAGGTCATCAAGGATTACGAGAAGAACGAGCTTGTCAAAAGAGCATAAGCAAACTTACTCCAACCTCTAGGCTTGGAAATTAGGAGAATCGATCAATGAAGTTACTGAAAAAGTACGAGGCTCAGGCGGAAGAATTCGTGAAGGTTTGTCACAAGCTGGCGCAAAACCTGTATGTGACCAGCAGCGGCGGCAATCTTGCCTGGAGGTTGGAAGACAACCTACTGCTCATCACCCCCACCAAGTTATACAAAGGGGACATCGACCTCAAAGACCTGGTCTTCATTGATCTGGACGGCAGGGTGGTTGAAGGGAAACGCCGCCCCACCGGTGAGACACCCATGTACCTCAAGTTCTTTAACCTGCGACAGGATATTGTTTCCGTCATCCACTGTCACGCGCCGAATGTTGGGGCAATGGCAATTTCCAAAGAAAAGAACTGGTTGATGCGTCCGATTTATCCTGAAACCACCATCGAGGTTGGACCTGTGCCTCTCGTTCCGTATGCAGAGCCGCTGACAGAACAACTGGCTGAAAATTTTGTCCCATTCCTTCCCAAATACGATAGCTTTATTATGGAAAATCACGGGTTGGTGACCATGTCCCGTGCTGGCATCACCGAGACTTTGATGCTCGTCGAACTGCTGGAAATGAGCGCCAAGTCCATCCTGCTAGCGTTGCAAGTTGGCGAGATCAAGGAGTTGAGCCGCGAGGCGGTTTGCGACCTCGGCAACACCATGCGCACACGCAGCCTGCCTTTGTTTGGCGCGCCGGGTATGAACAAATCTTTGGAGGAGTTGTATTTCAATGTCGACTGATCTCGAAGCTCAACTAAATGATTTTTCCTTCTCAAAACGAACCGAAGCCCTTGATGCCTTGATCGCTTCCGAAACACAACTTCCTGCTGAGCAGGAAGTTGTCAATCTGCACTGTCACACATTCTTTTCCTTCAACGCCTATGGCTACTCCCCGATGGGACTGGCAAGGCTGGCAAAACAAAAAGGCTTCAAAGCCTTGGGCATCGTGGACTTCGATGTCCTTGACGCCGTTGACGAATTCCTCGACACCTGCGAACGCATCGGTGTGCGCGGCAGCGCCGGCATGGAAACCCGCGCCTACGTCCCCGAATTTTCGGCGCGCGAAATCAACTCACCGGGCGAACCGGGCGTCTACTATTACATGGGAATTGGCTTCACCTCCAGCCAGGTTCCCACCGAAGTCGGCCCCATTCTGGCAGATATGCGTGCCCGCGCCGCTCAGCGCAACCGCGTGATGGTGGAACGCATCAACGCCCATCTTTCACCCGTGATTGTGGACTACGACAAGGATGTCCTCCCGCTCACGCCTGCCGGCAACGCCACCGAACGTCACATGCTGGCGGCTTACGTTCAGGCGGCGACAAAACACTTCGCCGACCCTGCCCCGTTTTGGGCGGAGAAGTTGGGGCTCTCCGAAGAACAAGTCTGCGCGCAAATCGGCGACGCTCCCAAATTCCAGAACACGATCCGCTCCAAGCTGATGAAGCGCGGCGGGGTGGGATATGCCCAACCGGGACCCGATACCTTCCCCAGCGTGGACGAGGTCAATCGTTTAATCGTCGCCTGTGGAGCTTTACCCTGTGCCGCCTGGCTGGATGGGACGACGGCAGGCGAAGAAGCAATCGAGGAGTTGCTCGAATTGCTCATCGCCAAAGGCGCGGTTGCATTGAACATCGTCCCCGACCGCAATTGGAACATCCCCGACCCTGAGACGCGCAAGTTAAAAGTGAAGAAGTTGTATGAAGTCGTGGAACTGGCTCAGAAACTCGATCTGCCGCTAAACATCGGCACCGAGATGAACGCCTTCGGTCAAAGGCTGGTGGACGACTTCGACGCGCCCGAAATGCTGCCCCTTCGCCAACCGTTTTTGGACGGCGCGTACTTTATCTACGGTCACACGCTCATGCAGCGCACCCTGAAACTCGGCTACCAAAGCGAATGGGCAAAGTCCCACCTCCCCACCCGTCGCGAGCGCAACGCCTTCTACACCGAACTTGGAAAACTCGTCCCGCCCGGTAAAGACGGGACGGAGAAGTTGAAGCCGTTTACGTCAGCCATGTCCCCGGCTGAAATGTTGGGCGAACTCTCCTGAAAAACAACGATGTCCCATAAATATCTTTTGGCGCACGACCTGGGCACAACCGGCAACAAAGCCACACTCTTCGACGCGGACGAAAGTGCGGTCAAGGCGTCCACGTTTCAAGGCTACCCCACCGACTATTCCCAGCCCGGACAGGCAGAGCAGGATCCAGCCGATTGGCAAGCCGCGATCTGGCAATGTACCCGCCGACTGATCGAGCAGGCAGGCATCGACCCCGCCCACATCGCCGCCGTCAGTTTCAGCGGACACATGCAGGGAGCCTTGTTGGTGGACAAAGCAGGCAAGCCTCTCGGCAAGTGCATCATCTGGGCTGACCAGCGCGCCACCACGCAAGCCGACTTCATCGCCTCAGCCTGTGGCTCTGAGAATTTATATCGCCTCACGGGGCAGCGCATCAGCCCCACCTACACCGCGCCCAAGGTGATGTGGATCAAGGAGCATCACCCCGAACTTTACAAGCAGGCATACAAGATTTTGCAACCCAAGGATTATGCCGCCTTCCTGTTGAGCGGCGTTTTCGCCACCGACCATTCCGACGCCTCGTCCACATTGTTCTTTGACTTGGCAAAGCGCCGCTGGATGTCCGACGTGATTCAGGCGATGGGCTTGGACATCGGCCTCCTTCCCGAAGCATATCCCTCCACCACCGTCATCGGGCATGTGACGAAGGAAGCGGCAACCGCCAGTGGATTGGTCGCTGGCACCCCAGTCGTCATCGGCGGCGGGGACGGGGCTTGCGCCACGGTGGGAGCGGGTTCTGTCCGAGAAGGCGAGGCATACGCTTACATCGGTTCGTCGTCGTGGATCGCGGTCACAAGCCGTCAGCCGATTCTCGACCCACAGCAGCGCACTTTCACCCTTGCACATCTCATGCCCGATTACTGCTTTTCGCTGGGAACCATGCAAGCGGCGGGCGGAGCCTACAACTGGTTGCAGCGTCTCCTGCATGAAAACGAATCCACCGAAACGTTGAAGGCGATGGACGCCCAAGCCGCAAACGTGCCAGCAGGCGCGGGCGGACTTTTGTTCCTGCCATACCTAATGGGCGAACGCAGCCCGTACTGGAATCCGCTTGCCCGTGGTGCCTTTGTTGGGTTGACCATGCCGCAGGGTCAGCCCGAATTTGCCCGCGCCGTCCTCGAAGGTGTCTCCTTCAACCTGCGCCTGATTCTGGACGCCCTGCGGGTTCAGGATATTCAAATCGCCAAACTGCTGCTCATCGGCGGCGGAGCGAAAAGCCCGCTTTGGCGTCAGATTCTGGCGGACGTGCTGGGGCTGCCAATTCATCTCCCCGCCCTGACGACGGAAGCCACAGCCCTCGGCGCACTGATCGCTGGCGGCGTAGGCGTGGGCTTGTTCCCAGATTTCAACGTGATTGACCGTCTAATTGCCATCCGCGAAGCCGAACGCCCGCAGGCAGTCAATCAACAAAAATATGCCGCACTGCTCGACCTGTTCAAACGAAGTTACGAAGCGCTCGACCCGATTTTTGCAGAACTGGCTCAGATAACGACAGTGAAATAAAATTAAACATCCCCTCATCCCCAGCCCTTCCCCCAGAGGGGGAAGGGAGTCCCCTCTCCCTTTGGGAGAGGGCTAGGGTGAGGGCGAATTTTAGACGATTGGAGAAAAAGCATGACCAATAAACTGGAAACCTATCGTTCCGCGCCCGCGCCCGCTTCCGCCACTTACAAACTCTGGAACCTGTACGGCGCGGGACTTGAAAACATGAAACCTTCCGACGCCCCCGTCCCCGCCTACGGAGCCGACGAACTGCTCATCCGTCACGACGCCTGCGGACTGTGCTTCTCAGACATCAAAGTTATCACTCAGGGACAGAACCATCCGCGCATCCTCCGCGACATGCAGAAGGAACCCATCGTGTTGGGTCACGAAGTTGCGATGACCGTCGTCGGCGTGGGCGAAAATTTGAAAGGGCAGTATCAAGTCGGCGACCGCCTGACCCTCGAAACCGACATCCTCATTCGTGGAAAATCTCTCGCGTATGGTTACTGGTATCAGGGCGGGCTTTCGCAGTACTCCGTGATCGGGCGCGAAATCTACGACAGCGACTTGGGCAACAACCTGATCAAAGTCCGTGATGACAAGGGCTATGCCGAAATTGCGCTCACCGAGCCGTGGGCTTGTGTGGTCGCTGCGTATGCTCTCGAATATCGAACGGGGTTGAAAAAGAATGGAACGACTTGGATCATCGGCGCGGGCGGGAACAAACCTTACACGATCAGCGCTGGATTTGATTCCGCTGCCCATCCCTCCCGCCTCTTGCTGACAGATGTCCCCGAAGCTTTTTCAAGCTGGTTGCGGACTCGCGCTAAAGAACTCGGTGTCGAAGTGATGGACGTCTCCGACGTCAGCGCTCCCCCCGTCGAGTTTGCAGACGACATCATCATCCTCGGCGCTGACGCCGACCTCGTAGAAAAAGTCAGCCCGCGACTCGACCAATTTGGCGTCATGGCAATCATGGCAGACGCCCCGTTCTCCCGCAAAGTCAGCGTGGACGTGGGACGGGTTCATTATCATCGCTGGCTGTATGTCGGCAGTCAGGGCAATGACATTGCGGGCGCGTACAAGGATGTGCCTGCGCGTTCCAACCTCAAATCTGGCGGCAAGGCTTGGTTCGTCGGCGCGGGTGGACCGATGGGACGAATGCACGTCCAACGCGCGATTGATTTTTCCAATCCGCCTTCCACCATCGTCTGCACCGATGTCAGCGACATGCGCCTGGGCGAACTCTGCGACGCCTTTGCCTCCGACGCGAAGGCGAAGGGCATTGAATTCATCTGCCTCAACCCGATGAACAAAGCCGACTACGAAGCGAAGATGTCCGCGTTGAAACAGACAGGCTTCGACGACATCGTGGTGCTGGCTCCCGTTGCGCCTGTCATCGCAGACGCGGCAACCTATCTCGCTCCCAATGGCGTGATGAACGTCTTCGCGGGCGTCCCACGCGGCACGCTGGCAAGCCTTGATTTGAGCGGGACTTACCTGAACAACACAAGGGTCATCGGTCACTCAGCTTCGTTGATGAGCGACTTCGAGTTGGTCATCGAAAAGACCAACAGCGGCGAACTATCGCCCAATCGGTCAGTGGCAGCTATCGGGTCGCTCACCGCTGCCAAAGACGGTCTGCAAGCCGTCAAAGACGCCGCGCTGGCGGGGAAGGTCGTCATCTATCCCAATATCAAGGAAATGCCGCTCACTCGTCTCGAAGAACTCAAAGAGAAAATGCCCACCGTCCATGCCAAACTCAATCAGCACGGCGAATGGACGAACGAAGCCGAAGAGGAATTTTTGAGGCTGATGTTGCCGTAAGAACAGGAGTCCGCAAGTTCTACTTGCGGATTGTCCAGAAGTAGAACTTCTGGACTCCAAAATTATCAATGGAGTATTTTATTCATGGAAAAAGTTTTACAAGATCGTATCGCGCTGGTCACTGGTGGCGCGCAGGGACTGGGGGAGGCGATTTGTCATCGCCTGGCGAAGGAAGGCTGTCACGTCGTCGTCGCGGACTTGAACGAGGAAAAAGCAATCCAGACCGCTGAAAGCATCACCGCCACCACAGACCGTCGCGCCTTCGCCGTCAAAGTGGATGTGAGCGACGAAACCCAGGTGGAAGACATGGTCAACCGCTGTGTCAAAGAGTTTGGTCGGCTCGACATCATGGTCGCCAACGCAGGCATCCTCATCGCCGAGGAAATCACCGAGTTCCCCGCAGAGAAATGGCGTGCCGTGATGAACGTCAATCTGTTTGGATATTTCCTATGTGCCAAGCACGCCGCGCGGGTCATGAAGGCGCAGAGAAGCGGCGCGATTGTCGAGATCAACTCGAAGTCGGGCAAGAAAGGCAGCTTCAAAAATTCAGCATATGCCGCATCCAAATTCGGCGGCATCGGCTTGACGCAGAGCATCGCCCTCGAACTGGCGGAGTACGGCGTGCGCGTCAACGCCGTCCTGCCCGGCAACATGCTTGATTCCCCTTTGTGGACGGAAGGACCTAATTCCCTGTTCAAACAATACGCCCGCAATCGCGGCGTTAGCGAAGAAGAAATTCGCCAGATTTACATCAACCAAGTCCCCATGAAACGCGGTTGCACGTACGACGATGTCTGCAACGTTGTGGTCTTCATGGCGTCTGACCAATCCAGCTACATGACCGGGCAGGCAATCAACGTCACCGGCGGACAGGAAATGCGTTAAATACGCTTTGTAGGGGCGGATCGCGATCCGCCCCTACAAACAAACCATGCCCTTTATGGGCTTTTATTTTATGATATAATGAAAGCAATCGAAAGCAAACAAAAGAAATAACAAAATACTGGATATGGAACAAATCTCAGAGCTGTACCCCACCGAACGCCAAGAACGCATCTTGAGCCTGCTCAACCAGAACGGGCGTGTCAGCGTGACCGAGTTGAGCCAGATGTTCAATGTTTCTGAGGTCACCATCCGCACCGACTTGCAGGCGTTGGCGGCACAGGACTTGATCGTCCGCACACACGGGGGCGCGGTTCCCGCTCCACGCTCGCCCGAACTCTCACTAGTGTTGCGCCGCCAGAAACAGGTCGAGGAGAAGAAACGCATCGGCGCGGCGGCGTCTGGATTGGTATCCAATGGGGATGCCATTTTTCTCGACGCATCCAGCACAGCCCTCGCACTCGCCCATCACCTCCGTAAACACCGTGACCTGACCATCCTGACCCACAGCCTGGTTGTTGCCCAATCCATGCTCGACGCACCCGGCGTAACCGTGGTCATGACCGGCGGCGTGGTGCAGCGCGACACTATTTCCCTGCTCGCGCCTGACGGGCTGGCAATCCTCAAAAAGTACAACATCAAAAGCGGCTTCTTTGGCGCGCATGGACTGAGCTTCCCCGAAGGTCTCACCGACGTGAGCGCCGGCGAAGCGGAAGTCAAGCGTGAGGTTGTATCCATGTGCCGTCAGGTGGTTGCCCTAATCGACGCCAGCAAATGGGGGCGGGTTGGTCCGGCCTCGTTTGCCCGACCCGAAGAACTTCACATCGTCATCACAGATGGACAGTCACCCACTGCGCTGGTCGAACAGGCGCGTTCTCTGGGAACACAAGTCATCCAAATCTAGAACCATTTGACCCTTGAAACATCGGGCTTTCACAAGCCTGTCAACTAAAAATAATTTTCCCCTTAAGGAGCATTGCCTCGTATGACTGCAAAAACAAAGACACACACCCGCCTTGAACTGGTCTCTGCCATGATCGAAGAGCAGGGCTTGACCAAGGAGGAATTAATCGGCTACCTGCGCCAGGTGATGGAAATCCGCGCGCTGGAAAACAACATCGCCAACCTGTTGAGCAAAGCCGTGCTCAAGGGCGCATCCCATCTTTATGCCGGGGAGGAAGCTGTGGCTGTCGGCGCAGTGGCCGCCCTGCGCGACGACGACCTCATCACCAGCACCCACCGCGGACACGGTCACGCGCACGCCCACGGTGACAAGTTTGCCAAGACCCCGCAAGCCAAGCAGGAACACTATAACAAGATGATGGCTGAAGTGCTTGGCAAGTCCGGCGGGTACTGCAAGGGCAAGGGCGGATCCATGCACATTGCCGATGTGGAACACGGCAACCTCGGCGCAACAGGCATCGTCGGCGGGAATATACCGGTGGCGGTGGGCGCGGCGCTGGCTCAGAAACTGCAAGGGACTGACCGCGTAGTGGTCTGCTTCTTCGGCGATGGAGCGTCCAACACCGGCAACTTCCACGAGTCGCTCAACATGGCTTCAACCTGGGATTTGCCAATCGTTTTCGTCGTCGAGAACAACATGTACGGCATGTCGGTCCCGTTCAAGAAAGTGACCAAACTCATCGACGTCGCCGACCGCGCCGCCGCATATGGAATGCCCGGCGAAATCGTGGACGGCATGGACGTGCTGGCTGTGCGTGGCAGCGTCGCCAAGGCGGCTGAACGCGCGCGCAACGGAGAAGGTCCCACACTCATCGAATGCAAAACCTACCGCTGGTTTGGTCACTCGCACTCCGATCCCCGCGCCTATCGCACCCGCGACGAGGAAGCCGATTGGAAGAAGCGCGACCCGATTACGGTGATGAAAGAAAATCTCGAATCTGTCAAAATGCTGACCGAAATTGAGTTTGAAAAAATGGAAGAGGCGGTGGATACCAAACTCGACAAGGCGATGGATTTCAGCAATGCTTCGCCCGAACCGAAGGCTGGGGAAGTCGATACTGACGTTTACGCCCCGTCGAAGTTCACCGCCGCCGACTACGAAACTGACCGCCGTCTGCGGGCTGACATCAGCAAGGGGCTGGTCAAGCGCGAGATTTCCTACGCCCAGGCATTGGTCGAAGCCGCCCGCGAAGAGATGACCCGCGACCCGAAAGTTTTCATCATGGGCGAGGACGTCGGTCTCTACGGCGGCGCGTACGGTGCGACCCGCGATCTCTACAAGGAGTTCGGCGAATGGCGCGTGCTCGATACGCCCATCTCCGAAGCTACCATCGGCGGCGCGGCTGTCGGCGCGGCAATGGCTGGGATGCGCCCCATCGCCGAGATCATGTACGTGGACTTCACCCCGCTTGCAATGGATCAGGTCGCCAATCAGGGCGCGAAGAACCGCTACATGTTTGGCGGCAAGACCAGCGTCCCGATGGTCATCCGCACCGAAGGCGGCGCAGGACGTGCTATCGCTGCTCACCACTCGCAGAGTCTTGAATCCCTCTGGACGCACTTCCCCGGCATCTACGTCGTCATGCCGTCCACGCCGTATGACGCAAAAGGTCTGCTCAAAGCCGCCATCCGTGACGACAACCCGGTGATGTTCATCGAACACAAGATGCTCTACAAGGAAAAAGGTTTCGTCCCCGAAGAGGAATACATCATCCCCTTTGGCGTCGCTGACATCAAACGCCCTGGCAAAGATGTGACCCTCGTCACCTATTCGCGCATGGTGTTCCGCGCCCTCGAAGCCGCCGAAAAACTGGCAGCCGAAGGTATCGACGTGGAAGTCATCGACCTGCGCACACTCAAGCCGCTGGATATCAACACCATCGTCAATTCGGTCAAGAAGACGGGACGGCTGGTGGGCGTGACCGAAGCCTACGAAAACACCAGTTTCATCAACGAAGTCATGGCGCAGGTCAACGAGCAGGCGTTTGATTATCTCGACGCCCCGATGATCCGCGTTGCCGCGGCGAACGTCCCCGTGCCGCGCGCCGAGACATTGGAAGATGAGGCGATCCCGAACACAGCCCGCGTGATGGCGGCTTGTAGAAAGGTAGTGAGCTAATGGCTGAAGAGTTCTTTGTCCCCAAGTTGGGACAAACCGTTGAGGAAGTCATCATGGTTGGCTGGCTCGTCGAGGACGGCGCGAAAGTCAGCCAGGGTGAAGCGGTGATGGAAGTCGAGACCGACAAAGCCGTCTTTCCCGTCGAAGCCAATGCCAAGGGTTACATCCACCTCGGACCCTATAAAGCAGGCGATACGATTCCCGTGCTGACCGTGGTCGCAACCATCGGCAAGCAGGACGACAAGTTCGAGGTCAAGGGGCCGGCTCCCGCTATCGAGGAAGCAGAATCAGCCCCCGCTGCAAGTGTCACAGCTGAACCTACGCCTGTCGCCGAAGCCAAGTCCGAATCCGCGGACAAGGTTTTCGTCTCACCCCGCGCTAAAAAACTTGCAGCCGAGACATCCGTTGATGTGAGCAAGGTCACGCCAACCGGCTATGAAGGCATCCGCGTCACCGAGCGCGACGTGCGCGATTACCTTGCCCAGCAACCCAAAGTCACGCCCGTTGCCCAGCGCATGGCGGCCGATGTCGGCGTGAATTTGCGCGAGGTGGCTGGCAGCGGACCCGGCGGACGCATCGTCAAGCAGGATGTGGCTCGCGCCGCTCAGCCCGTAGCTCCTGTCGCTCAGCCCCTGCCCGTTGCGGATGTCGTCGAACGCATCCCGCTCAAGGGCGTGCGCGCAATTATCGCCGAGCGCATGGGGACCAGCGTTCATACCACTGCCCGCGTCACCCTCGTCATGGAAGTGGACGCCACCAAGTTTGTCGCCACCCGTGAACGCATCAAAGCCAAAGTGTCGAAGGATTGGGGCTTCGCGCCGGGCTATAACGATTTGCTGGCAAAAGTGGTCGCTGTTGCCCTGCGGCAATTCCCCTACATGAACGCCCGCCTCGCGCCCGACGCCATCGAGTTGATGGGTCACGTCAACATCGGTATGGCAGTGGATACGGAGCGCGGTTTGCTTGTGCCCGTTGTGAAAGATGCCGATAAAAAGAATCTGCGCCAGTTCGGCGAGGACTTCCGCCGCATGGTGGATGGCGCCCGCTCCGGGCGCTCCCTGCCCGACGATTTGAGCGGCGGCACGTTCACCATCACCAACCTTGGGATGTACGACATCGACGCCTTCACCCCGGTCATCAACCTGCCCGAAGCCGCCATCCTCGGCGTGGGACGAATCGCCCCGAAAGCGGTCCCGCACGGCGACCAGATCGTCATCCGCCAGATGTGGACTTTGAGTCTGGTGTTCGATCATCGTCTCGTGGACGGCGCTCCCGCCGCCCGCTTCCTGCAAATGATCAAGTCGCTCATCGAAGACCCGTCGATGTTAATGATGTATATGTAAAGACCGGATCGTTCGGCAAAAAGCTGCCCGCAATCCATTGGATCTGCGGGCAGCTTTTTAATTGGATAAAGGATGGATTTACACTGCCAGCATCATTGCGCGAGACTCCTTTGCCAGTTCCGGCATCTCGTCAACCGGGAAGAAATCGTATTCTCGTCACTGGCTGGATATTGCCAGCAAGCGCTGGTAGTCCTCCGGGGTATCGATGTCGAAGAGGATGCGTTCATCCGCCCATTGCATGGGTTCCGGCGGGTACTGCTTGAAGATGCTTCTTGCGCCGGCGTCTCCCTGCAACTGACATAGAACTTCAAACATCTCCCGGCTGAACAAAACCGGGTTGGCTCGTTTGTCGCCGACGAATGGAGCAAGAATGGATGGATGGGTTTCCAGGAATTTTTGTGCCAGGGATTGAATCAAATCGGGGGATACAAAAGGCTGGTCACCCAACAAAAAGAGCACGGCCTCCACACTAGCGGGCAACGCCAAAATCCCCGCGCGGACGGAGGCGCTCTGCCCATTTTGCCAGGCGGAATTATGGACCAACGTCACATCTAAACCGGCAAGTGCATTTTGAATATCCGCTGCTCCCGCGCCGGTCACCACCACTACCGGGTCGAGTCCGCTTTGCAGGGCAGTCCGCGCGGCATGACAAATAAGCGCCTCTCCCTTCCACGGGAGCAGCAGCTTTGGCTGTCCCATTCGTGAAGCCGCGCCGGCAGCCAGGATGATCCCTGCGACGGATCTGCTGATTCTGTTATGGCTGTTCATTTCACTCTCCTAGTCTGGAATCGCAATCGCGACCGGGAGCATTATATACAGGACTTTCGCTTACACAGGCAAGAAAGCATGAATTCGAGGTGAAGCCAGTTCAGCCCGTAAGTCATCGCTCAGCAAATCATGTTTGGTTTGGTAAAGCGTTTTTCCAAGAACTTTTGCCTTGAGCTTCAAAGAAAGCCAGGCATGATAACAACAAGCGCTGTGATTGCGTTGTGAACGTCCTTTGCAACACTGGCATTTCTCGGTTCCAGTCAATTGTTTGGGCCCACGATGCACTCCCGCACCGGCATGGACTATCGGTAAATTACTTCCTGTACCGGGGGACGGCGCAGGAAGCGGAGGGTTTAAGCGGACATCTTTTCCTGCTCCCGTCAAACGGCGGCGACGGTTGATCCCGCTTTTGGAAGGTTTGCCTCGCTGACGATGCGCGGCACCACGTCCTCCCAACCGACGGGCATGATGTGAAGTCCGTGGATGCCCTGCCCGTGAAGTTTCCTGAGCTTTTCGATGATCTCCAGCGCGACCTTGAAGCCTTCCTCCTGCTCCCCCTGTGCGCCGCTCTTTTCGTTGGCGTCATCCATGCGTTTGACAATCGCATCCGGCACGTAAACGCCGGGCACCTGCGTCATGTAATGGGTCATCTTTGCGCTCTTGAGCGGGGTGATGCCGATCATGATGTAAACCTTGTCGAGGATGTTGCGTTTGGCGATCTCGTTCAACCAGATTTCCATGCGGTCCACGTCGTAGACCAGGTTGGTCTGGAAGAACTGCGCGCCCGCGTTGACCTTCTTCTCCTCGCGCAGCGCCTGGAATTTCGGCTCGGATGCAAACGGCGAAGCCGCCGCGCCGAGGAAAAACTTCGGCGGGAACTTCAGCTCGCGCCCGTCGAGATAATGACCTTCATCGCGCATACGGCGCAGAATCCAAACCATCTGGATGGCGTCCATGTCGTTGATGTCCATTCGTCCGCGCGGTTGGGGAGCCAGCACAGCGCTGTCACCCGTCACGCACAGGACATTCCTCACACCCATCGCGGTCGCGCCGAGGATTTCGCCCTGCAAGCTTGCGCGCGTACGGTCGCGAGCGGCGATCTGCATCACCGGTTCGGCTCCAGCTTCGATGGCAAACTTCGAGCAAGCCCACGAGGTCATGCGCGGCGTGGCGGAGGCGTTGTCGGTGAAGTTGATGGCGGTGACGTACGGTTTAACTAGGTTGATGTTCTCGACCAGCTTTTTCGTGGACATGCTCAACGGCGGGGTGATCTCACACGCCACGACAAATTCCCCGGCTTTGAAAGCCTTCTCAAGCCTGGAGACAGGTTCGGTGTAGGCGGGAGCATGGTATTTGTCATCACCCTGCCACCACTCGGGCTGACGGACGTTGCGGAAGATCATCTCCCAGGTCTTCCAACGATTTTTGCCGCCATCCACCAGGATGCTCTTTAATACCCTGCCTGCGCCATTCTTCCTGACCTCGACCACGACATCCTTCCACGTATCCGTGCCGACCTTTTCCCAATCCAGCGGCGGCAGGACTTCGAGAAGTTTTTCCTCGCGCCCCATCTTGTGGGCGCGTTCATAGATCTTGTACCAGATGCAGGGACGGGTCTTGTCCACGTAGCAATATTCGGGGGTCGAGCCTCCACAGGGACCGTTGCGCAGCCCCTTCGGGCATTCCATCGGGCAGATGAAAGCCGTCTCCTGGAGGAGGCAGTTGCCGCACATGCGGCAGCCAAAGAGAGGACCTTTGATCACGTACTCCAGGTCTCCCAGCAGTTTGTGGCTGAGAGGCTCTTTTTTGAAAGGGGAATAGGCTGGTTGCCAACGTCGACCCGGGGTGAATATGGGCATGGTTTCTCCTTGGAAAGACGACAGACCGTGGATAGTGGGCGGGAAAACACTCCCCGGTCTATCGCCCACCGTCTAGTTTGTCGAGTCCACACCCATTATCCACCATCTTGAAAAAATGTCACAGTGGAAGTTTGTTCCCAAAAAAAGCGCCATTCCTCACGTTATTCCAGGTTTGATTCCTGGTGATTCCCCACATCTTTTGCACTCGCCAACCCCCAGAGAAGAAAACACAGTCACAGCCACGAATTACGCGGATGTGCGCGGATTTTTTCTCAAATCCTCGAAAATTAGTGAAACTCGCGGCAGAATGCATTTGATCTGTGATTTCGAATGACGTACATTGGACTTGTGGGCAATCACCAGAAACTCGTGATTGACTTGCATCTCGATTTGCCCTATAAACAAATAAACAAAGGAGCAGACCATGGATGGGATTCGGGCATTGGTACTTTCCGGCGGCGGTGGACGCGGCGCTTTTCATGCGGGCGTATACAAATATTTGATGGAATCCGGCAAGCAAGGTTTGGACTCGTCCCACGCAACCGCATGGGACCCGCAGGTTGTGGTGGGCACATCCATTGGCGCGGTCAACGGGGCGGCAATCGCGCAGGGGATGCCTGCGGATGAACTGGTGGGCGTTTGGGAATCGCTCGAGGAAAAGGATATTCAAGGCTGACCGCCCGGCATGCGCGGCCTTGCCCGTTGGTTCACGCGCAAGGCTTTCGGCGCGATCATGCAGACGAACCTGCCCCAGGTCCCGCCGCAGGATGCCACCTCGCCCATCCCAAAGGAGTTCTGGTCCCCGTTGCCAATGATATCCAAATGGTGGGGCGAGCGTCTGGTGGGACGTTGGATCAACCTGCTGGATACCGGTCCGCTGCGCAAGACCCTGCATACCCGTTTTGGGTTCGACCCCGAAAAATTGTCCGCCAGCGAAAAGGCCTTGCTCATTGCCGCCACGAATGTTCAGACAGGCGAGAGAATGATTTTCAGCAACCGCACAATTCAACGGCGTGACACAGGCGAAGCGCGGCAGGATGTGGTCACAGGCATCACCGCTGACCGTATCCTTGCTTCGTGTTCGATCCCCCTCGTCTACCCGTGGACATTCGACCCTGAAACGAACGCGTTCTATTGGGACGGCGCACTGGTGGCGAATACGCCCATCGGCGTTGCATTGGATGTCATGCGCGATGTCCCAATGGATGTGCCCGCCGAGATTGTTGTTGTTTTGATGACTCCCTGGTGGGGAAGCAACGATCCCACTCCGCGCACAGCACGCAAATTGCCCAATTCCTTTGGTGATGCCATTACCTGGACTTTGGACTGGATGCTGCTTTCCTCGTTTCGCGAACGGCTGAAATTGATCCAAACGTTCAACGAACTTGCAGTTCGCGAGCGTACCGAGGGAAAAGGTCCCTATAAATATCGTGAGGTAAAGGTGATCATCGCCGCACCAGACGATTTTTTACCGGTGGAGCGCATCATCGACTACGATGGCGATGTATCCGCGATGTTAATCAAGGAAGGTTACAAGGCAGCGAAAAAGGCATTTGAACGGTCATTCCCTGCTACGAAGTAACAAGCACGCAGACGACTCCTCTTTAATTGTTCTGATTTTTTAGAAATGCCATCAGGTTGGGTGGCAGGTATTTGGGGTCGGTGTCCATGCGCGCTTTTACACTTTCATCGATGGTTTCATTGCCGTATTTTGTCATGCCAATTGGGCGCAGATGTTTGCCCCAAAGTTTGTAAATACCCGTCAGGGGGTTGCGGATGGTGCAATCTGGACGGGCGTTGAAGTGTCTTATATAAGCTGAATTGCATTCCAGCCCCACCGAGTCTGCGGTGGCTTTTTTCACCATCCAGCGGAAGGCATAATTCTCCAATCGGTAGCTTCGATATGTTCCTGTTTGATCCTGGAGACGGTCTGCATTTAGAGAGCCGCCCACGTTCGAATGACAGCCGGCAAACCACCTTTGTTCAATGGTCTGGTATTCTGGAATCGGTTCTTTCGGATCCCATAACGTAGCTGCGAAGGGATAGCGCCATTCGTCGATTGCCAGAGCCTGGTAGGCGAAATCGACTCTTGGACTCAACTGTACATTATGAAAGGCATATTTTTGGTTGATGCGGCGCGAGAGTGGACCATGGAAAGGCAGTCCCAATGCGCCCACGGTGTCCCACACGCCGATAAACTTTATCCTGACCATGCGGGCTGGATCATTACGTTTGTGGAATCCCGTTCCTTCACGGAAGATCGGCAGGGACGGGTCACCATCCTCCAGCAGATAATGTTCGTAGGCTTCCGGGATGTAGTATGCATCGTCCTTGGTTAAAAGCCCGCAGCGGTGCAACATCCCCGCCAGACTGCGCACCGTGAAGGCTCCGCGGCTAAATCCGAATAAAAAGATGTCGTCACCTTCATCGTAGTTATCGACCAGGAATCGATAGCAATTCAGAATATTATTGGATAAACCAACCCCAAAACCTCCCCCGATAAACTTATCATAAAGACCCAAGCCTGTTCCAACGCCTGTGTCATAATAGACCACTTGAGATGTTTTGTCTTTTGCTGTTGGTACGATGGCGCGCGCCATTTTTACTACGTTGGTTGGTTCGCGGATCGGTCTGTTATAGAGAATTTTCTGTTCCGGGTCTCCTAATCGTTCCTGGCCGGAACTCTGCTTGTCGGTGTCGATAATATCGGGTGTATCCCAGGTTCCGTCAGCGCAAATAATCAAGCGTTTCATGAGAGTCTCCTGTTTTATAGACCTGGATGAAATTCGGTTTGGATACATACTAATGTTTTTTTCATCCGTGTCAATAGACAGTTTGGGGATTTGTGGATAATGTCACATTTTGAGCTTGCGCATCCCGCCCACGCGGACATGGACGTGTTGAAGGAAAACGCCCTTAAAATATTATCCCCCGATTTTCATCGGGGGATAATGTAAGAAATTTCCGTCATCGCTTCTTATTGCTACGGACAGATTCCAGGTTCCAACCCGGTTGCATCGTAGCCAATGGCATAACGGCAGGTATTATCGAGTTCGGACAGAGCCTTGATGGGATAGAAGTTTTTGATTTCGGAATTGGCTGCGCCAGCCTGTTCGTACGTAAAGTGATCGTTGTAATCGAACAGCGCTGGATCCAGGCGTGTTCCCGCCCAGATTCCCGCAGTATATTTCGTTACGCCACCCAGAAGCGACTGTTTATACGCAATCTGGATGCTGTTGGGATTGCTGGGGTCCAGGCGGTACCAAGCCAGGTCGGGGTCGTCCCCGGTTCCCTGATCGAACAAAACAGCTTCGTATCCATTGCTGCTGATACCTTCGCTATCCGCGGTCGCAGGCTTTACCCCCCCTATATCGAGATTCGCATCCTTGTACACGCGGACACCTTCGGTGGTCCAATCTGCCGAGGAAGGTTGATCCACCACAATCAAAAACTCACCGCGACCGTTCCGATCTAGGTCCAACTCAATGGCATACTGGCCCGCAAAGGAATTGTTCGCATCGCGGCTGACCATGGAGATGATTGCATAGACCCAGGCGGCATCCTCCGGATAAACGACGGCTCCATCAATGTCAAGTTGCGGAAAATATACATCCATTGTGTTGGCGTTGTAAGGTCTTTCAAATTTGCTCTCGGAGAAATCATCGCCAAGCAGCGCCCGGGCTGCATTATTCGAACTGACGGTACTGTGATCGCCCCATTTTTCGCCTCCCGAAGCGGGCGGGGAAGCGGGGACATTCGTATGCTGGATGGCGGGAGCTGCCTGGGGTTCCACAGTTGCTGGTGCGGCAGCTTGCGCTTCCGCAGTCGGGGCCTCGGTTACATTGGATTCCACGACCGCCGCCTCACTTGGTTGTGGCGCGGGTTGAGTGGCAGATGAACAGGCTGCGAGAATCAACCCGCAAAGCAAAATGATAGGGATCAAACGCGAAACTTTTTTCATGACTATCTCCTTTCTTGTTATTGGTAAAAATTGTATACCTGCCCCCCATCCAATCCTCATAAATTCACTTTTCGGGAGTTATCACTTTTGAAAGATTTATGATCTGCAAATTTCGACCACACCAGTACTTAAGTTTCATGGACAAACCGTCATTTATTTTTCTGTTTTCCCCACCGAATGTTCCTTACGCCACAAGCTTTGTGGACGAGGCGCAGGAAATCGTCAGCGCGGCATTCAAGGCTGCGAAGGCATAAAGACCAGTTTCAACAAAATCAAAACAGGGCTGCGATTGGAATGCAGCCCTGTTTTGATTTAATAGCTATTTATCGCGTCCACCTGCCATTAAGGCTTCTATCTTGCTCTGTTGCAAAGATAATGTGAACTAGCGATGAATGTTGTAGACCAAGGCCTTGATAATCGGCTCGCGGTTCTGAAGTTGTGTCTTTCGAGAACGGATGGTATCACCAAACTTGCGTTTGATCACAGAATTGACCGTT
>JACRBJ010000001.1 GCA_016234555.1 Chloroflexota bacterium | reverse complement strand
CCTTCGGATGGTTAGGTCGTTACCGCCGTCTGGCTCGCGATTACGAGCACACCACATTATCCAGCGAAAGTATGGTGTATATCGCCAGCTCGCGACGTATGCTGAAAATGCTTCCAACATGACTATTAAATCGCTCTCTTATTGGCGGATACTATCTGTCGCTGCTGGCGATCATCGGCTATCTATTCGGTTACGAATTACTCTATCGGTTGGGGGGTTATTCCTCGATAGCCTTGCACACGGCGATTCTGTTTTTCATTCTATTCATCGCTTTTCTTGCCGCACGACCCGACTACCCTATAGTCAGAACGTTCCTGTCGCCATTGCCAGGCGGAGCAGCCACGCGCCTGATGATGTGCGTGATCATTGTCATTGTCCCTCTCTTTGGCTGGCTGGCCCAGCAGGGCGAGAGACTGGGATTCGTCGATGAGGATAACGTTGCGATCGTTCTCGTTACCCTGCGCATTGTCTTTCTCACCCTTGCAGTCTATGTTGGAGGGGGGATTTTGATCCGCGAGGAAGAACGGACGGCGATTGCCAATCGGCTCTATGCCATGTTGAGCCAGGTCAACCAAAACATCGTCCGCATCCGCGAGTCGCGGGAGTTGTTCAATCGCATCTGCGAGGTCGGCGTCGTGTACGGTTCATTCGATCTGGTATGGATCGGCGCGTTCGACGAGGATGGGCAGACGTTGCACGTGGCGGCGTTCTGCGGAATGAATGGCACGACCTGGTTGGGCGATGAATTCGCCATAGGTGAAGAGATTAACCTGCCACTTGCCTTTTCACAGTCCATTCGCGTGGGAGAAGCCGTCACCTATAACAACCTCACACGCGACCCGCAGGAGTTTCCGTTTCGTCAACAGGCAGAACAACGGCAGCTTCGTTCCTTTGCCTCCCTTCCCTTATACCGGCACGGACAGATCTTCGGCATACTATCCGTGTATGCGGAGCAACCCAATCTGTTTACGCCCGCAGAAATCCGACTGCTGACGGAGATAAGCGGCGATATTGGGTTCGCACTCGAAACCATCGAAGATGAAAAACAGCGCAAGCGGGGGGAGGAGGAACTGCGGGCGACGCGTGAACTATTTCAAGCAATATTTCACAAGAGCCCGGTGGCGACCGCATTGTCCAAACTTGCAGATAGAACCATTGTGGATGTGAGCCGCGCGACCGAAAAATTGTTCGGCTATATGCGGGAAGAATTGATTGGGAAACCGAGCGTCAATTTTGATTATTGGATGGACGCAGCAGAGCGGCAGCGCGCATATGAAATCGTACTCAAAAGCGGCAGGTTGTGGAACTATGAATTTTCGTTCAAGACCAAGTTCGGGACAACGGGCATGGCGGCGCTCTATATTGAGACGGTTGAACAGCGCGGGGAAAAGTATTTCCTTACCATATTCATAGACATCACCGAACGCAAACGCGCAGAAGCAGCCATTCTCGAAAGAGAACGGCAGATGACCGCGCTGGTTACCTCACTGGACGATATCGTCTTCGAATTCGACGAACAGGGAATCTATCTCAACGTTTGGACGGCGGATGAAAGCAAACTTGCCCAACCCACAGCACAAGTACTTGGACGAGGGATTGACGATGTTCTGGGGGAGGAAACTGGTCGCCCCTTCATCGAAGCGGTGAGGCACGCGATCTTCGAGGGACACACTGAAATCATCGAATACCCTTTGCAGGTCATTGGCGGGCAGCGTTGGTTCATGGCACGCGTCAACCCCATTTTGGCCCCCGACGGCTCTCATCAAACCGCATCCATGCTCGTCCGTGACATCACCGAGCGCAAGAAAAACGAAAAATTGCTGAGGCAATGGGCGGATGCTTTTGAAAATTGCACGCATGGGATAGCGATTGGTTTGCCAACCACGAACCAGGTCCTAACTTGTAACCCATCTTTTGCCCGCATGCAGGGGCGGGGGATCGAGGAAATTGCATCCATGCCGATCCTGAGCATGTATGCTCCTGAGGACCATGAGCACGTCAAACAACATATTGCAAAAGCCGACCAAATGGGTAGTAGCCGTTACGAAGCCCATATGGTGCGGAAGGATGGAAGTCAATATCTCGTGCAAATGGATATTGTCAGCGTTCGAGACCAAACGGGAAGCCTGTTGTATCGGGTTGCCACACAGCAAGACATTACAGAACGCAAACGCGCGGAGGAAGCCCTGCGCGAGAGCGAAGAAAAATTCTCCACTCTTTTTGAAGAAGCACCATTTGCCATTTCTCTTTCGGTATTGCCTAACGGTGTCATTGTAAACGTCAACGAATCGTTCGAACGCATGTTTGGATACGCCAGGCAGGAGGCGATAGGCAAGACTTCCCTGGAACTGGGCATTAATCCCAACATGGACGTGCGGAAACGAGTGCTTGCCGAATTGAATGACCATGGCTTTGTGCACAACCTGGAGACTGCGTTGCGCACGAAGTCAGGCGAACCCCGTTTCTTCTCGGTGAATATTGATTATGTGAACATCGACAGTCAAAAATATATTCTCAATGCGGCGCAGGACATCACCGAGCGCAAACAGCGTGAGCGTGAGCGTGAGACGCTGCTGGCGCTGGCAACCGTCTTACGTGCCGCTCCAACGCGCGCCGAGATGATCCCCACCATCCTCGATCAAATCATTCTGTTACTAACACTGGATGGTGCTGCACTGGCTCTTCTGGGCAATTCCAGCGGCGAAATCGTTGTCGAACTGGCGCGCGGCGGGCTCGAAGCGTGGAATCACCTGCGGATCCCATTGGGACAAGGTATCACTGGCATGGTCATGGCTAGCGGCGAGACCTACGTGACCAATGATCTGAACAGCGATCCAAACAATTACCGTACCGACCTGATCGAAGGAGAGATATGCGTTGCCTGCGCCCCACTGATCGCGGATCGGAAGACCATCGGCGCATTGTGGATCAAAAGCATCTCACATATGCAGGACGCCGATATACGTCTGCTTGAAGGAATCGCCAATATGGCTGCCATAGCCATCCACCGCACCACGCTCTTCGAGCAGACCACCCAATATGCCAGCCGTCTCACCGACGCTTATGAGGAAAACATTGAAGGTTGGTCACGTGCCCTCGATTTACGCGACAGGGAAACCGAAGGTCATACCCAGCGTGTCACTGCCTTAACCTTGAAAATGGCGCGAATCATTGGCATTCCTGAAGCCAATATTGTCCATATCCGCCGCGGTGCGCTCCTGCACGACATCGGCAAGATGGGCGTGCCAGACCATATCTTGCTCAAACCTGGAAAACTGACGGACGAAGAATGGGCGCAAATGCGCCAACATCCCGTCTTTGCCTACGAACTGCTTTCACCCATCGAATTCCTGCACGAAGCGCTCGACATTCCCTATTGTCACCACGAAAAATGGGATGGCACGGGCTATCCGCGCGGGTTGAAAGGCGAAGAAATTCCATTATCTGCACGTCTCTTTGCAGTGGTGGATGTATGGGATGCGCTCACCAGCAATCGCCCGTATCGCAAGGGCTGGTCGAGGGAAAAAACACTGGCGTATATTCAGGAGCAATCAGGGACACATTTCGACCCCAGGGCAGTAGAGATATTTTTAATGCTAATTCGTGATGTGTAATGGTAGGTGAGGATCTCCCATGGCTTTAAGATCGTGTTGACATATTACGCTCCGAAGTGCTAAATGTACTGACTTAAGTTCGTTCGCTTTGTATTCGACATATTGAGCTGTTGACGGGCGATAATGAAAGAATGGCCTCCACACTCGCAAAAATTGGGTGCTTCCAATCGTGCCAATCTTCTGCTTGAACACAATATCAATGTGGTCAAGGAATATCAGGCAAAGGGATATGTTGGTTGTCATGATTGGTGACGGCGTGAATGATGCACCTACGCTTGCCCTGGTAAATATTGGCATGGCGATGGGTGTGGCAGGCACGATGTCGCCATCGAAGCGGCTCGCACTGCCTTGATGCGCGAAGGCTGGAATCTTGTCCCCCGATGTGTTGAAGATTGCCAAACGAATCATGCGGGTGGTGAAAACCAATCTGTTATTCACCACCACTTACAACATCGTTGGATTACCCCTTGCGGTATTTGGTATTCTCCCGCCCGTTCTTGCCGTTGCCACGCAGTCCCTGCCCGATATTGGCATCATGGGAAATTCAGCAAGGTTGTTGAAACAAAAGCCTTCGGTTAATCGAAGGCTTTTGTCCACTTCCATACTTTTGCCGCCCGCCCGATTACCTCGATGGCGTTCACACTGCCTATTTTCGTATTGACATTTTATTACTTGAGTTTAGAGTTCAAAGTATCTTAACAAAAATGGAACTTGCTGGTAAAAGTTTTTTGTGAAGAAAACTATCAGCGAGTTCCGAAAAGCATTGTACCAAAACTTTATCAAACGGGCTGACACCCTGTTCAATTTGGTGGATGTCCTAACGATTGCGGGTCATGTCAGTTCACCAGTAGCGTTGAGCGAAGAAACACCCTTTGCGCGGAAGTTTTCCAGCGTGTACGATGGTTTGGAAAACGGCGAGATGAACATGGATGATCTGCTGTCCATGTTGCCGCATTGTGTACCAACCGACAGTGAAACAATTGCAGGCTATAAAGTCTATGCGACTGACGCGACAGCCAACGAACATGAACAAGCGGAAACCTTGCCTGACCGCAGCGTTTTGAAATCGAATCAAAAAGCCCCGATCCGCTATGGTCACAAGTATTCATGGTTGGTGCGTTTACTGAACTTTGGTACATCGTGGGCAGCGCCTGTAGATGTGGAACGGATTGACACTGAAATGACCGATACCCAAGTGGCAGCATTTCAAGTGAGGGAATTGGATATCCGTGACCCGCAGAAAAAGGTGTTGGTCGCAGACAGTCGCTATACCGACCAGTTGTTTTTGGGTATTTTTCGATGGTTCCAGAATACTTTTGCCTTGGTGCGTCTTGCCAGCAATCGGGTTTTGTATGAAAATCCTAAACCGAAACAGCGGGCAAGAAGGGCAGACCATCCAAACACGGCAAGTCCTTTCCCTTGAATAAGACTCATCGTGCTGCTGAACGCACCGAAACATTTGAACTGGGCAAGCAGACTGTACGCGTATCTTTATGGCAAAACCTGCACTTCAAGAAACTGGCTGATTTGATTGGCTCGCTGGTGCAAGTGGAATTCTTGAAGGAAGATGGAGCACCACGTTACAAACGTCCGATGTGGTTATTCTGGACGGGACCGAATGATGTCGCCTTGCCCGATCTCTGCCGCATGTATTTATAGCGTTTTGCCATTGAGCACATGTTCCGCTTTTTGAAGCAGCATATGGGTCTCAATAGCAACCGTTCTCCCAATCTGGTCAGCGCGCAACAATGGATGTGGCTATGTGCGTTAGCATATTGGCAATTGTTGTTAGTACGTGACGATGTTCAAGAAAACCGCCCTGCATGGTATCCACTCAGTAGGCAACAACGGGTCATGCTTACGCCTTATCAAGTGCATCGCTCCGCTCTGGCATTTTTGTTGGAGTTGGGCACACCAGCTGCTAAGCCCAGACCCGCTGGAAAAGGCACAGGTAGGCAAAAAAATTATTGCCCGCCACCACGTAGCCGTTATTCGGTGGTGTTCAAGAACCCAAAAGCCCAGGTCTTGCCTTCTGCCAGTCCGTAATTGGTATTTGCTTTTCAGTTTTTAACGTTCGGCACGATCGCACATCTTTTGTGCGTTACTTTGCTACTCTAAACTCAAGTTATCATCAAGTGAGAAATGTCCATGAATCAAACTCTGACCATTTCCACTCAGGATTATCTAAAACATATTGGCTCATGTATAGAAAGAGTGATGGTAGACTGTGGTGATGGAATTTCCAATCACAGGACTACTGAGTGAAGAAGAAAGCGAACAATGGATTTTGAAGCACTTCCACCCGCAAGGGTTGAAGTGTTCCTGGTGTCAAGCGTCAGTGGAACAAGCCAACTTGTTTCGTGTGACCCGCAAAAGCAAGTTGAAGGTATACCGTTGCTGCAAGTGCAAACACACCTACAACCTGTACAGCAGAACAGTCCTACAACAGCATCATCTCACACCACAACAGGTGGTCTTGTTATTGCGTGGCATCCTGAAAGGTGAAACCACGAACGAACTGGCTGCAGAGTTGGGGCTCAGCTACCTGACCGTGCTGAGTTTACGGCGAGAACTTCAGCTAGACTTTATCCAAAAGATACAGGAAGAAAGGTGCGAGTAGAGCGAGAGTAGCGGTAATTTGAGCGAAGGCGCGATACTTTTCGGATTTCATCATAAAACTGCGATGTTCGAAAATAGCGATGAGAGAATAAAGTTTG
>JACRBJ010000005.1 GCA_016234555.1 Chloroflexota bacterium | reverse complement strand
CGCTTGAAAATCTTTCGCATTTTGAGCGAACGTTATCGAAATCGTCGCAAACGTTTTGGGTTACGTTTTAACCTGATCGCTGCCATCTGTAACATGGAGCTCAAAACTGCTTACTAGCCTACTTTTGCAAGAGATCTAATATTTTGCGACCTTCAAGATGGCGAAGGGCGGCGAGTTCGTTGTGGAGTTATATCCCGCCAAGGCGCCGATCACGGTCAACAGTTTTGTGTTCCTGGCGTGCAAAAACTATTTTGACGGGTTGACCTTCCATCGCGTGCTGGAGGGCTTCATGGCTCAGGGCGGCGACCCGACCGGCGCCGGTTCAGGCGGACCCGGCTATGAATTCGTCAACGAAGACAGCGACCTGACCTTCGATAAGGCGGGCGTGGTCGCCATGGCAAACGCGGGACGAGACACCAACGGCAGCCAGTTTTTCATCACCTTTGATGCGCAACCGATGCTGGACGGTGGATACACCATCTTCGGTCAGGTGGTCGAGGGCATGGACGTGGTGAACGGAATCACCCGCCGCGACCCGCAACAAAATCCTTCCTTCACGGGCGATGCCATCGAGACGATCGTGATTACTGTGAAATAGCACATCAACGGGCGCGAGGCTTGTGATTTTTGGATTTCCACGAGCCTCGCAGCTCCCATCCAATTCAATGTACAACCTTCGCAGACTTTTTTTGCTCGACCCGTCGGTCACTTACCTGAACCACGGCTCATTTGGCGCGACGCCCAAGGCTGTCTTCGACGAGTATCAGCGCTGGCAGTTGGAACTCGAACGACAACCCGTCGAATTCCTGGGCAGACGCTTTGCGGGGCTGATAGCTGAATCGCGGGCGGCGCTTGGGGCTTACCTCGGTACCCACACTGACAACCTCGTCTACACCCAAAACGTGACCATCTCGCTCAATATCGTGGCGCGTTCTCTGGATTTGGGCGCGGGGGATGAAGTCCTCTCGACGGACCACGAATACGGGGCGATGGATCGGACGTGGAGATTTCTTGCCAAGAAACGCGGTTTCACCTACCTCAACCGTCCCGTATTGTTGACCTCAAAAGAGGATTTCATCGACTCATTCTGGTCGGGAGTCACGCCGCGCACGAGGGTGATCTTCCTCAGCCATATCACCTCACCAACTGCGCTGATTCTCCCCGTGCGTGAGATCATTCAGCGGGCGCGGACGGCGGGCATCCTCACCGTCATTGACGGCGCTCACGTGGCGGGACAAATTCCGCTCAACCTCGATTCCCTCGGCGCGGACTTCTATGGCGGAAACCTGCACAAGTGGTTGTGCGCTCCAAAGGGCGCTGGCTTTTTGTATGCGCGCCCCGAAGTGCAGAATTTGCTCAAGCCGCTGGTTGTCTCGTGGGGATACGAACCCGAAACACCCGGTCCATCAGCCTTTGTTGACCTCCACGAGTGGTGGGGGACTCGCGATATTGCCGCGTTTTTGTCTGTGCCGGCAGCGATCCAATTTCAGCAGCGGAATCATTGGGAGGATGTGCGCGCTGCCAGCCGTGAACTGGCAGGGGACGCCCAGCGCCGCATCTGCGAGTTGACCGGCATCCCGCCCATCCACTCGGACGATGCCTCGTGGTTTTCCCAGATGTCTGCCGCACTCCTGCCCGTGGACACGGATATTGCCATGCTCAAATCCCGCCTGTACGACGAGTACCGCATCGAGGTCCCGCTCATTGAATGGAACAAGATAAAACTGATTCGCGTTTCGATCCAGGGCTACAACTCCAGCCGTGACGCGAATCACCTGCTGCGGGCGTTGACTGGGTTGTTGAAGAGGAAATGAAAAAATATTCCCTGTGGTGTCCCGCTGCCGGGGACTGCGGCGGGAGCAATTCTGGTTTGGGGATTTTTTCGGCAAATTCATTGCGCAGGCAGGCGCAATTTGAGAATAGGATACGAAACAGGAAATCCTACGCCACCGCCGAAGGGAGCATGATATAAAAAGGTAGTACCTTCATGAAACACCACCCCGCTTTCGTCATAATACCAACCCCTGAAATACCAGCCCAAATCGCGGGGCATAACAGGTGTGTTTATCTTGGAAAGATAGATACCGTCATCTCGGACGATATACTTGCCTGTTGGCGAAGGGACATCGGCGTACATGAGCGAGAAATCTATAGTTTGATAATCCACCCCCAAGTCTTTCATGAGTTGCTCTAACAATTCGCCATTCTTGGCGCTTGAACTCGCCGAACCAAGGGAAAACTGGGAAATAATTACATTATCTTCAGGGTGTTGGCGGAAGTTGGTGGACAAAGCAATCAAAGTATTTTTCGATTGATCGATGAAAACCTGTTCAGCACCTGTAAAATAAGAATAATATTTAGGGTCAAACTTATAATCATCCAACCTTGGAAGTCGAGTCGCATCAAATAGTTCGTAACGTTGACCATCGGTCAAATCCAAAATGTAGTGAGGTCTATAATTGGGATCATTGGGGTCCGCCGCCACACCACTTTCCAACCAGACCAGTTCTGAACTTAGAAATACTCTATGGTCAAGAAAAAGCGGGTCATCGGGGATATCTCTCTTTTCCCCGGTGCGTAAATCCAGCAGGTACGTTTTGTCGGTCAGTCCCTCATGCACGAACAGTACCTCTCCGCCGGGTACTCCCCTTGCAGATGGGCGCGTGCAGGCAGAGACAAGAACTTCCGTGTTGGGCGGCGGGTTAAGATCAAATTCCCTGCAAGTCTCCCAAAACAGCGCTTCCTGTTCTTCTCTGCACATCTGCCAAAATAGTTCCTCTTCCAATAAAGTGAATTTCGGTCCTTTGCATATTTTCCAATGCAAGGCATTCACTGAAAGGATACAACACAGCAAGATCACCAAGATAACTGCCAGTAGTTTTACGAGCCGGGGATTTTTTTCTTTGAAGTTTTCAACGTCTTGTTGGGTTACATCCTACCATCGCTCCGCAATTTTGTGACCTGTAGCCGGTTATAGGTATTCGGAATGGTCTTGTCCAGAATAAAAACAACATGACGTGCTGCAAATTCATCTTTTGCAGGCACATCATGTTATATGGCATTGAGATGCTGTTTTCGTTTTAGTCAGGGAAAAATCCAAGCTATATCTGAAACTTCATTGCCTCGCTGACCTTCGGCTGTTCGCCGTTCTCCAGCTTGCCCAGTGGCAAAATCACGTGGAACTGGCTGCCCGGGAAGTTAATCTCGTCGTAGCCGGGGCTTTCCACGTAGATGCGCCCGCCGTGCGCTTCGACAATGCCCTTCGACAGCGCCAATCCAAGTCCCGCGCCGCCGCCCTTGAAACGGGTCTTGCTGGTGGAGTGTTTGCCCAAATCACCGGGCTGGTAGAACTTGGTGAAGATGATCTCGCGGAAGGTCGGGTCCACACCCACGCCGGTGTCGCTGAAGATCAACTCCACGCCACCGCTTGGCAGGTCGAGGATGGGCGGGATGGCGCGCCCGCTGACGGTGATCTTTCCGCTGTTGGGCGTGAACTTCACCGCGTTGCCGATGATGTGATGGAACAGCTTCCGCAGCAGGTTGGGGTCCGCCTTGACCGTCGGCAGCCGGGGAAGGTCCAAAGTCAACACCTGCTTGCGCTCCTTGACCGGGCCAACCTGTTCGAGGCAGACTTCCTTGATGAGATGTCCCAACTCCACGGGTTGGGTGTGCGGCTTGAGCGAACGCGCGTCGATCTGGGCGATGTCGAACATCGAGTCCATGACCTCGTGCAGGCGCAGCGTGCCTTCCTGGATTTTTTCCATGATGGACTTGAAGTTTGGGTCGAGGCTGGGGCTTTCCAGCAGCATTTCACTGTAGCCTTTGATGACCGTCAGCGGTGTGCGGAGCTCGTGCGAGGCGATGCTGATGAAATCGGATTTCGCCTGGTCGATGCGTTCGAGGTCGCGGTTGTTCTTTTCGAGAGCGCGGCGCGCCTGACGCAGTTCGTTGTTCAGCCGCATCAGGTTGTCCACCAGTCGGGCATTTTCCAACGCCACCGCCGTCTGGTTGGCATGGGCGCTGAGGGTGACAAGGTCTTCCTTGGTGTAACGGTTGCCGCTGATTTTGGGACCGAACGCCAGCAGACCGATCCATTGTTTTTTTGCGAAAATGGGAATGTACACCTCAGACTGCAGCTTGCTGAACCAGTCCCGCTCGAAGGGGGAAGCAGCCCGATAGGCGGGGAGCAGATCCAGGTCGTATTGCAGGAGCGGGCGTTGTTCGCGCACAAAGTACGAAGCGATGATTTCGTTCTCGTCCAATTCCACCGCGATCAACTGTCTTTCTTCGGGACTGCGGGCAGAGCGCAGGCGATAGATTTTGTGCCCATCCGCCTGGCGCTCCCCATCCACGAGGAAGAGGAATCCGCGCTCGATCTGCATCGCTTCAAGGATGATACCGACAGCGATGCTTGCCAGCCTGTCCATATCCAGAATGTTGCTGATGCTCTCGCTATATTGGTGGATGGTGCGGCTGGCGTCGTACTGGTCGCCCTTGGTCCAGTTGTTGATGGTGCGCGATACCAGTCCCAGCAGGGGGGCGAAGATCGCGGTCAGCAGGAGCGCGATGGACGCGCCCGCAAGCAGGGGATGGATGTTTTTGAAGACGGCTTGCAATAATAGAACGCCCGCGATGTAAAACCCGACGATGGCTGCGGCGATGACGACGTATGCCAGCAGCCGGCGGAGGATGTGTTTCAGGTCGGGGACGTTGTGTGTGCTAATGACGTACGCCGCCAGCGCCGCCACCAGCAGGCGCACAGGCTGACCAGGAATGACGACATTGGAGAAGAGCAGAACGTCGTTGACGAATGTCAGGAAGATGGCGAACCACCAATAGTTCAGGCGGTTGCGAAACAACACCTGGCGCGCCTCCCTGTTCCCGTTGGCGACTGCAATCACAAAACCGATTGACAACCCCAGCCACCACAAAACCGACCACGCGGGTCCCAGCCGCGAGCGGTGCAGGGTCAGGTTGCCGTTCGTCCAAAGGACGTCGGGCAGGTTGAAGGCGTTGGTCAAAATGAGGGCAAGCCCAAGCGCCCAGACAGCCCACACGCCCACCCAAATCCACCAGTTTTCACGCCTCAGAAAAGTCAGGAGCGCAAGCAGCAGGATGGTGAGCAGGATGAACGAAACGTGGATTTGAACTTCCTGAAAGGATGCCGCGCCGCTTGCTGAAATTTCCCCGTTGCGCCAGATGGCTTCGGCAACTGTCAGCGCAATCGCCAGCAGGGAGTAGGATGCCGCAAACCAGTTGGACGTTGTATGCTCTTCATCCCGCCGCTGTACTGCGAAAAAAATGATCGGCAAATATAGCGCGCCGAGCAAGAGAAGCAGAACAAATTGCATCAATGAAGTGTTCATGTTTACAGGCAGGATTTTACCCGAAAAATTTCATTTATCGGGTATCATTGCCGCATGTTAACCACGCGCGCATCCCGTCTCAAGTACAGTTTTTCCGCGGACTTCTTCCGCCCGGACGGACATGTAATCCTATCCGATCTTGCCACCGCCCGCGCCTTTGCCGCCCAAATTTCAGCGAGCCGTTCCGAGCCTGTTTCCGCCGCTGATCTGTATGCGCTGTCCATGCTCGACGAGGCGTATCACATCATCCTCAAGCATTTTTATGGCAGGTATTCTGGCGTCATGGGACGCGCCATGGGAATGCTGCAATCCAGCCTCGGCTCGAAGTACGACCTGACCCTCGGCAAGTTCACCGACGAGTTTCCGCCGCTGGCGGTTTTTCGCGGCGAAGTGACGGCGGGAATCTATCTTTCCAAAGCCCCGAACGCGAGCGACTTTGGGCGCGGGAGACGCGCGGCAACCATCGAGGAAATGCTGCTGGTTAACAACTCGAACAACAATCCAGCCTTGAGCCGTTACAAGGATTTGTTCGACGAATCCGTGATGCGCGGTTCCGCCTACAAGGAATTCGTACAGTCTTTGATAGCTTTCCATTCGCAGCAGCCGGGGCTTGAGAAGGGAGAGTCAGGCTCGGGTGAGTCGATCACCGAGATTTTGCTCGCGCCGGTCAAGGCATCCCCCGACTCGCTCGAAGGACAACTGCGGTACATCATCGAAAAGTGGGGACACCTGCTTGGCGAGACCTTCTCGCTTCATCTTTTGCGCAGCCTGGATTTCCTGCGCGAGGATACGATCCGCAAACATGGTCCCATCGATTCGCAAAAAGCCGAGACACACGTCCCCAGTTATTCGGGCGGGGAATATGCCGAGTACGAGCGTTACAGCGTGGATAAGGATTGGATGCCGCGCCTGGTGCTGGTCGCCAAGAACACCTACGTCTGGCTCTCGCAGCTCTCGAAGAAATACCAGCGGGATATTGTCACCCTCGACCAGATTCCCGACGAGGAGTTGGACCTGCTCGCCTCAAGCGGATTCACCGGCTTGTGGCTGATCGGTCTCTGGGAGCGCAGCCGCGCCAGTCAGCGCATCAAACAACGCATGGGACAGCAGGATGCCGTCGCTTCGGCGTACTCGCTTCATTCATACGACATCGCCACTGACCTCGGCGGCTGGAACGCGCTGAACAATCTCCGCTCCCGCGCCTGGGGACGCGGCATTCGACTCTCCGCCGACATGGTTCCCAACCACATGGGCATCGACTCCACCTGGGTCGTCGAACATCCCGACTGGTTTTTGTCCTCGCCGATTCCGCCCTATCCCTCATATACCTTCAATAGCGAAAACCTTTCCAGCGACTCCCGCGCGGCGATTGTCCTCGAAGATCATTACTACAACCACTCGGATGCGTCGGTTGTTTTCAAGTTGCACAATTACCGCACCAACGAAACCAAATACATCTATCACGGCAACGACGGCACATCCTTCCCATGGAACGACACCGCCCAGTTGGATTACACCAACCCCGTGGTGCGCGAAGCGGTCATTCAGGTGATTTTGCACGTGGCGCGGAATTTCCCGGTCATCCGCTTCGACGCGGCAATGACCCTCGCCAAGAAACACATCCAGCGCCTGTGGTTTCCCGAACCCGGCGCAGGCGGAGCGATCCCCTCGCGTTCGCAATATGGCATGACTCGCTTCGAGTTCGACGAAAAGGTCCCGGAGGAATTCTGGCGCGAGGTGGTTGACCGCGTGGCGAAGGAAGTCCCCGATACGCTGCTGCTTGCCGAAGCCTTCTGGTTGATGGAGGGATATTTCGTCCGCACGCTGGGGATGCACCGCGTCTACAACTCGGCGTTCATGCACATGCTGCGCGACGAAGACAACGCCAAATACCGCCTTGCCATCAAAAGTACGCTGGAGTTCGACCCGCAAATCCTCAAGCGTTACGTCAACTTTATGAACAATCCCGACGAGAAGACTGCCGTCGAGCAGTTTGGCGACGGCGACAAATATTTCGGCATTTGCACGGTGCTTTCCACCCTGCCTGGTTTGCCCATGTTCGGTCACGGACAGGTGGAAGGCTTTTACGAAAAATACGGGATGGAATTCCGTTCCCCGAAATGGGACGAGCATCCCAACGACGGGCTGATTCGCGGACACGAGTGGCGCATCTTCCCGCTTCTCCACCGCCGATACCTGTTTGCCGACGTGGAGCAGTTCCAGCTTTATGATTTTTACGTCCCCAACGGCAGCGTGGACGAAAACGTCTTTGCCTACTCCAACCGCTTCAACGACGAGCGCGGACTGATCGTCTACCATAACAAATTTGGCGACACAAAGGGCTGGATCAAAACCTCCGCCGCCGCGCTGGATAAGGGGTCGGGCAAACTGGTCCAAAAGAATCTTGCCGAAGCGCTCGGCTTGCCGCGCATGGGCTACGTCATTTTCAAGGATTACGTCACCCAGTTGGAATACATCCGCTCCTGCAAGGAAATCTGGGAGAAGGGGATTTATATCGAATTGGGCGCCTACCAATGCCACACCTTTATGGATTGGCGCTTCGTCGGCGACAACGAGTGGAAGGTCGTTTGCAGCCAGCTCAACGGCGCGGGCGTTCAGTCCATGCACGATGAGTGGCGGAAACTCTTCAACGTGATAGAGGCATCGAAGATCGAAATCGCTTCCACCAAGAAGCGGGTTGCCCGGAAGCTCGGACGGAAAGCCGTGAAGGCGTCCACGCAGGGTGAGTGGAAAGCGCTTGATACGGCGGAGGAAGGGCAGGTTGAGGAAAAAATCCCTGTGAAGAAGGCGTCAAGCAGGAAGCCTGTAAAAAGCAAAACAACAGCAAAAAAGGAAAAGGCTGTCCCTGCAAAGCCGAAGGCGACGAAGGTGAAAGCGAAACCCGAGAAGAGGGCGACGGTCAAGGCGAAACCGAAGGCGGTCAAAAAGCCTGTGATAAAGAAGTCGAAGTAAACAACAGGGCCTCCGAGGATGTGAAGCTTCGGAGGTCCTTGATGTAACCTGCGCGTAGTTTTCCCGCCCTACAATTCCCATACGAATCCGTGACAATCCCCCGTTCCTCATTGACTCGCATTTTGAAAAGTACTATACTCGCATCATCGAGGTAACGCCATCATGCGCTTATTTTATGGAGTACCCAGTTCTGTCGAGTAAATACACGCGGTTCTATCCGCGTGTATTTTTTATATATTCCCTCAAAAAAGGAGACTAAAACAATGGATTCTGGACTGATCGGCAAGGTAGAAAAGGCAAAAAGGTACGCTGAGGACAGGCGCCGCTTCCACTTCACCCAGTTTGAAGTTGACTTCCATGGCGATAATAGCGAGCACCATGTCACCTACAAAGACGGCGTCTTTAACTGCGATTGCGAATTCTTCCTTACCCACAAACGTTGCGGACATTCCATGGCGCTCGAAATCCTTCTCAAGGATATGATTGCCGAGCCCGTATAATTTTGTTGGAAAATCGAGGTTCCCAACTGCCCTGCGCACCGGTGCGTGGGGCAGTTTCTTTTGAATCACCACGCCGCGCGCCCACCATCCACAGGCAAGGCTGCTCCCGTGACAAACGATGCGTCGTCCGAGACGAGGTAGACGACGGCGCGGGCGATCTCCTTGGGAGAAGCGATGCGGTTCATCGGGTGACGTGAAGCAAACTTCGGGAGTTGAACCTCAACTCCGCCTAGGTCGTTCATCTCGTTTTCCAGCAGGGGAGTATCCACGCTGCCGGGGCAGATGCAATTCACACGGATGTTTTGCCCTGCATGGTCAATTGCCATGGCTTTGGTCAGGTTGATAACCCCGCCCTTTGCCGCGCAATAGGCGGCGACTCCGCTCCCGCCAACCAGTCCAAAGATCGAAGCATTGTTGACAATCGCACCGCCGTTCTTGGCAATATGGGGAATGGCATATTTCGACATCCAAAAGATGCCCTTCAAATTGGAATTCAGCGTGGCATCCCACTCTTCCTCAGTGGTCTCCACCAGATTGCGATTGACGTGGATGATCCCCGCGTTGTTGAACAAAATGTCCAGCCGCCCGTAGGTCTCGACAGCGGTCATCACGCATTGCTGGCAGTCCGCAGCCACGCTCACATCTCCTTGGATGAAAATCCCCTGTCCGCCGGCAGAGGTGATCCGTTTGACGGCCTCCTTCCCACGGATTGGGTTGCGCGCCATCAAGATAACGCGAGCGCCCTCCGCTAAAAGAAGTTCCGCCGTCGCCAGTCCAATCCCCGAAGTCCCGCCCGTAATGATCGCCACTTTGCCATCGAATCTCATGGTGTTCTCCTTGCCTGTTTTCAGATAAGTAGATTTTAATCCATTAGGCCATGCGGGTTGAAAAGCCCAAATCGTAGTTATAATCATTTTCCTATGCGTTTCAATTTATTTGCCCAATCCGACGTCCCCGAAAAATACCGTTCCAACTTCTGGCACCTTTACCTGGATATTGCCTGGTTCGGCGTATTGAGCGGGACCTCCGTCAACTTTTTAAATGTCTATGCCACGCGCCTCGGCGCGTCTGGTTTGCAAGTCGGTCTGCTGACCGCCATGGCAGCGGTGGTCAACCTTTTCCTCGCCATTCCCGCGGGTCGCTGGATCGAAAAACGTCACACGGGACGCGCCGTCTTCTGGTCGTCCGTCCTCTTCCGCGCTGGATACTTTTTGTGGATTCCGCTCCGCTGGATTTTCGATGAACAGGGACAGATCTGGGCGCTGATCATCCTCGCCTTTCTGATGGCGATTCCGCTCACGCCGCTGGGAGTTGGTTTCAACGCCCTGTTTGCCGAGGCCGTCCCTGACAGGTTCCGCGCGCAGGTGGCTGGCACGCGCAATGTGACTTTCGCCATCGCCTACATGTTAACTTCCTTCGGCGCGGGATTCATCCTGAAGAATATGCCGCTCGAAGCGGGTTATCAGGTCATCTTTGCGATTGGAGCCTTCGGCGCGGCGATGAGCAGCTACCACCTATATCACGTCAAGCCGGTGCAGGAGGGACCGTTCCCACTTCAGTCCGCGCCCCAGCCTGATTCCTCGCCCCAGATCAACCCTCCCCATGGACTCAAGTCGGCGCTGCGGCTGGATATTTGGAAAACTCCATTTCGCAACGTTCTGCTCGTGCTGTTCTTCTTTCATCTGGCGCATTATATGACGACGCCAATTTATCCGCTCTACAATGTGCGCGTTCTGCACCTCAATGACAATAATCTCGGCACAGGCACAGCGCTTTATTACCTCACCGTACTGCTCGGTTCGACTCAATTCAGGCGCATCGCCCACCGCTTTGGTAACAAAAAAGTAACGGGCTGGGGCGTGGCAGGCATGGCTTTATATCCTTTGATGCTGGCAGCGGCTGGTAACGTCTGGCAATTCTATGTCCTGTCATTTCTTGGCGGATTCGTCTTTGCCATGCTCAATGGTGCGTATATCAACTACATGCTCGAACATATCCCGCCTGATGACCGCCCCTCGCATCTGGCATGGTATACCATCATTCTCAACGTAGCCATCCTTGCCAGTTCCCTTGCCGGTCCCGCCATCGCAGACCTAACCGGGCTTGTCAACGCCCTTATTCTTTTTGGTGGTATGCGACTCCTCGCAGGGATTGCCGTCCTTAAATGGGGATAAGTTGGAAGCCTAGTCATATAAATTTCGACCATGTTGGAGGTTTTATATTTCAAACTGGACAATCATGAGCCTTTCAGGTATCATTGCCCCGCTTGTATTCCTGCTCACAAAATAATTCGCGGGAACATGAGCGGAAATCGCAAAACACCCGGATAACCCATTATCCGGGTTCTTGTACGTTATACGAATCTTTGACGGAGGTTACCTGATGTCAGACCTAATCAAGCAGATCACGAGCGATTTGCAGAAACAAATCGAAGGATTTACTCCTGAGTTTAGTGTAAGCGATATTGGTGTTGTATTGGAGGCGGGCGATGGCATTGCCCGTGTAAAGGGTCTTGCGAATATCAAGGCGCAGGAACTCGTCCAGTTCTCCAACGGCGTGATGGGTACGGCGTTCAACCTCGAAGCGGATAGCGTCGGCGTCATCATCATGGGTGCGTACGACGAAATCACCGAAGGGATGACTGTGCGCGGCACGAACCGCATCGCATCCGTGCCGGTGGGTGACGCCATGATCGGGCGTGTGGTCAATGCGCTTGGCGAGCCGATTGACGGCAAGGGGCCTATTGCAACCACAGGTTTCCGTCCCGTGGAACGCATTGCCCCCGGCGTGGTCTATCGTCAGGACGTTGATACTCCCGTTCAGACGGGTATCAAATCCATCGACGCAATGATCCCCGTTGGGCGTGGACAACGCGAACTCATTATCGGTGACCGCCAGACAGGCAAGACCGCCATCGCGATTGACACGATCATCAACCAAAAAGGCAAGGACCTGGTTTGCATTTACGTTGCCATCGGTCAGAAGAAGGCGGCAGTTGCCCGTACGCTTGGCATTCTTGAAAAAGCCGGCGCGATGGAACATACCATCATCGTCATGGCTGCTGCGGATGAATCAGCAGCTTTGCAATACATCGCCCCGTATGCTGGTACCGCCATCGGTGAGGAATTCATGGAGACGGGGCGCGACGCGCTCATCATCTATGACGACCTTTCCAAGCACGCGTGGGCATACCGTCAGGTTTCCCTGCTTCTGCGCCGTCCGCCCGGACGTGAAGCCTACCCCGGTGACGTGTTCTATCTCCACTCCCGCCTGTTGGAACGCTCCGCCCGCCTGGCAAACAAGTACGTTATCGTCAAGAAGGATTTTGCAAAAGAACTCGCCTCTGAAAAAGACGGTGTGGATGGCAAGGTTTATACCGGTCCCATCTCGAAGGATGAAGCCACGGAAGCCCTCAAACACATGGCTGACGCGGATAATCACAAGGTACTCAAAGTTGCCGGCTCGGGTGGGTCATTGACCTCCCTGCCGATTATCGAAACCCTGTTGGGCGACATTTCCGCCTACGTTCCCACAAACGTCATTTCAATTACAGACGGACAAATCTTCCTCGAGAGCAACCTCTTTAACGCCGGCATCCGCCCTGCGGTGAACGTGGGTGTTTCCGTCTCCCGTGTGGGTGGCGATGCCCAGACCAAAGCTATGAAACAGGTGGCAGGTCGTCTGCGCCTTGATATGGCTGCCTACCGGGAGTTGGCGGCGTTCGCGCTGATGGCATCCGATTTGGACAAGTCCACGCAACAGCAGTTGAGCCGCGGTCAGCGGATGCAGGAAATCCTCAAGCAGCCGCAGTATCAGCCGTCGGAACTGGAAGACCAGGTAATCGTGCTTTTTGCAGGCACAAACGGCTACGCCGATGGCGTTCCGCTCGAAAAGATGGCGCAGTGGCAGGCCGACCTGATCCGTTTCATGATGGCTTCGTACCCTGAAATTGTCAAGGACATCATCGCGAAGAAAACCATCACCGACGACAATCGCGCCGCATTGACCAAAGCCCTCGACGCATTCCGCGCGGGCTGGACGAGTTAGTCGAATAGTCAAATCGTCGCATGGCCGAAGACCATGCCGACCATCATACTATCAGACTAAAGACTATAAGACTAAAGGACTAGATTATGGCTTCCGCTCGTGAAATGCGGCTCAGAATCAAGAGCGTAAAAAACATTTCGCAGGTCACACGCGCGCTGGAAACGGTGAGCGCCAGCAAGGTCCGCAAGGCGATCAGTGCGGTCATGGCGACCCGTCCGTATGCGACCAAAGCCTGGCAGGTGTTGAAGCACGTCTCCGAACAACCGGGACGTGACAGCCTGCACCCGCTTTTGGCGCATCGCGACGAAGTGAAGAATACGTTGACGGTGGTTATCACCGGCGACCGCGGTCTCGCGGGCGCATATAACTCCAATGTCATCCGCTTCACTGCCCAGCGTTTCGATAAGTCCGCTACGCCGACTCAATATATCGCAGTTGGGCGCAAGGGACGCGACCTGTTGTTCCGCCGCGGCAAAAAGGTGATTGCTGATTTCAGCAACCTGCCTGCCGCCCCCACCTTCACCGATATTTCCGCTATTGGGCGGCTTGCAGTGGAAGAATTCAGCACCGGCAAGGTGGATGAGGTCTATCTCGTTTATACCAGCTTCATCAACATGGGACGCCAGGTGACAAGCGTGAAAAAGCTCCTGCCGCTTGAACTTGATGGGGAAGGTCGCGTGAGGGATTTCGAACATACGTCGCATGGACCCGC
Source organism: Chloroflexota bacterium (assembly GCA_016234555.1). Classification (GTDB taxonomy): domain Bacteria; phylum Chloroflexota; class Anaerolineae; order Anaerolineales; family Villigracilaceae; genus Villigracilis. The sequence goes on along the minus strand of JACRBJ010000005.1, from coordinate 142,283 downwards.
AGCTGCGTACGAATATGAACCCGACATGCGCGGCATCCTCGATGAGATCATCCCGCGCTTCACCGCTTTACAGGTTTACCAGGCGGTTTTGGAATCCCAGGCGAGCGAGCACGCGGCTCGCATGATCGCCATGCGCAACGCCACCGACAACGCGAAGGAACTGGTCGGCGCTTTGCAACTGGCTTATAACAAAGTTCGTCAGCAGGGCATCACGAACGATATCTTGGACATTGTCGGCGGCGCGGAAGCGCTTGCCGCGAAATAACTGGAGGAACTCATGGCAAACTCAACAGGCCGTGTCGTACAAATTCTTGGTGGTGTGGTGGATGTGGCATTCCCTGAAGATGGAATTCCAGAACTTTATGAAGCGATTACCGTGGAACGGGAAGACAAGAAACCGCTCATTCTCGAAGTGCAAAAACACCTGGGCAATGGCTGGGTACGCACGGTTTCGATGGACTCGACCGATGGTCTTCAACGCGGTATTCCCGCCATCGCCACCGGTGCGCCGATTATGGTTCCCGTTGGACCTTCCACACTGGGACGCATCTTCAACGTGCTGGGTCAGCCCGTGGACGAAAAAGGCGAAGTTACCGCCGCGATGCATTACCCAATCCACCGCCCCGCTCCTTCGTTTGAAGAGCAGTCCACCCGCGTCGAAGTCTTCGAGACCGGCGTCAAGGTCATCGACTTGATCGCTCCGTTCACCAAAGGCGGCAAGACCGGTATCTTCGGCGGCGCAGGCACGGGCAAGACCGTCATCATCATGGAACTCATCCGCTCGGTTGCGACGGAGCACGAAGGCAACTCGGTGTTTGCGGGCGTGGGCGAACGCACCCGCGAGGGCACACAGCTTTACCGCGAAATGCTCGAATCCGGTGTTATGAAAGACACCGTCATGGTGTACGGACAGATGAACGAACCCTCTGGCGTGCGTCTGCGTGTGGCGCTTTCGGCGCTTTCGATGGCGGAATACTTCCGCGATCAAGGCAAGGATGTGCTGCTCTTCGTAGACAACATCTTCCGCTTCTCGATGTCTGGTTCCGAAGTGTCCGCGTTGCTTGGGCGTATGCCCTCTGCCGTGGGCTATCAACCAACCCTCGCGACTGAAATGGGTGAGTTGCAGGAGCGCATCACCTCCACCCGTACCGGCTCGATCACATCCATGCAGGCGGTTTACGTGCCCGCAGACGATTACTCCGATCCCGCTCCTGTGGCGACATTCACCCACCTCGACGCGACCATCGCCCTCGAACGCTCCATCGTGGAAAAAGGCATCTACCCGGCGGTTGATCCGCTCGCTTCGACCTCGCGCATCCTCGACCCGAACATCGTTGGCGAGGAGCACTACCGCACCGCCCGTGAAGTCCAGCGCATCCTCCAGCGCTACAAGGACTTGCAGGACATCATCGCCATCCTCGGCATCGACGAACTCTCCGAAGACGACAAACTTATCGTGTCGCGTGCCCGCAAGATCGAACGCTTCTTCTCGCAACCCTTCTTCGTGGCGGAACGCTTTACGAACATCCCCGGACGCTACGTGCCGCTCAAGGAGACTGTCAGCGGCTTCCGCGAAATCCTCGACGGCAAATGCGATGACCTGCCCGAACAGGCATTCATGATGGCAGGCACGATTCAGGATGTCCGCGACAGGGCTGAGAATCTGGCGAAGTCTTAATCCGTGTCAAGTGTTCCAGTGTCAGGCGTCACGTAAACCCACGTGGCACTTGACACATGACACTGGAGAACTCTTATGACCATTCGTTGTGAAATTGTTTCGCAGGATCGCACGGTATTCACGGGTGACGTGGATATCGTTGTTTTGCCTGGCGCCGCCGGGGAAATGGGCATCCTGCCCGGACATGCGCCCGTCCTCACCTCTCTGAAATTCGGCGTTATCAAAGTCCGCCAAAAAGGGAATGAAGAAGTCTTCACCGTGGCTGGCGGCATTGCCGAAGTCCAGCCCAGGATTGTCACCGTATTGGCGGATGCGGCGGAAAACGTGCATGAGATCGACGTTGCCCGCGCAGACGCCGCCCGCGCCCGCGCAGAGGAAGCGCTTGCCAAAGGTTTGCCGGCGGATACCGACGCCTACCTTGCGATGGAAGCCGCTTTGCGAAAATCCAATCTCCGCCTCGAAGCCGCCCGCCGTTACGGCAAGAGCAGCGCCCATTCACCCTATTCAGAACATTAATTATTCGGAGCAATAATCGTGGCTATGTTTTCCAAAGACCTGGGTGTTGACCTGGGTACAATGTTCACACGCATTGCCGATAGCGCGCAGGTGCTGTTGGAAGAGCCGACGATCGTTGCCATCGAAGTGGACGACCAGAAGATGGTGGCGGCGGGGATCGAAGCGCGCGACATGTTCGGCAAAGTCCCCGACAGCATCGAGGTGGCGCGTCCACTGCGAAGCGGGGTGATCGCCGATTACGAGATCACCGAAACCCTGCTGCAATATCTCCTCCAGCGCGTGAGCGGTTCGATGCGCATCTTCCGCCCACGGGTGATGATCTCCGTCCCGTACGGAGTCACCAGCGTCGAGCGGCGCGCCGTTTATGAAGCCGTGATGGAAGCCGGCAGTCGCGAAGCCTTCCTCATCCAACAGCCTTTGGCGGCTGCCATCGGCATCGATCTGCCGATCAACTCGCCGTCTGGGAACATGATCATCAGCCTCGGCGGCGGTTGTACTGAGTCCGCTGTAATGGCGATGTACGGCATCGTGGCGGCGGACACACTCCGCATCGGCGGCATGGATTTGGACGATGCCATTGTCAACTACGTGCGCCGCAAATATGGCGTGGTGATTGGTCAGGCAACCGCCGAGCAACTCAAAGTCCGCATCGGCGCAGCTGTTCCGCAGGACATCGAAAACAGCATGGAAGTGCAGGGACAGGACCAGGTGACAGGTTTGCCACGTCCCGTTACGTTGACGACGGGTGAGATCGTCGAAGCCTTGCAGGACCCGTTGAAGCAGATCGTCGAGTCGGGTCGCAAAGTGCTCGAAAAGACTCCGCCCGAACTGGTCTCCGACATCATAGACCGCGGCGTCGCCCTGTGCGGTGGAGGCGCCCTCCTGCGCGGGGTGGACAAACTGCTGACCAAGTCTCTCGGCATCCCAGCCTATCTCGTGGATAACCCGCTGACCTGCGTGGTGCAGGGAACGGTGCGCGGTTTCGGCATGTTGAACATGATCCGCAGAAACCTGCCGCAGGTGTGAGCAAAATTCCACTTGCCAAATCCCCATCTGATTGGTATACTGCCGCCCAATATGAACACCCTTTGCACGCGCAAGCATCACCATCATATTCAACCCCCGCATGGTCGGGAGGTTTGTGCGTGCGTACCTGTCAAAGGCTGACAGGAGCCGTATTTCACCTCATCAAACCCCGACCATGGTCGGGGTTTTTTGTTATCTCAATCAAGGAATGATTATGACTTCGCAAACCAACATTCGACTCTCACTCCCATCCAAAGGACGCTTGCAGGACGATTCGATGTCGTTTCTTGCAGAAACCGGACTTTCCGTTCAGAAGCTCAACCCGCGCCAGTATCAGGCTCGGATTTCCGCGTTGCCCGAGCTGACCGTCCTCTTCCAACGACCTGGTGACATCGTGGTCAGCGTCCGCGATGGCAGTGTGGATTTTGGAATCACGGGCATCGACGTGCTCGAAGAAAGGCGCGGCGACAACGGCGAGATCATCGTCCTGCACGACGCGCTGGGATTTGGTCACTGCGCCCTGACTTTGGCAGTACCCGAAAGCTGGGGCGAGGTGAGAACTGTCGAGGCGCTCAAGGCTCATGCCGCGACCCTCAGCCGTCCGCTGCGTGTGGCGACAAAGTTTCCTGTTTTGACCGAAAGATTTCTCGCGCAGAAAAACATCCCGCACACACTCATCGCTGCCGAAGGCACGCTCGAAACCGCTCCGACGATTGGCTACGCCGACATCATCTCGGATTTGGTTTCATCGGGGCAGACGCTTCAAGACAACCGTTTGCGCGCGCTTCAGGATGGGGTCATTCAGGCTTCGCAATCTGCGTTGATCGCGAATCGCAAGGCGCTTGAAACCAATCCCGCCGCGTTGGAGATGGCGCGCCGTCTGCTCGAATACATCGAGGCGCACATGCGGGCGAAGGAAAATCTTCTGGTCATTGCGAACATGCGCGGTGAAGGCCCCGAGGCAATCGCGCATAAACTTTTCACCCAAACCTCCCTCGGTGGTTTGCAGGGACCGACCATCAGTCCCATCGTCACCCGCGAGACCAATCAGGGCTGGCACTCTGTTACCATTGTCGTACGCCGCGATCACCTTCCGCAGGCTGTCGGTGAGTTGCGTCAGATAGGGGGCAGTGGGATTATTGTCTCGCCCGTGACTTACATTTTTGAGGAAGAACCGCCGCGTTACACGGCGATGCTGGCGGAGTTGAAGAAATGAAAATCCGCGCCCACCTTGAGGCTCTTCCGCCTTACGCATCGATTGAACCGTTTGAAGTCCTCTCCGCCCGCCTGGGACGCGAGCCTTCGCAGATCGTCAAACTCGATGCCAACGAAAACCCCTACGGCATTTTGCCTGCTGTCCGCAAGGCATTGGCAGAGATGGACTTCCCGCACATCTATCCAGACCCCGAAAGCCGCGCCTTGCGAAAGTCTCTTTCTAAATTTACAGACGTGGACGAAGAATATCTGCTCGCAGGCTCTGGCGCGGACGAGTTGCTTGACCTGCTCATGCGCGTCTTTCTCGAACCTGGCGAGTGTATCTTGTCCTGTCCGCCCACCTTTGGCATGTATCCCTTCGATGCCGAGTTGAATGCTGTGCGCTGCATTGAGGTTCCTCGTAAGGCGGATTTCTCGCTCGACATGTCATCCATCCGAAACGCGGTGGATGAGTTCAAGCCGAAGCTGCTTTTCATTGCATCGCCGAATAATCCTGACGGCTCGTTGATTGAACCTGCTGTGATGGATGAATTGCTCTCGCTTCCGTTGTTGGTAGTGCTCGATGAAGCCTATATCGAATTTGCTGGCGAGAATCTCGGCGCAAGCCTGAGTCGAATCCGTGAAGTGCCTCAGCGTGAGAATCTGGTGGTCTTGCGGACATTCAGCAAGTGGGCGGGATTGGCTGGCTTGCGTGTGGGCTATGGTGCATTTCCCAAATGGTTGATGCCGATTCTGTGGAAGTCCAAGCAGCCATATAATGTCAATGTGGCGGCGAGTGTTGCCGCGCAATCTGCACTGGCAAATGTAGGCGAGTTGGCAAAGGTGGTGGGTCTGTTGAAAGCCGAGCGGACGAAATTGCTGGTAGAGCTGCAAAACATCCCGTACCTGAAGCCGTATTCCACCCAATCGAATTTTATTTTGTGTCAGGTCACTGGTGTGGACGCTGCCCAACTTAAGACGCAGCTGGCCGAGGAGTATGGCGTCTTCATCCGCTATTTTAACAAGCCAGGTCTGCGCGACCATATCCGAATCAGTGTGGGCAGACCGCAGGATACAACCGTTTTATTGGAAGCATTCAGAAAGATTTAGTCAAAAGTCAAAGGTCGAAAGTCGGTTGACCTTTGACTTTTGACCTTCGACCCGAAGGAGAAAAAATGCGAACCGCAGAAATATCACGACAAACAAACGAAACGCAAATTGAAATCAAACTGGAGTTGGACGGTATAGGCAGGCATGAGATTTCCACGGGCGTGGGATTCCTTGATCACATGCTGACCCATCTTGCTGTACATGGGTTGTTTGACCTTACTATCCGAGCCAAAGGGGATTTACACATCGACGTCCATCACACTGTCGAAGATGTCGCGCTGGCGTTGGGACAGGCTTTCGACAAGGCGTTGGGTGACCGCAAGGGGATTGTCCGCATGGGAGATAGCTTTGCACCGATGGATGAAACGCTTGCACATGTGGCCGTGGATTTGTCGGGACGCCCCTATTCAGTAGTTCAAGCCGAGTGGCATACGCCGTATGTTGGGAATATCCCGACGACATTGTTTCCGCATTTCTTCGAGTCGTTTGCGGTGACTTCGCGCTGCAATCTCCACGCGCGGATTTTGTATGGACGTGACGACCATCATCAGGCGGAAGCGTTGTTCAAAGCCTGGGCGCGGGCGCTGGATGCGGCGACGCAGTTTGACCCGAGACGTGGTGGGATGATTCCGTCCACGAAGGGAACACTCTGAATGATGAATGCAGAAGGATGAATGATGAATAAAGATATCATTTTAATAGACGCAGGCACGGGTAACCTCCGCTCGGTGCAGAAGGCGTTGGAGAACGTTGGCGCGGCAGTCGCGCGGACAGATGATCCGCAGGTGGTTTTATCCGCTTCAAAGATTGTCCTGCCCGGCGTGGGCGCCTTTGGCGATTTCATGTTGGGGTTGAGGACAAAAGGACTCGATGACGCCGTGAAGCAGGTTGTCTCGCGCGGTGTGCCGATGTTGGGTATCTGCGTCGGGATGCAAGCCTTGTTCGAGCTCGGCGAGGAGATGGGAGATCATGAAGGCTTGGGTCTTCTCGAAGGCATGGTGGTCAAGTTCCCCGATTCGCTGCTGGTGAAGATTCCACACACGGGTTGGAATCAGGTTCGGGTGAAGAAGGGTGTCCTGCTCTTCGATCACGTCGAAGACGGTTCGTACGTCTATTTCAACCACTCGTATTATTGCCAGGCGGGAGACCGCGCGGACGTGATCGCGGAAGTCGATTACGGCATCCGTTATACGTGCGCGGTACGGCGCGAAAATGTGTTCGGCGTACAGTTCCACCCTGAGAAGAGCCAGACTGTTGGGTTGCAGATCCTGAGAAATTTTGTGGAGGCGGCATGAGCTTTACGATTTATCCTGCGATTGATTTGCGCGGCGGGAAGGTGGTGCGCTTGAAGGAGGGCGATCCCACGCGGATGAAGTCGTACAGCGACGATCCCGCCGAAACGGCGCGGCGTTGGCTGAGTGCGGGCGCGTCGTGGCTGCATGTGGTCAACCTCGATGGGGCGTTTGGCGAGAGCGATAATGCGAGTCGCAAGGCTCTCGAAGCCGTTTTGAAGTGCGGCGCTCGTGTTCAATTCGGCGGCGGGATGCGTTCGCTCAATTCGATTGAAGCGGCGTTGGCGTTGGGCGTAAGCCGCGTCATTCTGGGAACGATTGCAATTGAACAGCCTGAAATCGTGCGCGATGCGTTGAAACAGTTTGGCGCGGAGCGGATTGTGGTGGGAATCGACGCGCGGGATGGATTTGTCCGCACTCGTGGCTGGAAGGATAACAGCGGCGTGCCCGCACTTGACCTCGCGCTTCAGATGCGGACCTTTGGGCTTGGTACCGTTATCTTTACCGATATCAGCCGCGACGGTTTGGGCAGCGGGCTGAATATCCCCGCGACGCGAGAGTTATCCGAGAGGAGCGGGCTGGATGTGATCGCCTCAGGCGGCGTGCATACGATTGACGATGTGAAGGCGGCGAAGGATGCAGGGCTGGCGGGTTGTATCATAGGAAGAGCGTTGTATGATGGAACTATTGATTTGAAGGACGCTCTTGAGTTTGCGTCTTGATAAAGAACGTGAATTGAGCAATAAAGTAGACAAGGATGCTGATCGAGAGAGCGATTTGCCCGGAAATCAATGAACCCGCAAAGGTATAAAGCAATAAGCCGAGCACAACAGATGCAATGAGAGCCTTTCTTTGAATTGCTTGTCCGTGCGAATCGCGGCGTAAAGGATAAAGCGGAGTGCTCAAGTCAATGCTGAACCAGCCGCTGTGCAGGTAGAGCAGGAATAGCCCAAAGAATACGAAGGTCATGACAGCAGCCGTCCATGTAAAATGCCATACAAGGATGGAGAAGACCACGCTAAGGATGAATCTTGAAATGTAATATGGAAGGAATTCTTTTTTCATTTGTTGTTCTCCTGCAACCAGAATATCTTTTCGATGGGAACGTTCACTGCCTGGCTGATACGCAAGGCTGTTTCGATGGTAGGAAGAAAGCGTCCGTTTTCGATGGCGATGATCGAGACGCGCGCTACTCCAACTTGCTCGGCAAGTTCAGCCTGGGTCATGCCGAGCTTTGAGCGGATTTCTTTGAGGTTGTTGCCTACGCTTTTGTGTTCCATAATGTTAAGTATACTTAACATTATGGAACGAGTCAAGTACACTTAACATCGGTGTGGACGTTATTTTGAAGGAGTGTTTTATGCTGGCAAAACGAATTATCCCCTGTCTCGACATCAAAGACGGGCGCGTGGTGAAGGGCGTGAATTTTGTAAACCTGCGCGATGCGGGTGACCCTGTGGAGCAGGCGCGGCTCTACGATGAGCAGGGCGCCGACGAGTTGGTTTTTCTCGATATTTCCGCGACGCACGAAGGACGCAGGACAACCCTGGAGTTGGTAAGTCGCGTGGCGGAGACGGTCTTCATGCCGTTGACCGTCGGCGGCGGAATCCGCGAGGTGGACGACATGCGCAATCTGCTGCTGGCTGGGGCGGACAAGGTCAGCGTCAACTCGGCGGCGGTGAAGAGACCCGATTTGCTTTCAGAAGGCGCGAGCCGCTTTGGGGCGCAGTGCATTGTGCTGGCAATCGATGCGCGGAGGAATGGTTCCAGTTGGGAAGTGTACGTGGCAGGCGGTCGTACGCCGACGGGCATCGACGCGGTCGAGTGGGCGGTGCGCGGCGTGGAATTGGGCGCGGGCGAAATCCTGTTGACGAGCATGGATGCGGATGGCACGCTTGCAGGTTATGACCTTGACTTGACGAGCATCATCTCGAATATGGTCTCTGTCCCCGTCATCGCTTCGGGTGGCGCGGGGACTCCACGTCACTTTGCAGAGGTGTTGACCAAGGGCAATGCGGATGCGGCGCTGGCGGCTTCGTTATTTCATGATGGAAAGTTGAGAATCCCTGAGTTGAAGAAAGAGTTGCAAGGGTGGGGTGTGCCTGTGCGGTTGTAAACAGACTCTGAAACGGATTCACGGATAAAAACGGACATTTGATTATGGAAATTTTGTCAACTGAAAAAATAAAATTTGACGCAAATGGACTTGTCCCTGCGATTGTGCAGGATGCATTTACGAAAGATGTGCTGATGATGGCGTGGATGAATGCCGAGTCTCTGCGGTTGACTTTGGAAACTGGCGAGACGGTATTCTGGTCGCGCAGTCGAGGAGAGCTGTGGCATAAGGGTGCGACTTCGGGTAATACCCAGCACGTGGTGGAAGTTCGCGTGGATTGCGATGCGGATACGTTGCTGGTGCTGGTCGAGCCTGCGGGTCCCGCCTGCCATACGGGCGAGCGGAGTTGTTTCTTTCGGAGTTTGTAGGTCACGCTTGCAGCGTGACGAAACTTGTAAAATAAATCTGTCACGTTGAAAACGTGACCTGCATGGAGTGTGAGATGAGCATTCAATGGCTGTTCGATGTAATTCAAGATCGCAAGATTAATCCGTCTGAAAAATCATATACCACCAGCCTCTTCAACGAAGGCTTGCCGAAGATCGCGCAGAAAGTTGGGGAGGAAGGCACGGAGGTTGTTGTGGCTGCGCTGGCGCAGGACGACCAGCGGCTGGTTGAGGAAGTGGCGGATTTAACGTATCATACGCTGGTTTTACTTGCCGCGCGCGGCTTGTCCCCTGCGGATATTTTAGATGAACTGGAGAAACGTCATAAATGAAGAAGGTTATTTTGCTCGATGTGGACGGCGTGTTGGTGAACCCGGCGGGGTATCGCGCCGCATTGCACGCCACCTTGAATTATTTTGCAAGCTTGATGGGGACGCCTCATTTTGATTTCCACGAGGAAAAAATTGCCGACCTGGAAAAGCGCGGCATCTTCAGCGAGTGGGACCTGGTCCCTGTTTTGCTTGCCGCCGCATGGAACGACATCCTCTCGACCTGGAACAAGACGGTGGACCTGCCGTCAGAACTGGTATCCGCTGCGGTTGAGATCGGGCGCAGGATGAACGGCTATGTGCCTGGCGAGCTTCATATCCCCGAATTCGAACTCCTGCCGAACGTGTATCCCACAGAGTCGGCGTTGGAACATGGGTGTTTCCCGTTTCTTCCAGTTGAACTGCGTCGAAACCTTTTGCATGATTCGCGCAACGTTTACTTTTCGCATACCACGCGCCTCTTCCAGCACTTCTCGCTGGGCAGTCGGGTTTTCAGTGAGACCTATAACCTGCCTGCTGAAGTCGAGACTGAATCCTTTTTGCATTCCCACGACAAATCCAATCTCGACGATAAGACGCTGGCAAAACTCCTTCACGAGGATGTTTATCTTGCCTCCATCACGGCGCGTCCCTCTGCGCCGCCGCGCGACGTGGAGACCTCGCATATCGGGTATGCTCCCGAAGCCGAGAATGCGCTCGAACTCGTCGGGCTGCCCGACATTCCGTTGATCGGCTATGGGCGGCTGGAGTATTATGCAAAACTGCATGGCGTGGATACGGCTTCCCTGTTGAAACCGTCGCCCGTTCAGTCGTTGGCGGCGACGGCAGCCGCGTTTACAGGCAGGGAATGGGCTTCCATTCAGGCTGCCGCGCAATGGCAAAAAACGGGACGTTTGAACAGCGTGTTTGCCGACCTGCCGCGTTCCTTCGAGTTGATTGTGGTGGAGGATACGATGGGTGGAATCCGTTCGACGCTGGCGGCTGGGGACGTGTTGCGACAGGCTGGTTTCGATGTGATTACCCGCCCGCTGGGATTGACTTCGGGCAGCGCCTCCAAAGCGACGGCTTTCGACGCGGAGAATATCCCGCACTTTGAAACGTTGGAGTTGCTCGTCGCCGCGATTATGTTGTAAAATTCATTCAACATCCCATCCCGACTTGAGGAAACCCATGCCCGAATTCGATCTCTTCAACCCAGGACCGAAACAATACGAATCGCTCGATGAGTTGTTCGACGTGATGAAGCGCATGACCGACGATCCGCTGGCAAATGCTGGAACGAACGTCGTCATCAGCCGTGGAAACCCGAATGCAAAGTTGTTGATTGTCGGTGAAGCGCCAGGTCCAGAGGAAAATATCAAGGGCAAGCCGTTTGTCGGGAAGGCGGGACAACTGCTCGACAAGATTCTCCAGGCGGCGAACTTCGACCCCGAAAAGGATGTGTTCATCACCAATTCGGTCTTTCGCCTGCCACCAGGTGACGATGGCAAGGCGTTCCGCAAACCAACCGACGCAGAGACGGATTTCTATCGTCCCTTCGTTTTGGAAATCATCCGTCTGATTGATCCGAAGATCATGCTGCTGACTGGCAATGTGGCGTGCTATTCGATTCTCCGCAAGACGGGCATCACATCCCTGCGCGGCAAGTGGACAGAATCTCACGGGCGCTGGATCATGCCAATCTACCATCCCTCGTACCTGTTGCGAAATCCGTCCCGTGAGCCAGGCTCACCCAAAGCCCAAATGTGGGACGACATCCGCGAAGTCCGCAGGAAGTATGATGAGTTGATGGCGGGTGGTGGGTAGGTGTATGCTTAATTAGTAGGTGGTCATTGTGTAAGCGCATGTGATTGGTACTGGAACTAAAAGAAAGGAAGATAAGTTGAATATAGAAAATTTATACAAGCCAATCATTCGTGGTGGAGTAAAAATTGATGGAATAACTGGTGAAACGATTCCAGCAGATGCTAGAGGAATAATTATTCAAAAGTCTTTTGTAATTTCATGTGAGAAGAATTTTGAAAGGTATAGTAATAACATTTTGAACTGTGTTTTAGGAAATGCTCAGGGTGAATCGCTGAATAAAATTTTGGTTGTTATTAAAAAAGATGATAGAGCAATAATTTATCCAGATTTTCCACTAAAATTTCAAATTAAAGCCAAAAAATTAGTAAAAGCTTTTCAATTGATTATGGACGATGATATCCTTGATATTACAGGGGTTGAATTTTCGGATGCTGTTTTCAATTTAGACATTCAAGATGGAGATAAATTTGTTTGGTTGTTCAGGGTGAATTGGAATTTTGGCTTGTACTTTGATTTTTCTGGAAAGTTAAATGTTGGTGCGTTGTCTGGTGAGCTAGCAAGTTGCTACAGGCGATTGTTATACCTAGACTTATATTCTTTTTTAGAAGACGAAGTTAAATTAAAAGAATTACTTGATGAGGGATGGTTTCCGTTTATTCAGCTAATAGGTTCTCGTTTTAGAAGTCTTATGCAATATTTTGCAGATGAAAAAAAGTATGCTTTTCAAGTTGAGAAAATATTAGAATATTTTGACCGTGAAAAATTTAACGAGATGTCATTTGGTTGGTGGAGCAACTCCATATTTAATGAAAAACGAGATATTCTTGAAGCAGGAGTTGATGCTTATTTCCAGGGCGTAAAGTCGGGCTATATTAATGCTATAAAAACTATTGCTACAGAAATTGAAGGCGTAATCCGTGTTTCATATTTTAGAAGATATGGCGAAAAACCGTCTATGCAGCAAATCCAGCAATATGTAACTGATTTAGGCAAGCAAAAATTCTCTTCGGCAGGGTCCCTTGGCTTCCCAAGCCTTTTTTATGAATATTTGCATCAATCAGTATTCAAAGGTTTTGATCTGGAGACAGGAGAAATTCCGTCTAGTCGTCATTCGTTTGCGCATGGCGTTGCAAAATTTGAAAATTATTCCCAAATACGAGCACTTCAATTGTTATTGACTTTGGACCAAATTTATTTTTATTTACAATAGTAGTTGCAAGTAATCTGATAGCGTAAAAGTGGTTCTGAAAGATGAACTTTCAGAACCACTTTTTATTGGGAGTTGGCAGTCATCTTGCGTAGTGGATGACTGTCAACTGAAGTTTTTACGCAAACTCCACTGCCTGCCCAGCGGACTTCATCAGCCAGACGTAGCCGTCTTCCAACCCTGGCTGGACTTCCTCTGCGGCGGGATATTCGTCCACTTCGGAGCCGACAAGGCGGTACTGAGTCCCGTCGGCGAGATGCAGCATCGAGACCACGGTTAGCCCGTGGTTGGGCTTCTCCAAGCCAGACATGGTGAGGGTCCAGACGTGACCCGATGCAGCTTTCATCAACTCGGCGGGGCTGCCACGGAAGAGCACCTGTCCATGTGAGAGGACAGCCACGTCACGGCAGGTCTGCCCGATGTCTTCGACGATGTGGGTCGAGAGTAACACCACGCGGTCGGCGGCGAGGTTGACTAAAAGGTTGCGGAAGCGGATGCGCTCCTCGGGGTCGAGTCCAGCCGTGGGTTCGTCCACGATGAGCAGCTTCGGGTCATTGACCAAAGCCTGGGCGATGCCGACGCGGCGTTTCATCCCGCCCGAAAAACCCTTTATCTTGCGCTGGGCGGAATCCCGCAGCCCGACCATGTCCAGCACCTGAGCGACACGCTGTTTGCGCTTTTGGGGATCGTCCAAGCCTTTGAGGATCGCCATGTAATCCACGAATTGCTCAGCGGTGAGTTCAGGATACATGCCGAGTTCCTGCGGCAGATACCCCAGCATGGACTTGACCGCCTGCTTGCCTGCTTCGGTCGTCAGGTCGTGACCGTCCACGCGGATCGAGCCGCCGCTGGGGTTGACGATGCCCGCAAGGATGCGCATGAAGGTGGTCTTGCCCGCGCCGTTGGGTCCGAGCAGACCGAACATGCCAGAGCCAATGCTGAGGTCGATGCCATTGAGGGCGTGGACGGCTTTCCCACCGACGCCGTAGGTTTTTGTGAGGGAGTTGATTTCGATCATTCCATTATCCTTTTCTTGTGTTGCGTAGTAGTGCAATGGCGTGAATCAGGCTGCGGATCAGATTCAGACTCATTCCCAGCAGCAGCCAGGCTGCGATGTCGGGGATGATTTCAAGGGGTTCCACCCAGTTGGGCGCGCCGCCATCCGTAGCATGGACCAACCACGGCAATCCGAAAATGACGGCCAGCGGGACCAGGATGCCGACCAGCACCTTGACCCACAGCCAGGCACGGTTCTGCGAGGCTGTCTTCTGCATCCAACGCGGAGACATCCAGAACAAGCGCACGTGGTTTGCCAGGTCGAGCACCGCCAGCGTCAGGAGCAGCCAGCCGATCCAACCGTATGAGGTTCGCTGCGGGGTTTTACCGTTCATAAAAGCAAGCAGTCCATTCCGGATGCTATCGTTCTCGAATAACATATTCTCCAGGCTGTTCTGGTTATATAAAATCACGAGACCGATTTCTTCCTTCAAGCCCAGGGCAACAAACGACTGGAAATATTCCGTCGCGCCGCCAAAGGCGAGTGTGTTACCGTTTTCCACGACGATCCAGCCCATACCTTCGTCACTGCCGATCTCCTCGGGCGGAGTGCGCAGTGCCACCAGGGACTCAGGGGCAAGCATCTGCCCGCCGTCCGCTTTTCGGTTGTGGAGCTGGGCAAGCAGGTAGCGAGCCAGGTCCTCGGCGCTGGTGATGATACCGCCGGATGACACTGCGCCGGGGATGCGGGCGCTGGCTTGCGATCGCGGCAGCGCAAAACCAAAGGCACGGCAGTACCCCTGCGCCAGGTCCGGAGCTTCTGCCGGGTCGGTGGTGGTGGCGAACATGTCCAACGGTTCGAAGACATGCTTATCCATGTAACCGTCGTAGGACTCTCCGCTGACCTGTTCGATCAGCAGCCCCAGCACACGATAGTTCGGGTTGTAATACTGGTACTGACTGCCCACCGGCGCAGTTGGACGGACATCCGCCAGCAGGCGGACTTCCTGCTCGATGCTGGTGGTGTAGGCATCCACGTGTGGATCGCCGCGTTCGCCCAGTCCACTGGTGTGGTTGAGCAGATTGCGGACTGTAATTTTTGACGATGCTTCGGGGTCGGCAACCTCGAACCAGGGCAGATATTTCTGGACGGGGGCATCCAGTTCCAGCTTGCCCTGCTCAATGAGTTGCATGACTGCCAGCGCCGTGAAGCCTTTGGTCACCGAGCCGATGTAAAACTGCGTCTGCGGTGTGACAGGTTTTCCTGGCGCGGCTTCGCCGTATCCCTTGATGAAGACTACTTCATCGCCCTGCACAATGGCAACTGCCATCCCAGGGATTCGATTGGCTTTGACTTGTTCCTGTAAAAACGAGTCAATGGCTTGCAGGTCAAGTTGATTATCGTTTTGAGCATGGCTCGAAACTGACGGTATGAACAGGCTGACAATCAGCACGAGGATAAAGAGTATGTGAGTGAGTTTGCGTGTGTGTAACATGGTTGATTCTTTATATGTGTCACCCTGAGCGTAGCGAAGGGTCTCTACGACAGCAAGGAGACTCTTCGGTCGCTTCGCTCCCTCAGAGCGACACGATTAAGATGTTTTCAGATATATCTTTCCTGTCTCTGGAGCAATTTCCAGCCGACGAGGAAGAGGACGATGGAGAGTGAGAGCAGCGTCAACTGGTTGGCGTGCAGGGCGGGATGGTCGGGCATGAGCGGAGTCATGAAGACCAGAAAATATTTTCCGCTGTTGCGGGCGAACCATCCACGAGCCACCAGTTGGACGATCCATATCAAGCCGACGAGGACCGCACCCGTGGTGGTTTGCGCAGCGACAAATGCGGTCAGACATCCCAACGCCATCAACGAGAGGGTTGGCACCAACCAGATAGCTTGAGAACTGAACCAATTCCCAAATATGGGAGCGAAGTCCGCGCCGAGGGCAAAGGCGAAGACTTGATAGGTCAGGGCGCATAAGACTTGGATAATGAATGTTGGGAAGATGCGCTCGAGCAGAGTCTGCGCGGCGGGGATGGGAGTGGCGAAGCGAAGTTCCAGTGATGGGTCGTCGAGCACGGCATAAGCCGCCATGATTCCGCCAACCAGCGGCAGGACTGCTCCTAGGTAGGCGCGTGACGTATCGAGGATGTATTCTGGTCCGCGGATGATGCCAATCAGTATGAAGAGAACCCAGAATGCCAGTGGGAACCACAACTGGTCGAAGCGGGAAGTGAGCAAAGTGTAGCGAAGTGAAAAGCGTTTCATGAGAAATCCTAGGCGCGGCGTTCCAGCCAGTGCAGGTAACGGTCGAGGACGAAGAGAACGGCGGCGATACAGGCGGTCAACACGATTAGGTTGGTAATCGCTTCGGGTACAGTGAATCCCTGCGTGACCTTGTGCGTCGAGTCGTTGTACACACCGAAGAAGGCTTGCAGCGGATATTGTCCAGCCGCATTCAGGACGGTGTCGCTGATGGTTGGAAAAGCCTTTGGGCTGAGCAGGTTACCCCAGAACCAGTAGCCTGTGAACAGCACCTGATACACCCGCAACGGCATCACCAGCGGGCAAGCCAGCGAGAACGCGACGACAAAAGCGTGTGACGGAACCGCGATGCTGAGGAATGCCAGCAGCAACGGAAACAGAATGTCTGGCGTGGCGAGGTGTTTCATCACCAGTGCAACTCCTGTGGCAGAGACCAACAGGAACATGGGGATCAGCACGGATACCAACACACCCAAATATTTGGCAAGGATATACATCGGAAGCGAAAACGGGGTGCTGCGTTGCAGCTCGTGGACGCCGTTGCGGAAGTCACGCTGCATTCGGTCGGCGGAGAGGATGCCAGCCAGCAGCGGAAAAAAGATGTTGAACAGGAAGACGATATGTCCAGCCATTGGCACGATTTGATCGGGGAGGATCATGTCGCTGGTCCCGTCCATCGAGGGCGTGAGAATCGAGACGAAATAGAATAGGCTGAGCAGGGCGTATGCAATCCAAAAGCCAGGGCGGCGGATGGACATGGTGAATTCGTGGCGTGTGACGCCGAAAAATTGAGACACGGGTTACTCCAATTCGAATGTAGGGGCGGGGTCACCCCGCCCCTACACGGTTTACGCGGTCAATCGAAACACAGGACGGTTGGCAGATAACAGTGCGACAAACAGCACAGGCACGGTCAGTACCAGCAACAGCATGGGGCTGTGCCAAAACTCGCGGTAGGCATGGAGGAAAGATTCCCACGCGGGCGAAGTCGTCCATACGCCAACCACCTGAAATGGTATGGATTGTGCCAGCCAGAGAAAGTATGAAATGGCGATGGCGTTGTTGGTCCCAATCCACATCGAAAGCAGAAGAGCCAGCGCGGAGAGAAAAGCCATCGGCGCGAGCAGACCCAGAGTCAACGTGCCGATCAGATCCACAGGAAAAGCGATCATCAAAACCAACATTGCAGCAAGTGCCAGCAATAGGTTGTAGGCAGAGACGATGCTCAGACGGGCGAGCAGTAACTTCCACGATGAGGTGGGTGTGGAAAGCGCCAACTCATGAGCGGGGTCGTGCTCAGGTCCGAAGAGGATGCTCAGGCTGGCGGCAGCCATCAGCGGGGCGATGAAGTAAATGAACTCTGCGTGTTTCGAGATCAACGCGACGATCACGCCCAGCGCCATCACCGCCGCGGTGGCGGGAAACATCTCGCGCTGCACGAGAGGCGTCTGCGAGCGCAACAACTGGACCACGCGACGCAATGCCGCTCGAGGGGCGGCGGGTTGGTGGATTCGCTCAAGGGCAGAATCAGCCAGATGGGGAGGAGCAACTTCGGTTGAGTCCGCAGCGTGAATTTCGTCAGCAACCGACTTCCACATCCGCAAATCAGCTTGACAGTCGGCGCAGTCCGCAAGATGTTTTTCAAAGCGGGCACGTTCGTCTGAATTCATTTGATTTGCCGCATACAAAACAACTTGATCTTCGTGGTTCATCGCCAATCCTCCTCGGTGCGGCTGAGGACGCCGCGCAAATGCTGACGCGCATAACTCAAACGGCTCTTGACCGTGCCCAGCGGACAACCGCAGACCTTCGCCACTTCGTCCAGCGAAAGCCCCTGATAGAAAACGAGTTCCAGCACGGCGCGATGTTCGGGCGACAGGTTTTGCAATCCCTGACGGACCCAGCGCTTCGTTTCGCCGACCTCAGCCTGATCCTCGGGCGTGGGCTGGTTCCCGTTGACAGTTTCTTCCATTTCGTCAAGAGGCTGGTGCGTGTGCCTCAGGCTTTTCATTGCCGTGTGATGGATGATGCCCAGCAGCCACGCGATGAGGCGTCCCTCGCCGCGAAAGGTGTGGGCGGTCCGCCAGGCGGTAACCAGCGTGGTTTGAACCACGTCCTCGGCGGTGGCGGGATCGTTCGTCAGGCGCAGGGCATAGGCGTAGAGTCGCTGACCGTGGCGCGCGTACAACTCGCGCACAGCATCAT
Source organism: Chloroflexota bacterium (assembly GCA_016234555.1). Taxonomy (GTDB): domain Bacteria; phylum Chloroflexota; class Anaerolineae; order Anaerolineales; family Villigracilaceae; genus Villigracilis. The sequence goes on along the minus strand of JACRBJ010000005.1, from coordinate 124,159 downwards.
CGTCGCCCGCCTTCATGCGGTGGATTAATTCAAGATCCTGATCGTGTTCCGTCATGGGATGATTTGTTTCCCGCTCAAAGAGTGGAAATTGTTTCGTCAGCGCGGATGAGACCATTTTATTACCTTTTGCCTGTGCCATTCTGTGTTCATCAATATGTACCAATGAATGGGCAAAAGGTTCAAAATTGGTAAGTGGTTCAGAGAAAATAAAACGCCCCTGGGTTTTCCAAAGGCGTCGATATTGTGGATGTTTTTCAGGCAAGCCGCAGGACTGGACGAGAGGCGGGTTCGGTCTTCCTTGGCAATGGGCCGCAAATGTTCCAAACAGTGACCTCCGCATCGATGGCAGATTCTCCCAAAGCACGGGCAACGGAGATGCGGTGATGACCGTCCACGACAAAATAGCAGTCGCCGATTTGGATCAAGGTGACGGGGGCAAGTGGAAGGTTCAGGATACGGGCAGTCGCCACGCCGACCCATCGGTCACGGATGCGGTCGGACAGCGGAAGAAAGTGGGAGTCGAAATCGGCCGAGCGTCCCAGTGTGCCGCAGATTTTGTCGATGCTGACAGGTTTAATCCCGCCGTGATGACGTGAGCAAATCCGACGCTTGGGGATTTCGTTCAGGTCCAGCAGGGAGCGATCCAGCTGGAAGAGGAAGCTTTTCATTTCCTCGAGTTTTGCCTTCCAGCGTGCGGTGTTGAACAGGTCAAGGGTATGCTGAGTGAGCACGGCATGGTTTGCCGCTTTTGGACTGTCAGGCTGGTCGAAGCCAAAGGTGTTGGGGCGTATTTCAAACATGGCTTATCTCTCTGCTTATAGTTTAGACCTCCGCCATCCATCCCGCCCCAACCGCGCGGCGGGTTTTTTCCTGTCCAGTTGACCAGTGGTTATAATGTCCGTATGCCCACCATACTTTTTGTCGAAGATGCCCGGGACCTGGCAGGGATGGTCATCAAGGAACTCGAAGTCAACGGTTATCATGTCCAACATGCCGCAGATGGGATGTCGGCGCTTGAAACATTCCAGAATAGCCCACCCGATCTGGTGATTTTGGATTGGATGCTGCCCAAACTCGATGGCTTGGAAGTGCTGCGCCGCATCCGCCAGAGGTCGGCGGTGCCGGTGCTGATGTTAACCGCACATACCGAAGAGGCTGACCGTGTCATCGGCTTGGAGGTGGGCGCGGACGATTACCTCACCAAGCCCTTCGGGATGAGGGAGCTGATTGCGCGTGTCCGCGCCCTGTTGCGGCGCATCGAGAATATCCAGTCCATTGTGGCAACGGACCGGTCCACGGAGAAGTCTCCATTCTCCGTGGGAGCATTGCAACTTGATCCGACCTCCTATCTGGCAAAATTGAACGGGGAACAACTCGACCTGACGCGCACCGAATTTGAATTGCTCTGTCTCATGGCGCGCAACCCGGGGCGGACCTTCAGCCGCAGTTACCTGTTGGAAACCATTTGGAGTGAATCTTATATCCCCGGTGACCGCTCGGTGGATAACGCCATATTGAGGCTGCGCAAAAAACTTGAAAGTCTTGGCGATTGCGTCGAGACGGTTTGGGGCATTGGATACCGCTTCAACCGGACGGGGCATGCCGCATGAAAAAAGGCGCTCTGTTATGGACTATCCATCCGTTGCAAGGGCTGGGGGAGAGTTTGCTGCTTGGACTGCTGATATTGGTTGCTGCTGGCTACTTTGATGGTCATGTGGACTGGTTTGTCTTCCAGTCGGGCTTGTTCTTCCTCTGCGGCGCGTGCGGGATGTGGGCAGTCTTGCGTATCCAAATTCCGCAGGGCGGCTGGCAGAAACAAACCGTCTGGGAATTGGCCGTGGGACTTGGCTTGAGTCTGGTCATGGTGGTTGGGATATTCAACCTAGGGAACCTGTTCGGTCTGGATACGCTCTGGCGTTCCTCCACATGGGATAACGATGCAATCATCACCTTGTTGGTGCTTACCGGCCCCGGATATTTCCTGGCTCGCGGTGGGGCGCGCTTGTGGCTGCGTTGGGACAGGATGCGCCGCGAGCGTATGTTGTGGTCGCTGACCCACGCGCACCTGACTGTGGTGGTTTTCTTCGCCTTTCTGGCTGCCTTGGTCGCTTTTCTTCTGGCACCCTATTCGGGGACGGCCATGCAGATTTGGTCTGAGACCGAGGACCCTTTGTCTTCACTAGTCACCGGTCTGCTGGTGACATTTTTCCCGGCCTTTAGTTTGATCACGATTGTTATGATTGCGGCGCTGGCGGTTCTGCTCCCGCCGCTGGCGATTTTTTCATATTTTGTCGCGCGCCGCACCACTCGTCGCCTCGAGGCGCTAACTGCTACAACGTCAGCTCTGCGCGCTGGCGACTATCAAGCCCGTGTCGTGGTGGACGGTGAGGATGAGGTCGCCCGCCTACAATCAGACTTCAACGCGATGGCAGAAAAACTGGAGACCACCCTCGTGGATTTGAAATCCGAACGGGATACGGTGGCGCAGGTCTTGCAGTCCCGCCGCAATCTGGTTGCCAATGTCTCGCACGAGTTGAGAACGCCGGTTGCCACGTTGCGAGCCGCTGTAGAAACCACATTGGCTTCGCCATCTGAGACACATGCAAACCTGGAAATGATGGAAAGGGAAATCCAACGCCTCTCCGGTCTGATCGATGACCTGTTCACGCTTTCGCAGGCAGAGGTCAACAGTCTGCGCCTCGAATGTGTACCGACAGAATTGCTGCCGCTTATTAGTCGGGTTGTGGGGGATTTTGCGCCGCTTGCGTGGCAGTCGGGACGAGTGGAGGTGAATGCCAGTCTCCCCGATGGTTTATCTCCGGTTCTGGTGGATGCCCGCCGCCTGGAGCAAGTCCTGCTCAACCTCTTGCGGAATGCCGCCCGTCATACTCCTCCCGGAGGAATCGTTGTCGTGCTGGCTGAAAATGAATCGGAAACTGTGCGGATCGAAGTCCGCGACACCGGTGAGGGGATTGATCCTGCCGACCTGACTCACATCTGGGAGCGGTTCTATCGGGGCAGGAATGCCACGTCCGAAAGCGTAGGATTGGGGTTGGCCCTGTCCAGGGAATTGGTTGAAGCAATGGGTGGCAGTGTCGGCGCGGAAAGTATGCCTGGCAAGGGGAGTTGCTTCACGGTTCATCTGCCAAAAGCATAACCTGTATCAAAACCAGTAAAGACTTCCGAAATGCACCTCGGAAGTCTTTTTGATTCTGCGACAAATTTGCGACAATTCCAAGACAGGGGCGAGACAAAGTGTTCGTATGATTTCATGGTCAACATCAACATTGCCCTGTTCCCTTCATCCATTTGGGAATAACAAAATAACAAGGAGTTTTCCATGAACAAACTAAAAAACTTTGCCCTTGAGCATCCGCTACTTTTCTCGATTTTGGCGACTTTTGCCGGGATTTTCCTGACCGAGATTCCCTTCCAGGATTTCCTCGCCCCATATTTGGAAAAGCAGACCGCATTCTATTTGACCATCATCTTCGAGCAGGGTCTGGTTGGATTTCTCTGCCTCCTCATGCTTGCCAGCTTCGGTTGGCTGGAGATTGCGGGAATCACCCCGCCTAAAAAGTGGCGCGCGCTGTGGCTCGGCTGGCCCCTGCTGCTCTTCACCCTGATCAACATGGATGAGGGCGTCGTCATTGATACATCCAAGCCCATGCTCATCGTGCTTCACCTGCTGACCGCCCTGTCCACTGGCTGGGTCGAGGAACTTCTCTGTCGCGGCGTGGTCACGGTGACGTTCCTGCAAAAGTGGGGACGTTCCAAAAAGGGAATCTATTTTGCTGTGCTGGCGTCCAGCCTGTTGTTCGGACTCGCTCACCTTGCGAACTTCATTCAGGGACGCAAACCCCTGCTGAACAACGTGACACAAATCATCTTTTCACTCTTCTTCGGCGTGATCTTTGCCGCCTGTATGCTGCGGAATCGTTCCATCTGGCCCATGATGATCCTGCACGCCGCGGTGGATTGGGCTGGCACACTGCGCGAGGTTGCTGTCGGCGGTGGATTGCGAACCGTACCTCCTGCCATGTCACCGACCAACGCCCTGATCAGCATCCTGATTACGCTGCCTTTATTCCTCTATGGGCTTTTCCTCCTTCGCAAGGTGGAGCCGGATTCCCTCCCGCTGGAGACTTTGCAAAACGGGCAAATCAACCCTTCTCCCAAATTGGAGGCCGTGGGATGAGAACGAGTCAGTCGCTTACTCGTCGTGATTTCCTGAAACTTTCAGCGGCTGGCTTTTGCGGACTTTGTCTGGCGTCTTGTGTGCGCCAGACAGAATCTGCATCCGACACATCCTACTGGCAGGAAAATTACACACAGTTGATGGATGATTTCAATGCCATCCTCAACCCGGTCTGCGATGAGATTGTCGCGTTGTGCGGTGAACAGGAAGCCTCAGCCATCATGGATGAAAGCCGCAAGGCGTATGAGGTACTCCTGCCACAGGTCCCCTTCATCGGCGGCGATGACAACAGCTTGACCGAAACGCTCTACATGTCGGCAACTGCGCTGGCTTCCTACCAGGTCATGCTGTCACATGGTCAGCCGCTGGAAGAAGTCGGGCGCATCCTTTATCGCGCCACCGAGTCGCTCTTCAATTTCAATGATCCGCTGGCATCCGCACAAAGCCGCAATCCCACCGGTAAAGCAGCCCAGGATGAATTCCGCCGCATGGCAAAATGGTCGGAGCAAAGTCCCTATCCCGATGACTGGAAATTGACCTTTGTCGAAGGCGATGGAGAAAATTTCGACTTTGGTGTCGACTACACCGAATGCGGAATCGTCAAATTTTATCAATCCCAACAAGCGGACAAACTGGCTCCCTACCTGTGTTTGGGTGACTTTCCCCTCAGCCAGGCGCTGGATACGGGATTGGTTCGCACCACCACCTTGGCGCGTGGCGGACCTTGCTGCGACTTCCGCTTCAAGGCTGGGCGTCCCATTCAACGCGAGTGGACGCCGAATTTTCTGGAGGAATAGGAATGACCCACTACATTATTGACACTGAACATTTGACCCGCCGCTTTGGGGATGTTCAGGCAGTCAACGGACTTGATTTGCACATCCCACCTGGCAGTATTTACGGATTCTTGGGACCGAACGGTGCTGGTAAAACCACCACCATCCGCATGTTGTTGGGTTTGATCCGACCTGACGCAGGCAGAATCAACTTATTCGGTCGCTCTCTTTCTGAGCAGCCGCTCGAACTCCTGCGCCGGGTTGGTTCGCTGGTCGAAACCCCTTCGCTTTATCCACACCTGAGCGGTTGGGAGAATCTGGAATTGATCCGTCGCATGGTCGGCGGGACTTCAAGCCAGATTCAATGGGCGCTGTCCATTGTCCGCATGGAAGATGCCGCCCGACGTCTCGTCCGCGAATATTCGCTGGGGATGCGTCAACGATTGGGACTGGCTGTCGCGTTGTTTGGTCAACCAGAGCTTCTCATCCTCGATGAGCCGACCAATGGTCTTGACCCGGCAGGCATCCACGAAATGCGCGAATTGATCTGCGGACTGCCGCACGAGGGGATTACCGTCTTTCTTTCCAGTCACCTGTTGAGCGAGGTGGAGCAGATGGCGACCCAGATCGGGATCGTTAACGCCGGGCAGTTGATCTTTCAGGGAGCGCCCGATGAACTTCGCGCCCGCTACCACGACCATGCCACACTGACCACTGACCGGTTGGGCGCTTCCCGTGAGTTGTTGCTGCAATCCGGCTGGCAGGCAGCTCATCTGGAGAACCATCATCTGACAGTTTCCGTCAACGGAGCTTCTGACCTGGCATTGATCAACTCGCAATTGGTGCGAGCTGGTCATCAGGTTTACCAACTCAACCTGACCCAACCCACGCTGGAGGATATCTTCCTCACGTTGACCGATCAACAAACAGGAGCATCCGTATGATTTCCATCCTTCGTGCCTTGAACGCTGAACTGCTGAAAACCAAACGCACCCTGACCCTCGCGCTGGCTTTCCTTGCCCCGCTGGCTCTGGCTTTCCTTGAACTGGCTGTCGGTTTCCAGTACGGGAGGAAGATGTACCGTGTTGGCGGCGATACGTGGATGACGCTCATCAACCATACGACCATGATGTGGGTTCTGCTTCTCCTGCCGCTCTTTGTGACTCTTGAAATGGGATTGCTGGGAGCACTGGAACACAACAATAAGACCTGGAAGCAACTTTACGCCCTGCCCATGCCGCGCTGGACCATCTATCTAGCCAAACAAATTATCGGCATGGGAATCATCGGGATGAGTATGGCTGTCCTTGGGCTGATGACGGTTGGAGTGGGGTTGATCGGTCGTTTCTGGCTGACGGATTTGGGCTTCGACGCGCCCATCCCCTGGGCTGCCCTTGTGCAGAATCTTATCCTCTCGTATCTCGCCTCCTGGTTGATCATTTCAATTCACCTGTGGATCAGCCTGCGTTGGAGCAGTTTCGTACTGGCGATGGGTGTCGGCATCGTGGCAACCGTCTTTGGCGTGGTTGTCATCGGCTCGAAGTGGGAGCAGTTTGACCCGTGGACCATCCCCGGTGTCGTCTCCCAAAATCTCATCAACGCCGAATCGTATGGATTGGCATTGACCATTGGAATCCTGGGCGGCATTCTCGTGGCCTGTCTGGGTTGTTGGGATACCATCCGACAGGATGTATTGTAGCTTCCTGATCGACTGGCGAATAAAGGAGGCTGTCGTTTTTGAAAACGACAGCCTCCTGATTTTTAGCACGTCTCAAACAAGGTCATTGCCAAAAGGCGGGATTAATCGTATAGTGGGCAGGCGCGTTCGGTACTATCCCTTTCCGTTTTTTTAAATTATGATCTTCGTTTGCTGAATGGAAAAATTATCATGTCCCTGATTGAGGTGGCTAAAAAAGTTGACGCCGAGCAATATCCCGATGTTGTGAAGGCGGGAAATTTGGCTGTTGCAATTTCAAAAAGTCTTTTTGACATGGGGAGTAATCTGGTCGCAGCGCCAACAGAAGTCAATGAATTTATGCCTTATGCGAGGGTTGAGGTTGGTCCGCGTTTTTCGCAAATCCATCTTGCGGCAGGACGAAGATTATTTCTGGTGGATTTCTGGTCAGAGGGAGTGGTATTCGGAAGTGGCTCATCAGACGATCTTGCAGACATTGCCCGTGCTCTTCATACCTGGATTGCTGAAAAGGCGTCAATTGAAAGAATGTCCAGCCTGTTCAAATTCTTTTCCCCCACTGAAGATGGGAAGGCACATGAAGCAGGTGCTTATGTTGAGCATCAATGGAAAAGTCTTCTCGAAAACTGGATAGCTGGTCAAAATCCATTCAAAATCAGAAACCGCAAACAATTATCTTATTTTCTTTTTTCGTTGAACTTGCAGCAAAAAATCCGTTATACAAATGGATATTTTGATTATCTGATTCATGGCAACAACAAATACTCGCCCATTCCCCTTATCAAAGCCGCCATGAAAAGACCAGAGTTGCGGCGATTGTTCCCGTATACAAGCTTGAATTCCTTGTGCTTTAGCCGAACAACTGGATACCCGTTCACGCACGACTGCCCTGTAATAGAGCCGCAAGGGAATCGCAAATATAAAGTGCGTATGCCTCGATCGCAAGAAGTAATTGGAGAAGGCACGGTGGACGAAGCAATTGAAATGGTAATCAAACACCTGCCCGAAAACTGCGGACCAGCAGTGAGCGGTACTGCAGATGATTTCGAAAATCCATAAAGTATGGTGCAAAACATAGAGGAGACAACATGACCGAAGCATTCCCCAAAGTAAAAGTCGCAGTCGTACAGGCTGCCCCCGTTCTTTTTGACCGTGAAGCCACTGTCGAAAAAACCTGTCGCCTGACTGCGGAGGCGGCAACACAAGGCGCACAGTTGATTCTGCTCCCCGAAGCCTTCATCCCCGCCTACCCGCGCGGACTGACCTTCGGCACGGTGGTCGGCAGCCGCAGTCCGCAGGGACGGGATATCTGGCAGGCGTACTGGTCGAATGCCGTGGACATTCCCAGCCCAGCCACCGAAGCCTTGGGCGCGGCAGCCCGTCAGGCAAAGGCGTATCTCGTGGTCGGCGTCATCGAACGGGATAGTGGGACGCTTTACTGCACCACGCTGTATTTCAATCCCGCTGGGGAGTTGGTCGGCAAGCATCGCAAACTAAAGCCGACTGCCGCCGAGCGCTTGATCTGGGGCGAAGGGGACGGCAGCACGTTGACCGTGATCGATACCGAATTTGGCAAGGTTGGCGGCTTGATCTGCTGGGAGAATTACATGCCGTTGGCGCGGATGGCGATGTACAGCAAGGGCGTTGAACTCTATCTCGCGCCCACCGCGGACTCGCGTGACAATTGGCAGGCGACCATCCGTCACATTGCATTGGAGGGACGCTGCTTCGTGCTGGGCTGCAACCAGTTCGTGACCAAGTCCATGTACCCCGCTGACTTGGCTGGCGTGGAAGACCTGGCGAGCCAGCCAGAGATCATGTGTCGCGGCGGCAGCGCCATCATCTCCCCGCTGGGTGAGGTGCTGGCAGGTCCGCTATTTGACAAGGAAGGGATGCTCTTCGCTGACCTTGATCTGGCGGAAGTCGCCCGCAGTAAATTCGACTTCGATGTGGTGGGACACTACGCCCGCCCTGACGTATTCCAGTTGATTGTCAACGAGAAGGCGGCGGTGACAGTGAGCCGTACGAAGTAGATTGCCATCCACAAGACGGGTTTCGCACAGATTTCGCGTCCCCAATTACAATTTGAGAAATTGACGAACCTGGTTTGAACCTTTTGCCCGTCCGCTGGTACATATCTTTAGCTCAAACTTCAAAGGAACTCCATGACTCTGCTCCACGCTTTCCTCCTTGGCATCATTCAGGGATTGACCGAATTCATCCCCGTCTCGTCCACCGCGCACCTGCTCATTGCCCAGCGGATTTTCAACATCCCCGCCGGCGACGCGATGTTTTCCTTCCTCGTCATTGTCCAGTTGGGGACCATTGTCTCGCTGTTCGCCTTCTACTGGAAAGACCTGCTTGCGATTGTGAAGGCAGTATTAGACCTCCGAGGTCTTAGAGACCTCGGAGGTCTGAGTCCCGAAGCAAAGCTTGGCTGGTATATCATCATCGCCACCATCCCCGCCTTGCTGGCTGGCTACCTGTTGAAGGATGCCGTCGAAGCGCTCTTCCGTCAGCCGATGCTCGAAGCCTCGATTCGTTTGTTTACCGCCGCCGTTTTGCTTACTCTCGCGGAGTATTTCTCCAAAAAGAACCGTGACCTAAACTCCATGACCTGGCTCGATGCCCTCATTGTCGGCTTGATGCAGATCATCGCGGTCTTCCCCGGCGCATCCCGCTCAGGGACGACGATCTCGGCTGGCATGTTCCGCAACTTCGACCGTCCTGCCGCGGCGCGCTTCTCCTTCCTGATGTCTGTGCCGGTGATGCTGGCGGCGGGCGGCTATGAAATGTTGGACGTCCTCAAGATGCCGAACCTCGGCGAGTTCCTGCCGCTGCTTGCGGTTGGCTTTGTCACGGCGGCGGTCACGGGTTGGTTCGCCGTCAAGTGGCTGATCAGCTACCTCAGCAAAAACTCGCTTTACGTCTTTGCCGCCTACTGCGCTGTCGTCGGCGTGATCCTGCTCGTCGTTCAGGCGTTCTAATGCGCGACCTGCTGAGACGCCTCGTCGAGACTGAATCTCCTTCGCACGACAAAGCCGCCGTGGACCGCGTCGGAAAAATCGTCGCGGAGGAATGCTCGAAGTTGGGCTGCCAGCTTGAGGTGATTCCCAATCAAAAAACTGGTGACCACGTCCTCGCCCGCTTCCCAGGTCAGGCTTCTTCGGGGAAACCCATCCTGATCCTTTGTCACATGGATACGGTCTTTCCGCTTGGCACGATTCAAACTTTTCCATATCGGGAAGAGGGCGGACTGATTCGTGGTCCCGGAACTTTGGATATGAAATCGGGCATTGTCATCGCCTTGAGCGCGCTTGCCAACGGGGGAACTGGTTCGCGTCCCGTTTGGGCTTTGTTTACCTCCGACGAAGAAATCGGCAGTCCCACCTCGCGGTCGCACATCGAAAGACTGGCGCGTGAGTGCGAAGTGGTCTTCGTTTTGGAAGGCGCGCTGGTGGACGGCTCGCTCAAGACCTGGCGCAAGGGAGTGGGGGAATTCCACGTCAAGGTGAAGGGACGCGCCGCGCACGCGGGCGGCGACCATCAGGCGGGACGCAACGCCATCGAGGAGATGGCGCACCAGATCATCGCCATCCAAAAGTTGACCGACTACGAGAGGCAGACCACGCTCAACGTGGGCGTGATTCACGGCGGCACCGCCTCGAACGTTGTCCCCGACGAAGCCAGCATCGAAGTGGATGTGCGCGTGATTCAGCCCGGCGAGTGGGAGCGCATCGAAGGCGAAATGCGCAAACTCAAACCTGTGCTGGAGGGAACGTCGCTCGAAATTGCGGGCGCTTTGAATCGTCCGCCGATGCCCTACGGCGAAGGCAATCGCTTCGCGTTCGAGAAAGCCGCGCAAATCGCAAAGGACAAACTCGGCATCGAACTCAAAGCGGGCGGCTCAGGCGGCGGCTCGGACGGGAACTTCGTTGCCCCGCTGGGAATCCCCGTGCTGGACGGCATGGGCGCAGTCGGCGAAGGCTATCACTCGGAGCGGGAATACATCTTTGCCGACAGTCTCGAAGAACGCGCCAAACTGCTGGAGGTTTTGTTGAGGAGTTGGTAGGGGATGCTCAAAAAGAATGTGGAATAAAAGTTACAGCACGAACCCCCTATAGTGGATGAAGGCGCATAAGCTGGCGCTAAATAAACCTCAGAGGGGTTTTTTCTTTGGCGACACTGTTTCTATCACTACTGCCATTTCACTTAACAGCAACGGGAATAATACACAGACGATCAACTCCATCTGCTGGACAGCTCACCAACAATTTTGATCCATCCGTTGACCAGGCCATTTTTCGATGCGAATTCGTATAGAACTGATACCCAGGGATAACGTTGTCACTTTGCCCTGATACAATATCGACGAGATATAATTCATAGAGATTGCTTGGGTCTAGTGGGGTTGTAGATCTGATAATACTTCCATGGGCGAGTATGTGGCGATTATCAGGCGCCCACGTAAAGTCATCTACAACTTGTAGCCCCTCTGTTCCTCTGGGCATGACACTAAACACTTGTATGTTTCCTGTCGCTGCATCCAACACCGTCAAGTCCGCTGAATAGGTAGGAGCCGCATAATTTACAGACCTGATAAATACCAAATAGCGACCGTCTGAACTCCAACGTGCTAATCCAGCCCATCCCCCAAGGTTCAATTCACAGACTCGTCCAGTATCGGCATTCAAGATAAAAGTGTAGCCGCCACTTCTCATGGCACCATCGCTATACAAAAAACCAGCGATGTGCCCGGCTGCCAATCCATCTCAAAAGATACAGGATCACTGTTTCTACGAGATTTAGCATATTCCCATTGAGTCGGATCAAAGGGGATGGAAGGAGTAACTTGCATGGAGGCATTCCGCTTGGATATTTGCTTTTCGGAAAAGTAAATCATCCCATTGCCATCCGGCTTCATCGCGAAGGGAATTTGCGGCAGATTACCGTCCAACTTTTGCGCAGCATTTGAATTTCCATAGCTGATCCACACCTGGCCGTTAAACTTGGGTCTGCCTGAATTTTTATCCATGCCGAGAAAACTCGCGACTGGATATACAACTGCATTCAACTGCGGCAACCACAATGAGGGCTCGTCAGTGAGGGACGACTGGCATATACCTCCGTATTGCCCGTTTCAGAATTGAATAGTTCAATTGATTCTGGCACAGCTTTACCATACTCCAAGCCATTGCGTAATTCTTCAGAGATCAAAACTCTCTGGTTGTCTGGTAACCATTGGGCAATATAGTAAAAATTGTTCTTCTCAGCAGTTAACACCACCTGCGGCTCTGAAAAAGTGTATTCCTCCAGCTTTGACTCTTCTGTTGTTGTCTCCGCCAGCGGGAAGGTGCAGGCAGGCGGCTGTTGCGGCTCTGGCGTGGATGTGATGGTGGGCACGCTCGTCACCGTCGGCGGGAGCAGTGTCAAGGTTGCCGTTGGTGTCGCCTCTGGCGAAACTTGTCCGCAGGCGGTGAGCAGGGCGAGAAGGATGATCCAGAAGTAGCGGGATGGTTTTGCAGTCATAAGTCCTCCGTTTTGCGTAAGCATACCCGCGGATGGGGTTTTGGTCAAATCGGGAATAGAAAGGTGACCGTCATCTCCGAGATGACGGTCACCTTGATTGTTTCAAACCTGAATCTTGATGGCGGTGTATTTCGCTCCGCCGCGCATGCGAAGCATGCCGAGGAAGCCAAGGGCGCTGAAGATGAAACCGTATTTTTTTCTCATCAGTTCTTCCACGTGTTTGAGCGCTTCGGGGGAATCGTCCGCCTGTGCGCGGGCGGGAAGCCACTCGCCGAGCAGGTCGCCAGAGCCGGTGCATGGCGCAATATTGACGGTGCCGTCCCTGCGGATGCGTTTGGCTTTGCCGGTGCCTGTTTGTGTCCAGATGTAGAGCAAGTCCCCATCCTGCGCGAACCAGACGGGGGTCTTGACGCCCTGTCCGCTCTTGCGGAAGGTTTCGATGTTCAGATAGCTTTGTTTTTGGAATTGTTCGAGTGACATGAGTTTATCCTTGTTCAATGATATAACATCCCGCGTTGGTGGGGTGGTCTTCAACGAGGGTGTTCGGTTTTATTTTGCGGATGAGCCACAGGATGAGCAAATCCCCGCTGGCGGCGACTGTGTACAAAAAGCCGTAAGCCATGAGCAGAATGTCCCCTGTGAACAGGCTGACCAGCCACGGTAGGATGCCGAGCAGGAGCCCGGGGGCGAATGCGCCGATGCGGTAAGGGCGGATGTCCATCGGCTCCTTGCAGTGCGCGTATGGTGTCAGCGATTTCCACTGGAAGCCAAGCTTGAAAGCCTTCAAGGGTTTCTTTGCAAAGAGCATCCAGGCAAACATATGAATCAATTCGTGCAGGAGGATGCCGAATATCAGCAAAAACCCGAAGAGGGTCATGTTTGCATTGGAGGGCGGCACAGGGGCGCGCAGCCAAAAGAATGGCATGACTTGAACGAGCGCGATTGGCACGACGAGCAACATGGCTTTGAGCGAGGCTTCGCCCATTGAAATGGAGATGTCTTTTTTGGTTTCGGTCATGGTCAAGCCTTTGTTTTTGCCATATTGTACGCCTTCATCGTCCTTTCTTTCACAATACTTCTGTCCACGATTGGCTTCTCGGGATAGTCCGCGACTTTGATCCCGAACTCCCACGGCGCATGGATTTGCTTCGCGTTCAGTCCGCTCAATTCTGGAACCCACTTGCGGATGTAATCTCCGTTTGGGTCGAATTTGGCGCTTTGCAAAACGGGATTGAAGATGCGGAAGTAAGGAGCGGCGTCGGTGCCTGTGCCAGCCGTCCACTGCCAGCCGCCGTTGTTGGCGGCGACGTCGCCGTCGAGCAGGTTTTCCATGAACCATGCCTCTCCCCAGCGCCAGTCAATCAACAAGTCCTTGACCAGAAACGACGCCACGATCATGCGCGCGCGGTTGTGCATCCAGCCCGTCTCTTTCAGTTGACGCATGGCGGCGTCTACGACGGGCATTCCCGTTCGACCTTCCTTCCATGCGGCGAATTCGGCTTCATTATTCCGCCAGGGGATGTTCGCCAGCGATGGGTTGAAGGCGGTCTTTGTCACATGCGGGAAGTGATACAGGATTTGAATGTAAAACTCGCGCCAGATGAGTTCGTTGAGCCAGGTTTCTGAACCCAAGTTACGAGGTACGAGTTGTGAGTTGTGAGTGGCTTGACGGTGGGAGAGCATTCCAAAGCGGAGGTAGGGCGAGAGGGCGGAGGTGCCGTCCAAGTCCATGCGGTTGCGGTTCTCGGCATATTTCTGGATTGCAGGAGCTTGCTCCTGCATTTTCGTCAGCAAGCTGACGGACTCCAGAGTGAATCTTTCTAGGCGGTGCAAGGCTTCGGCTTCACCAGCGGGGAAGAGGGGATTGGTTTCGTAGGCGGGTAGAGGCTCTGAAAAAATATTTGCAGGTGTTGGAATCTTTTCGGGCGCGGGGAGCAGGTGAATTTCTGTCAGCAGGGATTTCCAAACTTTGGAGTAGGGCGTGTAAACGGTGTAAGGCTTGCCGTCCGCTTTGGTGACGTGGCTGGGGTGGTGAACCGTCTGCCCTGCGACCAATTTCAGGGGAAGTTGACTTGCCACGAGCGAGTCGCGTTTGCGGGCGTAGGGGGTGTAATCCTCTTCGGCGAAGATGGCGCTTGCGTTGGTTTCGGAGAGCAGTTGCCGCAGAACATCGAGAGGGTTTCCTTTGCGAGTTATGAGATACGAGTTGCGGGCGCGGAGGTCTTTGTCCAGTGCAGACAGCCCTTCGTAAAGGAAACTCTTTCGGCGCGGGGAAGAGGAGGAAAAGGCTGGGTCGAGGATAAAGACTGGGATGACGTCACCCGCTGTCAGGGCGGAATGAAGCGTTGGGTTATCTGCCAGCCGCAAGTCGCGTCGAATCCACCAGATCGAGGTCATTTTTTCCTTCGCTGTCGCAAAATGAAAAATCCGCCTACCACCAAAATTGCGCCAGCGCCCACCAAAAGGTATGCGCCGTGACCGAAGAATAGATGCACGCGAACCCACCAAACGGGCATGAGGAAAATGACTTCAATCCCGAAGTCTTCGGTATAGCCTGTATCCATCACATATTTGCCCGCGACACCTTGGGGCTGCCAGACGAGGATGTAGTAAGTTCCGTCCGCAGGGAGGTTTAACTCAACGCTTTGACGTCCCCAGTACAGGGTCTGGGTGAATGGCTCGAAAAAATCCTCGCTTTTCCACGACTGGCTCACCAGCGCGCCGAGTTCTTCGGGATGTTCGGGTGGAAGTTGATTGTGGTCGACCTCGGGAAGGCCTGGGCCAAAGATCGCCATCGTGACCGCGTAATCTTCAAGACCCCTGACCGCTGGGATTTGCATGCCTGCACGGAACTCCTGCCCCGCCTTGCCTTCGAAGGTATACACATCCACTTTGTCTGCGGGAAGGTTACGGTAGAACGCGTAGGAAGTGATTAAGTTGGGAATGGTAATGGGGCCATTTTCGTCACCCCAGATGGGTTGGTGTGCCGAAGCGGAAGCAACGGGAATGAAGGTGGCAAGCGTGAACGTCAGTAACAATAAAAAGCGAAATGATTTCATTTCAGGCTGGGATCCTTGAAAGGTCAAAGTCCTTGTTGTTGACTTTCATCCCGACTTTGCCGCTGCGTTCAAGGTTGAGTTTTCCCGTGTTACCCGCGTTATCGCCGAAATTCAGAAAGCCGTAGGCGCGGATGCGAGTGCGCCCGATGAGCGAGAGCGCCAGTTCACTGGTGAGGATTCCCGTCAGCTCGGCGCTGTATTCCCCTGATTTGAAACTAAACTTCGATGGCGCGGGCATGCCCAATCCGCGCAAGCCGACGGTGGTGCCTGTGATTTCCTCTTTGCCTGAGAAGACGTCGCCATTGGGCATGATGGCGAAATAGGATATTCGATAGGTGGGCGAGTTGGCTTCCAGTTTAGCTTTGACCACTGCTCCCGTCTGCGGGTCTGCCTCGGAGATTTCTTCACCAACGGAGTTGAATTGGGGCTGGTAATAAGCGCGCCCAAAGGAGGTGGAGGATGTCACGGCATACAAGGCGATTTTGGCAAGCGCTTCGGCTGTTTTGTTCGCGGCGATTAATTCGGGCACGGGGATCAGTAAGTTGGTTTTGTGCATTCGTCGCACCACGTAGCCAAGCAAGGTAATGCCTGTGGTTGGCAATTCGTAACGGGTTTCGATGTCGGACATGATCAACTCCTTTTTTGATACATCCTGTAGGGGCGAAGCATTGCTCCGCCCCTACTCGGCAACCGTCACAGGCGCGGACTGTTTTTGATTCAGCGTGGCGACAATCGGGTGGTTGTAAATCGTGATGAAGACATACACACTGACTCCAACCATCACCGCCGCGCCGAAGACGCCAGGCGCCCAGGTTCCGATTTGTTGCAAAAGTGCGCCGCCGAGGATGGGTGCGATGATGCGGGTGGCGCTTTCGACTGCAGCGGACAGACCGAGGATGCCGCCAATCTCCTGCAGGGCGACGGCTTTGGTCAGTGTAGAGGAAAGCAACGTGTTGAGCAAGCCGCCAGAGAGGGCGGTGGGCGTCATGATGATGTAAACCCACAGGACCGATGGAGCCAACGCCCAGCCGAGGAGCGAGAATCCCATCAGCACGACAGAGGCGGCGATGAGGACGTCTTCACGGAATTGGCTGGTCAGCCGCCCGACGAGGAATCCCTGCACGATGACCGACAGCACGCCGACGTAGGTCAGCACGAAGCCAGTGTCACGGGCAGAGAGGTTGAACTTTTGCAGGGCATAGAGCGAGAAGATGGTCTGGAATATGGCAAAGGCGAGACCAAAGAAGAAGCGGGTGATGAGAATCGAACCAGTGAACGGACGTTGAAACGCAACCAGCAACGCGGCAAGGGTGATGGGCGGACGTTTCTCGGTCATCTGATTGCGTTTGTCTTCGGTGAGTGATTCGGGCAGCCAGGCATAAATCAAAATCAGGTTGATGAGGGAGACTGCGGCGGCGGCGAAGGCTGGGACGGCGTATCCCCATTGGCTGAGCAGTCCGCCTGTGACGGGTCCGATGATGAAGCCGAGACCAAACGCCGCGCCAATCATGCCCAATCCCTTTGCGCGACTCTTTTCATCGGTCACATCGGAGATGTAGGCTTGCGCCACGCTCAAGTTGCCGCCCGTGAGTCCATCGAGGATGCGGCTGGCGAAGAGCATCCACAGGGCATTGGCAAAGCCAAGCAACAGGAAGCCGAGAAACGTCCCGAAGACGCTGACCAGTAAAACGGGGCGGCGTCCGAAGCGGTCTGAGAGGCGGCCAAGGATGGGAGCGCCAACCAACTGCATAAGGGCATACGAGGCGATCAAAATCCCCGTCACGGTCTGGCTGGCTTGGAAGGTTTCGGCGTAATACGGCAGCAGCGGAAGAATCAGGCTGAAGCCGAGCAAATCTATGAAGACCACTAAGATAATCGAGAAGAGACGTTTGTTGTTCATAATTCCTGTACTTATCGTCATTGCGAGGAGCGCGAAGCGGCGACGAAGCAATCTCATGTTGTAATAAGAGAAGATTACTTCCCTGAAAGATAAGATTGCTTCGGCAGAAGTGCGCCGCCTCGCAATGACATATTACTTTATTAAAAACTTCGGCTGGTACGCTTCCTGAACCTTCAACTTGAACTCAGGCGTCTTGCCTGTCTTCGTCAGGTTTTCCCATCCCACGCGGATCAAACCGAAGAGCGGAGTCCACGGCTTGAATAATTTGACTTCGACAAACTCGCCGCGCTGATTGGCTACAGCTTTGACCAATTTGTCCGACGCATATTTTGCGGGTCTGCCGAGGAAACGCAGAACGAAGCCGAAATTCTTCAACATCTCCTGTCCGCGTTCGCCGACCACGTTGGGGCTGGTCAGCATGTCGGTGGTCATCATGCCAGGGCTGAAGCCCAAAATCTGCACGCCGCTATCATTGAGTTCTTTTGCCAAACTGCGAGTGAAAGAGGTTAGCCATGCTTTGGTCGCGCCGTAGAGTCCAGTGGGCGAGGCGGGGCGCAGAAAACTTCCGTTGCCGTAGATGTTGACCAGCATTCCCTCTTTGCGCGGCAGCATGTAGCGCATGATTGCCTGCGTGCATTGCAGCACGCCGAGGTTGTTCGACATAAACATGTCCAGCGCGTCCTGCGGATTCATGTCCAGCATCCAGCCCGCCGCGTTGGAATATCCCGCGTTGTTGACCCAAACATCGATGCGACCAAATTCCGCGAGGACATCATCCACCAACTTGTAGACTTGTTCTTCGCTGCGGACGTCCACTACGAAACCGCTGACGCGTCCCTTGGGCTGGAGACTGATCAATGCGCCTTCGACTGCCTTCTGGCTTCTGCCCGTGATGGCGACAATGGCTCCCGCTTCGAGCATGGACTCGGCGATGGCGAATCCAAATCCGCGGGTGGAGCCTGTAACGACAACAACTTTATCTTTGACTGCTGGCATGTATTTCCTTGTTCATTATTTCCAATAGATCCAGGATTTCTTCATTGGCTGGAATATCGGCGGCGTTGTGCCCGTAGTGGACATAGCGTGCCGTTCCATTTTTATCAATTGCAACCTGTGCTGGCATGCGTCCAAACTTGAAGAGACTGACCTCCTGCCCGTAACGCTTCAAAACCGTGTGGCTTGGGTCGGGCAAACCGACAAAGGGCAGTTTGTGATTTTGCCAATAGGCTGAAAACGAGGCGGCGTCTTCGGGTCCGACCACCACGATTTCGGTTTCCTGTGCTGTGAATTTGTCAAAGTCCTGGCGCAACTGCGCCATGTGCCGCTGGCAGAACGGTCAGAAAAATCCGCGATTGAAAACCAGCAGGACGTTCTTCTTCCCTTGAAAATCCGTCAGGCTGACTTCGCGCCCGTGAAAATCGGTCAGCGTGAAATTTGGGGCGGGTTTGTTGAGTTCGGCGCGGCTCATGCTGGTAATAACAAAAGAATGCCGAAGATGATTTCAACGGCAAAACTAATCCAGTTGGACTGCACCGAGGACTTGTCCAAAAAGATGGAGACGAGCCTAACCACACCAATGGCGAGGTAGGTGATGCCAAGCATTTGATAGGTCTCGCGAGTACCAAGCAAGAAGACGGCGATGCCAAGCCCAATGAAAACCCCGCCAAGTATCGAGCGGATTTCAGTGATGCCGCGCGCGCCAGGGGCAGTCAGTCCCGTGAAGCCTTCGACCCCGCGCGGATTGACAAGGGATACGAGTCCCGTCAGGATGGTCGCGATGACGGCGATGATTTGTAGAACTTTGATAATCATATTTCTCCGATGTTGGTGGTAGGGGCGACCCATTGGGTCGCCCCTACGGTGAAATTACAATTTTGGAATCAACACAGGCGTCTTCTTTTTGTATGCCTCATAATCTTCCTGCCCGCCCCATTTTTTATCGGCCTTTTTCTCGAGCAGCGGAATCCCACTGACGCGGGTCAGAAGCAGGGTTACAAAAATCGGTGAGATCATGGCAACCCACTGCCATCCTTGGAGGACGGGTAAAGCGATGATAGCTATACCAACCCAGAGCACGATCTCGCCAAAGTAATTGGGATGGCGCGAGCGCGACCAAAGTCCCGTTTGGATGAACTTGCCCTTGTTGGCAGGGTCCGCGTTGAAGCGGCTCTTTTGCGCATCGGCAGCCACTTCAAAAATAAAACCGAACAGCCAGATAAGCGCGCCAATCACCGAATAGCAATCCATTTCTTTTCTCGTGGAGGTGGTGATCGCCACAAATGCGGCAGAGGCGGTGAACGTCACCCACAAGGCTTGAATTGTCCACACGTTCAGGAAACGGAAGAAGAGAGGTTTGATTTCGTCGAAGCGGTCATCCTTGCCCGCTTTTTGAATTCGGGTGAAGAGGAAGGTTCCAAGGCGCAGCGCCCAAATGGTAACCAGCACGGCGAGCAAAATTGAGCGCGTATCCAGGTTGGAGCTGAGCAGAATGGCGATCACAACCAGCGTGATGTAGGTGATGCTTCCTGTAATGTCAAAAAACTTCTCGGTTTGGAATTTATACGCAGGAATGAACACCAGCCATTGAATGACAAACGCCAACCCGACCAGCAAAGCGAATACTGGAATGCCCGCGACCGAGCTGCCGTTTTGACTGCCCGCCAGAGCGAACAAAGCCCCAATTACGATGAGGATGATAAAAACAACCAATGATTTGCGTTCCGCTTCTTTCATGATATTTCTCCTTTTTATCTTGCGTTACGATTAAAATCCCCGTCGTTGACCTTGCCACGGGGGAGGGGTGTTATTCTTGAATTCCTCCACGCTGGGGCCCTGGAGTTTTCCCAAACGCCATGTGCCGTAGAGATAGGTGAGGATAAGCAAAAGAATGGTGAAGGGCCAGCCTGTGAGGAAGTTGGTCACAGCCAGCAGGGTGACATCTTCGCTTTGGTAGACCGAGTATTGCAGGAACAGGCGGGCGGCGAAAAAGACAGCCCAGGCGAAAGTCGTCTCGCTGTAGGCTGGTCGCACCTGCGGATGCCAATACCAGTCCAACGGCCAGCGGCGGGCGATGAAACTGGTCCATGCCACCAGCGGACGGCGAAACACAAGGCTGACGATGGTAAGGAGCAGAGTCATGCTTCCGCTGACGAGGCCTGGCAGGAAGAACCCCTCCGACCTTCCCAGAATCCACACGATGCCGACGGCGACTGCCACGCTCCCGACTCCAGCCAGCGCGTAGAGCAAAGATTTTTTGCGGAAAATTCTTATGGCAGCAATAACCATTGAGAGCCCAAGTGCGCTCCACATGGCGGCTTGGAATCCAGCCAACCCGTTGACCAGCAGAAAAAGGATCGGCGGTAGGATGGCGTCAAGGAAGGAATTGCGTCCCGCAAACACGGTGCGAAATTCATCCAGCAGTTCGCGCGATTTACGCATGTTTCCCAAGCCAGAACTTGCGCCAGTCACCGCCGCTCGATTGCAGGGCGATGAAGGCGTAGAGGCTGCCAGCGAAGAAGCCAAGGACCATCATGCCGACTGTCCACAAAATGGCAACGGGCAGGGACTTCTCGCGGTATATGATCCACATCGAGAAGAGGATGAAGCCCGTGTACAAGTCAACGAGGGAGACGATGCCCCAGGGCATGGCAGTCAACTGTCCGCCTTCGCCGAAGAAGTCACCGACTGTGAAGCCATAGAACAGCACAGCGGTCATGGCAAGGACGCCGAGGAAGGAGACGATTTTTGCGGCTTTCATAAATTTATTCCTTTGAAATGCAGGCAAACCCAACCGCGCCGATGCCAAGATGTGCGCCGAGGACGGGGGTGATTTGGACGATTGGCACGGAGCCGCCTTCGGGAAAGAAGGAGCGGATTTGTTCGCGCAGGGCTTCGGCTTCCGCCTGTACTCCGGCATGGACGATGGCAAGTTTCTCGTAGGGTGCGTATTCCGCCAGCCAATCGAGCAGGCTTTGGCGGGCGCGCTTGTCTGTGCGCGTGCGGGATGCGGATGGCTTGCCCATGTTCATGTGAAGCAGGGGCTTGATTTGCAGAAACTCCCCGAAGTGCGCAATGGCAGAGTTCATCCGCCCGCTGCGCCGCACATATTCAAGGGTTTTCAGCGACGCAAAAACGTAGGTGCGTTTCATAAATCCCTGCAAGGCTGAGACAATATCTTCGACCGTCTTGCCTAGCCTTGCCATCTGCGCGGCTTTCTCCACGAGGAAGCCCGTGCCGAGGCTGAGTTGGGATGAGTCCAAGACGGTGACGGGAACGCGGGTGAACTGCTCGGCGGCGGTACGCGCTGCGTTGACTGTGGCGCTTAAAGCCTCGGAAATATGAATGGACAGAATTTCCTTTGCGCCTTCGTTTGCGAGCCGCTCATAGACTTGAAGAAAGGTGTCGATACTGGGAGTGGCAGTCTTGGGCGCAAAAGGGTAGCCTGGCAGCTTCTCGTAGAATTCCTCACGCGTCAGATTGACTCCGTCCAGGTAACTTTCATTGCCAATATTGATGTACATCGGGACAACGGTAATTCCCTGCTGGCTGACGGTTTCGTCAGGCAGGTCACAGGTACTATCAGTCACAATTCGAATGCTCATATTTTCCTCTCTCTGTTTGATAACGATAAATGGGCGGCGTATTTCAAACTACGCACCTGCCTGTGCCTTGAGCCATTCCTTGATCGGCTCACCCTGACCGTTGATATGCTTGTCCACGGCGCGGGAGTAGATTTCCATAAAGTCTGCCAGTTCCTGTGCTGGTCTTGGATGGGTTTGCAGCAGGGTCTTCAACCAGTCCATTTCATTCGTGACATATTCCATGTCGCCGAGCTGCAGGGCGGCGGCAATGTTATCGCCGAGAGATTGAATGCCCGTGGCTAACCCCTCCACGCTGATCGGGATGGATCGGGCTGCCTCGATGACGGCGCTTTCGATGTGAAAGCGCCCGGCTGTGAATGTCCGATGCGCTTCGAGGTATTCCTGTGTTGGAGTAGTCGGTGGATGGGATTTGACTTTGGCTTGCAGAAGGCTTTCAACCGTCTCAAGTGCGGCGGTCACTGAATCGCCGAGAAAATATCCTGGAATACGTTGTTTCAGCTCGGGCAACAGGTTGAAGATTCGTCCGCCGTAGCCAACGGGGACGCGCAAATTTGTCAGTGCCTGTGCGGTGGTTTGCAGCGTGGCGGCGGTGATCAAGGTCTGCGCCACGAGGATGATCAGATTTGCTTTTACAGATTTAACCGTTTCCTCGAATTGCTCCACCGGGACGTTTGCTCCAAGGTGAATGACACTCAGTCCGCGGCGGCGCAATAACAGCGAGAGCAGCAGGGGCATGAAGGCGTGCCACTCGTTGGACGGGCAGCCGACCAGCACGGTCTGGTTTCGCGACGGGGAAGGGGTGGCGCTGAGCAGAGAGTCCAGCCGCCGCATGGCGAGTCCCGAAGCAAAATGTTCCTGCTGGACCGATGCGCGGTCTTCGTACCAAAGGCTGCCGATTTCCGTCATGCCTTTTTGCAGGATTTCCGTGCAGACTGCCTCGATGGGAAAGATGGAAAACGCCTGGTTTAACACCTGCTCGGAGTTGGATTCACTGAACTTCAGGCAGGCGGCAATCCATTTGGCGCGCAGCGAATCAAGGGTTGTATTGGGTGGGACATAAATGATAGGCGTTTCCGTCGTAGACTGGCTTGACGCGGCAAAACCTTCCAGCGGGTCCACACCCGAGGCTTGATGTTCCTTCCACAGGTCAACGGCGCGGGAGATCGAAAGTCCCTCCTGTTGTCGCTCCAGCAGCCATCTGATAATCTCGATGTCGTATTGCGAGTAAAGGCGGTGACCGCCGGCAGTACGCTCGGGTTGGGGTAGTCCGTAGCGGCGCTCCCAGGCGCGCAGGGTATCCGCTGGAATTTTGGTCTCCTGCAACACGACTTTAAGATTGAAATTAGGACTCTTGCTAAATGGCATTGTAGCTCCAGATTGAGTGCATTTTGTTTGCAAAGGTTTTGCACAGATATTGTACCATATTTGTACCAAAATGGTGGGGAATTCGCAACCCCTAACTTGGACAAGCTGAAAGAGCTTTACCGCGAAGAACGCGAAGATTTTCAGAAGATTTCCTCCCAAAAGAGACTGAAATGCCAGGCTCGTTTGACCCGCTGACTCTCTGCATCGCTGACTCGCTGATTCGCCGACTCGCATGAATCGCTCGCACCTCCTTTTCGGGTAAAATGGAAGGGCTTGATAAAAACCATTAATAGAAATAAAAGCAAAGAGGAACCATGCCCCAAATCAAAGCTGTTAATCATGTAGCCGTCGTCGTGGATGATATGGATAAATCACTATCTTTCTGGCGGGATGCACTCGGAATTCATTTGCACGAACTGCGTGATGTCCCTGCCGAAAAATCACAAGTGGCGTTTTTGCCTGTCGCCGGTGCCGAAGTGGAGTTGGTCATGCCAACGACGGACGACTCAGGTATTGCAAAATATCTTGCCAAGCGCGGACCTGGGATGCATCACCTCTGCCTCGAGGTGGACGACATCGACGGGATGATGTCCCAGCTCAAGGCGAAGAACATCCGCCTCATCAACGAGGAACCCCGTACCACGTCCGATGGAAAGAAGTATGCCTTCATCCATCCCGAAGCGACGGGCGGTGTGCTGGTCGAGTTGTATCAAATCTAACCAGTTCGTTTCAAATCTCAAAAACTGTGGGACGAGCGTCGGACCTGAATTGGTGAAAAGAAGACAATGACGGAAAACATTGAAAACATCCTAAGGGACGAGTGCAACCTGGAAAAGGAGCGCCCGATTATTGTCGGTGTTTCAGGCGGACCAGACAGCCTTTGCCTACTGGATATATTGCGCCAGGCTAAATATCCTGTCATCGTTGCGCACTTTGACCATCAGCTTCGCCATGAATCAGCCGAGGATGCGCGCCTGGTCGAAAAGACAGCTTCGCGGTTGATGCTGGGGTGCCATATTAGCGGGGCGGATGTCCGGGCTTACGCCGAAAAAGAGAAATTGTCAATCGAGGAAGCCGCCCGTAACCTGCGCTATCAGTTTTTGTTCAGGCTGGCGCGTGAGCGAAACGCGCAGGCAGTGGCTGTAGGTCACACGGCGGACGATCAAGTCGAGACCATCCTCATGCACTTTGTGCGTGGCAGCGCCCTGAGCGGGTTGAAGGGCATGTCCCATCGTTCGATCATAAAAACCTTCGACCCTGAAATCCCGATCGTGCGCCCCCTGTTGGGGATGTGGCGCGAAGAGACGGTTGTTTATTGCGCGGCTAACGGGCTGCGCCCGCATTACGATTCAAGCAACGATTCGATTGACTTTCAGCGCAACCGCATCCGCCACCTGTTGATTCCCGCCCTCGAAACCTACAACCCGAAATTCCGTGATGCCGTTATCCGCATGTCGCAGTCCCTCAAGGGGGATTATTCCCTGTTGATGAACATGCTCGAAACCGCCTGGCAGGAAACCGTGGTGGAGGCGGATGAAAATTCCGTCACTTTCGACGCCGCCATGCTGTCCAACTGTTCGACTGGCTTGCAGCGCAACCTCATCAAACATGCCATGCAAACCCTGTCTCCAAATGTTGATGTGAGCTTTTCCACGCTCGACCGCGCCACAACCTTGATTCACGTTCCCGCCAGCGCGTCCTCCCGCATTGATTTGAAGGGCGGCTTGCGAATGTTCCGCGAAGCAAAATATTTTTATATCTGTACAGCGGATGCGGAACTTCCCTTCAACATGTGGCCCCAACTGACGGGAGGAACGACATCCGTCTCTTTGCCGATGCCGTGTCAGGTGGAGCTTGCAGGCGGGTGGAAATTTGCCTGTGAGCAATGGCGGCTTCCCGTTTTGGCGCGGGAACAGGCGGAACGAAACGAGGACCCGTTCCAGGTCTGGCTCGATGCGGGGAATTTGACCAAGCCGCTTCGGCTGCGCATCCGCCGACAGGGAGACCAGTTCGCCCCGTTGGGCTTGGATGGTCATTCGCAGAAATTATCCGATTTCATGGTCAATGTGAAAATGCCGCAGCGCGCGCGCGACAACTGGCCCCTTTTGTGTGCGGGCGATGAAATCATCTGGGTACCCGGCTATCGTCCCGCGCATGGATACCGCCTGACGGAGGAAACGCGAAGTGTTTTTTATTTCTCCATCACGCGCCCGCGCCAGCAGATAGGGTGACGAAAAATCCCGCTTCATGGAGCGGGATTTTTCTTTGGGGGTTATTTCATTTCGCCGTTCAGTTGTTTGATTTTGATGAACAACTCGCGCCACTGGATTTTCGACACGCCAAGTTTTTGGCGGATGGCATCCGCCTCCACGCCTGATTGGTAGTCGCGGAGGGCACAGGTCCAGCGGCACATGTCGAAGGACAGGTGTTTGGTGAGTCCAGCCTCCACGCCGATATCTTCGAGCAGATATTCCAGCCTGCGGGGCGACCAGGCAAAGACCTGGTCGACAGGTTTGTATTGCACAAGATATTCCTTGTAGGCGGCGATCCAGTCATCCTGCAATTCTATCTTGCGTTCCTTGTAACGGTTGGCGGGGCTGGCATAGCGGATGAAAACGTGCGGTCCGCTTTTCGCGTCGAGATCAATGTGGTTGACGTGGATGCCGAGACACTCGCTCTTCTTGATTCCCGTCGTTAGCAGGAGGTACAGCAGGGTGAAGGAGCGCGCGTCGGCTTTGTCCTTGCGGCGCTGGCGGTCTGCAGCGAGGAGGGCGGCTTCGTACTCGTCGTTGGTCAACACCTGCGGCAGGGGACTGATGGCGGAACGCTGCAAAACCTTCTCGGCGGGGTCAATGGAAAGAACCCCGTATTGTTTCAGCCAGCGGAAGAAGGATTTGACGGAGGTGATGCGCCGCGACAGCGTCTTGGGACTGCACGGGATGCCGCGTTCCTTTTCCATCCATGCGAAGAAGCGGTTGAGGTCGTCTGTGGTGATATTGCCGATGGATTGGTCGGGGGCGAGGAAGTGGGTGAGCAGTCGCACATCGGAGAGAAAGGCTTTGACGGTATTGGGCGAACGTCCCTGGTCGTACATGAACATTTCCCAGCCGTTGATGGCGGCGGGGAGCAGGGACTTGCCGTTAATATGTGCCGAGTCGGTTGTTTTTGCCATGGTTGATCAATCCTTGCCTTGCAACTGTAAAGCGTATAGTCTTTTCGTATAGTTTAGCGAATATGAGAGGGGTTGTCAACTGTGGAAAATATGAAAATGATTGCGAATTGGCGATGGGTCTATCCGAACTGGTTTGTTTCCCTCTCCGTCAAATTGACCACAATCGCGTTGCTTGCCTTGATGAGGTTTTCCGGCGTGATCATAATTTCCTTGCCCCATTGACCCGCGCCCGTACCGAGGATGGGTTCCCTGACCAGACTCGCTTCGAGGAAGGTGCGGAATCCCTCGGGCTGCCAGCCAAAGGCGGGGATCGAGCCGATGACATAGCCGGTTGTCTCCTTCACCGCTTCGGGGTCAGCCATCCTTATGTTGCGCGAGCCGATTGCCCTCTTCAAGTTTCCAGAAATGGCGTTCTGGTCGCCGCCGAGCATCACCAGCACCCGTTCCCCGGTGTCCACTTGAAAGATGAGCGTCTTTACCGCCTGCCGTTCTGAAAAGCCCAGCGCATGAGCCACATTTGCCGCGCCTTTTTCGGTTTGCGGTGAAAAGCTACGTGGTTCGTAGGGGATGTCGTGTTTGTCCAGGTAGAGATGGGATGGGAGTTTCATGTTTCCTCGTTTACTTGCGGGATGAAGCGAGATAAATTCCCGCCAGGATAAAAACGCCGCCGACGATGGTTGCGATGGTCGGGGTTTCGTTCAAAATAAAAAATGCCAGGATGGCGGAGCCGATGGGTTCGCCCAGCGTGGTCACGGCGACCAGCGCGGCGGGCAGATATTTCAACGCCCAATTATATGTGGAATGTCCGACCAGTTGGGGAAGCGCTGCCAGCAGGAATATCCAACCGTAGGTTTTGGGCGCGTATCCGAACGGAGAGTTTCCCGCCGCAAACATGATGATGATCAACGCCACTGCCGCAAAGCCATACACCATGAAGATGTAAGGGATCAGGGAAATATTCGCGCGCAGTTTCCTGCCGATGATGAGATAGCCGGTTACGGTCCACGCGCCAGCCAAAGCCAGAAGGTTGCCCAGCATGGCGCGTCCCTGCAAAACATCCTGTAGGGCGGGGCAGGACAAACCGGAGTCCCAGATACAGGCGTCGGACAACCCGATGATGGTCCCGCCCAAAAGCGACAATCCCAACCCGATGATTGCTGTCTTTGCCAGATGTTCATTCAACAACAATGGTGAGAGCAAAGCCACCCAAAGCGGACCCGTGCTGACGAAAACCACTGAACTTGCCACGCTGGTGTATTCGAGGGATGAAATCCATGTGGCGAAATGTAGGGCGAGAAAAATCCCGGAGAAAAGCCCAGCCAGAATTTCGGTCCGCGTGAAACGCATCAATTCTTCGCGATGTTTGACGAGGGCAATCGGCGCAAGAATCAGCGTCGCGAAGGTGAGGCGCAGGGCGGCGATCACCAGCGAAGGCGCGCTGTCGCTTTGTGCAAAGCGGATGAAAATGCTCGCGGTGGACACCGCAAGAATGGCAATCAGGATTGCGAAGGGCAGCAGGACTTGAGGGCGTTGATTCATAATGAGGCAGAGTTTACCGCAACTAACAACTTGTGTGGAATCTTGTCACCCAACGCAAGATATGCTAGTATGCAGGCAGCTCAACATATTCATAAAAAAGGAGATATACAAAATGTCCAACGTGAAAAAAGAGATTGCCGGGCTGGTTTCCAAGAAGGTTGGAATTCCCGCTGACAAAGCGGAACAGGCTGTGGAAGTTGTCGTGAACTTCATCAAGCAGAAACTGCCGCCTGCGGTTGCGGGGCAGGTGGATGCCGTTCTCGAGGGAAGCGTTGACCTGAGCGACGGCATTGGTCTCGACGATGCGGCGGGCTTGCTTGGCGGTCTACTGGGCGGCAAGAAGTAAAAAGCGCCTTTTGTTGAGTACCGTCGTATCCCCTGCGGGTGCGGCGGTATTTTTTTGTCCCTGTGTTGAATTGTATGATATTTATATGAAAATTGTCCGAATTCTTGCCTAACTCTTTGCTTCGGTGTAAAATAAATCTATACATTCAGGATTGAATTACTACAAAAAAGATACAATTTTCAAGGAGAAAAACAATGGCTTTCGAACTTCCTAAACTGGCTTATGCCTATGACGCCCTGGAACCGCACATTGACGCCCGTACGATGGAAATTCATCATTCCAAGCACCACAACACCTATGTCACCAATTTGAATGGGCTGGTGGAAAAGACTCCCGAACTGGCTGGCAAATCGCTTGAGCAGATTCTCAGCAATCTTAACGCCGTGCCGGAAGGCGTCCGCACGGGCGTGCGCAATCACGGCGGCGGGACGCACAATCACAATCTGTTCTGGGAGTTCATGGCTCCCAAAGCGGGCGGCGCGCCGAAGGGCGAGCTTGCAAAGGCGATTGACGCCTCCTTCACTTCGTTCGATGCCTTCAAGGCTGAGTTCGAAAAAGCTGCCACCACCCGCTTCGGATCGGGTTGGGCGTGGCTTGTCAAAAAGGGCAGTGGACTTGCCGTGGTCTCCACAGCCAACCAGGATAGCCCGCTCTCTGAGGGTCTTGCCCCCATCCTCTGCATCGACGTGTGGGAGCACGCCTACTATCTCAAGTATCAGAATCGCCGCCCCGAATACATCAGCGCCTTCTGGAACGTGATCAACTGGGATGCGGTTGCCGCCCGCTACGCCGCAAAGTAAAAAGAATGGAACAACAGACCCTAAAGGTTTCTCAAACCTTTAGGGTCTCTTACTTTTCAAAGGAGAAAGACATGACTCACGTAATTACCAGTTTATGTGTTCGTGATCGTGGTTGTATCGAAGTCTGTCCGGTGGAGTGCATTGTGCCCGGGCAACCCGCAGACGGCTATCCGATGATGTACATCGATCCCGATACCTGTATCGATTGTGGCGCCTGCGTACCGGAATGTCCGTTTGCCGCGATCTTCCCCGAAGACGAAGTCCCGTCCGCATACACGGCAAAGGGTGGTGAGTTCCTCAATAAACCAAGTCTCACGGGGCACTACGAGGGATCCAACCATCACGGCAAAGCCGTCGTGCTGGAAACCACCCGACAGCTTGCCGCGGGTGAGGTGGTCGACCTGACGGACGACATCGAGGTCAACAAGAATTTCTTCCAGGCGGGCCCTGGTTATTCCTCCAAGGACAAGGACGAGGGTGTGTAGTTTCCCCAGCAAAAAGTCAGGCTCATGCCTGGCTTTTTTGTTTCCCAATTTGTCATTGATTTAGGGCTTCGTTCAACAGCGTGTCCTCAATGTGGTTTGCGAGGAAGGTGTTATTCTCCTCCAATGTAACCACCAGCGCCAGTGGCGTGCCGGTCCAATTGGGCAGGGTGCCGGCAATCAGCCACGTGATGACCCCGTCTTCCAAGCTGGACTGACCGACATGTCCCCAATACGATTTCCCGGTTACGATGAACGCCGCTGCGGTTTGATTCGCCGCTTCGGTTGGAATCGCTTCCCTTGGGCTTCCTTCCGCTGAAAGCACAACCCATCCCTGTTCAGGCGTGTTGACAGCTGTTGCAATGCGCGGTGTGGGCAGGGTTCCGCCGTGACTCAGTGCCGCCGCGGCAAGTGCTGCCTGCAACGGACTGATTTTCAAATTTCCCAGCGCTGAATTTTCCGTGTCGGACGCGGTGGGGAGGTCGATATTGGGCGATTGGAAAAATCCCAATTCACGGTAGTATGCGATGAGTTCGGAGTCGGTGGGCTGTTGTTCCCCAAACCTGGCGCGGACCAGCGGCAGCATGGCGGTGCCAATTGGATACAAACCTTGTGTGGCGCGATTCAACAAAGGCGCAGATTCGTTTTGAGACAACGCTTCGCCATCTTCATCCAAATTGTTCGGGTCGTAGGCTGGGTGGGACGACATGGCAAGTATCTCGCCGGTTTCGGCGTTCATCAGGATGATCGCCCCGGCGTGTCCACCAAGAAGCTGATCGGCTTTCGATTGCAGGGACAGACTCAGGCTCAGGCGTACATCCAGACCGGGAGGTGGAGTTCCGTAAAGCAGATGGTCCCACCAAAGAAGGCTGGCGGGATTTCCCTGCAAGCCGCGCAGGTAGTTGTCCAATGTTGATTCGAGTCCCGCTTGACCATAGACTGGATGCGTGTAGCCAGCTATGGGCGCAAGGTCGGGATGGAGATAAATTCGCTGGTAAGTTCCGCTTTCGCCTTCGGTGATGTTGATGGGCTGGTTGTTCCTATCCAGCAATTCGCCGCGGGGGACGTAACGGTCTGCAATCGAGCGGCGGGCGTTGTCTGTGCGCTCCAACAAATCGGGTGCGCGGACAATTGCCCACCATGCGCTGGCTGCCGTGACGATTAAAAGTCCCAGGGCAAGCATCCCAGCCAAAAGGGTGTAGGGTTTCTGGTCAGCCAGTGTGGCGGGCTCATTGTCTTCCGTGTCGCTGACAGCCAGCAGGAGGAACAATCCGATGAAGGAAGTCAGAAGCGATGAGCCGCCGTACGAGACGAAAGGCAGGGTGACACCCGTCAACGGCAGAAGGCGCAGGTTCCCGCCCATGATGAGCAGGCTTTGAATTCCAAAATATGCGACGATGCCCGAAGCGAGGTAGCGGCGAAATCTGTCGGTGGCACGCAGGGAGATGATCAAGCCGCGGGAGAGGATCAGCCAGATGAGCGCAATCAGCCCCAGGGTCCCGACCAAGCCCGTTTCCTCCGCAATTGCCGCAAAAATAAAATCGGAGATTGCCACCGGCACCAGCAGCGGACTTCCAATCCCGATCCCGCGACCAACGATGCCGCCATTGGCAACCGCAAACAACGATTGCACAATCTGATAGGATTGCCCTGCGGGATCCGACCATGGGTTGAGCCAGCCTTGCACGCGGACGTGGATGACATCTATGAAAAAATATCCGATGAACAACGCCATGCCCAAAACCATCGCAGCGCTTAATAGCACCCGTTTTTTGCCGGTGTATAAAAAGAGGACAACTGTGAAAATGAAGATAAAAATGGATGCCGTGCCGAGGTCGCGCTGAACAAGCAGGAGCATCAGCGCAAGCCCGGTGACGACCAGCGCCGGTATCAGCAAAGGCAGGGAGGTCAAGCGGATGTTGATGCGGTCTGCGAAGTAGGCGGAAAGATAGATAACAAGCAACAGCTTGAGCGGCTCCGAAGGTTGGAAATAGACGCCGCAGCAGCCAAGCCACAGCCGTGGTCCAAATCCCAGCGGATTTGTGCCCAACAGGAGAGTCAGTGCGGTGATGAGTAATCCGCCGCTGAGTAGCAGATATTTATAGCGTCTGAAAAAAGTGATGCTTCTTTGCCGGATTCGCAATGCGAGGATGAAAACGATGATGCTTACCCCCAGCCAGATCGACTGGCGTATGCCAAATTCCTCGTCCAGCCGCCAGATGGTCAGCAATCCCCAGCCGCTGAGCAACGCCGCAACCGGCAGCAGGTAGGGATCCCGCTCAGGAAGGTATTTGGTTGTCGCATAATGAGCCAGGACGGTTAAGACTACCCAGACCAAAAAAGCCGCCCAATGTGAGAGCCGATAGTCCACGTCCCATGTCCGCTCGCGCACGGCAGGGGACAATGTGAGAATTAGGGATTGGATAAAAAGAAAGAACGCCGCCCAACGCAAAAGGAGGCTTTGGGTTTTGTCATACATGTTTCAGGTATTTGCCAACCAGCAGGTCGAGTTTGGCGCGCGTTGCGGCGGGAACAACCCTGGGGTCGGTGATTATCGCTGTGGAGAGCGCATTTCCACATTCGCAGGGACGTTCCGCTTTCAAGCCGCGTATCAAATTTACAATCGCTTCCTGTGCGATCCGGGTGTTCTTGTTGAGGGTCTGGATAATCATTTCAATAGTCACAGGTGACTCGTTTTCATGCCAGACATCGAAATCGGTGACGTGTGCCATGGTGGCGTAGCATATCTCCGCTTCGCGGGCAAGGAATGCCTCCGGGGCGGTGGTCATGCCAATGATGGACATGCCCCATGCGCGATAGGTGTTCGATTCCGCCTTTGTGGAGAAACGCGGACCTTCTATCACCACGAACGAGCCGCCGCGATGTGTGACCGCGCCTGTTGCGCGTATAGCCGCTTCCAACGAACTCGAAAGGTCACTGCAAAAAGGGTCGGCAACACCCACGTGCGCCACCAGTCCGTCGCCAAAGAACGTGCGGATGCGGTTTTTGGTGTTATCGAAGATGCTGTCCGGAATAACGATGTGCCCTGGCGCGTAATCCTCCCGTAGCGAGCCGCAGGCGCTGATGCTGACAATGCGTTCCACCCCCAATGATTTTAAGGCATAAATATTGGCGCGATATGGCACTTCACTCGGCATGAGGTGATGACCCTGTCCATGCCGCGCAAGAAATGCCACGCACATATTTTCGAGCATGCCCACCATAATCGGAGCGCTGGGATTTCCAAAAGGCGTGTTTACGCTGTACTCTTTTGCATCCTGCAGACCAGCCATATGATACAGCCCGGAGCCGCCGATGATGGCTACAGTTGCTTTTTCCGTCATGGCTTTTTCTCCAGTCTTTGCGTGGGTGATACATGGATGTTTGACGACAAATTTACGATCAGCCGCGTATCGCCGCACCTGATCTCGTCGCCGGCGGTTAATACGGTCGGCATGGTGATGATGATATGGTTGAGCATTGTGCCGTTTGTGGAGGCGAGGTCCTCCAGCCACCATTGGTTATGATGATATACCAATTGCGCGTGACGGGTGGAGACGGTATCGTCCACAAGGGGGATGTCGCAACCGGGATCGCGTCCGATGGTGATGCTGGGCTGGGTGAAATTTTTTATGATGGGTGGGGCTTGTTTGTGCCGGACGATGAGGTTGAGCGCCGGAATACGCCGACCGGCAAGTGAAATTCCCAGCCTGTTTATTTCGCGCCACAAAGTCAACAGCGCCCAGCCAAGAAAGCCATACAGGGCAACAACCAGGAGGAGTCGCAGGACCAGTACAACCACACCGCTCATTTTTTCTTCAGTTTCGCCGTGGAATGATCCCCCAAAACGGCGGTGGGACGATCCAGTGAGGGCTTTTGCAGAGGGGAGGTTGCCTTCAAGTCCGGGCGGGGCGGCGGGTTGTCCTGTCCAAAAATAAGCGCCACACCTGCCAGCGAAATGACATCGCCGGGGTAAAGCACGGTTTGACTGGCGCGTTGCCCGTTGACGAAAGTCCCGCCGGTCGAGTTCAGGTCGAATACAACGAACCTGCCCTTGATTGCCCGCAACTGGGCGTGGTTGCGCGAAACGCGCGGATCGTCAATGACAAGTTGGTTGTCCAGTCTCCTGCCGATGTTGACCACAGGCAGCGTTAGTGGGAATACCTTGACGCCCTCCACGATTAAAAAGGCATTTTCGGGCAGTTTGCCGGTATCTTCGAGTTTTCCAGTTTCAAGGGGATTTGCGTTTGTTTCAGCCATAGGTTCGATCCGATGTGATGCCGTAACACGGGCATCCCTAATAGAGATTTTGTCATCCGTTGTAATTGTAATCGTCGGTGATATTGTAATCCGAAATCCCGCTTCCTGCGCGACTGCGGAAATGGAATGCAATAGGATTGCAAGCAACTGCCGGTCCTGCCATTTGACCGCTTCTTCGGGGTGCATGACCAGGGTGTATGCGTTTGGCGCAATGAGTTGACCATCCTCCTGCGCTTTGGTGTTGAGATGGATTGCCGATGCCAGTTTTTGGACGACTACATCCTCCACCTTTCTGCCGGGTAGGAGGGCTAACAAATCCACTTCGATCAGGGATTGCAGGCGGGTTTCCAGTTCCTGTAAGTTCATGTTATCTAGAGGGGTTGATTGCAGTGACCGCACGTTTTGTCGCCAGCCCTTACGAGATACCCGCAGTGTGGGCAGGTATTGGGCTGAGCTTTTCCAAGCGGCGCTCCGCAGGCTACGCAGGATGGCTCGCCAACCGGGTTTGCCGTGCCACAATATTCACAGGCAACCCTTTTCAGCCGTTCGGACAATTCGGTGGAAACCCCAGCCGCTTTTGCCGATTGGGCAATCACCTGCCAGATGCGCTCGCCAATTTGCAGGTTCTCAATGTCCTGCGCAATGTCATCCAGCCGTCCAAGCAGGTTGAAGGGATTGCGCAACGCGGCAAGCGCGCTTGTGCCCAGACTGGCAGCCACACCCAGCCAGGCTTGTTGTCCCAATTCCACCATGACACCATCCTCCCATTTTTGAATGGTGACGGTGATCGCTGTTTGTCCGCCGGATGGGGAGCCTGGCTTTGTGCCGATTTGAACGACCATCTTGTCGCTTTGACCGAGTGTTTGCGCGCGCAGGTTACCCTGGTTGAACTCGGCGAGCAAAGCCTGCGCAATATCCACTGGTTTTATTTTTCCGTGAAAGATTTTTCGTTCCATGAATTCGATTATAATCTCCTTTGCAATTCTTCTTAAGAGTGACTTACGAAATGACAAAAAACCGGTTTCATCTCATCGCTCCCACTGCCTTTGTAATCCTTACTTTAATTGGGGTGGCTTTTTCCTCCAGATCGACGACCCTTGTGCTGGCTCTTCAACTGACGAATACCCCCGCCGCTGATTCGGGCATGTTCATCACTGTCATCACGGATGAGCCGCAGATCAACGTCCGCATGGGACCCAGTTCCAGCATTTACCCGATAGTTGGGACGCTGTTGACCGGATCCACCGCGCCTGCGCTTGGCAGGTCACAGGGCGGGGATTGGATTCAGATCCAGTATGACGGCGCGCCGGGCAATGTTGGCTGGGTGTACTCGCCGCTGGTGCAGGTCTCTCCTGGTACATTGCAGATTGCGGCTCCGCCCCCAACCCCGGTTCCGCCTGCGACTCCCACCATCGATCCGACACTTGCCGCGCAATATAGTATTGTCCCAACCTCTACACGCCTGCCTACCTTTACACCTCCACCGTCATTGACTGTTCCATCCTACACTGAAATATCAGCTGAGGATTCGGTGGAAACCATTCCACTGGCTGTGGTGATTATCTCCCTTGCAGCCCTGGGAATTATAGGCTTTTTGCTTTCCCTGTTTTGGCGCTGATAGTCAAATGAGATTTGCGCGCAAGGCTGTTTTTTTTGTTTTTTTTCTGTTGACATTTTGGGGGATGGCGCTGGTGTTCCATTCGCCTGTGCAATCCTCTGTCCATGCCCAACAGCCGACGGGTTCCGTTCCAACCGTGACAGGCACGCCGCAAGGGGTGATTGTCGCTGTGTATCTTGACCAGGCGCAGGTAAACGTTTACTCTGGACCCAGCGAATATCTTTATCCACGTATCGGTGTGGTCCTGGCGGGACAGGAGATGACCGCATACGGCATTTCCGAAGACGAGAACTATGTGCAGATTTACTATCCCGGCGTTCCCGATGCGGTTGCCTGGGTTTATGCGCCCTATGTCAAAATAATCAAAACGGGGAATTTCCCAAAGCTTCCCGCTCCTCCAACGCCGACTCCCGCCACCACGCCTGTGGTCAATATCAACCCAACCTTGGTGGCGGCATTTGTTACGCCGGTTATCCCCACCCGCATGCCGACCTTTACCGCTCCTGCGCCGCTGGTGGTTGCGACATTTGTCGAAGAGGCATCGGGTGCGGGACGTGTCCCCGTGGGTTTGCTGATTTTTGGCTTGGGATTCATTGGCGCGCTGGGAACGATGATCTCCTTCCTGCGCGGAAGATAAACTCCCTGCCGCTGATGTCTTGAAAACAAAAAAATGACCGAAATAGCTTCGGTCATTTTTTTGTTGTTGGAATCTATTCTAATTGCACGAACACGAGTCGCCGCTGCCGCAGCTTCCGCCTTCGCTATTGCTTCCGCATCCGCAACTGCCGTGTTCTTTTGCAGAGGCATTCGGGCTGTTGACGGCAAAGCCCGCACCGCGTTGGGGATCGTTTATAAAGTCAATCGTTGCCTCGCGCAGGTAGTCGATGGAGACGTTATCCACGACGACTTTTATTCCGTTGGCGTCGAAGGTTGTATCCACATCGCGGAAGTTGTTGTCAAGCGCCATACCGAAACTTACGCCGGAGCAACCACATCCGCCTCCAGCCACATACACGCGCAGGGCATAGCCTTCGAGTTTACGCTGTTCAAGAATATCCATGACCGCCTGGCTTGCCGCCGGGGTGAGTGTAAAGGGTCTTACTTCAATTTCCTGGAGCATGTTTTTCTCCTTTTGGTTAACTAAACTTGACAAATATTATCAGATTTGAGGAGCGATGTCAACTTTCAAATTGCTGACAGGTTGGGAGTTTGCTTCAAATATGGCAACTCGAAGGGGTTTTGCGTTCATAGCGGTGGGATTATACCTGAATCCCGCCCGCCGCCGTTAGTCAACGATAAAAAGCTTTGCCCCGGTCTTTGTGCGGGAGCGATGCGGTTCGGCGTGGTCGGCGACCTGGTAGCTTACTCCCGGCGTCAGCACGAACTCCCTGCCATCGGCAAGCTCGGTATGCAGTTCCCCTTCCAGACACAGCAGAATGTGACCTTTCTCGCACCAGTGATTGGCAAAATAGCCCGCGCTGTACTCGACCATCCGCACGCGAATATTGTCGAACTGCTGGGTGTACCAGAGCGCCATTCCGGTTTCGCCCTTGTGTTCTGTCGGGACGATCTCCGCCCAGTTGGTCAAACCAAAGGGGATGTTTTTCATTTCCATGGCTAATTCCTTTCAGGGAAGTTTCTTTCCAACCACATTCCAAATTTTGCCGCCAACTTGAGCGCCAGCGCCAGGTTTGCACCGATGATGATCAGGGACAAAAGAGTCCAGATAGCAACCAGCTCCCAGTCAAGCGGATGTTGGAGATTCAGGTCATGCAGGGCAACCAGGCAGTAGATTCCACTCGGTAAACTGGTCAGGATGACGGGGACATATTTCCGATAGACGATAAACTGTCCCATGTGAACCAGCAGGTGAATGAAGAATCCGAGCATCATCCCAACCCAGAAAGGGTACAGTTCCAATTCCACGGCGAGCAGGGTTAGCGCAGACAGGACAATGAATTCCTCCGCCACGGCAAAGGCAAACGCCGAGGTGGACATTTTGCTCTGTTCCGCCAGCGCGCGTGCCGCCCATTTTGGAAAACGCCTTTCGAGGTTTTCACGATTGGCATCGAGCCACGGCTTGAACATGATGATTTCCTCGAAGTCGTGGAACATGAAGACAATGGGCAGCAGCCACATCAGAGTTTCAATTTTGACGGGAAGGATCATTTCATCCGCTCCCAGCCAAACTCGCTGTACGTGATTCCATTTTGGAAACACTCGATGGCGTGCCTCACGTATGGGACCATATTTTGTGGCAGGCTCGTGATGGAATGCCACGACAAGTCGTCGCATTTGTCAGGCTCCATGTTGACAATTTCTCCAGACCACTGCCTGACCACCATGAAGAAGTCAATGCGCTCGTCCTCCGATTTGCGGTTCATCACGTGGACGATTTCAAGGTCTTTTGGATCGACGACAACGCCAGCCTCTTCACTGATCTCGCGGACGGCGGCTTGTGTCACGGTCTCGCCCGCATCCACGTGCCCGGCGACAACGCTGTAATTGCCGTCTTCGTAGCCGGTGTTGAAACGGCGCAGCAGCAGGATTTCCGTGTCACGCAAAAAGAAAAGGTGAACGGCTATGGGGAACTTGTTTCGCATGGCTCCTCTTTGATGATCTTGCATAATTCCCCCGGCGAATGGATAAGAAAGTCGGGCTTGGCGCGGAGCAAAGTCTCGGCGCTTTGATGTCCCCAGCTGACGGCGACGCTTTTGACTCCAGCCTCTCTTGCGGCGCGGACGTCGCTTGCGGAGTCACCAACCATGAAGACTGTTTCGCCCCCCACTCCAAGCTGATTCTGCGCGAGGGAGATTTTCTCCACCTTTGAGCCCGGCGAATCCACCCCGTAGATCGCGCGGACGCAATCATCCAGTTTGTGCGCGGAGAGGAAAACCTTCACATTCTCCGATGAATTGCCGGTGATAATCCCCAAAGTGTTGCTTGCGGATAACTTCCGAATGACCTCATCCAGCCCCGCGAAAATCTCCGGCGGGGACTTTTCCTCCCCAAACTTTGCCAGACAGCGGCGGACGAATTCGTCGATCAGATGATCGGGGACTTCGAGTTGCTGTCCATAAGTTGCAAAGGACATGATTTCGAGGGAGTTCAAGTCATCCTGTGTGGCGGTGTGTTTTACGCCCAATTCGTCGCAGGCTTCCTGTCCGAATTGGAGCAGGTGGTTCAAAGTGTCGGCAAGGACACCGTCGAAGTCAAAGAGAATGAGGGACATGCGGGCGTTATCCCGCTCAGAAATTCAGGTAGCGGAACAACCTCAAGGGTTGCGAATTGTCGTCGAAGTAGACATCAGCCGACAGGTTGAATTGTCCCCAGGCTGCGGTGGTCAACTCGAAGTTGTTCTCCCTGTTGGTGACTTCCTTGTCGGGATTGGGAAAGGTCGGATGCAGGTGATAAACGACCCTTGTCACTTTTTGCATCAACTCGGGCGACTCGGCATCGAGCCAGGCTTTGATCGTGTAATATGGTCGTCCCTGGCGCTTGCTTGTCTCCGGGCTGTAGGCGGCGGAATGTACCAGCTGGAAAAACTTCGACATGTCCATGGCCGCTTCACTCTGGGGTGCAATCTTTCTGGATTCTTCGACAAACCTTTCCAGCACCTGTGGCGGCGGAGGCGAGGTTTCACTTTTTGCTTCCTCCATCTTTGGCGCCTGACCCAGCGTAAACCCGTCGGGGCCCACGCTTATTTCGCTGCCGCTTTCGACGCGTTTCTTGATGGTGTCCAGCAGTTCCCGAAACCAGTCCTTGAAAAACAGAAGCAGCAAGCCGATAAAAACGGGCCACACGAGTGATTGCAGGAGCGGTATCCAAACTTCCATGGCAAAACCTCCTTTTGCGGATCAAGACAGCGAATGTTTTTGATTGTAATCGGTTCTGCCGAAAATTATATATCTGCCCCCGTCATTCCACAACTATCCCCACACGGTTTTTACCAACTCAGGCAAAATTTCCCCCGACTTTCCGTGAAATGCAAAGTCCACGTTGGGCGTGAGCGGGGTTGGGTCGGCGTTGATTTCCACGACCACAGCGCCCTCGTTCCGGGCGGCGTGAGCCAGTGCCGCTGCGGGTTGGACCACACCCGACGTCCCGATGGAAAAGAAAACCTGACAGTTGCGCGCCGCCCGAACCGCGGCTTCGAGCTGCTCGCGTGGCAGGGATTCCTCGAACCAGACCACGTTGGGGCGCAGCAAGCCGTTGCATTTTTTGCAGCGCGGAACCTCTTCGGTCTCTTCGCTCCAATCGTCGGCGAAAGTTCCGCATTGGGAACAGCGCACATTGAGAATGTTGCCATGCAGTTCCAGTATTTTTTTGCTGCCCGCCAGGTGATGCAGCCCGTCCACATTCTGCGTGATGAGCGTAAAGTTGGGAACTTTCTTCTCCATTTCGACCAGCGCATAATGCCCCGCATTTGGCTGCGCTCCCCTTGCCGCGCGGCGGCGATGGGCGTACCAATCCCAAACCAGTTTTGGGGTGCTGGCAAAGGCGCGGGGAGTTGCCAACTCTTCGGGTCGATACTGCACCCAGAGTCCGGCTTGCGCGTCGCGAAAAGTCCTCAGCCCGCTCTCCTGTGAGATGCCCGCCCCGGTCAAAACTGCAGCGCGGGCGGCTTTTCTCAACAAGTGAACCAGCTCAGGTGGAAAGGTGATCATGGTTTCAGCATGGTTGGGGTGATAGATGGGGATGGGGTGGGCGTGATGACACACTCCAGCAGGGTGAGCCGCTCGTTGAAAATATCCGTCCGCCCAACCTGGTTGGAGTCGCCATCGGTCGCGACGATCTGGTACTGGACCCAGGGGTTTTCGAACGACTTCACTCCCTTCATCTCATCGGCAATCAGGTCATGAAAGTAAAAACCGGGAACCCCGGAAGGTTCCATGCCGATGCTGGTCCACTCGCTGGTCGAGCCGGTTTGTTTGCTCTTGAAGCGCACAAAAAGAACGACAAAGGCGGTTCTCCCAAGGTCCGATACCTGTGCCGTGATCTTGGTGGTTGTCGGCAGGCATTCCTTTCCCTTGTAGAATACCGCGTCCGAGACCGTGACTGAAACGAAGCCGGTCATCTTCACCGGCGTGACAAGTTCGATTGGGGTGGACGACTCCAGCGGAGTAGCGGTCATTTGCTCATAAAGCAAAGGGGTGGATGTAAATTCGGGTGTGGCGGTCTTTGTCTTTACTCCCAACATGGTGGGCGTGGAGGTGAACGTCGGGGTGGGGACGGTTGGCGTCAGGGTTGGCGCGGTTGTGGGTGTGTTCGTAAAAGTCATGGGCAGGGCTGTTGGCTGTGTCCCTAAAAATTCGCTCACCGTCATGGAGCAGGCGGAGAGCAGGGTGACAAAAACAAGGAGGAGGGAAATCTTTTTCATGTGGATGAAAATTCCTTCATAGAAATTCAAATTATTGTCCCAAGGTCCCCATGCAGGGGGAGAGTCCAATCGCGGTCTCGTAGATCATCGTGCGCCCCACCTCTTCCCCAAAATCATCCGTTGCAACCAGTTGGAACAGAATCCATGAGTTCTTGTAATGGTTGTGACCGCGGGTGGTATTTGCATATAGCCGATAGGTGAATCTTCCGTTGCCGTGGTTGTCCATGGAGTCGCCCTGTGTCCAGGGTGTTTCATCGGGCTTCGTTGCCGACCTGACCTTGACAAAGATGGTCACGGTATACACGTTTTCAGGATCCTCCACCTGCGTGATGATACGCGACATGTTTGGCTTGCAGTTTCCCCAAAAAATCTTATTCTCAGAGACTTGAACGGAGAGGAAACCCGGTCCCGGTAAAACGGGGGTCATGGACGGGATGGGCACCACAGGGGTGGCTGTATACTCTCCGATGAAGATGGGGACGGGAACGAAGGTCACGGTCGGCTGGGTGGGGTCCCAGGTTGGGATGCGGACGATGGTTGGCGAGGAGGTGGTGGTGGGCGTGATGGTGGCTGTTGGCGTATCCATCGGCGTAAAGGTCACGGTTGCGGTGGCTGTAGGTCCAGGCACATCCGTGGGCGCGTTCAAAGGCAGTCCCGAACAAGCCTGAATCGAAATTGCCAGCACCATCGTGAGATAAAGTCTGCGCATCTGCTCCTCTTTGAGAGTTATAATACTCGAACCGGACTCCCCACACATTTTACAACAACAATGACATCAATCGAAGTTTCAAACCTGCGAAAAACATTTCAAACCAAGCGCAAAGCTGCGGGGCTGGGCGGGTCGCTGCGCTCATTGTTCAAGCCCGAATACAGTTCCGTTGAGGCGGTGCGTGAGTTATCCTTTCAAATGGAGTCGGGAGAACTACTCGGCTTCATCGGACCCAACGGCGCAGGCAAATCCACCACCATTAAGATGCTGACGGGAATTTTACACCCCAGCGGCGGCGCGGCAAGGGTACTTGGGTTCATCCCGTGGACGGAGCGGCAAAAACTCGCGTATCACATCGGTACGGTCTTCGGGCAGCGTCCGCAGCTTTGGTATCACCTGCCCGCGATGGACACGTTCTTTTTGTTCGGCAAAATCTACGAACTCGACGACCGCGAAACTAAAAAGCGGGTTGATTTCCTCGCCGAAGCCTTCGAGATTCAGGATTTGCTGGACGTGCCCGTGCGGAAGCTTTCCCTGGGACAGCGGATGCGCTGCGAAGTAGCCGCCTCCCTTTTACACCGCCCGAAGCTGCTCCTGCTCGACGAGCCATCCATCGGGTTGGATGTGGTCGCCAAGCAGCACATCCGCGACGCGATCAAGCGCATGAATCAGGAAGAAGGCGTGGGCGTCCTGCTCACCTCCCACGATGCGGGCGACCTCGAAGCCCTGTGCAAGCGGGTCATCATCGTCAACCATGGACAGATCGTGTATGAGGATAGGGTCTCGAACTTGAAGCGAAGATTCCTGACCACCAAACTGGTGCAGGTGCGTTACGCTGAGGAGGTTGCAAGGGATTTTTCCATCAACGGCGTGGAGACCTTGAAGGTCGGGCATTACGGCGTGAAGTTGAAATTCGATACAACGCAAACGCCAGTGGACTCGGTCATCTCCCACCTCTCCGACGCGGGTGACATCATGGACATCACCATCTCCGACCCGCCGCTGGAGGAAGTGATTGCGAAGATTTATCAGGAAGTCGGAGAAGGTAGACAGGTAAACAAGTAAACAGGCAGCATGAAGTCTTTTTCCAAATACTGGTCCATCTTTCAAATCACTCTGCTCAATTCGCTTGCCTATCCCGGCGAGTTGGTTGGGCGCAGTTTGATGATTATCCCTTTCATGTGGGTCTTCCATCAACTGTGGAAAGTCACGTTCAGCGCGGCAGGAACGGATGTCATGAGCGGACTGACTCTGGGCAATACGCTCTGGTATCTCATGCTGGCAGAGACCATCGAGTTGGGACGCCCGCCATTGGCGCGCACCATGTCAGAGAATGTCAAAGACGGTTCCATTGCTTACATCCTCAACAAGCCGTACGACTTTCTGCTATATCAGTTCAGCGCCACCATGGGCGAGACCATCTTCCGCGCCATGCTCAACGCCGTCTTTGGCGGACTGACCGTCTGGTGGCTGGTCGGCGCACCGGAACATCCCGAAGGATTCATAATTGCCTTGCCAGCTATTCTCGGCGCGTGGATTTTGCATTTCTGCGTCAACGCCATGATCGGTCTCTCCGCATTTGTGGTGGAGGATGTTTCA
Organism: Chloroflexota bacterium; assembly: GCA_016234555.1. Lineage (GTDB taxonomy): Bacteria > Chloroflexota > Anaerolineae > Anaerolineales > Villigracilaceae > Villigracilis. The sequence continues at coordinate 81,133 of JACRBJ010000005.1, read as the reverse complement.
GCCTTCACGTGGATTTACCAAAAGCTGGCGTTCATCTTCGGCGGCATGTTGATCCCGCTCGATTTTTATCCGCAGTGGCTGCAAACCATTGCAAAATTCCTGCCTTTCTCCAGCGCCATTTATGGACCTGCACGAATGTTTGTCACACCTTCGGTTGAGTTATTCGCCAGCGTGATGTCTCTGCAACTCGCTTGGATTCTTGCTTTATCCTTTGTGCTGGTCGTCGTCTATCGGCGCGGACTGACACAATTAACCGTGAACGGAGGATGAAATGAAAGAGTTCAAATTTCTCCTCGCCCTTTGGAAGACCAACCTGCTGTCCGCGATGGAGTACCGCGCCTCGTTCCTGACCCAGACCATCGGCATGATGGTCAATAACTTCATTTACTTTGCCATCTGGATCATCTTCTTCGACAGGTTCAAGGATGTTCGCGGCTGGGGCGTGAACGATATGTACGTGACCTTCGGCGTGCTGGCTTCCGCTTTTGGGTTGGTCAGCCTGCTCTTTGGCAACGCCTTTTTCCTGAGCGACATCATCGCCAAGGGACGCCTCGATTATTATCTTTCCCTGCCGCGTCCTGTTCTGCTTCACACCATTGCCAGCCGCAGTATCGCCAGCGGAATGGGCGACTTTCTCTACGGCTTCATCAGCTACGGACTCTCAGGCTATCTCACCTGGGACGGACTTGCCCGCTACGTGCTCGCCATGCTGCTGGCGGCGGCTGTCTTCGCCTCGTTCCTGATCCTGACCCAAAGCCTCGCCTTCTGGCTCGGGATGATGAGCAATTTCAGCGCCCTCGCCCTCAACGCCATGCTGACCTTCGGCATTTACCCCATCACCCTCTTCGACCAATATGCCAAGCTGATCCTCTTTACCATCATCCCCGCCGCGCTGGTGGGAGCCGTGCCCGCCGCCTTCATCCGCGCCTTCACGTGGGAAACCCTTGCCCAGTTGCTGGCGGGAGCAATCGGTTTCCTGACGCTCTCCATCCTCCTCTTCCGCGCGGGACTGCGCCGCTACGAGAGCGGCAGCGCCATACAAATTGAAGTATAAATTTTTCTGGTATAATCTTCGCCCGTGACTGGTCCTGCCCTACGGTTTATAGCTGTGGACACGGAGACCTGCGTAGTGCGGCATGTTTTTGCCGCCAAAAATCTACAAAGAAAGGAAGCATACGTCATGCCGCTTGCAAAAGAAGTCAAGACCAAGGCGATCGAGGATTTTCATCGCCACGACAAGGATACCGGTTCGCCCGAAGTGCAAATCGCCATCCTGACCAATCGCATTACCCAGCTCACCGAGCATTTGCGAAGCAACAAGCAGGATCAATCCTGCCGCCGCGGTCTGCTCAAACTGGTTGGTTCCCGCCGACGGTTGCTCACGTACTTGCGCTCCAGCAATTACAACAGCTACCTCAGCGTAACCGAACGGTTGCAGCTCCGCCGTAAGTAGTACGTGAAAGACCCTAAAGGTCTCCGAGACCTTTGGGGTCTTTTTAAGTCACCCGCCGTCAGGAATTGAATAGCGCGAATGACGCAGGGCGTCATTCCCACTCTTCAGTCCCTGACCAGTGGCGGGAATTTGTAGGGGCGGAACACGTTCCGCCCAAATGGCAGGTTTGGACACCTGCCCCAACAGGAGACAATTAATGAAACCCGAATTAAAACGCTATTCAGCCGTCGTTGGCACGCGCACCTTTACCTTTGAGACCGGCACCCTTGCCGCTCAGGCAGGTGGCGCGGTCACCTTCGGCGTGGAAGAATCCATCGTCTTTGCCGCAGCCACCATGGGCGGCGTGCGCGAAGGCATCGACTTCTTCCCGCTCTCGGTTGACTTCGAAGAACGCATGTACGCCGGCGGAAAAATCCCCGGCTCCTTCTTCCGCCGCGAGGGACGCGCCGCCACCGACGCCATCCTCGTCGGACGCCTGACCGACCGCCCCCTGCGCCCGCTCTTCCAGCACGGAATGCGGAACGAAGTGCAGGTCATCATGTACACCTTCTCGTCGGATGGGATCAACCCGCTCGATATCCTCGCCATCAATGCCGCCTCCGCCGCCATCATGATTTCAGACATCCCCTGGGGCGGACCCGTAGCCGCCGTCCGCGTGGGACGTGTGGACGGTGAATTCGTCCTCAACCCAACCTTCGACGAGATGGCTGCCTCCGACCTCGACCTGAGACTGGCTGGCACAAAAGACGCCATCCTGATGGTCGAATGCGGCGCGAACGAAATCCCCGAAGATGTGATGGTCGCCGCGCTGGAGCTGGGACACAAGTCCATCCAGCCGCTGATCGACGTGCAACTCAAGATGCAGGCGGAAATCGGCAAGCCCAAGCGCGCCGTAACCATCGTCACCGCGAATGAGGAATTGCAAAAGAAGGTCTTCGACGCGGTCAACGGGCGGATGAACGCACTGCTCGACAAGCCGTTGAGCAAGGTCGAATTCTACGGCGGCATGGACGAACTGCAAGCCGCCATCGTGGCTGAGTTCTGCGTCGAAGGCGATGTCAACGCTCCGAAGGTTGATGACGTGAAATCCGCTTTCAGCGAAGCCGAACACAAGATCGTCCGCGAGCGGATTCTGAGCATGGGCAAGCGTCCCGATGGTCGCACCCCCACCGACATCCGCCCAATCTGGTGCGAGGTGGGACTTTCCCCACGCGCCCACGGCAGCGGACTTTTCACCCGCGGCGAAACCCAGGTTCTTTCGTTTGCCACGCTCGGCACGCTGGGCGAGGCGCAGGAACTCGACAACCTTTCCCCGATCAAAGACAAACGCTACATGCACCACTACAGCTTCCCGCCCTTCTCCACGGGTGAGGTCAAAATGCTTCGTGGACAGAGCAGGCGCGAGGTCGGTCACGGAGCGCTGGCAGAACGCGCGCTCGAACCCGTCATCCCCGTTGAAGAATCCTTCCCATATACCATCCGTATCGTATCCGAAGCTCTCGCCTCCAACGGCTCGACTTCAATGGGCTCCGTCTGCGGCTCGACCCTCGCGCTGATGGATGCGGGCGTGCCGATCAAGGCTCCCGTCTCCGGCGTGGCGATGGGGCTCATCACCGACGACACCGGTCGCTACCAGATTTTGACCGACATCCAGGGGACCGAAGACCACCTCGGCGACATGGACTTCAAAGTGGCTGGAACCGCGCAGGGAATCACCGCGCTGCAAATGGACATCAAGATCAGCGGCTTGAGCGCCCAGATGATGAAGGAAGCGCTGGCACAGGCTCATACGGCGCGCATGTCCATCATGGAAAAAATGCTCGAGGCACTGCCCGCAGCACGCACGGAACTGAAACCGCACGCCCCGCGCATCATCACCGTCAAGATTCCCGTTGACAAGATTGGTGCGCTCATCGGTCCCGGTGGAAAGAACATCCGCGCTTTGCAGGAACAGACCCACACCAAGATCGACATCGAAGAGGATGGCACGGTTTACATCGCCTCCACCGATGCGGCTGGCGCGGCAATCGCAAAGGAACAGGTGGAAGGACTCAGCGAGTCGGTGGTGGTTGGCAACATCTACACCGGCAAGGTTGTGCGCATCGAAGCCTTTGGCGCGTTCGTCAACCTGCTGCCCGGCGTGGACGGACTCGTCCACATCTCCCAACTGGCAAGTGAACGCGTGAACTCCGTCGAGGACGTTTGCGCGATGGGCGATGAACTGACCGTGATGGTCACGGACATCGACCCGCAGGGCAAGATTCGCCTCTCACGACAGGCTGTGCTCGAAGGCTGGTCTGCGGAAGAAGCCCGTGAAAAAGACAAGGGCGGACGCAACGGCGGTGGCTCACGTGGCGGAGATCGTGGCGGTCGGGGTGGGGATCGCGGTGGACGCGGCGGTGGCTCACGCGGTGGCGATCGCGGTGGTCGCAGCGGCGGCGGGGATCGCGGCGGAAGACAGTAATTAGTGACCAGTAACGAGTAATGAGTTGAAACCTCCGAGCGAATGAGCTTGGAGGTTTTTTGTTGTAAAATAACACTATCGCGCAAAGCCCAATCAAGGGGAGAATCCATATGAATTACACTAAAAAAGAAGCAGAAAAATTCAACGATGCCAAATCCGCGCGGTCGCTGTGTGTGAGCAGGTTGACCGTCTCGTCTACGAGTTGTATGGGCTAAGCGAGGAAGAGATCAGGATTGTGGAGCAAAGGTGATGGTCATCTTTGCGAAACACCTTGTATTCTTATAATATAATTTCAGGAAAGTTGAATTTGAAAAGAAGGAAGGTAAACATGTACCAAGAAGAACTGCCCTATACTCCCTGCGCCATTTGCCAGTCACGTCCACCGACAAAAACCATGAATTTCTCGTTCAGTCAGGTTGAACGGATCAGTCGCAAGCGGCAAAAATAACCTCTGAGGAATATGGAAATGTCCCTGTCTGTGATAGGTGTTCACTTCGTGCTAGGGTTGAGTATGTATTTTATTATGCGGGTATGACTGTCTTTGCAGCCATTATGTTTCTCGCCTTTCTTTCAAGTTTTGTGAAGCCTGTCGAAAGGTTGGTTAACCCAATTATGGGCGAATTATGTTTAACCGCTGTCGTGTTTATGTTGATTGGGTTGCTTGCAGATAAAGTCACCTCCCGCTATCAAAAGAAGATCAATGACTGGAGAATTCGGTATAGCAACAGGATTCCCAAGTAGAAGAAAGAAGTCACTCCCTCAAATCTGACCCCTTGCGCCAAGCATACAAGAAGGGGAAGAACCATTTGCGATGATGGTTGATCTCCAACCGTAGAAATGCGGAATAAGCTGAGGCTGGCCAAAGCGCAGGAGCAAGCCACAGAATCCTTGCGGGATTATGTAGATAAGACGTTATAAGGTTTAAACCATGTCAAAATACATCGCCTTCCTCCGCGCCACCAACGTCGGCGGACATACCGTCAAAATGGACGCCCTGCGCCAGATTTTCGAGTCACCTGGCTTTGCGGATATGGAAACCTTTATCTTCGAGGCAAGAGTGGGGAATACCAATATGACGATTGACGTTGATCTCGAATAAAATTTTCTGTAACAAAAAAACGGTTCTGAATGTTGAAGTTCAGAACCGTCTTTTGTTCAGTTGCATTGGACGGGTCTAACGGTATGACTCCATGCTGGACCATATCACAGCGGGGGAAACTTTGGGCTTTCTGCATACGTGGATATAAAGGTCGCCGCCCATCGCGTCCTCTCCGCGTTTGGAAACTGTCTTGAGTTCGCACTTGTCAAAAAATACAGCCGTATTGTTGGTTCTGCCGGTGATGAGTATCATCACCTCCCAGGAATATCCCGGTCCCCAGAGGTAATAGGTCAGGTGTCCGCTCACAGCATGGGGGAGACCGTATCGAGGTCCCAACTGGTCGATTGCGCCGGCGGGCATGTAGCTGTCCGCGTAGATGCCCGCCACTGCGCGATCCTCCGCGGGTAAATCTTCATATACCACGGCAACGTCCCGCGTCAGTTCCTCCCACCCCAGCCGTCCTGCGAGAACAGGCGACGTGGAGAAACTCATGCCGTTGAATTCCTTCACGATCAAGGGGAAGGGCATGAAGTTTTTGGTATAGGTTTTCAATTGGGTTGGCGTGAGCACCGGCAGGCTGGCGGGGATTGTATAAATTCCCACAACAAGGATATAAGCTGCCATGGCGGCTTTCATCCCCTTTTCCCAGCGCAAACCGCTGGATAACTCCTCCACAAACACCGCGCCAGCCGCGAGCAGCGGTATGAAAAGCTCCGCAAGCATCCGCGCGGAGGCATGCAGGACGAACATCAATCCCAGCGTGACCAGGAACAGCAATCCCAGAAAACCGTAATTGACGCCGTCCATGCGGCGAAAAATGCGATACAGCCCCATCATCCACAAGGGCAGGAGGAACGGATTCATGTAGACCAGAACATTTATGAGGTATTGCGCCGGGGACGCCTGATACACGCGCGCCGTGCCATAGGTGGTCCAATATTCGAGCGTGGGGAAGTCGTTGGCGGATTGCCAGAGCAGGTACGGCGCGAGCATCAGCAGGCAAATCGCCACCCCCAACCAGGGAAAGGGGGTCAACAAATCCTTGCGGTATTTTGAGACCAGAAGCGCGATCAGGAAGCCCGGCGCGAGAAATGGGAGGGTCATCTTGGTGTTGCAGGCGACGCCCGCGATCACGCCCAAAAGAAGCCACAGTTTGCGGTTCCCCGTGCGCAGAAATCGAACAAGCACGTACAGGAAGCCAGCCAGGACCATCTGGTCGATGCCGTCGTAGCAAAAGATGGAATCCACGCTGAGCCAGATGGGGGTGACGATGAATCCCAGGGCGCTTAGCGCAACGGCGAAAGTTTTACCGCCGAACTCCCTTGTGATCAGGCATACGAAGACCAGCGTGACCGACCCAGCCAGCGCCGGAACGATGCGGTATGCCAGCAGCGATTCACCCAACAGGACGCGGCTGAGCGCCACCAGCGCGGGGATCAGCGGCGGCAGGTCCACATAGCCGAACGCCAGGTGTTTGCTCAGGGCAATGGTGTAGAGTTCGTCGCCGAAGAAGCTATAACCGGGCGCCATGTACAGGTGCAGGGCGAATTTGATCACCGCGCCGATGATGATCGCCAGGGTAACGGAGGGGATGGATCGATTGATCTTTTGCATAAGTTCCTCGCGTAACGAGAATATCCAGACCGCCATTTTGTAACAAGTGATGGGATTATACAATCGCCGCCCGCATTCCACAATCGCGAAAGCCGCTCATTTCCCCGTTGCCCTCGCCAGAATGATTTCAGCCTCCGCGCCTTGCGCCCAGTTTGCCTGGTGGGTGAAGTAATCGATCTTTGCGGGATGCAGCTGCCAGCTTTCGATCTCCGCACCGATGAAGTTCACCTCCACCACGATGCCTTCGCGCTGGAAATCCTGTCCCTGGTCGAAGACGAAATTTCCTAGCGAATAGAATATCAGTCTGTCCGAATACATCTCCATCGGATGGATGATGTGCGGGTGATTACCGATGACAAGCGACGCGCCGGCGTCGATGAATTCCCGCGCCCAACGCTGCTGGTCTTCCTGCGGACCGGCGCTGTATTCCACGCCCCAATGCGGCATGACGATCACCACGTCCGCGATTTGTTTAGCGGAGGCGATTTCCCCTTTGATGATTTCGATGTGCGCCTCCGAGAGGGGAGCCGTGCCGGGGGCATTATCCGAAGCCCAGACCCTGTCGTTTATATTGTTGATCCCCAAAAACGCAAAGCGGACTCCGTTCCGCTCCAGGATGACAGGCGCGCGTGATTCGGCTAATGTATTTCCGACCCCCGTCGGCTGGATGTCCGCTGCCCTGAGTGTAAGGATGGTGTCCAAAAACGACTTGTTGTCACATCTAAACCCCTTCTCCCCGCAATCCTTGATGTGGTTGGTGGCGGCGGTGAGGACGTCGAAGCCCGCGAACTGCAATCCCCCGACCAGGCGCGTGGGACCGATCAGGTTCATGCCTTCGGGACAGGGCATGGGCGCGGCTTCGTCCGAGAGCGATCCGTCGAAACTGCCGACGGTGAGGTCCGCGGCGCGCAACTCCTCCGCGACGAATTCAAAGGGATGGTTGAAATTGCCTGTTTGCCCGCCTGCGATGATCGTCCGCTCGGCGACACAGCGACCGAGGGTAATGTCCCCTGTGAAGAGGATGCGGGTGCGTGAAATGGGGGGCGGCGCTGCCGGTTCAAAGGTGACCGCAGGCATTACCGTGGGCACGCTGATGGGGATTACGAATTCCAGCGGCAGTTGTATCGCTTTCGAACGAATCACTTTGCCGATCAGGATTCCCATGAGCGCCAGCATGATCAAGGCCCTTAAGCGTTGTATAGTCTACCGCATACCCATTCACCTTCATCGTGTGTGGAGCATAAAAAAAAACCAGCTCAACCCATTTTAATGGATGGCGCCGGTCTTTTTGGGAACAGGGGGAAACTCTTAACCGATTGAAAGGTCTGGCTTCAGGAAGGGTCCAAGCAGGTATGAGATCACGTCTTCGGCGGAGTAGCTGGTTTTGCCTTCCCTGATGAACTGACCGACCGTTACCAGGTCGTCGCCGGAGGTGATGACCGGCTGCTCCACGTAACCATCCTTGCGGACTTGTGGGAAGCCGGCGGTGGCGGTCAGGTTGTTGCACAGGCACGAGCGGTTGACGGTGTCTTCGATGTCACCGCCTTTTTTGACAAACATATCCACGGGTTCGGAGGCGCAGCGGTAGCCGACGGAGCCGTCCTCCCGCTTGTAAAGGATGCGCAGGAATCCGAGGTCGCAGATTCGCGGGCGCTTTTCGTAGAGCTCCTTTTCCGAGAGCGTGCCTTCCAACTGAGCCACTTTGAAGGGGAAGCCGGTCGGCGAAGTGAACGGGCTGGTGAAGACCTCCGCTGCTTCGTCCAGCACTTTACGGAGCAGGCTCTTTTTCAGGTCGTCCCTCATGCCCGATTCGTTGCACAGCGAAAAAGCTGTCCCGACCTGCACGCCCGCCGCGCCGGCATCCAGCGCCGCCTGCACCTGTTTCGGGTGACCGTAGCCGCCCGCCAGCCAGAAAGGCAGTCCCAACAGCTTCATCTTCTCAAGATCAACCGCGTCTTTTTCGCCGTAGACGGGTTCGCCCTTCTCGTTGAAATTGCCCGCATTGCGCGGCGGCGCGTTGTGCCCTCCCGCGGTGGGACCTTCGATGACGAAGCCGTCCACTTTGCCTTCGCTGCGTTTGATGAGCGCCTGCGCCAGTACGACTGATGAAATGATGGGAAAAAATTTGGGACGCTTGAGTTTGCCGACGAGTTTTGCAATGCCGGGGAAGATTGCTTCCGGGTCGAAGTGGATGCGGTGGTCGTCATCCTTGTTCGCGCCGTGCACGTCCACGCGGTACGAGACGGGTTCGTGGTTGCTCAGCTTGTCGAGGACGCCCGCGATCTGGGTTGGGATTCCCGCGCCCATCAGCACCACGTCCACGCCGGCGAGCATTGCGCCGTAGAGCGAGGCAAGGGTGGGCATTTGCACCTTTTCCAGCAGGTTGATGCCGACGATGCCTTTATGTCCCTCCTTTGCGAGATAGACTTCCACGAAGTTGGCGAGAGCCGTGACCTGGTCGAGGAATTGCGGCGGCTTGAGTGTGTATGCCGCGGGTGTTTTGTAGGGCGTTTCCGCTGACTTTCCGCCGGGAGTGTAGTAGCGGTCGATGATATTATGCACGATTTCGGGCAGTGAAAAATTCGCAAGCGCGCGGCGGACATTTCCGCTCAAGTCGCCGTCCATCAGGCGGCTTGCCATCACGCGGCTGATGCCCGTTCCCGATACAACCCCCAACTGTCCCAATTGCGAAACGGCTTTTGCCAGACGCCAGTCGGAGATGGCTACGCCCATGCCGCCTTGTATCAACTTCGGTAGGTTCATTCGTTGCTCCAGTTAATAAAAATTTCGCTACCTTACAAAATCCACTTGGACGCAGATGAACGCAGAAAAACGCGGATTTTTTCTTGTTTTCTCAGCGCAAATCAGCGTTTTCAGCGTCCCAATTCCAAAATGTATGGTAGAGAGATAAAAATAGGATTTCGGAATTCGTCCCGAAATCCTATGCTTAGTAATAACCCTGATTTTGATGATGGGTTTCTTTTTTGGACAAAAGCTCCTCGAAACACGCTTCGCGTCAACTGTCAGCAGAGATGCGAAGCGCGGCTTGGGCTTTGGTCAGGCTGTTGAGCAGAATCAATCCAACGGTGCTGGTCAGCCCGATGGTGATTCCCCCGATCCAAATCGCCTGCGGAAAAAGGTTGTCGTTGAGGAATCCGCCAATGAGCGGGGCGCAGGTGCGGGCGAGACCCCAACCGAACCAGTAAATTGACATGTACCTGCCGCGCATGTCGGCGGGTGCGATGTCTGCCACGTATTTACTGGCGGTTGGCACGATGGTCAACTCGCCAAAGGTCAGGATGACCATGCTGAGCCAGAAGCCCCAGAAGCCTGTCATCAATGCCACGCTGCCCACGCCAAGCGCATAAATTAACATGCCCGCCGCCATGACGGGCAGGGTGTTGTAGCGCCGCGTAATGTATGTGACGGGGTATTGGATGAAAACGCACATCATGGCGTTTGTGGTGGGAATCCAGCCATACATCGCTTCGGGAATGCCAAAGTTGGTTTTGGCATAGACGGGCATCAGAATCCACAACATGGTGGGGGCGGTGAGACCGACTGCCATAAGGGCGATAAACGCCATGTAGGCTTTATTCTGGAAGACGCGCAGGTAGCCCGTCGCGACTGGGACCTGATCTGCCAATTGGATGGATTTTTCCCCGCTGACGGTTTTGTCGAGGGTTTCGCGCGCGAGGAAGAACAGCAAAAGGCTGTAGATGACGAAGCCCGAACCCGCGCCGATGAATGCTAGGTTGTAATCCCTGCCGGCGAGGAATCCGCCCATGGCTGGACCGAAGCCGAAGGCGGCATTGTTTGCAATTCGGTTGATGGCGTAGGCGTCGGTGCGTTTTTCGCTGGGGATCATGTCCGCAAGCATGGCGTCTGCGCCAACTTGATAAAGCGGGTTCGACAAGCCGATGAGGACCATGAGCGCGGCGAATTGCGGGTAGGTCTCTGCGCGCATCATGAGGAAGTAGGCAAGCCCGACCAGAGCGAGGCTGACGATCATCACGACCTTGCGCCCGATCTTGTCCGCGAGGGAGCCGGCAAGGAAGGAAGCAAGGAGTCCTGTGCCGGCATTGATGGAGATGAGCGTTGCCACGGCGCTGAGGGGCAGGTTCAGCTTGCTGCTGGCGTAGATCAGCATGAAGGGCCAGATCATGCTTCCGCCCGCCGTGCTGATGACGATGCCGACGATCATCAGCCAATACTGGCGCGGATATTTGTAGTAGAGGGAATTGGATTTTGACAACATGAAAAGGGAAGCCGATAATGTTCGCCGCTTACTTTTTCGACGGCTTCGCCATCTCATCCCTGACCGTGTTGTATAAACTCTCTGCCTTCAAATCGCTCAACGAATAACATGGCGCTTTGAGGTGGTCGGCAAGTTGTTGTGCGAGTCCCTGATCGAAGGCGGCGTGTTCCATGTTGATGACCACGGCGCGGGTCTTTTCGCCTGAGATCAGTTCGGCGAATTTATAACTTTCCTCCTGCGGCGGGAGTGTGCCAATGGAGACGTTGCCCGCGCCGTCGGTCAGCACGATGAGCAGTGGCTCCACGTCGGGGTGGATGTGCTTCTCGTGAGTCAGCACGTCATGCGCCATAAACAGTCCCGCCGAGAGCGGGGTCTTCCCGCCGACGGGGATGTCCATCAGCGCGCGTTGTGCAAGTTGAATTGAGTTGGTGGGGGAAAGCACCAGCGTAGCCCGATCTTTCTGAAACACGATCAGCCCGACGCGGTCACGCCTTTGGTAGGCATCCGTCAACAGCGAGAGGATCGCTCCCTTCGTCGCGTTCATGCGTTCCGCGACAGCCATCGACCACGAAGCGTCCACTAGGAAGAGAACCAAATTCGCCACTCGCTTTACGCGGATCTTGCGTTGCAAGTCACTCTTCTTGATGGAGAACGCCAGCTTCTTGCGTTCCTCGGTGCGCTGTTTTTGGAAAGGCGCGGCGGCGCGGAACGAGGCATCGAAGGCGATGTCCGTCAGGTTGTCACCTGCGGGACGCGCCTTGATGTAACGTCCGTGCTTGCGCTCGGTCTTGGTCAGCGAACGCCGACCAGCCTTTTGACGGGTCAGTTTATCGAGGGGGGTGTTGAGTTTGCGAGGCTGGAAGGTCTCGCCTGCCTTGACCTTTTGTCCGCCATCCCACCAGTTCGCGTTGGAGCTTGCGAACACCTCCTGCTGTGGCATGGGTTCGGGGTTGCCCTGCTGGGGACCTTCCTCCGCCTCATCTTCGAGTTTTAACTTTTTTTTTCCTCGCCTTTGCCGTCCTGCTTCTCGGTCTCTTCGCCTTCCTGGTCGTTCGGCATGGACTGACCTGCAAGCTGTTCGATGCGTTCCTGCAACTGCTCGGTGGTCAACTCAGCCTGCTGGAAGGGAGTCCGCTTGATGCGGTGGGGCAGAGCCAGTTCGGCGGCGAGAGCGATGTCGTGATCGTTGATCTTGGTTCGTCCCTCGAAGGCGGCTTCGGCGCGTGCGGCTTTGAGGATGACCAGGTCCGCGCGGTGACCGTCCACGTTGAGCGAGGCGGTCAGCGCGGCGATGGAGAGCAGGTCACGGCTGGTGTGGGTGACCTGGTCCACGAGTTCGCGGGCTTTGGCAATTCTTTCGGAGAGTTCTTCTTCTTTGGGAATCCATATCTTGCGGAAGGCTTCCGCGTCTTTTTCGTAGGAAAGATTCCGCTCCATGATGGTCACACGTTCCCGAGCCTCACGGATTCCGACGATGTCTACCGAGAGGGCGAAGCGGTCCAGCAACTGCGGGCGGAGATCGCCTTCTTCGGGGTTCATCGTCCCGACGAGGATGAAGCGGGCGGGGTGCGCAAATGAGATGCCTTCGCGCTCAACCGTGTTCACGCCCATCGCGGCGGAATCCAGCAGGATGTCCACCACGTGGTCGTCGAGCAGGTTCACCTCGTCGATGTAAAGCAATCCGCGATTGGCGCTGGCAAGCACGCCAGGCTCAAAGTGACGTTCGCCCTTCTGGATGGCTTTCTCGATGTCGAGCGTGCCGACCACGCGGTCCTCGGTGGCGGATACGGGCAGGTTGATAAACGGGGTGGTGCGTTCGGCTACAGGAAGGTGCTTGCTTGCTCCACCGCGCTCCTTACATTCGGTGCACCATGTGGCGGGCTTGTTCGGGTCACAGCCGAAACGACAGTCCTGCACGATTTTTACGCGCGGCAACAGCGCCGCAAGGGCGCGGGCGGCGGTGGATTTCGCCGTGCCGCGTTCGCCGCGGATCAACACGCCGCCGATACGCGTATCAACGGCATTCAAAATCAGAGCGCGTTTCATGCGCTCCTGTCCTACGATTGCAGTAAATGGAAATATGGCGGGCATTTGTTTACTCCGAGGCATGATTATACCGCCTCTTACATAATTTATTAATCTGGTTGGTCGTTTGTGCGATACTCTGTAACACCAGTTTTGACATGGCGGGAACAGACTTCCACTGTTTTATATGAAGTAGACTCCGAAAGTCCAGTTTGGAATATTTATGATATAGGGTTGCCAACTTGACGTTTCACTTGTATAATCCGCCTTACATTTCAGTTAATTGGAGTCACGCGTGATGGATCAAAATGAAGCCCTAAGCGGGCAAGGGGCTGTGAATGCCCAGGGAGAACACCCTAACAATCAAACAATGGAATCACTGCTCGAAACAGAATCCATGAGTGTGGAATTGCCCCAGGTGGGCGAGATCCGCAAAGGAGTTATTGCAAGCATTGGTGCCAATCAGATTCTCGTCAGCATCGGGACGAAATCTGAAGGCGTGATTGCCGGGCGCGAGTTGGAGCAACTTGCGGCTGACGAGCGCGCCGCGCTTCAGGTTGGGCAGGAAGTCAACGTCTATGTGCTCAACCCCGAAGACCAGAACGGAAACGTTGTGCTGTCGTTCAAACGCGCCCAGGAGGAAATGTCCTGGGAGAACGTCGAAAAGATGATTGCCGACGAGACCGTGATCGACACCAAGATCATTGGATTCAACAAGGGCGGTTTGATTGCCGCTGTGGGCAACCTGCGTGGCTTTGTCCCCTCCTCGCAAATCAGCGCCGTGCGTCGCGCCCAATCCACCGGCGAGACGCCCGAACAGCGCTGGCAAAAGATGGTCGGTCAGCCGATCTCCGTCCGCATTATCGAAGTGGACCGTGAGCGCCGCCGCCTCATCCTCTCCGAACGATCCACCAGCACCGAAACCCGCTCTTCGATGAAAGACCGCGTCATCAGTGAACTTGAAGAAGGCAAGATTTATACCGGCAGAGTCACCAGCCTTGCCGATTTCGGAGCCTTTGTCAACATCAACGGCGCAGACGGGCTTGTGCATCTCTCCGAACTTTCGTGGGATCGCATCGCCCACCCGAAGGAAATCCTCGAAGTCGGTCAGGAAGTCCAGGTCAAGGTCATCAACGTTGACCGCGAAAAGAAACGCATCGGCTTGTCCATGCGTGCCCTGCAGGATGACCCCTGGAAGAGCCGCGCCGAGCAATACAGCGTCGGTCAGCTTGTCGAAGGCACCATCACCCGCCTGACCAAGTTCGGCGCCTTTGCCCGCCTCGAAGGCGACATCGAAGGACTCATCCACATCTCCGAGTTGAGCGAAAACCGCGTCGAGCATCCCAAGGAAGTCCTCAGGGAGGGCGATGTCAAGACCCTGCGCGTCATCCGCATCGACAACGACCAGCACCGCGTCGGGCTTAGCCTCCGCAAGGTGGACTCAGCCGCCTTCGCCGACAAGGACTTCAAGATGCTCACCCAGGAATTCCGTGAGCAGGAAGACGAAGACAAACCCGAATAGGAAAACAGAGCGCGCCGAAAGGCGCGCTCTTCAATTCACATGCCAATCATAGTCGACGCTCACGCAGACATTGCCTACAACATGCTCAAATACGGACGCGACTATACGCGTTCCGCGCATGAAACCAGGCGCCTCGAAGCTGCTGGTCCCAACGTGCTGGATAACGAAGATGCGCTCATCGGCTGGTCTGATTACCAGCGTGGACAGGTGGCGCTCGTCTTCTCCACCCTCTTTGCCATGCCCGCACGCTGGCACAAAAGCGGGAACGATTTACAGGTCTACAGGACTTTCGACGAAGCGCATAAACTTTATCGCGAACAATTGCTGACCTACCACCGCATGACGGATTCCATCCCCGATAAGTTTCGCCTCGTCACCTCCGTCCGCGACCTGGAGCTGATTCTCGACCATTGGGTGGATCCCAGCCCGGAGCGGGGACATCCCGTCGGCATGGTCGTCCTGATGGAAGGCGCGGAAGGCATCCGCGACCTTTCCGAGTTGGAGGAATGGCACGAACTCGGCTTGCGGCTGATCGGCCCCGCCTGGGTCGGAACCCGCTACAGCGGCGGCTGGCGCGAGCCCGGTCCGCTGACAAAAGACGGGCGCAAACTTCTCTCCGCCATGACGGATTACAACTTCATCCTCGACCTCAGTCACATGGACGAAAAAGCCGCGCTGGAAGCGCTCGACATCTATCGTGGACCCATTGTCAGCACGCACGGCAACTGCCGTACACTCCTGCCCGGCGACGACTCCAATCGCCACCTCTCCGACCGCGTCATCGAGGGCATTATCGAGCGCGACGGCGTGATGGGCGTCGCTGTCTTTAATTCGTATTTGAAGACTGGCTGGCTGGTGGAAAAAAACAGACGGGAGGAAGTCCCGTTGCTTTGTGTCGCCGACCACATCGACTACATCTGCCAGATAGCGGGGGATGCGCTCCACGCGGGCATCGGCTCCGACTTCGAAGGTGGGTTCGGATTGCAATCCGTTCCGCCGGAAATCGACACGGTTGCCGACCTGCAAAATCTGGTATCCTTGCTGCTGGCGCGCGGTTATTCCGATACAGATGCCGCCAACATCCTCGGCGGCAACTGGATTGCGCGCCTGAAAAGAGATTTACCAAAATGAATTTGAATCAAAACAAACCTTCGCTCGAATCCGAAGCGGACGATGCGCGAAATTCACGGGTTTATTTCAGCGTTGCAATCACCCTGGTCGGCTTGCTGGTCTTCGTCATCGGCGCAAAACCCGATTGGTTCGGATGGGATTACAGCCCCGTTGTCGGGTTTGTGCAGATCGCATTTTTTCTGGCTGGTCTTGCAGTTATCTGCCTGGGAGGGTATGTCGGCATGTTGACGTTGTGGTGGGGGCGCGAACGCACCATCACGGCAGAAATCGGCACACGGCTGGTCGGCACGGGATATGTGATCGCCGTCTTCACCGGTCTGGCGGATATTTTTGGGATGGGATCGCAGTCCTTTCCCCAAGTGCCTTATTTTGGTCCATGGCAGGCTTCCGGCGTGTTGATCGGTCAGGGCATTATTGCGTTGGGCTTCCTGTTGTTCATCCCCTTTCGTTCCCCCGCTTCATCCGGGCGGAACGACTGACTCTCGCCAAATATAGTATGATTGCGGCAATCGACCCGTGTCGGGCGATCCCTTTCCAAAATACATCATTGTAAAAGAGGTGTCTCATGGCTGCGAAGAAATGGGTAAATCGTTTTGCTCCGTTGTACAAGCCGGCTGCAAATATGGATGAAGTCCCCTTGACCCTGCGCGTGAAGATCATGGATCTGTACGAACGCACCATCGTTGAAGCGACGGGCGCAAAGAAGGACCCGTACGAAGAGGTCAAGTACCTCACTGAAACAGGCTCGATTACCGGGTGGATACATGGCGCCGACCTTGAGGATTACGTCGAAAAGTATCCCCGTGACTGCGTGGAAATCTTCAACAAGACGCCCAACCCGAACGATTTCGAGCAATACTTCATTTTCAACGGCGTCAAACAGGTCAATGCCTGCGGGGAATTATGTGTGTGCTACATTCTCGGCATCTCACTTAAGGAAATGCTGGAAAACTGGCAGGTGAAAGCTCCCGGCTTTTGGAAACGCATCTTTGGCGGCGGCAAAGCGCGCGGCACGGGATCGGGCGAGCTTTCCGAAATGTTCGATATTTTCGCCCAGCCGAGTATACAGTTGACCACCGCGCTCTTCGAGCCGCACATCAAGCGCAACCGCTACACCATCAAGGGGCTGCAGCGACTGCTTGCATCGGGTTCGGTCATCGCCAGTGTCAACATGGACAGCGCCTCGGGCTGGCTGCGCGGAAGCGGGGTGCTGCACTGGGTCGCCGTCACCAAGGTGATCGCCGAACGCAACGGGCTTGGCTTTGTAGAAGTTTACAATCCCGCCATGAACCGCATCGAATATTATTCATGGCAGGAGTTCATCAGCTCCGCCCGCCAGCCGTATGGCGTGTACGCGCCCTATCCGACCCCGTAATTGGTTAACAAGAAAAAGAAACCAGTCGGATAGACTGGTTTCTTTTTTACCAACGCGAAAGCTGAAATGACATTAGAGTGTGGAGTTGCGAAACATGAATTCGAAGAAGGCAGGCCCGCAGACTAAAAAACCAGTTGTTATTCTGGCAGTCATTGCAATTGTGGTCGCCGCCCTGTTCATGCGCGAACTGGCGTGGAAGGAAGGCGGAATGTCATCAAACGCGCCTGTCGATCAGGGGGAAGTGCGTCAGTTGCCAAAACAGAAAGTAGTTACTGCTCGCCCCCATGTCATGCCGCTAAAGCAGGTGGTAATTTACAGGGCACAAAACGTCTCGTACGATAATTTTGATGCAGCGATCTTCGCTCAAGGGCAGTTGGAATATGCTTCGAGTCTTCCTGTGGGTTCGGAAGTTTCGTTGTACGTGGAGGCGATTAAGGTGAACGGTCCCTCCGGTTTACAGGCGGGAACACGATGCACGGATGAGCAGGCAGCGGCTTCATATTTTCGAGACACGATCACGATGGACAAACGGTTTTGCCCGGATTTCAACGATGCAATCCTGGATGGCAGGGCGGTATATGGGATCGTGCCGACCGAGGCGGTATTCCTTCACAAGTCCAATGGCGAGCGGTGCTACAAAGTCAATGATGGCAACACCGAATATCTGGTTAATCCCGCTTCGGTCTATTTCAGGGAGTACCTTGTCAGGCGCAGCGCCGAAAAGCTTGAGCAGCACAGTTTGGATACCTTATTCCTTGACGATCTGAGACCAGGCTGGACAGGTATCATGTCAGCATGTGAGGGAGCGCCACGGGAGTATTTATTGCCCTCGGCATATTACACCGAATTAGTTGGGTTGGCTCAATATGTTCACGACAATCTGCCATCTTACAAGATCGAGGGAAATCTGGCAACAGTATCATCACAGTGGGACAGGTTCGCGTTTTTGGATGGCGTAATGTGCGAATCCTGCTTCTCCAATTGGGGTGGAGCATGGCCAACATCGTCCAAAATGATCTCAGACCTGGCCACCTTGCAGACATGGATTGACAGCGGGAAGGAGTTGTATGTCATCGTCTATCCGCCGGATGTGACTGAATCGTCAAACCGCTTCACGTTCGCGGCATCCCTTCTGGTGGCTGAACCTGACAAAACCTATTTCCATTTTGGCGTGTCGGGAGAATTTCACCCGCTCCCCGAATATGATTATGATTTGGGCCTACCGACGGGTGCTTACATCTGCAATGGGAGTGTATGTTCAAGACAATTTGAGAATGGATTGGTCAGGGTCGATTTCTTGACAAAGAAGGGAAGTGTGAATTTGGGCGTATCCCAAATGGAATAACAAAAAGACCACGTGATTAGCGTGGTCTTTTTGTTTTGACAGGGTATTGAAATTTAATACTGTGTCTATAGATAGGTGCCCCCACGGAGCCATTCACCGAAGGTATAAGCATTATCATCCCCATGTTTTATACGGCGGCGCAGTAGGCGTCGCTTTTTTGTCCACTGTTTTTTATGGGGAATTATCCCAAAATCTGGAACATGGAAATCACCGAGCCCATCTCCCAGATATTGATCGCTGGCATAAGCATGTCTGCATTGCTTTTGACGATCATGTTGTTCGCCACTCTACTGGGACAGGTGGTGAGCCGCATTTTCGAGGAATGACACCATGACGCTTGAGCAATTCCTTGAATTGCAGAACGATTTTGTCTGGGCGTTCGGGTGGCTGGCTCGCTGGTGGCTCATCATGTTCGGCGTTGGTGGTACGGCTCTCGCGGTGTTTCTTTTCGTCCTCTCGTTAATTTCTAGCTGGCTTGACAACCGTTAGAAAAATCCAAAAGAAAGGAGATAACAAACAATGTCGCTTTCCCTTGACTTCTCAGGTCTGCTCGATCAAGCTGGCGAGATCATCAATGGTTTGTGGCCGGTATTCGTCCTTCCCGTGGGCATCGCCCTGGGCATGGGCTTGCTGTCCAAGATCGTTGGCGAAATCCGCAAGGCGTTCTAAGCCGCGCCGCAGTCTTCTGGCTGAAGACCATATACGGGAGCCGATAAACCGCTTGCGGTTTGTAGGCTCCCGTGTGTTTTGCAATGAAGAGGTATTCATGAAGAAAAAATTACAATCTTATTTCATGCTTTTTATCCTTGCCCTTTCGCTTACGCCCGCCTTCATTCCGACGCCGGTGTATGCGCAGGAGTTCACAGAGGTTGTACTTCAACCCGACGGTAACAGCGGATATGATACCTATATCTCATCCGTCAACACATCCACCAATTACGGCACGGCTCAGACGATGCTGGTGGGTGAAACCTCCGCCGATGAGATCGGGCGCGGCATCATCACGTTCGACACATCTGCCATCCCGGCGGATGCCGCAGTCGAGACCGCAACCCTCTCCCTTTGGGTGGAGAGCGACCAGGCGACGAACGCAAGCACCTTGCAGTTGTATGCTCTCATCCCTCCCTGGGTGGAAAGTGAAGCCCATTGGACACGTTACAGGATCAGCCCGATCAACGGACTGCCCGATAACTGGCAAACGGCGGGCGCATCTGGTGCGGGTGACATTGACGGCGTTGCAGGCACGTACTCCCTCGCCGCAGATTTGACGCAGGGCGCGCAGATCGACATCACCCTCGACCCTGAAATCGTCGGGCATATCATCCGTGAGAACTATTACGGCTTCCTGTTGAAGACAGAAACCGAAGCAAACGACGCCTATGCCTTTTACACATCCGATGCCACCGATGAAACAAAGCGCCCGAAGCTGACTGTTTCGTACAACCCGGAACCCATCATCGAGGATGTCGGTTGGTATTGCGTCGATGGCGACATCGAATGCGAAACCTGGTACAACAATTACGACGTTTATTCCCCGTTCTATCATTCGGAGCCAGAGGCGAACGTCGCAGCGGTCTACGGCGGTGCGTGGGACTTTGAAGGCAATTACAATAAACTCGGCGCGAAGATCGCATGTGAGCCGTATCCACGCTGCCGAAACGATTACCCGATATACTACACGGTCACATTTACCTATGAGTGGACATCGCAAACACAAAACGACATCTACGCTGTCACTACACTCAAGGCAACGGGCGAAGGGTCCGACATTACCATCGATAAAGTTGCCATGCGCTGCAACCCGGTCGGGACATGGAATAGCCAGGGGACTTGCAAGGGCATTATCTCCGGGGTTATCCTCCCGGAGGAGATGCCGGATGTCGGTAATGGGGTTTGGGATATTTATCTAAAAACTTCGATCTCGTTCTATACGGGATACCCGGTCTCGGCTGGCGTTGTATGGGGCTTCAAACTCTCGCGCCAAATGCCAGCACCTGAATGCGCCGATACCTATGTCGTGCCAGAGATCGACAACTATGTGATCGACCCGACACTCGAAACGCCAGTAGGCATGGCAAACGGTGATCCCGTAACCGACGAGAACGCTTACCAACTCGAACAGGGTCAAATGTACATGCTCAGGGTGCAGGATGGACCGTGGTGGGAGGGGGAATCGCAGAACCCTCGATACGACACAGAGGTTTCATTCGACGGCGGGACAACATACCTGACCTTTCAAGAATTGGTCGTGGGTAACCCGGATATCTTATGCTACGACTTCGACCCGACAAATCCCTGGTGGATTACTGCCTATTTCACAGCCACCACAGACACGATACATATACGGGTGAATGATAGACCATTGGGCGAAACACCAAGCAGGTTTGCCAACAACACAAACGACCCGGTGACACCGATCAGTTACTCGATTGGGATCGCGTACCTGACTGACGCGGGCTGCCCGGAGTTCACATATAGCGCCGAAGATATTTTGTTTACGATTGATGTTCCGTCAGAGGAGGAGGATGTCCCCGTTTATGATGCTGGGACGCCTGAAATCGTTGGCGGCGATTGGTATGGCATCAAAGTCAACGAGGGCACATGGAACGAAGACACGCCGACAACTCCGCGCATTGATATGGAATTCGGATTTATCGTCTTCGGTCCGCAGCCAGAGCCGCCGCCGTGGGCTGATCTTGCTGAAGGTTCTGCGCTTGTTTCGTGTGTGTCTCTCGACGGCTCAATGGTGTTCGTCCAGGCTCCATCAAATCAGGGTCTTGTGTTGCATCTGCGCGTCAACGACCAGGACGACCCTCAAAACTGGGCTGATAACTCCGGTCTGCTGAATGTCAGTCTCTACCATGTAACAAACACATACATACCAAGCGGATGTGCCGAACCCTTTACCGTTGATGATATTGTCGCCAGTGGCGACACTTTCGGAGATCAGGTAAATGGTGAAGGCTTTGGCAATTCGTTCGACAGCTTAGATGGTTTCGGCAACACAATACCGGGCGGTGTTTCAACCTCATACTACATGACGCCTGGTGGATGGTATATGCTCGAAACCCGTGACGGACCGTGGACCGCATCGAGTTCATCCGGTAGCTCGTACACTACGGGAGTGGATTACTACGACATCCAATTGAGACGATTATCCACTGACTTTGAAGAAACGTGGTCTGATCCCGAATCTTGGACGGTTGCCTCATGCGTTGTCCCGACTGATATGCTGGGGCATGTCCGCGTTTATTTTCAAGTGCCAAGCAATGCGGTAGGAGATGACGAGGGGGGCGTAGAATTTATGATACGGGTGGCGGGCGCCTCCAATTCGACAACGGGTGAAATCGGATGGGATTTGTATCAGGCTGTCAATACGGAGGAAGATGTAGACAACCCGTGGGAGACCTGCCTTGACACATATGGAACAACGACACAGGCAAATCAGGCATGGATCCCGGTCAAGGCGGTGGAAGGCGCGTCCGTTGTACAAAATGCGCAAATCGGTGGCGGCACAACATTGCTTGAGCCAGGTGTAACCTATTATTTAATTACCAACAATGGACCGTGGCAGGATGGAGAAAATCCAGACGATAGATATAAGGCTGAACTAAGCAGCGATGGCGGCGTTACCTGGTTCCCAATGAGCACGCATCCGAATTTGTCATGCGGAGAAGTGGACCAACTCGATCAATACGAAAAGGTTGTGTTCACGGTGGCGACTGGTCAGGCATGGAAAATACGCGTAGCAGATACAGAGACTGAAATATTTACAGACAACACAGGGAGCCTTGCATATCAACTTTGGCGGGCAGTAATTGATGATGACAATCCAAATCCTCCGCCAATCGATTATTACTCTGATATAGATTTCGATGCCTGTCAGCCTATGCTGATACGCCCGGTATTTACAAGCACATCGACGTTTCCAACGCGGTCGACTCCCTCCCTGCCTTCGACGTGGGATGTGAGCGATTGGGTAACTTACCTGGGTAATTGGTTCGCCAGTATCGGAGATTACATTGGAGACCTCTCAAGCTATCTTGGCGATCTGATCGACGGCATCGGAGCCTATATCAGCGGGTGGGCGCAATACGTCGTCAGAACAGTAATGACATATTTTGCCTGGTGTCCGCGTCACACAAACATCATCATCGTTGAAATCGAAAAGCTCAAGCAAAAGGAACCACTTGCAAGCATCTACGAATTGAATACCGCCGAAGACACGACCATCGCGGAAATCAAATCCTATGATTGGGGCGCGGGCGGCGAAGGCGGAGGGATTGCCGGTGAAGATTACGAAGATACCAGCATCTTCAGCTTTGGCGGCGAGGGTGGCGGAGCAGATGACAACCCGGAAACGGTCAACCGCATTATTGAAAAGATATTTCCTTCCTCCGGTCCAAGTAATGAAGTATGGGAGGACGGCGATCTCGTTACCTTCGAGCATGGCGGCGGAACACCGGAATATTATGACACATGCAACAGCTTGTTTTCTGACTTCCTGCCAACCCGTTTACGCATGGGCGTTTGCTTCGCGTCTTCCTGGTGGAAGGAGACGGGCGCGGCATGGTGGATTCAATTGAGCCTTGATATTTCAACCGTTTTCCTGCTCATCATCATGATAAAGGGTGCAATTCAAAGCCTTGTCTACATGATGACCGGCGTCCGCCCGTGGACGAAGGATGGCGCAATAAAAGTAATAGAAACAGTGGCACGCGGCGATGATGTTGTCCGCCCTGTTGACGAATGGAGGTATAGACGATGAAAAAGATAATGCAAATCCTTGTAATCATCTGCCTGTTTGCACCGATGTCAACCGTCGGCGCTCAAACTGCCCCGTCTGTGGTCGATACCACGATCCCGGTGGATGCGATCATAAAGGCAGATATAAATTCATGGCTTGAGACCAATGCCCCCGGCGAATATCCGTATTGGGCGATCACTGCTGTCATGCCAGAAGACGAAGAGACGGGAGAGATATTCGTATCGCTTGTGGCGCTGAACCTGGACGACCCTAACGATAAGTCATGGCATATTACAGATGACGGCATCGTCCTATGGATGGGTAGTATAACCATCAAGGATCATGCCGTCCAAATCTATTCAGATGGCGGATTCGAAGCGGCAAAGACAAGCGGCGGCGCAAAAACGGCAATACCCGCAAAGTTTGAAGATGGCGGCGGGTCTAACGTGCGTTTCCCGTGGGATTCTGGCATGTCAATGATGTACGGCACGCGCGGCGTCCATGCGGCGGGCGGGGGTGGCTCCTACGCAGAAGGATTTAGCGCGGTTGATTTTATCGGCGGGGATGATCTTGGGGCAACTGTCGCATCGAACCGAGTATATGCTGTAGCAAATGGGCAGGTTGATTACTACTGCGTCGATTCATCTTCAACCCTTATCAGGACTGAGGACACAGCAACAAACAGCTATTACATATATGCCCACCTGCTTGACAATAACACATTGCGAACGGGGTACACGTTCTACCAGGGCGACTATATGGGGTCATTGAAATATGGATCGTTTGACGACAACTGCGGATGGGCGGAACAAACAGCCAAACATTATCACCTGCATTTCGGCTTCCGTCCTGCAAGCGGGTTCTTCACAATGGAAGGATGTACATTGAGTATGTCATCTGAGGAATGGAATTGCGGCAATGGAAAGGTTGTGAAAACTGGTCAATTCATCATGAACGGCTGGGGCGGCGCTCCGACTGTTGGGGATGATGCGAATGTGTATTCGAACATCGTCGGTTTTTGGGATTTATTCCTGACAGGTGCGGCGGGCTTTTGGGACCAGACTGTAGTCAATAACATGCCAGATCACACGGCAAATTCTTTTCTATATGCCCTATACAACGGTGTGAGTGTCGCCGTGCGGATTGCCCGTGTTATCTTGTACAGCAACATCAATCTTGGTCATTTGGTGACAGTTGTCATCTTTGGGCTGGGAATAAAGGCGCTTTTCGGCATTGCTGAGTTCATCGTCTTCCTGTTCAAAGCCTGGAAGAGCCTCGTACCGGTGCTCGGAGCGTAAGCAATGCCATACATCATCACAATGATCGTGTTCGGCGTGATCCTGGGCATTGTGTACCTGTTTTTGAGTATGCAGCGCACGGTATACCTTCCCGTGGTGGAAGGCGAGCAGGATGACCCAGAGACGCGCAAGAAGAAGGCGCAAAAGGTGCGTTCACGGCAGTTCGTTTTCGGCGTGGGTGGCACCATCGGCTTATGCCTCGTCACCATGTTCGGCATCTGGCTATCGGGACCTGTCACGAAGGTTTACGCGGCGCTGAATCCGTCTGCGACGCCCACAGTGACAAACACATCGACGATCACGCCCACCAGCACGGTGACGAACACCCCAACGCCTTCCAAAACGCCTACAGTGGCGGAAACCTCGAAGCTGCTCGGCACTTTACAGGCAATGTCCACTCAAACGGCGCTGGGCGGCACGCCAGGCACGCTGGCAAAGACCCCGGTACGGACATCCGCGCCCGTGGTCAGAATTCAGACCGTGGTCGTTGTGCAAACGCGCATCGTGTCCAGGACGCAGATCGTTTACGTCCCTGTGACCGTGGTCGTGACCGCAACGCCCACTTACACGGGAACGGTGACAACTCCGCCGTCAGAAACGCCCACAGCCACGATGACGCCCACCGAGACACAAATCCCAACCCAAACGCCGTCAGAAACGCCCACAGAGACGCCATCCCCAACTTTCACAGTCACATTCACATTCACCCCAACGGAGACACCCATCCCATGAAACAAACAACAATCTCACTCTCGAAGGAACTGACAAAAAAACAACAATTCGCTTTTGCCTTTAGCAGTTTTATGCTTTCGGCGCTCATTGCCATCGCGTGGATAATCACAGATAGCAACTTACTTGGGATCATATTTTTCTTGGTTGGGTTGCCAATTATTTTCAACCTAATCGACGAAAAGAACAATCCGACTACAGCCCATGAATTTTTGACCGGTTTCACAAAGGATATATTGCGATGGGCTGAGAGCGTGATAAATTACTGCAAGAACGTCGTCTACACATTCCTTATTCGTATCGTGTGGATGATGTACCTTTCTATTTTATTTGGCTATTTGACTTTGTGGATTTTCGCGTTACCAGGCGGAATAATTGGAGCAATAGCGAATTATCTCGCCATGATTGCAATCAAAAACAACACGGGCTTTGTTGAAGCTTACGCATCTTTTAGCACAGCAATCGTATTCTTGGTCTTGGTGTCGATCTCCATATCGAAGTTTGTTCTTGAAGCGATTGACATCGATGAAGCCTACGATGAAAACGTGGAGCAAAATAATGACAAGTAGCCCATACCTATCTATCATCATTCCAACGCACAACGAGGCTCTCAACCTGCGTGAGACCGTTTTTCAGGTAATCCGATATGGAGAGCACGAACTACACGGCAGGTATGAAATCCTGCTGGTGGAAAATGGCTCCACAGACAACACCATGGTCATTGCCGAAGAAATGCAGCACGTTTACACTCCCGTCCGCGCGTTTCACATCGAAGGGCGGTCGAAGGCTGAGGCGGTGCGCATTGGGATGCTTATGGCGCACGGCGATTACCGCTACATGTGCGACTGCGACCTCTCCACGCCGATAGGGGAGGTGACGAACTTCCTGCGCTTCATGCGTGACGGCTGGGACGTGGTGATCGGCTCGCGTGAACATCCCGATTCGAAGGTCGAAACGTCATTCAAGCGCTGGTTTATGGGGCGCGTTTTTCAAGGGATTGTGCGGGCTGTTTTGCCGGTGCTGGATTACCGCGATACCCAATGCGGCTTCAAACTGTTCACCGCCCGCGCCGCGAACGAGATATTCACCCGCATGGAGTGTAAATCGATGGCGTTCGACGTGGAGGCGCTTTACCTTGCCTTCCAGCTTGGTTTTTATTGCACCGACATGCCCGTCGCCTGGAGAAACGACCCCAACAGCCGCGTGAGGCTGATTCGGGATAGCTGGCTCATGCTCCGCGACGTGCTCCGCATAAGGCAGTTGCACGCGGATGTTGTGCCGAGTTACAAGCAAAAGAAAATCCCCGCTTAAGGGGATTTTTCTTTTTGCCACATCAGGAAGCCAACAGCGGTAAGCATCTTCTCGATGCGCTCCTATAGACCTAATGGGCAGTAAACCCGCGCCTCGTTGAGCAGGATGTAAAGCGCGGTGTGTTCGTTGTTGATCGCCTGTTCGCGGCGACAATCGTCGCACAGGTGCGTTGGGTGATGGTCGCAAACCCGTCCGCAGATATAACAGTACATTTATCCGCGTCTCCCTCTCAACCAGGCTTTGAAATCGTCCCTCTCTTCGTCGGTCAATATCATCCAACAAATAGACATAACGGCGCCCCAAAGCCATTTATGTTTTGAAATAAAGACCATCCACGGTTTCATAATGTCCACCATCCCCACAGTTGACCTGTGAGATCGAGCCATCGGTCAAAGCTGACATACGCGCCGAAACCGAGCCAGACAAACGAGAGAATCGGCGCAAGGTCCCGTTTGATGGGGTGCAGTTTGATGAGCGCGCCGCCTTTCCAGTTGCGCGGGAACATATCGGCAAGCAGGTGTATGGCGTTGGCTGGCAGGAAACCCACCGCGAACCAGTATCCCCACGGGAAAAGACCGAGCAGGTAGATCACCAGCCACGTGATGAGCGGTCCATGCGTCCAGACCGAACGGTGTTTGAGGCGAAGCGGCGGGGCGAGGTCGATGTCTGCGAATTTGATGCCGATTGCCGCGCCCAGGGCGAAGAGTAGGAAGTTGATGAGGTGGGTGGTCATTCCCAATCGTTCTCCATAAGCACGAGGCAGGTTTCAATTCTACAATCTTTTCTTCCCCACCTATGGCTTTGTGTCATTTCCTGCCAGTGGGCGAGTAAGTCTTTGTCATACTCGTCGAGATCATCTCCGCTATCGTGTGTCATTAGTTTTTTTACTTTCGCTAACTTGATAGTTCTGAAATCGGAACCATAATCAATATCATTATTTATACGGACGACCTTTAGATTTTGGTCAAAACCTTTCAAGTATTCAATCAACTCGGCAACTGTCATTGTTACCATCCTTCGATTTTCGAGAGATAATCAAAACTGCCGTTGTAATCTACAACGGCTTGCTCCCAGGCGAGATCGCCAGTGAGGGCGGGGTTCACAGTCACGGCGCGGCAATGGAATGCCGCAAGGATGCGGGCATAAATTGGCAGGTCTTTTTTTATCTTCTCAACAGCCTCCTTGAGCGTACAACCTTCGCACTTGAGAGTGTCACGGGTGACGGAGCGTGACCAGAATTTTCCCGTGTCGCCCCGCTCGAAATAAAACGGGTCGATGTCGCGGTCGAAGCGGAGCAGGGTATCCAGTCCGTTGTCTGTGATTTGCATCACGCCATGCTCGCCATCGGGACCCGTGTAAAATGGATAGAACTGCGATTCGACGCCCATCATCCGCTTGAGCAGTCTCGCGGGAACGTTGTAGGCAAGCGCGACGTTGTAGATGTCCTGGTCGAATTGGTTTTGCCATTGGACAACTTTTGACCGCGCCGCCGCCATGCCGCAGGGCGTGGCGGTCATGGTATTCACATCGATGGGATAATCGCAGTTCGTGCGGACCAATCCGCCCCAAATGAGTTGACCAGCCAGCCAGGTGTAATCCTCATCCGTCAGCAGGGACTGCGCGCTGGGGGCTTGCTGGTATAGCCCATAGCCTGGAAGTAAATCACGCGATGGGCATTGAAATTCCTTTTCCTCTTCGATTGTCTTCGTCCCTGCGAACTCGATCACGTAATTTCGCGCCTGTGGGCATTGGGCGGCGATCTCTTCGGGTACGGGCGCGTCTTCGTGCGTGCTTTCCACGTAACAGATGATGGAATAATAACCAGGCTCATTCAGCCGCAGGACATAGTTATCGAGCGTCATGCGAAGCTGGCAAATCTCCGCGAGTTCGGCGATATCGTTGAGGTAGACTGCATCGACCGAACAGACGTGACGCATGTCTTCGTATACATAGACATCGAGCCTGAGACCTTCGAGCAGGTCCACTCCACAAGCGGAGATCACGCCGTCGCGGGTGATCTGGTTTGTCCACAAGTCACAGACCCAGCGGTCGGTGGGGGTGGTGAGAAGCGCGAAGAGAAATAGGATGGTTTGCATTATTGATTTGCGAGCCGAATAAGAACATCCGCGTGACAGGGTTCGTCTTCCTTGCACCAGCACGCAAGATTTTTCCCGCGCAACACATTGACCACAGACGCCAGCGCGAAACCGCCCCAGCCGTATTTATTTCTAAAATCATGCAACTCTGTGCCGATGTCCGCGATGGAGTTGTTGAACCATTTTTCAAAAAGCCTTACGGCTTCGGTCTGCGCTTCGCGTTTGGTCGTGAATTCTGCAATGGCGCCGATGTGATCACTTTCGTGTGCGACCTGGTATTTATCGCCATACAAAGACGGTCGGACAATGAATGGATTGCCGAAACGGGTAGGGCGTCCGACATAGATTGTATTTTCTGGCATCTTCCAGCTTCTTGTCCGCTTGCGTTGAATGCGCTGCATGTTGTTCTCCTATATACCTAATTTCAATTGACCGGCGTCGATCAATGCCTGTAATTTGAGGCGGATGCGTGTCCGCTTTGCATTTGCAATATGCTCATCGAGGTCAAACAGCAGATGACAGCGTTGGCACATGGCTTTCAGGTTTTCATCGCGCACGTCCATTTTGTCATGCTTGTCACCGGTGCCATGTCCGAGGTGGGCAACCGTAAAGATGACCTTCGTCCCTGTGATGGGATGTGGTTCGTAATTGTGAGCAGTGCAACGCCCTTTATGCGTGCCGCACTCACCAGTACATTCACACACGCCGCCGCTTCTTTCGCGGATGCAGAGCGAAATTTCGCGCCAGTTTTCTGGATAACGTTTCATGTCAACGGGCATTTTCGACCTCTGTATCTTCGAGATGGGTTCCGCAGTACTCGCACGGATCAATAAACGCCTGTGCGCCGCAACTATGGCAGATATGTGGAGCTGGAGGATTTTCGGTGGCTTTTGCCGATACGGTAGCGGGTAGCGGGTTGCCGGTTGAATTTTCGGCTTCACCACCTGCCTCCTCAGCTAAAATCATGCGCCTACTGATGTTTGGAGGTAGGCTCGGCATCACTTTATAAAGCGTCCCTTGCACGTCATAGACCTTGTTTTCCATGCTCCGCAGCAATTCGCGCAAGGCGGCTTGAGTGATTTTTTCCTTGAATTGATTGAAAACACTATCCTGATCGAGCCTCATTCCTGCCTTGTTCAGCGACCACTCAAGGATGTCAGCGGCATCGATGTTCTGCATGTTCCTTGTCATAGCAATGCCTGTGCGCGCCTCTTCGACCACGTCCAAAACATTTTGGTTGGTGATGCGCGGTGTTTGAATTTGCATCTGCCCGTCCATTGTGAGCAGGACCGCGCGCCCAACGGGTGTAAGACCAACGGCTCCCCAATCACCGAGCACCGACTGACTTGCTCCGCTCGGCATGTTGAAGGCGAGACGCCACGGGAAATTGACCGAGATGGTTGTATTGATAATCTCCGCTTTCGGGTATTGCGTGCTCAAAAGAAAATGGATCCCGGCGGCGCGGCTCAAATTAGCGATGTTGCTCAAAAGGCTCTCAGCCTCGGAGCCTACGAGTTTTTTTGTGCTTGCCCATTCATCGAAGAATACAACGATGTACGGCATGGAGTGATTGCGCTTCTTGCGGTTGAATTCGTGAATGTTTTTCACGCCCGCCTTTTTCAGCTTGTCCAGGCGGTGCATACACTCGTTGAATAAAACCTTGAGCGCGGGGATTACATCGCTGGGAAATTCGACAATGCCGGATGTTGACCAGTCCCCATCCTTCATCGGGTAAAGATGCGGGATGTCCTTGTACTGGTCGAACTCAACACCGCCCTTGAGGTCGAAAAACACAACGCGCAAACGTTCGGGCTTGTTATTGCGGATCAACGTACAGGCAATGCAGTTCTCCATGTTACTCTTGCCGCCGCCAGATGAACCAGCGATAATCATGTGCGGCGCTTCGGCAAGGTTGCGATAGACAGGCGTCCCGTTGGCTGATAGCCCTGCCCAAAACGCAAGCGGCGGAAGGTTCTTCGGCATGGGGGTTTTATCGTCCAGATCGCCGAAGCCAACAAAGTTTGGAATGCTCATGGTCGAGCCAACTTCGACGGTGATGCGCAAACCTTCGAGATCGAGGTCATAGCGGATTTTCTTTCCGATGCTCGCGCTCAATTCCGTGCTCACCCAATCCTGGGCGATCTCAGTCACCTTGACGCCGAACGGCATACGGGTGAGGTGATAGGTGTAGGCATAGGGCGAAATATCCACATGAGCGACGGATATTCTTTTCTTGATGTACTTGCGTTCGTTCTTGGTGATGTGATAGCAAAATCCGAGGTTGGTCAACACTTCAATGATGCGGAGTTGCAGGAGTTTGGCTTGTTGTTTATGGAATTGGAAAAGCGCGTCACGCTGTTTTTGCTGTCTGTGGTTTTCGACCTCTTCGGGTTTGAGGCGGCGCATCCTGAAAAGCATCATCCGCTTTTCATCGGCGGAGAGCTTCGGATTGACGAACTCACGCAGGAAGACAAGCAGCGCGGCGAGCAATGAGCGGAACTTGCGGTAATAGCGTTTGATGCGCGTGACGCCATGCTTCGCAAAGCGCCTGCGCCACACATCGTTATTATCGGCATAGGCTCCGAGATCGGAATGGGCATCATACGCCGCGCCTGCGCGTTCAGCATCCATGCCCTGCTGGGGCTTGTCGGTGCCAACGACAGCAACATCTCCGCCGTGCGATTCGGCGGATGCGCCTGTCATGAGTTTGCGCCCTGTCCAACGCGACAGGACCCGAAGGGTAAAAGTTTTATTGAGCGTCATAAGGTTTTATACATAAAGCCAGCACCATACCCAACAGAATAGCGGACACGGGATGCAACCATTGGTCATCAACGATCTGTTGGACGGCAAAGGCAAGCAGACTATATTTTGCTGTGGACTTCGAGCGGGCAACCATCACCACAACAGGAATGAGCCAAGCGGCGAATACAGCCAGCCCAATCAATCCATTTTCCGCAAGGATGGTGAGCGCCGCATTGTGGGCAATGCTCATTCCGCTTGCGGCATAAGTGATGTAGTTACCGGTGCCAACTCCCAAAAGCGGATTGGATAAAAAGATATTGAACGCCTCTCCCCAGGCATCCATTCGCCAGAAGAACGTACCGGGGCGGACGGCGGCGGCGAGGCTCATCACGACAACGCAAGCCGCAAACGCAATGGCATAATAACGGCGCGGGGTAATGCGGAGTGCAACGGCGGATATAAATCCCAGCAACGCGCCACGGCTTTGAGTAGCGATAATCCCAATCAGCGCCACGGGCGACATGGTCATCAACAGTAACCACGACGCCTTGAGGTTAGGATGCTCAAGCAGATATGGACGGCGCACGACGCCGAAGGTCTCGCCCGATGTGACTTGTATATCGGGAGTGGGTATCAACCTGAAAGCATCTGCGAGGATGAACGCCGTGAGAAGACACGCGATCACAAAGAGAGCCTTGCGCGTGTTTGGGATGACTTCCCTTGTAACGACCATCGCCGTAATGAGAGTGACGAAGGCAACACCGCGCTCGATGCCTGTAGATAATCCGCCGAGCAGTAAGACCAGGGCAAGCGCGATCGTCGCCCGCCACGGGAAAGGCGCGGGCAAGCGACGGCGGCGAATCAGCACAACTAGCGCGATGAGATTTACAAAGACAATGGCATAGTTCATGAACATAGTCAGGCTAATGGCTTGCGTTAGCGGTTTGGGGTACAACCACCAACAGAATTTGAAACGGATGAGCCTACCCCAAATCCGCTGCACGCTTTGTTAGAAAGCCTGCGATTTGCGCCAAGAACGTTCATTAGCTGCCCACCTAAGTATTCGGTGTAAGCGGGCGGGATGGCTTGTGCAAGTTCATCACGAGTCATCCAGTCGATGCCCATTGCCAGGCGTGCTAAACGAGAATATTCTTTGCCGTTCACCTTGCCGAGATATGGACTACCGGACGGGATGCCATGCCCGACAACAGTAACAATAGGGTCAGGGTGATGGCAGGGCGGCAATAATGCAAAGCCACGCCATGATGTTTCAAATAATCGTTGTCGGCGCAAGCGTGGCAATTTGAACATGCAGCCACAGAGTAGAAAATCGGCACGCATTGGCGCACCAGGCACGTTCTCGATAATCCACGGTTTGCCGATCGACGAAAGAATATTTCTTGTGTCTGGCAGAAGGTGGGCTGTTCCGTGATCATATGGAGTGAATGAACGAGTGTGATCCTGACATGGTGGGCTTGCGTGGATGGCATCAAACTGGTTGCCATGCTCTACAAGAAATTGAAGTGCATCTGCCTGGTAAAACTCATCGCCTGCATAGTTTGGCTGGTGTTTGATGTCAACTCCCACGACATAGAATCCCGCCCGCTGGTAGCCACGAGCAGCACCACCAGCACAGCAGAACAAATCAAGTAGCGAGGGTCGATCGATCGGGAGTTTGAACATTTATGCTCCGAGGCTTTCTAACGGACTGGCGTTAGCCGCTGGTGGCGGTTAGCGGGGTAACATAATCATGATCTTCGTGATGGTCTGCCGATTTACCACAAACAGCACACAGCCCGCCACCAGTCAGGTGCATACGGTGTTGGGCGGCTTGCTGTTCATTGCGGACACGCTCAACGTCAGCGAGATAACCACGCGGAAGATTGCCTGCTTCAACTTCACTTTCAATAGCCTGCAACAACTTTTCTAATTCGATCATTTGCAATTCCTTTCTGTGTTGAGCAGTCCGCCCAACGGTTTGCGTTAGGCGCAAGTGGGAGGGCTTGGATAATGCTTGGGAGCAGATAAAACCCGAAGGTAGAAAATGCTCATAAACCCGAACCGTACCCACTTGTCGCCTGCACGCTTTGTTAGACCCCGCCCTGTTGAGCGGGAACGACTGCCAGTAAAGCGGCTCGACATATAGCAAGCGGCGCGGTTTGTGCGCTGGCATAGATTGGAGAAAATTCTTTTTCTCCGCGCTTCCACCAAACACAAGACCAAACATTATCTTGTGTTTCATCGTGACCTAATTCAAAATCGAATAAATCGCCAAGAGATTTTTCGACAACCTTCCAAGCGTCCGACATATTAGTGCTGTAATTTGGAATTAGGTCGCTTTCAAAAGGATTGCCAGTGCTGATGTTTACCATGCCGAAAACTTTATTGTCGATTAAGTAATCTATTTCTTTACCTGCTGGCATGTTCAAGATTTTATCTGCGTTCATACGATGTTCTCCAAGTAAGGGGTCTAACGGTTTGCGTTACCCGCGCGCGGGCTTCGCAGAACCTTTTGATTTGGATGATACTTTTTGCGCCACGCTTCCGCGCGTCGGGTGCACGCTGTGTTGGGCGGCTACCTGTTTGCGAAGTTTTTCAACCTCGCGCTGTAACGATAGATACTGGCGGTGTGTTTGCAATTGTGCAAAAGTGAAGGCACGGCGGGCGGACATCTCGCCATTATCGCCGCTATAACCGTAAGCCTTCCAGTATTCTTGGAAATTCAATACTTCATCGGGTTTCATTTTGCTCCTTATGCTGTGGGCGGCGTGATAGTTTTACAGACACATTCCACAGTTATGATGTGTTTGCTCCATGTACTGAAGGAATGAAAACCACCATTGTTTCATGTTCTCAATCGCCTGTGGATCAAAGACAAAAACGGCGACGATTAGCATAGGCGAAAGGATAATAAATGTCATACCCATTGCTTGTGCTAAAGATTCTGCACCTCTGCAATCTGTGAGTGGTGGCAGTGTGCGATGTATGCGCGGTTGCAATATCATTACCAAAACAAAAGCCGCTATGGTGAAGGACGAACTAATCAAAAGCCTTGTCGTTTCAGACATGATCTTCTATTTCATGATAACGATATTCGTCTACGATGCTCATTTTGTGCATATGGTGTGTATGTGCAAATTTGAGTAAACCTGCCAAATCGTTCGAGTTGCTGAAATGAGTTGAAAGATAAATATCTGTGCGAATTGCTGTCATAACTTCGTGAAGTTTTGCTAGTTCGTGAATGTCACGGATAAAGTCTTCTACATCGTTTTCACGGATATTATCTGTAATCCACGTTGCGCCGCATTCACAAACCAAGCCGTAATCTGTGCTCATTGTTTTCTCACTTCCTGTTGAGCAGGACAGCCGCCCAATGGGGCGCGTGATAAGCGGCGAGCGGGGCGGTTAGACATGCCCCTGACCTTCACACGCATCACACGGGAATTCGGCAGGCTCTACGTAGCGAACACCAGAACCTCCACAAGAGGGGCATGTCTGCCCCGCATCGACCGCTTCATTACGCAGTTCGGCGGCGCGGGTCTGGCAAGTCATTTCAACATACATATCAACACCGCAGGCGACACACCCAAGTGGGAATTGTTGATCAATTGCATCCGAGAATTTTACCAATCCGACACTATTTTTATGCTCACACTTCGGGCAACGAAACTCAATCCAAATATTCATATTGATTTGACGAATGCTCATTTGCTACTCCTTTTTGATTTCAATAGCCGAGATGCGTAATGTATCACGCGCCCCATTCGGCAGACCAAGCCACCCCGCTTTTTGGGGTGAGCGCAGCGTCCGCCGAACGTACTTGCTTTACTGGCGCGGCGATGAAACAGAACCATCGCCACTACCAGAACCTTTGAACGCCACGTGATTCGCCGCGTCCAGTGCAAGCGTAGTTGTACCGCCTGCTGGAATTGCGAGAATGACTAGCACAGGAATTTTGCTGAAACAATCGTGACCAAAGCCACGCGCCAAACTTTCTTTATCCGTAAGTCTTTTCCCGCAATTTTTACAATACCCGTCGCGCTTCTTTTTGCCATTGCGGACTTTGGGCAACGCTTCGGGATAAAACAACCCGCTGACTTTTACTTGTGCCATAAGACTCCTTTGCCCGCGAAGGGGCGGTACAATGGGGCGCGTACCTTTCCCAAACCGTTTGCGAGGTCCTCAGTGCCTTTGCAAGATGCAACTTCAACATTGGAACAACCGAAGCGGGCAGACAGGTTACACGGTCTCGATTGCTCTTCGTGTCCCGTATCGTCACGCTCAGGTTATTCAGATCAAGGTCTTTGATGCGCAGCCGAAGGCATTCCATCAAACGTAACCCACCACCGTAAATGACCTCTCCCATAATGCGATAGACACCCGTCATATTCATCAACAGGCGCATGACCTCCTCTTCGGTTAGGACGGTTGGCAAATGCTTATCTTTCTTCGCGCGGATGAAACCCACATCCCCTAAATCAATTCCAAGCATTCTGTACAGGAACAATAACGCCGCCAGGCATTGATTTTGCGTGGTGGGAGATATGTTTTTATCCATAGCCAGATACGTAAGAAACTCCCGCACGCCATCTACTCCTGTCTCGCGCGGATGTTTTGGCAGGAAATGCCGCACATAACGCCTGATCCAGTTCATGTATTGGCGCTCGGTTTTCAATGCGTAGCCTTTTACTCGCAAAGCGTTTTGAACTTCTTCCATTAGTTTCATTTTTGACCTCGCTGACTGTTGACGCGACTCATTTCTCCACCAGCCAAACGCCACTTGAGATATATTGATTATTGTCAACGGTGATGACCTGTCTGCCTTCGGGCGCGATGTCTTTGATCTGCTCTTCGTAACAAAGCGGATGTAACGGGGAACGCGGTGCATATACCCAGGCGCGGACATGGGGCACATCTTCCAGATTCGCAATTGGGATACCAATGGCGGCGCGGGATTGATCGCTCAACGAACCGAGCACGGTACCGAAGTCCGCGCGCGCTCCACAGGCGGGCATCTTGTATTGAGGCAAATCGGTGTATGGGCTGATGTTGACCATCGGTCCATCATCTGCATAAAAGATCACATCACCATCCTGCCAGTTCGCGCGGATGTATTCCAACGTGCCGAGCATGGGAGCCGCGCCTTCGCCTTTCATGTTTGCGATGTTGACGTAATAACCAGCGATGCCGAACATGAAGATTGGAACGATGAAACATGAGGCATATAGCTTTGTCGAAGGTCGAAGGTTGAAGGTCGACCATGCAACGATGATGTACAGGAACGGTGCAACACCGATCAACGGGCGGAAGATAAGGATCGGTTGCAAAAGCACGGACACGATCCACGCGATGCCAACGGGAACAAATGCCATTGTGAGCACCAGCCACCAGGCGGGATGTCTTTCACGCGCCACGGTATATACGCCGATGATGATTGCGGCAAAGGTCAGGACGTAGGATGTGACGATGCCGGGCTCAAGCATGGCAGACGCCCAAAAGAGTTTTGCAAGAATGCCGAGAGCCGCGCCCGCGTCAATATCCCAAACGATCCAATACCTGTCTTTGATCTCCGCCATCTGTCCGGCAGTGACCAGCACCCAGGGCGCATACGCCAGCGCAGTAACAACGCCAGCCAGCGCCACACGGCTGAGTTGCTTCCAATCCATCACCACCAGCACGAAGGCGATTACCGCGCAATAGATCAACCCGTAGTTTTGGGTGTAGTCCATCGCAATAGCTGTCAGAGTGCACAAGGTCCAGCGGCGGGTAAGCCCAACATACAGCGCGGCAAGCACAAGAAATTCAAGCATTGCATACATGCGTCCCTCTTGCGCGTACCATAGTTGCATGGGCAGGATCGCCATGAGTAAAAGCGCGATTGAAAAAACGCGATTCGGGATTTGTAGTAGAATGCAAAGTTTTCCAAACAGCCAAAACGCGAGCAGAGAGAAGACCAGCGCGGGCAGGCGGATCGCCCACACGGGGAGAGCAGGCACGGCATGGAACAAGAGCCACTCAATGAGATACCAAAGCGGCGGATGCACATCCCCGGCGGTTGCCTGTATCATCCTGTCGAATGGCAGGCGGGCAAGGATGAGAGTAAAGTTTTCGTCGTACCAAAGCGGCGCGCGCCAGATCAATGCAATGCGCATGATCGCGGCAATGGCGAAGAGGGCAAGGAAGTGTTTGCGGGTCATTATGATTTATTCCGTCTGCGGATCATGTTGGTGACAAGAGCGCCAAGCCCGAAGAGGATCACCACCAGGCAGAGCATCGAGATCGCGGTTACGTTGGCAACGTCACCTTTGGCGATGTCGCTCGTCCAATCGCCGGGCGTGTTAGTGATGGTTGGCGTCGGGGGGATGATGTCAACTGTGAGACGATCAATCTTGAGGTAGTGCGTATCGTCTCCCTCGGCAGCGTGATAGAAGCGGAGTACCGGCGTTCCATCGTTGCAATTATCCTGTGGCAGTGAGACCGTCATCGTTTCGTCTGTGTCGCGGAGCGTGCCAAGTGTTGCAACGTCGTGCCATGTGTTCGGCGTGCCGATGTCTTCGCACTGGATAAGCACAGTATCGTCACCCGTGTAATATCCCTCGAAGATCATGCGGAGCGGGGCGGTGGATGACGTGAATGCGGCTTCGATGCTTGTCTCGATTTCGGTGATGGGTTCCTGCCATTCCATGCGGACGTTGTTGCTGGTGCATGTATCGGCGGCAGCGCCGTAGATGTTGGTCCATGTTGTGCTTGAGTAGGTTCCGCGATTCGAGCAATCTGACGGGGTACTGGTTGGCGTGGATGTTGGGGTGTTGGTTTGTGTTGGCGTCGAGGTTTGGGTCCGGGTCGGTGTGTAGGTATACGTTGGTGTAGCGGTATGAGTCTGCGTTGGCGTCGGGGTTGGTGTATGAGTGGATGTATACAGCGGCGTTTCTGTTGGTGTTGGGGATGGCGTGTGGGTTGGCGTTTGTGTCGCGGTGCTGGTAGGTGTTGGCGTTGGGGTGGCGCATGTACCGTCAACTTCGCAATACTCACGCCCATCGCCGGAGTTATAAAGCCACTCCCTTTCGTCAGCAGTCAAAACCCGTTTGTAATAAAAGCACTCATCGATCAAACCATCATCGTAGTATGTGCCCGTCGATAAGGAAAATGCTCCAATCGAAAACACACCGCTGCGATCCGCCGAATTATTCGACGATACAGACGCCACCGATCCATTATCGATCTGGATATAGTTGTACCCAACAGCGTGCCAGGCGGTAACGAAATACCATGTGCCTGCCTGCGGTTGGACATCCGAAGTCACTGTGCCTACCGTCGCTGATCCATCTGCCGAAACGGCGAATGCAAAATACCCGGATGCGTTTTGATACAGAAAGAATTCCTGCGTACTGCCTGTATATCTTCCCTTCGACATGATGCCTTCAATCAACCCGACAGATTCGTGATTGACCCAACAGCCGATTGTATACTCAACGGCGGAACCGGTGCTCAGGGATGCGTTGTCTGCGATGCTGAGATATTCGGAGTTACCGCGCTCGAAGTCCCCGGCGTTGTCCTGTTTGCCGGTGCCATACAGTACGGTGTTATTGTCGGTGAGATCGTTATCACCGTAAGCATCGTATCGGGTGCCGCTGGTCTCATTGAGTTTCCACCATGAAACCAGGTTTGTTGTGCCGGGGTTGGTGGGCGTTTGCATCAATGGCGCGGCGCGCCCGCCGAATGCGGACAAGCCCATGATCGAGATGAGCATCAAAATTATCGTGGCGTACTGACTTGTCCGCATGGCGACCTCCTAAAATTCTTCGACGACAACCTGATACCAATCGGAGTTGCGCCAATCCTCCGACGCAGGTCCGAAGTTGCGGCAACGGTTCCATGTTTCGCCGTTGACGATGGTGGTGATGTTGAGGACGTATCCATCGCCGTCTGGTCCGCTGTAGGTGTCGATGGAAAATGCCCAAGCGAGGACATCGGGCAACTCGGCGAACGCCTCCCAGAACAGGGCGAGGTCTTCGGGCTGGTCGGTGGGACTTTGATCGATACCATCGGGGACGGTTGGAACGTCGGGCGCGGCGGCGTGGCTTTGCAGTGCCTGGTAATAGCGACCGTTTACCGCGTGGTATTGCGCCTGGAAGTTTTCGAGGCGTGGGATGAGAATATCGATCTGCGCGTCATAGTATTGCAACTCGGCAGGTCCTGAGAATTCAACCTGCGAAGCGCTCGCGCATGTGGTGGGGATGACGATGACCATGAAGGTCATCACGACAAAGAGGAACACTTTTTTCATGGGGAACTCCTTTCTTTTATGCGGCGGGTTTACCATGCCCAGCCAAAAAAAACAGTGGTGAAAACAAAGGCGGCAAGCAGGGAGGCGAGGTATAGGTACTTCACAGGGCGGCGCATCCAGAACGGTGTCCAATCCAGAATGCGATAGGCGATCACAGCGAATATCGCAAAGAGAGCCAGCCGCGCAACGAAAACATTCGAGGCTTGCATTGCCTTCATGAACAGATCGAACCGGGCGCTCATTCCTTTTTGCTCCACGGGAATTTGACTTCGTCCCATCGAATGTTTTTCCAGTCACGATTGGCGATGAACTTCAAGCCGAATGTAGCCAGCAGGTGGAACGCAACGGGATACACACAGCACAACAACACGGTGAGTATCATGCCCTTGTTCATCGCGGAACCCTCCGAGGATTGCCGGGCTGGTTGCGGTTGCGCTTGTATGTTGTCTTGCGTCCGCGCCCGCCGCACGATTTGCAGATGGTGATCTCGCCGTCGGATTGCAAACGCCGCGCAGATCGGATGATGTAACTCTTGCAGTTCAACGCACCCAGGGCAAGGGCGAGGGCTTCGGTTCCCTGTACTTCGCCGCCGCGCTCTTCGAGCACGAGAATGATTTGATTGTGTGTGCTATTGGTTAGTTGTGACATACGTGTCAACTCCTATTTTTGCGTTACTCCAAAGTTGCAGATAAAGCGGGCTGTAGGTCGCCGCACAGATCGGGCATGTTGCGAGATGTTTACTCTCTTCGTTTTCGCGCCGTGTGACCTCTGCCATTTCGCCACGGTGGAGAGCCTTATAAAGTTCGTCATGGATGAATTGCAAAACACGGCAGGTCATAGGTTCATCTCGTATTGAGACAATGATGGGCGCATGTCGCCATCCTCATTGTGGATCACTGTGTAGCGTTTGAGCCGTGACGCGATCCATGATGGTTGACTATCGACATCATCATTCATCGCAATGAGCGTGCCGCCCTGACCGTCCTCCGCTTTTCGATAACGGCGGTCGATCAAATCTGTAAGTTGCTCAAGCACCCAATCCGTTACCTTGACCTTGTCGAGTTCGTCAATGGCGAGAACCGGGATGCGCTCGAATCTTCGCAGGCGCATGTATGCGTTTTCGTCGTTGACATTCAATAGCCGTGTTGCCCTGTCTTGGGTGAAGGCTTCGCGGATGTAGGAGAGCAAATCAAATGCCGTGATGTAAACGGCTTCGACGCCTTTATCGAGCATGGCATTGATGCACGCCTGTAGCGCCATCGTCTTCCCGTTTCCCGGTCCGCCGTAGATGGTAACGATGCCTCGCGGGTTGTTGATAAATCGTTGACAGGCAATCACCATCGCGGCGGTTGCGACAAGCCCATCCGTGTCGATGTCTTCGAGTTTGATGCGGCGCTCGGTTGCAGTAAGTCCGCTCAGACGGTTGAGACGTTCGACATCTTCACGCGCCTTGCATTCGCAACGGATCACCCTTCCGAATTGCGGATGACCGAATTCCACATCAAGGCGGTAATAGCCGGTTCCGCCGCATGTGCTACACATTGGAGCCTGCCCGCTTGCGTTCGACGATGCGCTTTGCGGCGGCGGCGGTTGCTGAATGAGCGGGAGCCTGTCCGCTTCGCGGCGCGGGTTGTGTTGTGCCTGGTGTATTGACTTTGCGATTGGTTGCATGTTCGTCTCTCCAATTTCTCAAGATGCCGATTGCATACGCGGCGGAATGTTTCTTGCTTTCGAGCGTGATCTTTATGGCGCGGGCAACCCATCCGTCCTTGAGGGATGGCAATAACACTTCGAGCTTTGCCCGCTCTTTTTCTGTGACGTTGATCTTCGCCCTTGAGAACTTTTCCAGCGCGCCAGCAAGGAGAGGAGAGGGAGTCTCTTCTCTTTTCTTCTCTGATTCTGAGTCTGAGTCTTTCTCTGAGTCTTCTTCTTTATCTAGGAGCGTGACGGGCGCGTTAGTCACATCGTCGTCACGCGTGACATTCGCGTGACTAACGCGTGACCTTTTTTGTCTCTCGCGGTCTGCCTTTTGTTTCTCCATCCAATTGATCTGTTCGTCCTTAAAGTCCGATATATACGGACCGTGTCCGTTGACCTTGAGAAGACCAGCCTTCCGTAACGACTGGATGTCCTTGTCGAGTTGAGAGACATCCTTCACTCGCAGGATGAAGGCGATCTCGCCGGTCTTGAGTACCTTGCCATCCTGGATAAATGCGCCGTCCGCATTGAAATGACCAGCCAGCAAATACAACTGGTAGTAACGCAACTGTTGACGATCATTGAGCTGAGCGAGCCTGACATCATGCAGGCGCGTTGGGTATTGTTTGATCCACGGCATTGCTTTACTCATGGCATTGCCTCGCGGTGGACAAACTGCCAAAGCAATACATGGGTTGGTCTGTCGTAGATGGGGCGCGTCTCTTCGTGTGCGTGCGTTGTGCGTGCGGCGCGTTGTTTCTTCAAGCCGAGCAGGATTTGTAACTGTTCGTCCTTCGGATACCATTCGCCTTCGCTGTGGGCAATGCGAAATAGCACAGCATGATTGACTTTGTTGTCGTAATCTTCACGGGCAATCACGCGCCATGAGCGGGCGGGATATTTGCGTGTTCCGCGATTTTTGCGTAGAAGCGTTCTGGCGAGCGTTTTTGCTTTTTGCGACATAACTACCGTCTTTCTGAAAATCGAAGCGTCTAGCCAGTGTTACGAGCCGTAACACTGGCGTCGGTTGTTTCTTCGCGGGGCGTGTTTTGGCATTCGGCGCATTTGCCCTTGATGGGATATGCAAAGTCATGCTTTTGGCAGAACATCACCGCGCCGCCGTTTCCACCTTCGAGCGTGACAAGCAACGTGCTAGCAACGCCTTTGACCTGCCCGATCATGAGGTAGGTCTTGCTGGTGTTCCGCGCTTTGATGGGTTTCA
The DNA here is from genome assembly GCA_016234555.1 of Chloroflexota bacterium. GTDB lineage: Bacteria > Chloroflexota > Anaerolineae > Anaerolineales > Villigracilaceae > Villigracilis. Next base: position 38,714 of record JACRBJ010000005.1, on the reverse strand, counting down.
TCCAGGTAAACGTTTCAACGTTGATGATGCTCATGCTGCTTGCCTATGGGATCATGTTGTGAATGATGGCATCGATGCGCGAATTGATCTCATCTTCAAAACGGGCAAGTTGTCTCCCAACTTCATCGGCGGTGTATGAGTCGTCGAAGCGGTGCACGATGCGGATGAGTAACTGCACGATCATGCAAGCCACGTAAAGACCAGGCACGGCGCTGTCCACATACACGGGATGTATCTGCGGGATGTAGATCATCATCACGCCGGTAATGATGACCGTGACGATCATGTCGCCGATGCTCTCGGAAATCTTCGCGCCAACGGTTGCCGCGAATTCGCTGATGTTGAACTTCCGTGCTGATGGTTTGATTTTTGTATTTGTTGCCATTGCTATCTCCTGAATTTATTTCTGATGAAGGCGATCACGTACAGGATCGCCACGATGGGGAGCGCCCAAAAGCTGAGAATGAACGGGGCGCGCTCGAACCAATCCATGAATTTTTGAACGTACTTCTGCATAAAACTCCTGCGTGCGTTGTGCGTGCGTGCGTTATCGCACGGTTTTTTTGACGGATGTCATGATGGGGTGGGGGAGTTGTCCGCGATCACCTCCTCGAAAAATTTACGCCCGGTGGCAGTGAGACGGATGCCGTGCTTTTTGTTTTCAGGATTGACGTATTCGATAAGCGGCTCCCTGTCGCCGTGCTTCTTGAACATCTCCGCTTTCATTTCACGCCATTCCTGACCGGTGTATAACTTTCCGTCTCCGCTCCATGCGCGGTCTGTAATTGGCATCCCGTTGACCATGCCTTGCGCGAATGCTTCCAGTTGTTCGGATGTGCCTGGGAACTCAATGCGGCTCGATATATCGCCGGGCTGATAGTGACCATTCTCTTTTACCTGGTCAAGCTGGATGACAATGCGACGCGGCTTTGCTTCGACCTTCGGTGCTTCGCCAATCACACCGTCGTTGTTGATGTCGCGTTGCATGATGCGCTCGATGGTGGTGAGCGACAACCAGTGACGTTGCAGTCTCAGGAAGACGAAGACCCACGTCAACGCAAAGGAGACGATGAAGGACTTGTAAGAGTCCATCATGTCAAAGATAAAGAACGCGATGACCCACACTCCAACGGCGATGACCAGCGCGGTAATGCTCGCCTGGGCGAACGGGAGCAGCGCGCCCGCAACCATCGTATGCAGGTATTGCCGTTCAGCATGTGCTGATTGAGTTTGAGGAATGTTCATGATTTCTTTGCCTTTCCACTTCGCGCGCATTTCGGGCAGGTGTAAACCTTCATCTGCTTGTCGCCTATCTTTACCTCTCGCACGCTCCAACCTTCGGCGACCGCGCGGTCGTTCGCTTCCTGTTCGGTGAGCGCGTCCGGTCCTTCGTTTGGGCACGATGCGCAGGTTGCGAAAAAGAGAAGCGTTGCGGTTGGCAGGGTTCCGTATATTCCATAACCAGAGCCGATCATGATGTCACCTCTATGGCTTGTGTTGGGGTTTGTTCCGGGCGATGCGACATGCGCGAGACCAGCAGCCCGTCATGCTGTACGCCAAACGCAGCCTTGACCATGAGCGCATCGGGCGCGGACTTTGTGTCGAGCATGAGCGTGGCGCCCGTGTTGGGGTTGGTGAGCGAGTACTTGCCGTTGCCCATGTACACGGGCAGGAGCGGGTACTGCCTGGTGATTGGGTCGAGCGGGATGCGGTTGGGCATGACGATGTTGCGCTTTGCTATTCCATAACCGCCGCCGATGATGACCATTGCCAGCCCGATGCCAAGCGAGAGACCCGCCACCGCGATCACGAACATGCCAGCCGCCATCGCTGTGACCATCGTCCTGCTGAGCCATGCGCTGGTTTCGTTGAGGCGGGTCATGAATATCTGGTGTGCCTCGGCGTCCTGCATCCGTTCCTGCTCGGCGCGCGCGGCTTCGGTCTCTGCCTGTTGACGTGTGGCAAAGGCTTCGGCTTCACGGCGCGGATCGGGAGCGCATGACCAGAGGAAAAAGGCAAGGGCGATAATTACGGCGGCGCGTTTCATGGCTATGCCTTCTGTTGCAAATTAGAATCGTCTGGAACAACAACCGGATTTGTTTTATAGACGAGCGCACCTTTGGCGGTCATGTATTCAACTAAAATACTACGGGCGAGAGTGGATTTATCCAACCCCTTATGTTTTGCCAGACGAATGATCGCTTGGTTTTCCTCTTTGCTCATTTTTATTCCGAGATATTCACGTCTTGCGGTTCGCATAAATACTCCTTACTAATTGGTGAGGGTGTCGTCATCGGCGAAGATCTTCGAGAAGTCATCCTGTACGATGCTGTGATCGAGCGGGTTGCGGACAATCGCCATGCAGGTGTCGCAGCCTTCTTCAACGCCATCCACGCCCAGGGTGTAGGGTTTCAGGCAATGCGGGCAGATCGTTTCTGATTTGCTCATTTTGGCACTCCAAAGAATGTAATCGTGAGTATGGCAAGACAAGCCAAATCGACAAACCCCGCGAACAGAACATCGGCAGAGACGATGGATGTTTTGTCTCTAAGATATTTGATTGCGATATATAGGGTCATGAGTTTGTTACCTCTTCAAAAGTGGGTTGATAAATCTTCTCCGCAATGAACGCGGCGAGCGCGTCCATGTGCATTGTTGCGGTTTCCACCTGTGCGGCGGTGACATGCTCGTCGCGTACCGCCTTCACGTTGATGGATGTTGTGCGGGCTGTGGAGAGTGGGGATTGTTTCTCTGTGTCAGGCTTCCTCCTTGTGACCGCGCCGCCCTTGTCCACTTCGTACAGGTAGGCGCTTGCATCCGTGCCGAAGGCTTCATCGGCAAAGAGGTACGCAACCTGTGCGCGTTGTTCAGCGGTAAGGGCGGAGTAGGGTTTCACGCACCCGCCTCGTTTGCGAGCTTCTCGAATATCTCCGAGATCATCGCGGCAATGGAGTTCGCTTCCAGCGTCCCGTTGATGTTGGCAATGGCTCTCTCCTGTATGGCGATGAGCGCCTCTAGCATTTCGGGAGAGATGGCGATCAACGACGCGTTGGCAATTGATTCGCTCTCGTCCTCCGCGCCCACGAAGCCGGTAATTGCGACGATCTTCTTGATATTGCTCGCGGGAGAAACGCAAATCATCTCGCGCTGTTCAGGGCTGTTCTTGATTACATTGGTACCTACGATCCACGGGGCTTGAGTTGGTTTCATTGCGCCGCCTTCCCGTGGGTGGGACAGTTGTCGTTATCCCCTTCGATTTCATAGCAATAACAAGGGGCTTCCGCCGTCTCTTCTTCGGTGATGGGTTCTGTAGTTTGTTTACACATGGGTATCTGTTCTCCTTCAAAGAACTGACTTGACTAAACCGCCGCCACGGGCGCGGACAACACAGGCGACCTGCGCGCGCGGCGCGGTTTCTTCTCAACCACTGGCTGAGGTATGGGTTGTGACAGGATCAACTCGGACACGAGGTCTGTCATGGATACGTTCAATCCGCGCGATTCGCGGACGGCAGGGATGAGGCGGGTGAGGTGCGCGTGCGCCTGCTTTGTGACACGCACTTTTGGATATTCTGCGTTTTCGCTCATGCGTTCTCCTGGTTCATTTTTGTATTCCATTGAATACAAATGTATCTTATCATTGCGGGTACAAAATGTCAATAGTGAATTATTTTTGAATTCCTAAGAATTCATCAATTGTGCAATAATGTATTCATCTGAAAACATGGAAAACTTCAAGCAATGGTTGCAGGCTGAGATGAATACCCGCGAGTGGTCAATATCTGATTTGGCTCGTTATGCTGGAGTCGCTCGCGGTTCAATCGCCAATGTATTGCGCGGTGATAGGGACCCCGGCGCGAGTTTATGCGAGGGTATTGCAAAGGCTTTCAAGATGCCTCCCGAAGTTGTCTTCCGCAAGGCGGGCATCCTTCCCCCTGATGTGAAGCCAGATGAAAAACGTCAGGAACTTGTTCACCTGTTCGACATGATGAGCGAAGAGAATAAAGACGATCAAATATCCTATGCGCGGATGCGGCTTGAAAAACAGGAAAGGGAGGCAAAGGGTGTCAGGCGTTCGCACGCTTCTCAAAATCTATGATGCCCTCAGTGAGCCGAACCGCTTTGCGGTGCTCGTCCATGCCCGCCTGCTGGTGTTGCGTCAGTGCGTGTCAGAGCAGTACTTTGTAGAGCGTCGCTATCATGTGCGTTCGCAGTATTCAAACGTTCATTGGTTGGGATGAAGAGGGAGTATTACTATTACGCGGCGGTTGGCGCTGCCGTCCTGCTCAATGAGTTGGGGATAAAGTACGGTCCCGCCTGCATTACTTATCCAATCGCGCTGTTCTTGATATTGTGGGCTGCCCTCAAATATCTCTCGAAGGATGAACAATGAGCAGGTACCAAAAACTACGGGATGACATCGACGCAATCGAAGACCAGCGCGCGCCCTATGGCGCTTTGCGAGTTGTTGTCTGGGTAACATCTACAATCGGCTGGGTTGTTATTGCCGTTCATATCGCCCTTACCGTTTTCGTTGCGCATCCCTTCATCCGCTCCAAACTTCTTGGAGCCGAATTGCCAACGCTCCTGCTTACCCTTTTCTTCGGGCTTATCGGTTCCCTTTTTGGTATCGGCATTCTCGCATCCGCTCAGATCATCGACCTGTTGATGGACATCCGAAATGATGTTCATCTCACGCGCCGCTATGTTCGACGCTTCGGGTTGCACATGGCGCGGGGAGCCGAAGATAAAACAGAGTGATATAATTGTTTTTGTTCCCCTTCAAAAGCAAGAGACCCGCCTCCCTTTGGCGGGTCTCTTGCTTTTCGCGTGCGGTATAATTATCGTGAAGGGAACAAACGTTCTATGAATATTTTCTACCCGCCTCATTCCTCGCTCAAAACAGGCGCGCGCGTTGTGGCATACCTGCGCGACAGCGGCGGCACCAACCAGGAAGACTCGATAGACAGGCAGGAAGCCGAGGTACGGCGTTGGTGCGAGCAGTACGGTCTCATCCTCTCCCAAACCTTCACCGACGAAGCGAAGACCGCCCGCGCCGCGCTCCACAAACGCAAAGACCTCCTCAGCATGATGCTCCACTTTCGCAGCGGGGCGGAAGAGCAGGGCGTCGTCATCTGGAATTACGAACGCTTCGCCCGCAACATCAAACACGGACGGCATTTCCTCGCCGAACTCGAAGCCCTCGATAAGGTCGTCTGCTCCCTCACCGACTACATCCCCGAAGGACCCGAACGCTACTTCATGCAGGACCTCAAACTATGGTCCGCCGAACAGACCTCGGTCAAAATCTCCATCGACGTAACCAGCGGACTTCGCAAGATGGTGGAACAATACCGCGCCATGCCCGGCACGCCGCCCAGGGGATTCAGGCGCGGCGAACCCATCACCGTTGGCACCCACCGCGACGGCTCCGCGCGCATCGTCCACCGTTGGGAACCCGATCCCGAACTTGTGCCAACCGTCCGCCTTGCCTTCGAGATGCGCGCCCGTGGCGCAACCGTCAAGCAGCTTATTGCCGCCACACACCTGTATCCCACCATCGGATCATGGAACACATTTTTCAGTAACAGCCTTTACATCGGCATCCTCAAGTATGGCGACATGGTCATCGAAGATTACTGCGAGCCGATTGTCCCGCTTGACGTGTGGAACAAAGTCCAGGCGGTGGGCAAAGCCCGCAGCAAAATCAACAGCGACTTCAACCCACGGCGGGTGGGGTCCTCCTTCCTGCTATCTGGTCTCACCTTTTGCCAGGACTGCGGCACGCCGCTCACGGGTTACATCGTCGCAGAAAAGAACGGCACACGCCACGAGTATTATCGGTGCTTTGCCCGTGGCGCAAAGAATAACGGATGCACCGCGCGCGCCATCCCCGCAAGGCTTTTTGAAAAGGCGATCATCGACCGCATCGAAGACACAGCCCTCGACCTTGAGAGGCTCATCCAATTCCAGGCGATGGTGAACTCCCACCATCGGAAGATGGGGGACCAGCTCGAAGGCGAACGCAAACGACTCCGCCGTGAGTTGACCCAACAGCGCAAGCGGATCACCAACCTCACCGACTCCATCGCCGAACGCGGACGCTCTCACTCCCTGCTGGTCGCCCTCGATAAAGCCGAACTCATCGAAACATCCATCCGCGCCAAACTTGAACAACTTGAAAACAACCTGCAACCCCCAACCGAACGAACCCCCATGCAACTGAGCGCCCTCGCCGAAGAGATCAAAGCCATCCTACATGGCGAAGACATCCAACAAAAAAAACACGCCATTCATATGCTCACCAAGCGGATCGTAGTCATCCGCAAAGGGCAGGAAGTGAATGCCGTGCTGTATTATTTGCCTACATTATGCGTAGGCGGGTGTGCCCCCACGGAGATTCGAACTCCGGTCGTGGCCTTGAAAGGGCCGCGTCCTGGGCCTCTAGACGATGGGGGCTTTTTTAGAGCGGGCGAATTCTATCATCCACTTTTGAGACCGTCAAGCGATTTTGGGAATTAGTTTTCGGGCTTTACCCGCTGGTTGAGCAAAGCCATCAAATCCACCTGCTGACGGTTGATCAGCATTCCCGGGCTTTCCACGCGCAAATTCGGGATGAGAATCGCCGTCAAGGTGGCATTGAAGATGGGCAGGAATTCGCGCGAACCGTCGGCGACGAGCGCCGCAAAATCGAAACGACCGGGCAATTCCATGATGCCTTCGATTTCGAACATCTGCGTGGTAATGCGGATTGGGTATTCGACCACGTTGGTGTATCCGCCGCGTACAATGCCCAGCGGACCGAGGTCCTCGCGGCGGGGCAAACAAATCGCGTAGACGTGTTTCTTCAACATGCGCACAAGCTCAAAATGGTCGACCAGTTTTGTCGGCATGTGCAGGCGCGCCAGCCGGGCGTCATTGACCTCCAGCGCCGAGCGCGTTGGGTCGTTCATCATGCCCATTGCCCCGTGGCTTGTGACCATGATCTTGCCGACCACCCGGTACCCGGAAGTAAAAACATCGGCGGGGAGAAAACGGTAGGTGCGGGGTGAGGTTGAATCATGGAGCACGGACATGGCAGATTTCCTTGGCTATGAGTCTTGAACCGGGCGCGACATGCCGGTCTGCGGTCTGCGGAGGGAACGGGGGTGACGGCGCTTTGGGGTGGGCTTGCCCGCGTTTGGGTTCAGGATCATGTTCAACCACGTGATGGCCCTTGAATCATATTCGCGCTTTCCGCAGACATCGCATACCCATGCCGGAAAGTGCGGCACACTGACCAGTTCACCGCCGAGCCACGTAAAATAGGTGACATGACGCCGCTGCAGAACGCCCGCGCGACATTCGGCACAGGGAAAATTTTCCGTAAAAATGCTGTTGGTTTCGCTCATCGAAAATCCTATTGTGTGGCTGGAATGGTCGTATGTGGGATCACCTTCCATAAGGAGGGGGGCCAGTAGATCACAACCGCCTTGCCGACTATCTTTTCAAGGGGCAGGTAGCCCCATTGATGTGAATCGGACGAATCGTTGCGATTATCTCCCAGCACGAAAACGTGTCCCTCCGGCACGATCCATTCGCCGGAATATCTGGGGGCATCCGCAATGTACGGCTCGTCCAACACCTGTGTGTTGACGGAGACAACCCCGTCCATCACCTTGACCGTATCGCCGGGTAATCCGATCACGCGTTTAATCAACTCCTGCTTTGGGTCCACCGGGTAGTGAAACACGACGATGTCTCCGCGTTCCACCTTGCCAAGCCGATAGTTTAGCTTGCTGACTAGGACAAACTCGCCGTCTTCGAGCGTAGGGATCATGCTAAACCCGTCTACACGCACGCGGGCGGAGATTGCATTGATGCCCAGAAACAAAACGGCAGCCAGCGCCAATGTTTCGATGATGTCGAATACAACCCGTCCCCAATTGGTCTTTTCTTCTGAAGGGATGGGGACCTGCGCCTCGGGTTGTGATTCGGTCTGCTCCATCTGTTCCAAACTTTCCAAACGTGCCTCCTGCTTTTTGCGAAATTATACTGCTCTTTTCCCGAACTCAAACCTAACTTAAGTCTTACCCCAGGCAAAGAACAATAATGCTCCCGCCGCAGTCTCGGTGGCGGGGACACCGCCGGAAGCATGTTAATCTAACAGGCTCTTGCCCCAGGCGAAAAACGTTGGCACGTGGAGGACGCGTTCCCCGTTCCTGAACGCTGCTTCATCCAGCTTTTTCATCCTCTGGATTTTATCTCCGGGGACGATTCCTGCCAGATCGGACTCGATCACGTCCCATTCCTTTTCCCAGTCTTTGGGCGACTCCATAACTGCGCCGCCTTGAATGGGTCCTGTTTCGACGAGCCTGATCCCAGCCCGGAGAAAGGTCTCTGCCAGCGATGAGCCGAAGGATGGATTGGCTCCCTGCCTGCGCAGCGCCTCTGTCTGCCACTCTCCCAGCGGTTTCAGTGCGGACGGCTTATCCACCCGCTGGCTGTAATCAGGTTCCGCCAATGCTAACACGCTCCGACCCACCCGTGCCATTTCGCAAAGGACTTGCAATGGGTTCTTCACCCAGAGCAGGAGGAAATGGCAGTAAACGATGTCGAAGCTTTGATCGGGATAGGGAAGGGAATGCGCGTCGCCGAGAGTCAGCGAAGAGGCTGGGGCGTGGATTCGGCACTCGTCGAGCGAACCAGCTTCAAGGTCGAGTCCGTGCAGGGCGGGAACAGACAGTTCGCGCAGAATCGCTCCCGTCCCGCATCCCACCTCCAGTACGCGGCGCGCGGTTTTCAATCCCGCCTGTTCAAACAGATAAATCCGCAGGTCGCGCGTCCACGCAGCTTGTTGAAGATACCGGGAATGCCAGTTCATCCTTCGCAAAATTTTTTCAGGTTTCTGTTGAGGTTGTCGGGGTCTTCCCACCAGTTGCGGATGAATTCGACCTGTTCGTCGGTCTCCGGTGAGCGCAGCTTGTGGATACTGGCGGGGCGGGTGTAATACAACTGGTTGACCTCCCCGATGGCTTGTTCGTTTGTTTTACCATGTCGGACAAGATAACAACCGACGGCCATGCCTGTGCGCCCCACTCCGCCCCAGCAGTGAACGTAGACGCATTTGCCGTCGTCGATTGCGTCGTCGATTGCGTCGAGAATGACGGTCATGGTCTCCGATGTGGGAACGCTAAAATCATGGATGGATATCCGCCGATATGAAGCCTCGACACCGTGGATTTTCGCCCTTTCGTCGAGAATGTCTTTATAGGAAGCAAGTTCGTGCGACTCGGTGAGGTCGATGAAGGCGGTGACGCCCGCTTCGAGAAAGGCGTCGATGCGCTGGCGCGTGGCTTCCGGGTGATGGCTGCCGGGGTATTCGCCTGCAAGCAGGCTGTCTTCCCTGACCCAATAGGATTCCACGATTGGAAGTTTGGTCATGATGGTTTCTATCCTCCCGCAATCTTGACTTTGTACCCGAGTTTTTGTAAGACCTCTGCCATCCGCTGGCGATGTTCACCTTGAATTTCGATCATGCCATCTTTGACAGTCCCGCCTGAACCGCATTCCTGCTTGAGCCTTTTGGCGAGGTTTTTCAAATCCTCTTCGGTGAGGACAAGGTTCTTGACGACGGATACGACCTTCCCACCGCGTCCGCCTGATTCACGGTGCAGGTAGGCGGTCTGCTGCTGCGGCGGCAGGGATTTGGCGTGGGATGCGGCTTGCGCCTTTTTGCGCAGGTCGCCATCTTCGGAAGACCAGACGGTGCGGTTGGTGTTGGACATGCCACAATTATAGCGGCTGAGAGGTCAAATGGTGTGTAGGATGAGATGATTATCTTCCGTGACTTCGACGCGCAAAATGGTCAGCCTTTCCACAGCGGGTCCGCGCGTGACCCTGCCTTCGGCGTCGAAACGTGAGTTGTGACAGGGACAGGCGAAGCCATCCGCGTCGTTTTCGACAGTGCAACCGAGATGGGTGCAGACCAGGCTGAGGGCGGAGAATCCACTTTCGGTGTGGGTCAAAATGGCGGGGATTTCTGCCAGAACGGTACGAGAACCGAGAGGATAGCTTTCAGCAGAGCCGAGGTCGAATTCAGTTTTGGGCGCGGGGTTGGGGTCGTAATCCAAAAAGCGGAGGAAGCCCACAAAAACCATCGCGCCGCTGAGATAGAGAAATCCATCTCGGGTGAGTTTGAGAAAATCACGGCGGGAAAGTTCGGTCATAGGTTAGGCTCTGGAGTCAGGCAGCTTGCTGCCTGAACTTGTTATCTAAAATATCCATCAGTAAGCTGATGGACTCCAAATTTATTTTTCCACTGCATGGCATTCATGGCAGTAATGCGATTCCTGCTCGCCTGGGTTTTGCTCGCAGGCGGTTCCCATTACAGGGCGGAAGGTGAAGTGTTCGCGGGTGGCTTTGCCGACCATTTCAAACGTACCATCGGGCAACTGGCGGGCATTCCAAATCGGCTCACCTTGCTCAGTGACGATGACTGTGTCGCCGAGCTTTAAATCCATGACGGGGTTGAGGAAAGCCATGCGAAAGGCGATGTCATTGGGGTCGGTCAGGGTTTTGGTCAGCGGAAGTTCGTCCAGCGTACCGTGACAGGTTTTGCATTGCACATATTGAATAGATGCCTGATCCTGGTGAATGTCGCCGTCGCCCATGACCTCGTCGCGGGTATGGCAGTCCACGCAGTCGAGGGTATATTCACATTGGGTGAAGCGCGAATTGGGGTGATACGTATTTTCCATCCTGTTGGTCGGCTTATCGCTGCGTTCGAGGAAGGTCATTGTACGCAGGTCGTAGTTCCCACGGTTGTGGCAGGTATTACATTGAGTGTAGGGGATGGCGGTGGTGAGAGCGTGTTGCTTTTCTTCACTCGAAGAAAGAGGAGTTGGAGAGTGACATGCAGCGCATCCCGTTTGACGAGCGTATGCTTCCCCTTCACGTGGCACGGAATTCACATGGCAAGTCAGACAGTTTTCGCCAAATTGTTGAATGAAGGGATTTTCCTCGCTGGCTGGGTCGAATGCCGAAAGCGACTTGATTCCTGTTTTCGTTTCTTCGTCGGTTACGGCATGGATTCCAAATCGGGCGGTCAGATCGGGTTGCGCGCCAAACGTGTAGCGGATGTTCCCGATCGCACCTGCATACGTGGACTGGATGCTGGTCATCACCCGCTGGATGTGGTGACGGTCATCTGCTTCGCTGCCGCTGTGACACGAAGTTCCGCCGCAGGATTCCTCCACCACAGACAAGTCAGATGGATTTGCTCCGCCACGCATGGTTGCGTGGGCAAGATCAGCATCAAGGGCAAGTTGTTCGCCGCCATGACAAGTCACACAGCCAAAGGTTTGGACGGGATGCGAAGGGCTGATCTCTGGCAAATCCTCATGGCATGTGATGCAATATTCAGGTTGACCCGTGAGTGTGGGAATTAACTCAACGGGGTCGGGCTGGCGCGAATCCACCCACACGACCAGAACGAAGGTTAGGAAAAGGAGGAATGAGAAAAGGGGAAGGAGGCGGCGCATAGGAGAAAAACGTTAAACGTTTAACGTTCAACGTTGCAAAGTAAGGATGAGGATATAGGCGACAATCAGCCCAACAATCACCTGCACAACGCGATTGGATTTTGGAAACCACCTTCCAATATCGGCATCATCAGGTTTTGGGAAAATATATGGGATGAGTGCAAAGAAAGTCAGAATCCCAAGCGGGACGAGAACACCGAAGATCAATGGGTCGCCCCATTTGAGCATTTGCTGAACCCAGAGGAAGAACCAGGGCGCATGTGCTTCTGCGTTGGGATTGGGTTTGCCCGTCATAGCGGGGGCAATGGGGGCGGGGAAGAAAATGGAAAGTAAAATCAACACGATGCTGACGATGAACATCATCAATATTTCACGGCGGACAAGCTCATTGCGCGAGATGCGCTCGGCATGGATTCGGAGTGTCGGCGGCGGAACGGCAATCCCCCCGTCGCGGCGGACGCGAAAGGCGTGCCAGAAGCCAAGGATGACGATGAGAATAGTCAACCCGAAGATGTGCCAGGTGTAGAAACGAAGCAAAGCCGTGGCGCAAGCTTCACCTCCTCCAATTGCAACGCGGAAAAGGAATTCCCCGACAAAGGGAATTATTTTGAGCAGGTTCGTGCCTGTGGTCAGCGGCCAGCAGATGTCCATGTCCCAGCGCAGGATGTAACCTGTAAAGTCAAGCATGAGGGTGAGAACAAACAATGCCAGCCCCAGCAGGTAATTGAATCGGCGCGGACTTCCGTAGGCGGCGGTGAAAATCACGCGCAGAAAATGAACGGCGGATACCACCACCAGCGATTGCGAAGCCCAGTAATGCACATTACGCACCAACCAGCCGAAGGGGACGTGATAGGTGATGGTCTGCACCGAGCGCGCGGCTTCCTGTGGATTGGGGACATAGTAAAACATCTCCAGAATCCCCGTCACACCGATGACGAGCATGAGGAAGATCGCCGTCCCGCCCGCGCCCAACGTGTGACGCCAGCGCGCTTGTGCGGCTGGAATCGTCGGTGGGTGGAGATGGTGGAAGTAGGAAGGGCGCATGGGGGAAAGGATGAGGGATGAATTATGAAGGATGAAAATCGGTAATTGGTAATTAGAGATTGGCGCGACGCTGCATGGAATGTAAGGAGAAAAAATGCGAGTTATGAATTACATTATACGTCTTGCACAATTTGGAACTCATAACTCGCAACTTGCAACTTGTATCTCGTAACTCGGTCAGTCTGCCGCATGGGCCTCGTAATGTTCCTCGTGTTTGGTCAGTGGCAGGTGTTGGTTAGCCAGCCCGAAACCAACTATGCCCGCGGAAAAGATTGCCACCGAGATGGAAATTTCCACCAAGCTGGGAACGTATGTCATGTCGCCGAGATGTTTGACTGCGAGCCAACTGACGTTGAAGCGGTTGAGGATCATCCCAAGTAAGAGGATGATCGCGGCGGTTAGAAGCTTGCTTGGATTTTTTCGAACTGCGTTCGATGAGAACATCCACATCGGGATGAGGCAGCCGACAAGGATTTCAATCCAGAACAACAGGCTCATCGAACCACTGGAGAAAAGCAGCCCCAACTCGCCGTCGAACGCCATTTCGGCAAACTTCAACAGGAGGTAAAAACCAAGGGCGTATGGAATAGCACGTGCCAGTTTTTCGAGCGCAGCAGTTTCTAGTACATGGTTGAAGTAGCGGGAACTAAGTGACGACTCGAAGATGATCATCGCCAGACCAATCGGCAGGGCTGAGAAGAAGAAGAGCGCGGGGAGCCAGCCACTCCACCACAGCGGATGAAGTTTCGTCGGCTGGATGAGCATGAGCGCACCGAGTGACGCTTGGTGAATGGTCGAGATAACCACTGCAAAAATAACGAGTGGCTTTGCAAAGCGGCGGAATGCCTCGGCATATTTCGGCAGTTTGAAACCATCGAAGACGACTGGTGCAAAGAGCGCTGCAAGGACCGCAAGGTAGATCATCACACACAAGCCAATGACCAGCATCGTGGACGTGTAATTCTGGTAAATGAGCATGTGCCAGATGCGTTCGGGACGTCCCAGGTCGACGAACAGGGCAAGCACCTCCATGATGTAGCCGAGCAGGGCGGTCAGGATGGACGGCATCAACAGTGGACGGAAGGCTTCGATCTCGAAGATGTACACTAATGCTGCGAGAATGAATGCTCCGCTGGCAATGGCAATGCCAGTGAAGATGTCGAAACTGATCCAGAAGCCCCAGGGATAGGTGTTGCTCAAGTTGCTGATCGCGCCAATGCCGAGGGCAAAGCGGACGATGGCAACGACCAGCCCAACCGCCATCAGCGCAAGCAGAATCCAGGCGGTGGCGGACAGGCGCAGGTTCGGATGAAGGTTGACGCGCAGTTTCATTTCTTTTCCTCCGATTCCGCTTCCGCCTTCATTTGCGCGGTGGCTTTCTTTTTGTTGTTCGTGTGGACGCCCGCCGCGACGCCAGTCAGCACCGCACCCCACGCCAATGCAAAGGGAAGGGTCTTGCCAATTATGGCTTCGCTAACCTGATTGACGGGTGTTTCGGGCATTTCAGGTAGACCCAATTCGGTAAACGGGACATGCGAAAGAATAAGATAGGACGTACCGCCGTTCTCGAACTCGCCATAGACATGGTCAATGTAGCGGTCGGGGTGCGCGGCGATGCGGGCGTGCGCCTCGGCAATCAGGTCGGCGCGTTCACCAAAGACCAGCGCATCGGTTGGACAGGTATGCACACAGGCTGGGACTTGTCCCACGGCGAGGCGCTGGGTACACATCGTACACTTCCGAATCAACGCACCCTCGAAAAGGTTCTTATCCCAATCGAAGTGTGGAACCTGGAAGGGACAGGCGTTCATGCAGTAGCGGCAGCCGATACACTTTTCCGCCTCGTAGACAACGGGTCCATCTTCGCGTTTGTCCCACGCGCCAACAGGACAGGCTGAAGCGCAGTCAGGTTCGAGGCAGTGCATGCAATGATAGGGCATCGAGCCACGTTTCAAATCGGGATAGGTGCCCAGGACGCCTGCGCCAGTGAGCCAGATGTATGAGTCGCCCATGGGAGTCTGGTTTTCGACACTGCACGCGATCATGCAGGCGCGGCAATCGATACAGCGCGTGGCGTCGAATAAGTAAGCATGTTGTTTGATGGTCATATCAAGCCTTCCTTACCGTGACAAAGGTCTGGCTAAGCGCCTGACTTCCGCTGACGGGGTCAGTGTAGGTGACGTGCAGGTCGGAGTCGCTTGCGCCCAAGCCGTAGGCGGTGGTCAAGCCCAATGAAAGATGACCAAACCCCGGTGTCATGTAAACGCAGTCGGGGCGGATGGCTTCGGTCACTTCCAGATGAACCTTCACCTTGCCCACCTCGCTGGTCACTTCTACCAGGTCATCGTTTGCCAATCCGTTTGCGGCGGCAGATTTGGGGTTCATCCAGATGCGCGGTTCGTCGTCGAATTTTTTCAACAGCAAATTGTTTTGCGTGCCGAACTGAGTCTGGCGCGCGTCCTTGCCCGTGAGCAGATAGAACTCGCCTTCCTTCGGGGCGGGCGGCTCCTCCCAAACTGGGATGGCGGAGAAACCAGCGTTGTCAAGCGCGCTGGATTTGATCTCGATCTTGCCGCTGGGCGTGTTCCACTTAAAGACTTCTGCTTCACCTTCGGGTAGTTCTGCGTACCCTTTTGCTTTTACCTCTTCGAGTGACACGCCAAGTGGAGCCAGCTGCTGGTTGAGATAATCTTCTTCGTCTGCGTACTGGAAGAAATCGCTCAAGCCCAGTCGTTCGCCGAGATGTTTGAAAATCCACAACGCGGATTTGGCTTCGCCTTGTGGCTCAATCACGGGCTGGCGAATGAAGGCTTTCGCGCCCATCGGCATCAACGGGTCGTAGCGTTCGAGGTACGAGGCTTCGGGCAGGACAACATCCGCAAACCACGAAGAGTCATTCATGATGACATCCACCGTGGCAATGAAGTCCATCTTGGCGAATGCTTGCAGAGTCTTCCTGCGGTCTGGGATGGATTGCACTGGATTTTGGCGTGAGATGAACCAGCCATGCGCCTGATATGGATCATCCTTCAGAATGTTGTCACGCAGTTCCTGGAACACGCCCAACTTGAGCGGCACGAAGGGATACTTCCACGGCACGCCATCCATGCGGAGGGCTGATGCTCGCGGATACGGCGGTTGGGGCGGCTTGCCCAAACTGCCGCTTTCTTCGCCGCCAGCGGGGAGCAGGGTCACGCCCCAGTTGCCCACCAGTGCATTCAAAATGGTGATGGCGCGTTGCGTTTGGAAGGAGTTGACGAAGTTCGATGTGCGCCAGCCGTTATGCGCCAGCGCATAAGGCGCGGCGTCGCTGAATTCCTGCGCGATGCGGCGGATGGTCTCCGTTGAAACGCCTGTGATTTCCGCCGCCCATTCGGGGGTGTATTGACCGATGCTGGCGGCAAGTTCATCAAAGCCGACGGTGTACTTGCTGATAAATTCCTTGTTGTAGCGTTCCTCGCTGATGATGACGTTGATAAAAGCGAGGTGCAAAGCAAGGTCAGTGCCAGGACGGATGGGCAACCACTCAGCGGCTTTTCCTGCTGTTTTCGTGAAGCGCGGGTCGATGTAAACCATCTTCGCACCTTGATCGATCGCGTGGATCAGTGTGCCTGTCTCCGAGTTGGAGATGGCTTCGGCGAGGTTGCGCCCCGTCAGCAGGATGTATTTCACGCCCGCGTAACTGCGCCCAGGTTCTTCCACTCCATAGGTCATTTGGTTGGCGACGATCATGGCGTTGAAACACAGCGAGCGTTGTGTGCCATAATTTGGCGAACCGTATGCCTGCAATAAATTCTCGAATTGCACCTGTGACAGGTTGTGTGTGGACGAGAAGACCATTGCTTCTGGTCCGTACTTATCTTTGATGTTGAGCATGTTCCAGGCGACGATCTCGATTGCCTCTTCCCACGAAGCTTGACGGAACTTGCCTTCGCCGCGTTTGCCAACCCGCACCAGCGGAGTGAGCACACGGTCGGGGTCGTAGGTGGTCGCCAGCCCAGCCTGTCCACGCGGACAGAGTTTGCCGTTCGAGTGCGGGTGGTCGGGGTTGCCGTCCAGCTTGACGACTTTGCCGTTGACTACCTTAGCCAACACGCCGCAACGCCACACGCACATTTCGCACATGGTCGCGATTTCGCCGTCGCCTTGTGCATTGAGATGTCCAGCGTCACGCGCCGCCTGAGCCACTGGCGCGGGGATGAATTGCCCCACTGCCAGCGCTGTTGCAGCCGCGCCGCCTACTTTCAGAAAATCACGTCGGGAGATGGTTGACATGGTTGCTCCCGTTATGCCTTCGGCTCTTCGTTGGATTCCGCCTTCGGCTCTTCCTTTGTCTCAGGCTTGGGTTCTTCCTTCTTGGCAGGCTTTTCGAAGGTCACGACCAGCCAGCCAGTTTTGATCGCGGCAAATCCCGCGCCGCCAAAGACCACCACAACAAGCAATGCCACCAGTCCGATCATGCCCCAATTCACCTCGCGGATGCCAAGCACGTTCTTGTTGTAGAGGTCAACATAGTCCACCGCTTGGGCAGGCTTCACCAGTACCACCGTGTTGTCTTCGGGGACGTTGGCTTCGGGTTCGCAGATCATGACGGGTTGAACTGCGGCAACAGCCGCCGCGCCCCCAGCCGCATCCACACCCAAGATATCGGTGTAGACCTTGGCGCGCGCGTCCAGATCCTTGGGATGGCATTGCTGGCAGGAGGCTTTCGTATCCGTAAGCGGGGAGACCATACCGACGTGAGCGGCATCTTTATCTGTCGCTTGTTGATTGCCCGCGTGGCAGATGTAGCAGAAATCGCCAAAAGCATGGGATTGGTGCCAGCCCGTTCCGTCGGCGTTGACCGACATCTGTCCCTGCACTTCATGACAGTCTTTGCAGGTGGAAGCTTGTGAGCCGCATTGCGCCTTCACAGGTTGCGCCGTTGCCAGCCAGGAAACAGCAACAAACGCCAGCAGGAAGCCGACGATCATCAGTGTGGCAGATAACTTTTTCTTGTGCATGAGATCCTCCAATGGTTTTCTTCGGCTTGTCACCCTGAGCGACAGCGAAGGGTCTTTACTACGCGAGCAGAGATTCTTCGCCACTTGCGTGGCTCAGAATGACATTATTTATTGATGGAAATGTCATTCAACAATGCAAGCGCCTGAATCAGACGCGGGTCAGACAAGGCATAGGTGATGGAGACCCCGTGTCGGGTGGACTGAACCAGCCCGCGTTCACGGAGAATCTTCAAGTGACGTGAAGTTGTCGGCTGGGAGATGCCCAGTTCCATCGTCAATTCGTTCACGTTGTAGGGATGTTTCTCCAGCGCATGGATGATGTCGATCCGCTTTGGGTCGGCAAGCGCAAAACACAAATCCGCTTCGTGCTGCGAAGAAACATTGATTTGGGATATCTGATCCATAGTTCAACCTCGGAAATATATAAAAAACTGCATAAATACACCCACATCGTACCATTGTGAGATTTGGGACAATAGTGTTTGGTGTCACCTTCTCCCATAGTTTCTATTTATGCGTTTTGATAAATATTTCAAATGGGTGGTTGTGATGACTGTCACTATTAATTTGGCACTCCAACCCCTAAACTTACAGCATGAGTAAACCTCTGGGAAATTCCCAGCCCAACCCTAATAGGAGAAGAATCATGAAAAAGAACTTGAATCTGTCCTTGATCCTGCTGGTCGTCTTCAGCATGATCCTCGCTGCCTGCGGTGCTCCCGCTGAAGCGACGGAAGTCGTTGTTGCTCCCCCCACGGAAGCCCCCGCCGCGACTGAGGTTGCTGTCGTCACCGAAGCGCCCGTTGTGACCGAAGTCCCCGCTGGTATTGACTATGCCACCCTGTATGCCGAAATGATCGGTGGACTGCCCCAGGGCTTTGGTGGAATCAAACCCGCTGATGTCAGCGCTGCCATGGCTGAAGCTACCCCGCCCTTTCTGCTGGATGTGCGCGATGCAGCTGAACTCGAAAAAGACGGCTACATCAAGGGCGCCGTCAACATCCCCGTGCGCGATGTTTTGAAGAACCTCGACAAGCTCCCTGGTCTCGATGAAAAGATCATCGTCTACTGCGGTTCTGGTCAACGCGGTGGAATGCTCATGGGCGTCCTGCGCATTTTGGGTTACACCAACGTTTTGAACATGGGTGGCGGTTTGACTGCTTGGAAGACCGCTGAACTTCCTGTTGAAACTGGCTCCATGCCCGAGGCTCCCGTCTCCATCAGCACCCCCATCATCGCTGACGAGGAACTCTTCAAGGCTCTCGACGAGAGCATGTCCACCCTGCCCGATGGCTTCCTCGGCACCAAAGCCGACAAAGTCAACGAGATGCTGGCGAGCGCCACTCCTCCCACCGTCATCGACCTGCGCACCCCCGAAGAAGTTGCGTCCGAAGGCTACATCAAAGATTCCATCAATATCCCCGTTGGTGAACTCTTCACCAGCCTCGACAAACTCCCCGCCAAGGACGCTGCCATCATTTTGCAGTGCGGTTCCGGTCTGCGCGGTTCCATCGCCATCGAAGGTCTGCGCCTGTTGGGCTACACCAATGTCCTGAACATGGGTGGTGGACTCAAGGCTTGGAAAGCCGCTGGCTTCCCTGTCGAAGGTGTTGTCGACTGGACTGCGGTCTGGACCGACTTCCTCACCAACCTGCCCGCTGACTACTACACCGTCAAGGCTGACGTGCTCAAGGGTCAGATCGATGCTGGTAGCGCTCCCTTCCTGGTCGATGTCCGCGAAGCGAAGGAACTTGAAGACAACGGTTACATCAAGGGAGCCGTGCATCTCCCTGTTCGCACCGTCCTCCAGAACCTCGACAAACTCCCCGCTCAGGATCAGCCCATTGTGATTTACTGCGGTTCCGGTCATCGCGGTGCGATGGTCATGGCTGCCCTGCGCTTCCTCGGCTACACCGACGTCCGCAACCTCGGCGGCGGTTTGGGTGGCTGGGTTAAGGCTGAATTCCCTGTTGAAAAAGGCTCCATGCCCGCTGAACCCGTTGCTGGCACCGCCCCCACCGTTGACCCGATCCGCTTCAAGGATTTGGATGCCTTCCTCTCCACCCTGCCCGATGGCTTCTACAGCGTTGGTGCAAAGGATGTGAAGACCGCAGTTGAATCTGCCACCCCGCCGATGGTCTTCGACCTCCGCACGGCTGACGAATTCAAGGCTGGTTACATCAAGGGCGCGATCAACATCCCCGTCAATGAATTCCTTGCCGACATGACCAAACTGCCTGCCGATAAGGCTGCCGCTGTCATCACCGTCTGCCAGTCCGGTCACCGTGGTGCACTTGCCATGATGGCAATGCGCATGATGGGCTACACCAACGTAACCAGCATGTCCAAGGGAATGAATGGTTGGGTTGCCGAGAGCTTCCCCGTCGAAAAGTAATTCGTTCTCTGCACTTTACTGCCCGTGAGCACTTGCTTGCGGGCAGTTTTGGTTTAATTGTTACATTTGTCACTTTGAAATTGCCCGCCATTCATAGTACATTTACGGCATGAATATTCGTTTTATCGCATATAGGGATTCCCATGCTTAATCTGGATGCACTCAAGGTTTTTCTGGCGATTGCTGAACATGGCAATTTTAGCGAAGCCGGGCGGCGATTGCATCTTTCACAGCCCGCCGTTAGCCAAATTATTCAAGGATTGGAACGCCAGTTGGGGATGCAGTTATTTATCCGTCAGGGACGTACAGCGCAATTGACCGAGAGCGGGCAAGTGTTGGTTCCCATGGCGCGCGAACTGCTCAACTCCGCCCAGCGTGTCGAACAGACCATGCTTTCCCTCCAAGGTGAAGTGATGGGAGAAATGACAGTCGGTTGCTCGACAGCGTCGGGGAAATACCTATTGCCAGGGCTTATCGCCCGCTTTCGCCGTGAGTTTCCGAAGGTGCGGATCAATGTGCTGGTCACCAGCCGCGAATCGGTCATGGGGAAATTGCTTGGCGGGGAGGTTGCGCTGGGTGTTTCGAGCAAGTTGATTGAGCATTACGATTTGGAATATCAGGATTTTTTCAAGGATGATGTCATCCTGATTGCCCCTTCAAATCATCGCTGGGCTCAATACCGTAAAATCTATCCGGACGATTTGCTTGATGAACCCATGATCCTGCGTGAGGAAGCGGCTGGAACGCGTGAAGTCCTACTGGAAGGCTTGCTCAAGCATGATATCTCCTCCGATATGCTTAACGTTGCCATGGTGTTGGGAAATGCGGAAGCAATCGGCATGGCGGTGGAGGAGGGATTGGGCATCGCCTTTATCTCCCGCCTGGCGGCTGCGCGCGGTCTGGCTTTGGGGCGGATCGTGGAAGTGTCTGTTGAAGGGATGAGTCTGGCTCGAAATATCTATCTGGCACGTAATCGTCGTCACCCCTTTACCCGTGCACAGGAAAAATTCTGGGAGTTTGTCACCAGCACGAAAGCTGAAATTCAAGCCACCGGGCAAACCGTGTCAAAGTAACCGTTGAATTAGGGGAATGGAAATCCAGATATGTGGGGTGGAAGATTATCACAAGACAATTCGTGTAAACCTTATCCTGTTTCGGTGACATTCAATTGGTTGGATAATGACAGGTTGCACTTGCCTGTCATCCAAATTATTAGTACCCTTGAACATGCGTAAGAAACTCTTAATACTCGGAGAATGTGATATGACCAAAACTCACCTCAAGTTCGCTGGTCTGTTTGTAATTGCAACTTTCATTGCACTTTTCTCTGTCCTGGCGCTTAGCCCAAGCCGGGATGTGAAAGCGACCGCGCCCGCCCAGTCAGCCGATGCTTGCAAGGAATGTCATAAGGACCATTATGACTTGTGGAGCATCAGCAAACATGGCTCGGTGCCGATCGACTGTGAAAGCTGTCATCGCCTTGCGGGCGGTGAAGGCACCCACCCCGTCGACCTGACCTACTCGGTCGAAAGTCAGGCGCTTACGTGCGATACCTGTCATGCGGACAAATCCAAGGAGTGGGTATCCAGCCGACACGGAGAGATCGCCCTCGGCTGTGCCACCTGCCACGAGCCGCATTCCCAGCAGCAAAAAGTGCTGGACGACAACCAGTTGATCTGCGCAAACTGCCACAAGCAACAGTATGAAAACGCGCACGATTCGACTCACGGCGCGGCGGGACTTTCCTGCGAAAGCTGTCACCTTGGCGAGGACAGTGGACACACCTTCAAAGCCACAATCGCCTCCTGTGAATCCTGCCATTCGGATATCCACGAAGCGGGTCAGTTGATTGCCGCCGGCGCGGCTGTGGAACCTATTGTCGTCGAGCCTGCCGGTGCGGACGCCGAACCGTCGACCCCTGAACCATCTAAAGCCGAAATGGAGAACAAGCCTCGGCCGGAAGAAGAGCCGCTTGTCAAAAACAACGGGGAGGGGGGCGTCAAACTTCCATCCTGGTTATTGCTGTTCGCCGGTTTGCTGATTGGCGGTATTGGCGCCTGGGCTGCCTTCGGACGGGAACCCGGCACCCCGAATCCTGAGAAATAACTTTGACAATGTGGAATCGGAGGCTTAAATGACGAAGCAAAACGAAACCCCTCCCGAACAGGGAGAACAAAAAATCGCCCGCCGCGACCTGTTGAAAGTTGGCGGCGCGCTTCTGGGAGCCACAGGGCTGGCGCAATTCTTTAGCTTGAATTCGCTGGCTGTGCGGACTAAATCCGAAGACGACGGTCCCAAATGGGGTATGTTGATCGACATCAACAAATGCATCGGCTGTAATTACTGCACGTACGCCTGCCAGGCGGTCAACAACCTGGCTGACGATATGCTCTACAACGTGGTAACGACCGAGACAACACAGTCGGGCGAGAAATATTTTCTTTCCCGTCCATGTATGCAATGTGAGGAAGCTCCCTGCGTGCACGTCTGTCCGGTGGGAGCTACTTATTATCGTCCGGATGGCATTGTAGCAATGGACTACACCCTTTGCATCGGCTGTCGTTATTGCCAGGTAGCCTGTCCCTACAACGCGCGCGTTTTCAACTGGAAGGATCCCATTGAAAAAAGCGATAAGGCTCCACTTTTTGGAATGCAGGAAGTGGATAACCGTCCGCGCGGCGTGGTGGAGAAATGCCATTTCTGTTCCCATCGCATTGATTACGGCGTGGAAAGAGGACTTGTACCCGGCGTGGATGAGCCTGCCACACCGGCTTGTGTTGTCGCCTGCCCGACCGGAGCGCGCGTCTTTGGCGACCTGACCGACCCTGCCAGTCCCATTTCGACGGCACAGGTCGAGGTAAGTGTCACCCTGCGCCTGCGCGAAGAATTAAGCACGGAACCGCGTGTGTATTATGTTTCGCCTGTTGCCGAGTCGCAGGCGCCCTTCATCCAGAATGTGGGGAGGTAGCCCATGTTTTCCGATATTCATTCCCCAACCATCCAGCTTGGCAAACGCTCCTTCACCGTCTTTCCCTATTGGATTGGTTTACTGATTCTGGGCATCCTCTTTGGGCTGGTGGGTGCGGTCACGGTTTTGCGTGACGGTTTGCACGTCACCGGCTTGTCGAACGCCATCCCCTGGGGTCTGTGGATTTCGATTGACCTTTCCGCCATTGCCATGGGCGGATGCGCCTTTGTCTTTGGCGTGGTCGTCTATATCCTGCGCATCAAACGGTTTGAAGTGATTGGCAAGCTAGCCGTCCTGTTGGGTTTCCTGGGCTACTCGACTGCGGGCATGGTCCTGCTCTTCGACCTGGGTCAGCCGCTGCGGTTTTGGCACCCCATCGTCTTCTGGCAGCCCCACTCCCTGCTTTGGGAAGTGACCATGTGCGTGGTGCTTTACCTGAGTGTTTTGATCGCAGAGTTGCTGCCCATCGTTCTGGAACATCCCGTCTTCAACTCCCATCCCTGGCTGACCCGTTTCCGCTGGCTTGGCAATTTGATGAAGTTCGCGCATAAGGTGGCTCACTGGTTCCACAGCGCGGGTCCGATTTTGGCGGTGGCTGGGCTTACCCTTTCCCTGCTCCACCAGGCATCGCTGGGCGCGACCTACTCGGTGCTGGCGGGACGCGGTGTTTGGTTCAACCAGAGCGCGCCGGTGCAATTTGTCTTCTCCGCCATGAGCGGCGGCATTGCCCTGCTCTTCCTATCGAGTGTGTTTGTTTTCCGCGTCATGCGACCGGGGCTGGTTACTGACGAGGCTTTGAAGGACATTGCCCGCATTGCCGGTGGCATCACCCTCCTGCTCACCTATCTGCGGATTTGGGATTGGGCTGTCACCAATTACTACAGTTTCGACCGGGAGATCGCCCTTCAAACAGAAATCCTCAACACCATCGCTCCCTACAGCCTGTCCTTCTGGCTGGGGCAGGCGCTGCTGCCGGTCATTGCCGGCTCCATTATGCTGGCGGCAAAAAGGGTGAACTTCCGTGTTTTGATGACCGCCTCGTTCTTCCTGGTCTTTGCCGCGGCGCTTACCCGCTGGAACTATAACTTTACCGGCTTAATCGCTTCGATCACCTACGACCCCTTCACGCCCGGTGTCATCCTCAATTCCTACACCCCCACCTGGGTCGAATTCTCTGTCGGGACGCTGGTCATCAGTTACTGGCTGTTGATGTTCAGCCTGGCGGCGCGTTACCTGCCATTCCAGTCGATGAAAGAACACCACTAAAAGAGCAGCCAATGTACGAATGAAAAGACGGACGTTCTTCACAGGCTGAATCTCAAAAAGCTTTTGCCGACATAGGAAAGCGCCCCCTGTTACATTTTCACAGGAGGCGCTTTCTTTTCGTGTCCGTTTTAGGAGTTTAGTTCAAGGCTCCGTAGAGTCCAAGCGTTTGGCGGGATATTACCAGGCAATTACTCCTGACATGCGATAGTTCCGCGCGAGCAATTCCAGGTCGAGCACGTTGATGATGCCGTCGTTGTTCAAATCGGCGGATGCAGGAATGGCGGTGTTGTAACCCATGCCGATGGTCATCGCGTCGAACTGGTCGATGACGCCGTTGTTGTCCACGTCACCGGCGGCGAGGGTCACGGTCGGCATGGTGGTGACGACCCCGGCTGCCAGCGTGGCAGACCCTCGGGCACCGAGGTATCCATCGGCGGAGGCGGTGATCGTGTACGTGCCGGCGGGGGCGTTCAGGGTAAATGTTCCATCGGTATTGGCTGTCACCGAGGCGGCGACTGAGCCATCGCCGTTGAGCAGGCGAACAGTCACCGGCTTGTTGGCGATCACCTGTCCCGATACCACAGGCGTGGATAGCGGTGTGGGCGTCGGGGTGGGAGTGAACTCAATCACCGTCAGGGTCGCGGGTCCAAGGGACATGATGCTGGTCAGGGTGCCGGTCCCTTGCGAAACGCGCGCCGTGCACTCGATTGAAGATTGACCAAGCTGCAAGCCTCTTGCGTTGAAGGTGAAGACGGCGCCGCTGGTTGTGGCTCGACTGCCGTTACTGCCCGCAATCGCAAAGATGAAGCTTCCGTTTTGCGGACCGCTGAGCGCGGTCACCGGGTCGGCGCCGAACAGTCCTGCCACGGTAATGTTGCTCGCTTCCACGATGGCGGGATTGTAGGAACAGGTGAATTCAGCGCTGGAATAACCTCCGGCGGGGATGTTGTGCAGGCTGACCGTCACTGTGGCTGATTCGCCCAGGAGGATGCTGCTCCGATCCAGCACGGTGGACACGTACGGCTCGACCGGCAGGGTTGGCGTTGGGGTGAACGTCGGCGTGACAGCGGTGGGCGTGAAAGTGGCTGTGAACGTCGGTGTTGGCGTCACTGGAGTCGGCGTGGATGTAGCGGTGAAGGTCGATGTCGGCGTGGGTGTTGGTGTCTCAGGCGTCGGTGTGGATGTGGCGGTGAAGGTCGAAGTCGGTGTTGGGGTCGGTGTCTCCGGGGTCGGCGTGAAGGTTGACGTCGATGTGGGCGTCGGTGTCTCAGGCGTTGGCGTGGAAGTAGCCGTGAAGGTTGACGTCGGTGTTGGAGTAGGCGTTTCAGGTGTCGGCGTGAAAGTGGGCGTGAAGGTCGACGTCGGTGTTGGGGTCGGTGTCTCCGGGGTAGGCGTGAAGGTCGATGTTGGCGTGGGTGTCGGTGTCTCTGGGGTGGGCGTGAAAGTCGACGTCGGTGTCGGGGTTGGCGTCTCAGGCGTTGGCGTGAAGGTGGGTGTTGGCGTCTCGGTTATCGTTCCCGTTGAAGTGGGAGTCGGCGAGGCTGTGATCGTTCCGGTCGAGGTGGGCGTTGGTGTGGCGGTAATCGTTCCGGTTGAAGTAGGCGTCGGCGTCTCAGTGATTGTGCCGGTCGAAGTGGGCGTTGCCGTGATTGTCCCGGTCGAAGTCGGTGTGGCAGTGATTGTTCCAGTCGAGGTGGGCGTTGGAGTTTCGGTGATCGTCCCGGTCGAAGTGGGCGTTGCCGTGATTGTCCCGGTCGAAGTCGGCGTGGCGGTAATCGTCCCAGTCGAAGTGGGTGTCGGAGTTTCAGTGATTGTCCCAGTCGAGGTAGGCGTTGCCGTGATTGTTCCGGTCGAAGTCGGCGTGGCTGTAATCGTCCCGGTCGAGGTGGGTGTCGGAGTTTCAGTGATCGTCCCGGTCGAAGTGGGCGTTGCCGTGATTGTTCCGGTCGAGGTCGGCGTGGCTGTAATCGTCCCAGTTGAGGTGGGCGTTGGAGTCTCAGTGATCGTCCCGGTCGAAGTGGGCGTCGCCGTGATTGTTCCAGTCGAGGTGGGCGTCGGAGTTTCAGTGATTGTGCCAGTCGAAGTGGGCGTCACCGTGATTGTCCCAGTGGGCGTTGGCGTCTCGGTGAGCGTTCCTGTTGGGGTGGGTGTCGGCGTGATGTCGGTCAGTTCTTCCTTCTTGGTGAACATGGAATAGAAGCCCTGACCCGCCTGCGGCTGGATCTGGACAAAATACGTCCCAGCCACCTGGGTGCTGGTCAAATTGCCCGCCTGACGCGTAATCTCGTTGCCGCCCGCATCCAGCAAAACGACAATAGGAGTCAAACCGCTGGTGACTGCATTGGTGGTCACCGTGAATTTGGTTGTTTCGCTCAATTGCAAGGTCCAACGTTCGTAGCGGTAGGCGTCCACACTGCCGATGTATAACGTGTCCCAGGCAATCGGGTCGCGCCACGCAATTTGAAGGTTGGGGACGTTCAGGATTGGCTGGTAGGAGCCCACCGTCGTTCCGCCCTTGGAGAAGGTGGTCAGGTTTTTCTTTGAGTTGTAGTTGATCGTCCAACCCGAAAAGGCGGTCTGGATCATGTTGGGGCGCATGACAAAATGCAGGTGTGGACCCGGGTATTCGTTCCCCACGCAGACTTTCTGATACTTGCTGTTGGCGATGATACCCAGACGCTGGTTGCGATAAACAGCCGTCCCTTTTGTAACCTGGAGGTTATCCAGGTGCCAGTACTCCGTGGTCCAGCCGTTGCCGTGATCGATCTTGATGTGGCAGCTGGATGTCTCGAACACGGTGCCGGCGGCAGCCGCAGTCACCCAAAAGTTGGACGTGTCCATCCCGATGTACACATCCTTGTTGGGGGTGAAGTCCACTGCGCCGCCCATTTTATAGTTGTGGGGACTGGTGGGAAGCCGCCTGTCGCCATTGTCGAATCCATCCATGGCGATCCAGGATTCGCCCTGGGTCCAGGGCAGTTGAAAAATGTCCGCCGGCGGGGCGGCTGCCGCCGCTGTCAGGGCGTCTGCATTGCCGGGGATCAGCGAAACAAGTAAAGCCAGCAATACAATGATTTGAGGCAGGTTTCTAATTTTCATGATCGTGTTTCTCCTTGTGGAGCACAAAAGAAGCGGCGGGCGCCTGTCATGCCGCGAACGTGAAAAGGACGTTCTTTCCGAGGCGCACCGTGTCGCCTGATTTCAAGGCGGCAATGCTTTTGTTGACAGCCATCCCGTTGACGAAGGTTCCGCCGCCCAGGTCCATCAGGTAGTAGCCGTTGTTTTCAACGAATATCCTGGCGTGCTGGCTGGTGACGAAGGGGTCGTCGAGGCAGAGTTCGTTGCGCGGGTCGCGCCCGATGCAGCATGGCAGTTTATGCAGGCGAAAGTTTTTCCCCGCATGAGGACCGCCCTGTATCCGCAGGATTGCAGTGCGGGAGGACGCTGCCTTTGGCGCAGCGGGGCTTTTGCCTTTGCGCAGTAATTTGAAGAACCAAAAGATTGCGCCACCGCCAAAAATGGCTGAGAGCAGAATGATCAACCAGGCGGGAACTGCGGATGTGGGCGGAGGAGGAACTTCGCCCAGTATCAACGGGGTGCCCGAAATGGCTTGGGTGGGAGACGTCCCTATCTCCTTGTCGATGTTCAAGGCGATGGTTTTCTCGCCGACAGTCACACCGGCAAGTGGGGCGGCAAACCCCGACTCGTTGCGGATCGCAAGCGCGGCGCTTTCGAGCGTAAGGTTGGTCTGACATCCTCCCAGCGCGACGAAACGCACTTCAGCCAGAACCCCATTGACGGTTTGGGGCGTGGTACTGGCGTAGGAGGCATCCACCAATCCCGGCGTCTGCGGCAACTGCAAGCCGTTCATGCCGGGGACGGGGCTGGTCGCGTTGGTTGGCTGCAGGCAGGCGGGGTCGTAGCGGATTTGGAATGTGAAGCCCTGAATCGGGGTGGCGGAAATAGCATTGACCGTGACCAGGACCGTTTCACCGGTTTTGTATGCCGTGTTGCTGGCGACAAGCCAGATGGTCTCGGCGGACTGTGCGCCGACGTTCACGACAGCGACAAAAGTAAGAATAATTGCAAGGAGGAAGGATGCGTAGCGTTTCATGGTCAACTCCGGGGACAGGGACGCGCCGGATGACGCGCCCCTGCAATGATGTTTATTGTTCTGCCAGGGGAATTATCCCTGCGGGATAATCCAGTTAATCGGTCCAACGTCGCGGTAATTTCCAGCGAGGAGTTCAAGGTCGAGGACGTTGATGTTGGCGTCGTTGTTCAAGTCGGCGGCGGCGGGGACGGGCATGTTGTAGTTCATACCGATGGTCATGGCATCGAATTGGTCAATCACTCCGTTGCCGTCAATATCGCCGGCGGGCAGCGAAATTTCCTGTGCGGTGGTCGTCGCTCCCACGATCAATGTGGCGGTACCCTGGGCGCGGAGGAAACCCTCGGCGCTGGCGGTGACGGTGTAGCTTCCAGCGGGGGCTGTCAGGCTGAAATTGCCCTGGGCATCGGCTGTGGTCGAGGCGGCTTCCGTCTGGTTGGCATTGAGCAGGCGCACGGTCACCAGTTTGCTGGCAATGACCCTGCCGTTAAGTGTGCCGTTGACGACAGCCGGCGTAATGGTGAGGGTGGCTCCAGTGTGATCAAGCTCGGTGAGAACGCCGTTGCCGGTCGAAACGCGCGCGCTGCAATCAATGGGCGTCTGCCCAGCCTGCAATCCGCGGACGGTGAAGGTGAAGGCGGCGCCGTTTTGTACCACCTTGTTGCCGTTGCTTCCCGCAATTGCAACGATGAAACTGCCGTTCGCGGGTCCGTTGACCGCGACGGCCGGGTCTGCGCCGAAGAGGTCGGTGTCGGCAGAGATGTTGCTGACTTCAACAAAGGCGGGGTCGTAGGAGCAGGTGAATTCCACGCTGGTGTACCCTGTAGCGGGGACATTATTCAGGCTGACGATTGCGGTGGCGGTTCCACCCACTGTGACGGATGTAGGATCGAGGGTGACGGTGACGGATGCCGTGCCTTGCTGTTGCGTTTCACGAATGGTGAGGCTGTAGGCGCCGCCGACGGTGGCTTCTGGCTGAACCTGAATGTAGTAACTTCCCACCGGTCGGGAACTGGTCAATGAGCCGACGGAGCGGGAAATTTCATTGCTATTCGAGTCAAGCAGAAGGAGCAGGGGGGCTGGTCCACCGGAAGTGGGAGTGGCGGTCACTGTAAAACTGACGGCTTCGGTAAGGGTCAGGGGCCACTTTTCGTAACGCGAAGTGTCCACATAACCGGTATAGATGGCATCCCAAAGGGTGAGACTGCGCATCACGATCTGCACAGTGCCAGATTGGGCGTGCACCTGTTGTCCCGTTCCCAAAGCACTAAACAGGATGGCTAGCAGTACAAAGATTTGAAACAGGTGTTTCGATTTCATAACTATGTTCTCCTTATTGAGACAAAAATCTTTTACAGCAAAATTACAATCAGTCATGACGGTTGTTCTATGGCTCCGTTGCACCTCCGTGCTGCTCAATCTCTTTTGAAGAAGTTTTTACAGGCATGAGCAAGTCTCATTTTTTACCTTTTGATAAGACTATAAAAAGTTTTTTATATTGTATGGCTATGTCCGGGATAATCGCGTTGCAGCACGATTGTCGGGAGATTGCAAGATAATTGCCAAATAAAAAACTTGAGTGGTAAAATTTGCTTCGTCAGCCCCCGTAGCTCAGTGGACAGAGTGTCGGCCTCCGGAGCCGAAGAGCGCAGTTCGAGTCTGCGCGGGGGCGCACAACAAACAAGCCGCCCTCAGGCGGCTTGTTTGTTTAGGAACTGACATGCGCAAGGCGTCATTATTGGATACAATAGGCATGTGCAACCCAGACACGTCTCCCTGTTTGTCATTGCATTGATTCTTTGCGCAGGCTGCGGCAGCTCTGCGGAAGTAGGCGGCTTGACGGCGTCTCCTGCTTTCTTCACTGCGACACTACCTCCCACCCTGACTCCATCGCCGACGCAGACCGCAACCCTGCCCGCGATCACTCCTAAGGCTACCGAGCAGTCGAACATCGTTCCCGTCGAAGGGACGACCACTTCACAGGTAAACGTTCGCATGGGACCTTCCACTGTGAGCGAGTCACTTGGGACGATTGGGATTTTTGCCAAAGTGCAGATCGTTGGAAGAGAGGCAAGCGGAAACTGGTATCAGGTTCTCTATGCGGAGTCGGAAACGGGAAAAGGCTGGCTGCGGGCGGAGTATGTGCAGGTGGACCCTAACGCGGAGATTCGGCTTGTCGAAACGGGGTCAGCCTCGGGGTCGGCAGTCAGTGGATTCGTCACCCGCGGAGTCAATGTCCGCAGTGAACCGGATGTCCAATCAGAATTGCTGGGGGTATTAAATTCCAATGACGTTGTTTTCATCACAGGCAGGGACGCGGGGGGGAAGTGGGTTCAAATCGAATTCCCCGGTGCGGCAGATGGAAAGGGGTGGATCGCAGCGGAATTCGCACAGGCGGTTGACATGGAAAACGTGCCGACCATTGGAGAAGTTGCAGGAGAAACGGCAGCTCCAACTGTTGACATTCCAATGCCGGGCGTAACTGTGCAAACGGCAACGCAGGATGGCGACTCGATGCAGGCTCCCCTGGCGGAAGTTGTTTTTTCGGTGATGGGTTCACGCACATTGCAATTCAACGGGGATGTCTCGGCTCCGGATGGAGACAACGAGGATTGGGTCCGATTCACTTCGCAAAGCGGCGCGGTTTCCATTCGATTGACCTGCCTTGAAAACGCGGCTTTGCGCGTCGAATTGTGGAATCATGGGGAACCCGTGGGTGAGTTTGACTGTGGTGGCATGTCCCTGGCGAGTGTTACGCCGGGCAGTGACTATCTTTTGCGTTTGATTCAAAATGGGGCGGGGTATGCGCGCTATGTTTTGAATCTGGAGGTTATTCCCTAATATGAAGCCAATTAATCAAGAAACGAATTCGCGGCGCGGGATCATTCGTCTCAAGCGGAATTTTGGGATGCTGTATGGGGCGGTGGCGGGAGCCGCCTTTGCGATTATCTCATGGGGATGGGATGGGTACAAGCTGAGTGTTTCGCACGCCTATCATCCCTGGATCATGCTGGTCACGGGATTGATGTTTTGTGTCATCGTCGGCGGGATTGCCGGCTGGCTGACGGCGCGCTCCGAGAGCAGCCTGCTTGGCGTCCTGTTTTGGATCATTGCCTCGGCGGGTTTTGCCTGGCTGATGGTTGCCCTGCCTCTGCAAATCAACCCAGCCATCGTCTCCAGACTCGATCCGCAACTGGGGGCATTGGTGAACTACGACGGGAGCGGTGATTTTTCCTTCCGCTTTGGGGCGGCTCTGGCATGGATATTGCCCTTCGCGCTGCTGGTGGGTGTAACGCAACTGCCGGTCACGGAGTCGGCTGTGTTCGCCGCAACCCCTTTCGGGAGGATTGCTCCGCTTTTCCTTTGCGTTCTGCTGATGGGAATTAGTGGCATGTTCACCGACAGCCTGATCAACGCCCATTTTCGGAACGCGATTTCCGCGCTCGATACCACCATCCAGTTTGTGGCGGATAACCGTGACAATGAAAAAGCGAATCCTGCCCTTTCCCGCGAACTGCATGCCCGCGCGTTGTGGGAGGTGAGGGATTTGGTGAAACAGTCGCGGCAATTGTTTGTGGGTGGTTATAGCGAGGATTTTGGCGAACTTCATATACTGGTGAAATTCGAGGACCAGTGGGTGGATTGTCTCGTGCTTTATAACCAGCCGAATTTGTGCAAGGCAGTTACCAGGGAATAACCCTTTAAAAATTGGAGGCTCGAATGAGAGAGAAGATATTTGCACTACTTGTTTTGCTGTTGACGGTGTTGACTGCCTGCCAGTCCCAACAAACAACGCCATCACCACTTTCCGCTGCTTTAAGCGAAATCACGGGAAAGGTGGATATAAAACAGGCGGGACAGGAAGCCTTTGCTCCCGCCAGCGCAGGCTCCATGCTTGAAGTGAATGGTCAAATTCAAACAGGGGATGATGGACGCGCCCGTCTCGACCTGACCTCCGGGACGATCATCCGCGTGGCGCCATCCTCGTTTTTTACGCTGACATCGAACGAGAAAGTGGATGGCGGTTTTGCTACAGACATCAAACTTGAATTGGGCAGGATATTCATCATCCTGAACGGTGGTACCGCGGATGTGGAGACTCCTTCCGGCGTGGCGTCTGTGCGCGGCTCGTATATGAAGGTCGAGGTGGACCCGGTCACTCTCGACGTGTATGTGACCTGTCTCGAAGGGGATTGCTCCGCCGAAAACCCGGCGGGACGGGTCGATTTTACGCAGGGGGAAAGGACCATCCTGTTCCAAAAGGACCCGGTCACAGGGAACTGGACCATCCCCAACGTGGAGCCCATGACGCCCGAGGAATTCCAGGAATGGTTGGATGAAAATCCCGAAGCCCAGGATTTGTTCAACCAGGCAATGGCTACGATGACGGCACTTGCCAAACCAACCGAACCCACCGAAGTCCCTACCGCCACAGAGCCTCCCGCCGCCGGCAATCCTGCTAGCGGCGACAGCGATACCTGCTTCCTGCCCATCCAACCCGGTTCCGAGTCAAACCTTCCCTATCAAGGCAAGGTGAAGTTTGAGTGGGAATCTCAACCCGGCGCGCAAAGCTACATCATCACGTTTACAAATCCAAATGGCAACTCTTTCAGTTTCGAGACCACAGACACCAATTTTGAAAAATACATCGAAGGTTTTGCGCCCAAACCCGGAGAATACAGTTGGAAAGTCACCGCGTACGACGGGAATGGCAACGTGATCTGCTCGACGGCAGAGATTGTCTTCTCGAAACCAGATTCGTTCCCGGTGCCGCCGACCAAGGAATCCAATGAGGACGAGGAGCCGGAACCGATACCGGATCCATATAACCCATATCCATATTAAACTCCATCGAAAATAATCCACAGATTGGCAAATTTTCAAGAAAAAATCTGTACAATCTGTGGATAAACAAACGACCGTTTCTTATTGCCGATAAAGTCCATTAATGATGAATCAAAAGAAAAAGCCTTTCAATCTCCGTCTTGCGCTGCTGCTTGGAACAGCGGTGATCCTGTTGTTGATTCAAGTTGCGGCGCTCCTGCCGGACGTCACCACTCCCTTCGAGCGCATCGAGTATTCGGCCCGTGACCTGTTGATGCGTCTTCGTGGGACGCGGGAGCCAGCCAGCGACATTGTCATCGTTGCCATCGATGACTTCTCGTTCAACTGGACAGGATATCAATGGCCCTGGTCGCGCTCTTATTTTGCCGGGATCGTGGACCAGATTAACAAAGGCGGCGGCAGAATTGTCGGTGTGGACATTTTGCTTTTCGAGCCTGACAAGGAACCTGAAAGCGATCAACTTTTTGCAGATGCGCTTGGCAAGGCGCCGTCTGCCGTCTCGGTGGTTCAAATCTTCGACAACCCCGTTGGTGGGTTCGTGGTGTCCACCCTTTTGCAACCGTTGACTCCCTATCGACAGTCGCTCGATGCCAGCGGCGTGACAGGGTTTGCGCGCGACGAGGACGCCATTGTCCGCAGCGTGCAGGCATACGATTCGTACGACGATAAAATTTATTACAACTGGGCGTTCCAGATCGCGAGTCAATACCTCGGTGTCGATCCGCCCACACAACCAACCAGCACAAGCCTGCAATTCAATGGTCAAACCGTGCCTTTACGGGGCGGACAGCTTCTGATCAACTTTTCCGGACCTGCGGGGACATTTCCCACCTATTCGGCGGCAAATGTCCATGACGGTATCACCCTCGAGGAAAATCCCGAAGCGTTCCGTGACAAGATCGTTTTGATCGGCGCGACAACCGTCACCTTGCAGGACATGTATCCGACACCGTTTTCCACGCGGACCCTCACTCCGGGCGTGGAGATCGTGGCGGGCGCGGTGGATACGATCCTCAGCGGTCAATACCTGACCGAAACCCCGCCGTGGATGGCAATTTTGATTCTGCTTGCGGCGGCGCTGCTCGCCGCGGCGATCTCGAATTCCAAACGCCCAACCCTTACTGTCGGATTATTGGTGACAGTTATGCTGGGATACAGCGCCGTCGGGCTGATCCTCTTCATGCGCCAGCGATTTATCCTGCCCCTTGCGTCGCCGTTAACCATGCTGTTCCTGGGAGTCGTGCTGCCCACGCTGGAACAAGCCGTCTCACAGGAACTCGAAAAGCGTCGCGTGCGCAACCTGTTCAGCCGGTTCATTTCCCCGGAAATGGTCGACCAGATGATCGCAACCCAGGATTTGAACTCACTCAATAAACGTTCAAATATCAGCATTATCTTTTCGGATATTCGCGGGTTCACCACCCTTTCCGAAAAGCTTTCACCGGAGGATGTGGTGGCGCTGCTCAACCCGTATTTGGAGGCTATGTCCAGGGTCATCTACAAGCATGGCGGCACGGTGGACAAATACGAGGGTGACGCGATCATTGCCTTCTTTGGCGAACCCGTGCCGTTCGAGGATCACGCCGTCCGTGCGCTGCGCGCGTCCCTGGATATGCGCGCGGCGTTGGACAATCTCAGGAAGCAATGGGAAAAGGAGGGGCGTCCGAATCAGATCGAAATGGGGATTGGAATCAATTCGGGTGAGGTGTTCGTCGGCTTGCTGGGTTCCGCCGAACGCATCAATTACACCATCATCGGGGATAACGCCAACCTGGCATCCCGTTTGCAGGACCTGACCAAGACCTACGCCTGGCCCATCCTCATCAGCGAAAGCACCTACCAGCAGGTGAAGGATGAGTTCGACGCGGAATTTGCCGACGCTGTGACAGTGAAAGGCAAGACCAAGCCCGTGAACGTGTACAAGGTACTTGGCAGAAAAGGCGCTCCAAAATCGGAGCAATTGCAGTCGTGGCAGAAGTGACCTGTCGGTTTTGCGCGCGATTGCGCGTAATTGTACAAAACCGTATTTTATGGTAAATTTAGTCTGTATTTCATACAAAGAGGATTAGGAATGAACGCAGAAAAAATTCCCGACATTATCATTACCCGCCTGCCCGTTTACCTGCGCGCTTTGCAGCGCATGGCTGACAATGGAATCAAGACCACGTCTTCACAGGAGCTTGGGGAAAGCGTCGGTATCTCAGCCGCGCAGATCCGCAAGGATATTTCGCAGTTCGGTGAATTTGGCAAGCAGGGAACGGGATATTCCATCCCCTACCTGCTGGATAAGTTGCGCGAAATCCTCAAGGTGGATCGCCTGTGGGATGTGATCATCGTCGGCGCGGGAGATATGGGTCACGCCCTTGCCCGCTACCAGGGATTCGTCGACCGTGGCTTCAATGTGACCATGATCTTCGACAATGACAAATCCAAGATTGGACACAAGATCGGCGACCTCACCGTGGAAGACATAGCCGACATGATCGAAAGAGTCAAAGCCAGCGGGATCAAAATCGCGATGTTGACCATTCCTGCCAAGGTGGCGCAGGAGACGACCGATACACTGGTGAAGGCGGGGGTGAAGGCGATCCTGAATTATGCGCCCATCAGTCTGAATGTTCCCGAGGATGTGAAGGTGCAATACATCGATCCCGCCACGCACTTGCAGAAGATGACGTATTATCTGTGAGGATAGTCTGATAGCCGAATAGTCTGAAGGCTGATAGTTGGAGACCTGCCCGGCTTGGGCGGGTCTTTTTTGTTTAATTGCTTCCGTCGCAATCCTGGCGAAGCATACCTGTGGGGCGGAGGCGAGGCTGCCGCCTTTACCAAATCTTCATAATTCCTTTGTCAAACGCCAACAAATAATTATTACACTCCAGTCAATATAAAGTACAGACTCTGGAGTCAGGGAGCTTGCTTACCCTGTGGGTGCTCCCGTAATGCCGACAGCACCCACAGGGCAAGTGAGCTGTCGGACTCCAGAATTACTCAAGGAGAATGATATGAAAATTTTTGGCAAACGACTTTTTAGACCTCGCAGCATCTGGATTAGAAAAGTAGTGCAGTGGTTTTTCTTCCTGCTCATCGCGCTGATTGCGGTGAACCACACGCTGGTCGAAAACGGCGGCGGGATTCCCTTCCTCTCGACGGCTTCGCTCCATGCGTTGTGCCCCTTTGGCGGCGTGGTGACCATTTATCAGTACGCGACAGTCGGGACCTTCGTGCAGAAGATTCACGAGTCCTCTTTCATCTTGATGATCATCGCCTTCCTGCTGGCAATCTTATTCGGCCCCGTCTTCTGCGGCTGGGTCTGCCCGATGGGAACGGTTCAGGAATGGGTCAGCGCTTTGGGAAAGAAAATCTTCCGCCGCAAGTTCAATCACTTCGTTCCCGAAAAACTGGATAAAGTCCTGCGTTACCTGCGTTATATCGTATTGATCTGGGTGGTCTACGTGACAGCCACCAGCGGCACGTTGATCTTCGCCGAGTACGACCCCTATTTCGCGCTCTTCAACTTTTGGACAAGCGAAGTCGCTGTGGCTGGGCTCATCATCCTCGGCGCAACGCTCCTGCTTTCGCTCTTCGTCGAACGACCTTGGTGCAAGTATGCCTGTCCCTATGGCGCGGTGCTTGGCATCACCAACCTGTTCCGCGTGTTCCAAATCCGCCGCGTGGAAGCCACTTGCAAAGCCGATGGCGCATGCTCGATCCTTTGCCCGATGAACATCCCCGTGGACGCGGTGAAAACCGTCCGCGACCACCAGTGCATCTCGTGCCTCGAATGTACATCCGAAGCCGTGTGCCCTGTTGCCAAAACCGTCGTCTTCAACGCTGGAGGTGTGAAATGAACCTGACATCCAAACCGCTCGCCGCCATCATCGTCATCATCCTTTTTGGTGGCATCGCCCTCACGACTGCCATGGGCTGGTGGCAAACCATGTCCACCAAGGAAGCCGCGACCTTCACCGAAGGCGAGTTCGCGGGGCAAGCCAATCCCGCCGACATCCGCGGCTCGTACACCTTCGGCGATGTGGAAAAGAATTTCGGCATCCCGCCGTCAGTTATGGCGCAAGCCTTCGAGGTCGAAAGCGGTGACCCCGCCGCATATCAGGTCAAGAATCTTGAAGAGGCATATACAGATAGCGAGTTCGAAATCGGCACGGCATCAGTGCGCCTCTTTGTCGCCTTCTATAGCGGACTGCCGTTTGACCTCAGCACCGATATTTATCTGCCAGAGGAAGCGGCGGGACTCCTCAAGGAGCGGACTCTAACCCCCGAGCAGTTGAGGTATCTCGAAGCGCACACAGTCCCAAGCTCCGCGTCCGCCGCCGTAACCGCGCCCGAGGCGGATTCGGCTCCAGCAGTCGAATCCACCCCCGCAGCGGAATCCACTTCGAGCGAGGAGTCCACCGAAAAACTGGTCAAGGGCAAAACCACCTTCCAGGAAATCCTCGACTGGGGTGTGAGTCAGGAAGTCATCGAGCAGGTAATTGGCAAGCCCATGCCCAATCCGCTGACCAAGGTCAAGGACTTCTGCACCGAGCAGGGACTGAATTTCGAGACCATCAAGCCCGCGTTGCAGGCTGAGGTGGACAAGGTGAAATAGCCCTCACCCCTGACCCCTCTCCCAGAGGGAGAGGGGAACCTATGTGGTAACATCGGCGCATGAGCAAAATATGGAACGCCGCTGAATATGACCTTTCCCGCCGCCGCCTGATCCCCTGCTTTGATCTGTTCTACGCCACCGCAGCGGATTTGGCGGCGCGCACCGTTCGTGACATCCCTTCGCCCGTCGTCCTCGACATCGGCGCTGGCACAGGCTTGATGAGCGAGTTCGTGATGCAAAGAGTCGGCGTGGCATCGCTGTACCTGCTGGACGAATCGTCCGAGATGACGGCGAAGGCGTTGATTCGGCTGGAGCAGTTCAAGCCGACGCTTTTTATTCAGTCCATGACCGAGCCGCTGCCTGCGGTGCAGTTCGATGCGGTTGTGTCGTCGGTGGCAATCCATCACCTGACGGACGATGAAACGCGAAAGCTGTACGAGCGCATCTTTCATGCGCTTGCGCCGGGCGGGGTCTTTGTCAACGCGGAGCAGGTTTTGGGCGAAACCGAATGGGAGGAGAATTTGTACGACGAGATGCACATTGGCGGCGCGCGCGCCCTCGGCAGTGACGAGGACGAAATCCGTGGGGCGAGGGAGCGGATGAGTTACGACAGGAGCGCCACACTTTCAGAACAAGTCACATGGCTGAAGGAGATCGGCTTTGAAAAGGCTGGGATGTTCTTCCAGTGGGGGAGGTTCGCGGTGTTTGCGGGATGGAAGTGACAGTGAACAGTGAACAGTGGTCAGTAATCAGTAGTGGAGGGTCGAAAGTCAAAAGTCGGTAATTGGTAATTGGTTAGCCGTCGAGCGGGGATTTGACGGCGAGTCCGCCGCGATTGAGGACGTGGGTGTAGATCATGGTGGTTTTGACATCCTTGTGCCCGAGGAGTTCCTGAATGGTGCGGATGTCGTAGTTGTTCTGTAAAAGATGAGTGGCAAAGCTATGGCGG
>JACRBJ010000100.1 GCA_016234555.1 Chloroflexota bacterium | reverse complement strand
TCCCCTCTGTGCCTATAATAGTGAGACACGCGACGTCAATAATTTAGTGAGCAGGGCGCAGGAGAAAAGCCATGCCAGAGGAACAGAACGGTAAGACAGATGAAGGCCTGAAGACCGAGGTAGTAGCCAAAGCCAAGCGCCGCCATGCTTTGCATAGCGCGGAGTACAAGTTGCGGATTCTGCGTGAGTTGGACGAATGCAAAGGGAAAGGCGAAGTGGGTACGCTGTTGCGTCGGGAAGGGCTGTATTCCTCGTTGGTGAGCAAGTGGCGGGAACAGCGCGAAAAGGGTAGCCTGAGTGGATTAGCCGGGCAGCGGCGCGGTCCGAAAGTGGATCCGAATGCCGCGGAACTGGCCCGCTTGCAGCGTGAGAACAAATGTCTGAAAGAAGAGTTGGAACGGGCTGAACTGATCATCGAGGTTCAAAAAAAAGTTGCGCAACTGGTTGGCACACTGCCAGCAGCGAAGAACGAGGAAGACTAATGCAGCAGGCTGAAGAATTCTCCAAAACGATCGGGATGAAAGCCGCCTGTGCCGCTTTGGGGATTCCGCGCAGCAGCCAATACCGAGCCAGCCGTTTGCATAGGGAACCCACTCGTCCAAAGAATTCTCCGCGCGCACTCAGTTCAGCGGAGAAAGAAGCAATCCGCCAGGAACTCAACTGCGAGCGTTTCCAGGACTGTGCGCCGCGCGAAGTGTATGCAGTCTTGCTGGATGAGGATCGCTATTTGTGTTCCTGGCGCAGCATGTATCGGCTCCTGGCTGAAAACGACGAGGTGCGCGAGCGCCGCAACCAGTTGCGCCACCCCAGTTACTCGAAGCCAGAATTGCTGGCAACCGCCCCTAATCAACTGTGGAGCTGGGACATCACCAAATTGCTGGGTCCATCCAAGTGGACGTACTACTACCTGTATGTCATTTTGGATGTGTTTAGCCGCTATGTCGTGGGCTGGATGATCGCCGAGCGTGAATCCGCGGCGCTGGCCGAAGAATTGATTGCCCAAACCTGTGTGCGGCAGGGCATCGAACCCGGACAACTCACCATTCATGCCGACCGCGGCAGCGCCATGACCTCCAAATCGGTTGCCTTGCTGTTAGCGGATCTGGGCGTGACCAAAACCCATTCCCGCCCGCACGTGTCCAACGATAATCCGTACTCTGAAGCTCAGTTCAAGACCTTAAAGTATCGCCCCGACTACCCTACCCGTTTTGGCTGCCAACAGGATGCACGTGCCTGGGCCAACACCTTCTTTGACTGGTATAACCACGAACATCACCACACCGGTCTGGCTTTATTGACCCCCGCTGATGTGCATTTCCATCGCACCCAGACTGTGCTTCAGAAACGCCAGGCTGTGTTGCAAGCCGCTTATGAAAAAACGCCAGAGCGTTTTGTGAAAGGTCCCCCGATCCCGCCAGCATTGCCGCCTGCGGTCTGGATCAACCCACCCCAAATTGAAAACGAGAACAGCTGCTGCAACAGCGCCGTTCCCGTTTCCTTGGGGGCTGAGATAATTTTACCCGAACTCCGTCTACCAACAAGCATTCGCTTCCAGGAGTGACTAAATTCCAAAATTCCGTGTCTCAAATCATTGACACATTCCGCGAGTCGAAACATCTCAAACAATCTTTGACTAGCAAATCCTATTCGATCTCCACGGATGTCAACAACTTCATTTAGTCTTTGGAACAACTCTTTGATGAGAAATTCCGACTCCTTGTCTTTCATCATGTCGGGTGATACTAGCTCGCTAAACAGCTTTCTTGCCTTTATTAAAATACTGTCACCAACCCTTTTCGCCTCATCCAGTTCTTTGATTTCGTAGGGGTACTTCTTAGTTACATGTCGTACATATTCTCGTAAGAGGTTTGATATTTTTTTTCCAACTATCCTTTTCTTTCCGCGTAAAAAATATAGGCCCTCAAAAAGAATTCTTATAGTGTCCGCTTCCCTATCAAACTCCCTGTCAATATCATCAAGCTGTTCCCAGACTCTAACTAAAATTAATGGCAATAAAATACTATA
>JACRBJ010000101.1 GCA_016234555.1 Chloroflexota bacterium | reverse complement strand
GCGTCCAGCGGTTCATCCAAGAGCACGCGATACGTGCGCGGCATGCTGTCCACACGCAGGTCAGGGTAGGTGTTTGATTCGGAGGTTTCCAGTTCGACCAGAAATCGTGTCATGTCGCCGCCGCGCTGCTGCGAAGTCCAGCGCAGGTTGAACCAGGCTTGCACGGTTTTATATCGGTTGGAACCAACCAGAGCCGCCATCTCCTGATAGCCTTCCTTGAAGGTCACCACTTCGCGTCGTTCGCCGGTGCGTGAATTCAGATATGCCATGTCGCGCGAGACGGTCACCAGCCAGGCCTGCGCGGGCGTCAGGTTGTACCGTTTGATCGTTTCCGTAATGAAATAATGCGTGATGTGAATGTCACCCAGCGCATTGATGATCCTGCGATGC
The DNA here is from genome assembly GCA_016234555.1 of Chloroflexota bacterium. Taxonomy (GTDB): domain Bacteria; phylum Chloroflexota; class Anaerolineae; order Anaerolineales; family Villigracilaceae; genus Villigracilis. The sequence continues at coordinate 2,599 of JACRBJ010000101.1, read as the reverse complement.
AATTCCTGCGCCAGATGATCCGCATCCGGGTGTAATGATTCACCCGACTCCAGGCGCGCCATATCCATGACCGTATTGAAATGGGTATTTGTTCTCGCTGACTCTATGGGACTGAGCAACTCCATGACATCCTCCACAGCCAGCAACTCCTGCAAGGCATTCAACATCGACGTACCCTGATCCAGCAAACTTTTCAATCTGGAATACACCGCTGCGGCATCTGCGCGGGTCAATCTTGGAGTCATAAAAACCTGATAACGGATCGGGGCGCGATGTGGCCGGCCATCCCGGCCCCGTCGAAAGCGGCGAAAATCAGGATCGTCAACGCGCTGCACCAGGCCGGCAAGATCTCCTTGAATCGTTTTGTGTTTGAGCAATCGCCAGAAGGCCCCGTTGCTCAAGGCGCTGAAACGCAGGATCGCCCGGCTGTACAACGCCTTGCCTGATTCTGAATTTGTGCCCTGCACCATCCAGGCCGCCTGATGAAATCCGATATACAACCAAATGGCTTTTGGACCGATCTCCATCCCAAGCCTGCGCAGGTAGCCTTTCACGACAACCTGTTTATGCGGCTGGACGATCCTGTCGTAGTCCAGCCATTGCACCGGTTCAATCGTGAGTTCCTGCTCGTCATTTTGTTCTTCGACTTCTGTTTCTTCCTTGGGAGAATCTCCGATCACAAATAGAACTGCCACGGTTTGATTCAAAATACCGATCAATAGTCTTTGAACCGTGCTTGCCAGGCGTGACTCCAGCCAGTCACGCGCATACGCGTTGCGCGCCGCAATGGTCAGTACATTTTTTTCAAGGGACACAACTTCCGTGTCACGCACCCATGTATCGAATGATGCACGCGGCATTTCCATCTGGAGTTGCCCCAGCACAGATTGCCAGGCTTGTTGAGGATTCATGCTGTCCACTCCAGAAATAAAATTGGGCTATTTCCACCAGGGTGTCTCACAATGCCCATGCCATTCATTTCATTCGTTACAGCCCTGCCTGTGCGTTCAACGTAGGCGGGAACGCAGGCGGAGATGTGGGCGGGAGGTGGACAAAGCGTAGACGGCACGTTGTCTGTGCCGCCTACGTTGATTTCTTTTTTCATTCCCTTGATTTGTTTTTGAGGAAAACTCATTGGATGCCCTCCTGTGCCAGGGTAAAGGTCGTCCTTTTTTGAACCGGTTCGAGAGCCAACAAGCCATTGTCATAGGCCTTTAAACCAAAGCGCAGCAGAGCGGTGATTAATTCCCCGACGGGTACGTTCAATCCATCATCGGAAGCCAGGGCTGCAAGTTCCCTTTTGAGTTCGGGAGGAAACCCGCGCCAGGTGGTGATCACGCGCCATAGCGCTTGTGTTTGTTTACGTTTGGCGGGTTTCACAGGACTGTCATACGAACGTGTCGAATCGGGAGACGGAAACAAAGTCATGCGCATGCGATATGGGTTGGGTCGCGGGTGAAGGTCCAGGTTGCCCTGTGCGTAAGCGTGTAATGCATATTCGATCACAGCACGTGCGACCTCCCCTTCGGGGACGAGCAGATCGCCGGCAATCGCCTTGACCTTCAGTGCCAGTTTTGGGTCCACCCCGCGATAGACAGCCTTGTGGCTTTGATGTTGCTTTTCCCATCGGCGGTCGCGCTTGCGGGGGGCAGCCACGCGCAAAGAGTCATAAATGCCCGGCGGGATTGCCACGCTTGGGACGGGTTCGGGGGCTTCAAATGGGTTACGTCTCTTCGACATGACGGTCTCCTAAAACTTCAATACCATCTGAGTCAGGGCTTGATATTGTTTGGCGGCGCGGCAAAGCGGATCCATCTCAAAAATCGTCTGGCCCTGCGCGGCGCATTCCCGCAGCAAGGTTGCGCGATGAATGGGAGGCAGCACACTCGTGTCAAATCGCTCGCGCAGGTCTTCAATGGTGGACTTGCTTTCGCGGGTTTGTTCGTCATAGAACGTCGGCAGGATTCCCAACAAATTGCCGCGCCAATTTTTCTTTTCCTGCAGAATGCTCAACATACGCAGAATCTTGCCGACACCATCTGCGGACAGGAATTCGGTTGCAGTCGGTACAATCACCAGGTCGGAAGCCCATACCGCGCGTTCCTGGATGCCGCCCACACTGGGTGCCGTATCGAAGATGATGTAATGCAGTCCATCTTTGAAAAAGCGGTTGATTGAATGACGAATGGCCGAGATGGGTTTATCCTGCGCGTTGAGCACGGTTTGTGCTGCCATCGTTTGCTGATCACCGGGCAGGAGATAAAGCCCTTCCCGCCCCGAGAAGCGCACCCAGGATTGCACGAAGGTGGTCTCCTGTGGGGTCATGCCCATTGTGAGCAGATAAAACACGCCGGGCTCCGGGCTGCGGCCCAATGCAGTCGCTGATTGTCCCTGTGGGTCGAGATCGATCAACAAGACCCGTCTTCCTTTTTGAGAGAGGCCATGAGCGAGGGAAACAGCAGTGGTGGTTTTTCCCACCCCGCCCTTTTGATTTGCGATACAAATTACTTTTGTGGACATTTCATTTCCTTGCTGAGAAGCCTGATTCTGGCATCGCTAACACAGTCGTTTCCACAGTAAAACAACCGCAATCCCAATG
>JACRBJ010000099.1 GCA_016234555.1 Chloroflexota bacterium | reverse complement strand
ACTCGCTCATGCGCTTCATTACCGGATTTTTAGCGGGTCTTGCCATCGTCTGGCTTGCCTTCCCGTATATGTATCAAACCCAAGACTACAGCCAACAACTGGATGAATTAAATTATGCCAAAGTCATCGAGCAAATCAAAGTCCAAAATACGCATCCTCCTGGCAGATGACCACCACATTGTCCGTGCAGGGGTGAGGCAGCTCCTTGAGAGCGCGACCGATCTCCAGGTCATTGCAGAGGCGGGGGATGGGGAAGAGGCGCAGTCCCTCATCCAAAAACACAAACCCGATGTCGCCGTCCTGGATATTCAAATGCCAAAAGCCAGCGGCATCGAAGTGACACGTTGGGTACGGTCACAATTTCCTGAAGTGGGTGTGTTGATCCTGACCGCCTACGACGACGATCCCTATGTGATGGCGGTTTTGCAGGCGGGTGCCAATGGTTATGTGCTTAAGACCGGACAGGCGGATGAATTGATCCAGGCGGTGCGCGATGTCCATGAGGGCAAGTCGGCGCTCGATTCTGTCATCGCGCGCAAATTGATGTCCACCATCTTCAAAGGAACTGAAAAAAAGATCGTCGAACCATTGACCGACCGTGAACTGGATGTGCTTCGTCTCACCGCCAAAGGGTTTACCAATAAAGCCATCGGTGTGCAACTCAGCATCAGCGACCGCACGGTGCAGGGACATCTCGCGCATATTTTTGCCAAACTACAAGCCAACAGCCGCACGGAAGCGGTCATGCGCGGGGTGGCGCTGGGCTTGATCTCGCAAAGCTCAGGTAATATTACAGAAGAATGAAACGACTCCTGCCAGGCTGGCGCGGTCTAACGCAACTCTTTGCGGTCACGGTTCTGCCGCTGACACTTTTGCTGTTATTCATTGCGTTTGGCGGGGTCAACATGCACCAGCAGGACATGCGCACCCTGGTCGGGGAGCGCGATGAGCGCGCGGTACAGTCTGCCGCTGCCGCTTTACAATCCGAACTTCACCACCGCATGGCGACCATCACGAGCATGGCGGTGCTGGCATCCGAGGACATCTCCTTCAAGGATATATTCGCCACCACCAATGACCTGGCAAAGGATTTCAACGGGGGAATCGCTTTTCTGAATACGGACGGACACCTGATCGAGAAAACGGATAACGACAGATTTTGGGATTGGGTGACTCAAAATCCAAACACGATCAAACTCGCTTCCTCCTCCGACCCCGAGCCTGTTTTCTCCGATCCAATCCTTGACCCCAACTCCAATCAACTCTTTGTCATCATCTCTGCCTATTCTGTTTCCCGTGATGTGATCGTCGCCGGCGCATTTTCGCCCGAGGCGCTTGCATCCGAAACCCTGACGCCCACCTATCCGGCAGGCAGTCATGTGACCATCTATTTATTGGATAATTCCCGTCGTCTGCTGTTTGTCAGCGGTACGCTTGAGCAGGAAAGTCTGGAGGCAGATCATCCGGGAGTGATGGAAGCTCTGGGCGGCAGAAGCGGCGTTCTCTATGTGAAGAAGGATGCAACCGAACACGTGGTTGCCTACAGCCCGATTGAGGCGGCAGGCTGGGCTTTGATCACAGAGGAGGAATGGGAAATGGTGATCAGTCCATCCCTGCAATTGACGCAGATGGCTCCATTGGTTGTTGTTCCCGCATTTATTCTTGCGTTGATTGCCATCTGGTTTGGCGCAAAACAGATCGTCCAACCCTTGCAAAGGCTAGAGTCCAAGGCGGCGGCGCTGGCATGGGGAAATTTTGAAGCCATTAAAGAACCGGTCGGCGGCATTTCCGAGGTACAGCATCTTCAAATGGAATTGACCGAAATGTCCCGCAAGGTGCAGGCGGCTCAGGAAGGGTTGCACGATTACATCGGTGCGATCACTTCGGCGCAGGAGGAGGAGCGGACGCGTCTCGCGCGTGAATTGCACGATGACACCATTCAGGCGGTCATTGCCCTGAAACAAAGGGTGCAACTGGCGCAAAAACTAGTCAAGGATCAAAATGGGAAACAATTCCTCAGGGAACTCGAAACGCTGGCAGAGCAAACCATTGAAAACCTTCGCCGCCTGACACGGGCGTTGCGTCCCATTTATCTCGAAGACCTGGGGCTGGTCACCGCGCTGGAAATGCTGGCGCGGGAGATCAGTCAGGGCGCTTCCCTGGTCGTGGAATTTCAAAAGACCGGCAATGAACGCCGACTCTCGCGCGAAACGGAGCTATCGCTGTATCGTATTGCGCAGGAGGCGCTCAATAACGTGGTCAAACATTCCAAGGCGACCCGCGCTGACTTGTCCATTCGTTATGCTGATTCAGAAATAATCCTGATGATCACAGACAATGGCAATGGCTTCACCGCTCTTGCCAGCCCGACTGAATTTGCTACCAAGGGTCACTTTGGGTTGTTGGGCATCCATGAACGCGCAGATTTGATTGGGGCAAAGCTGGACATTGAATCTACTTTGGGAAAAGGAACAAGTCTAAAAGTCCAATTGTGAAGCGATAAAAATCATAAGCCATTTTGCCTACCGACTTCCCCGCCATCCTGCGCTCATGCAGGGGCGGAGATTTGCGTATCATGGTGTCATATTCTTATCAAACAGGAAGATATATGACCACAGATACCGTCAGCCCTCCCTTGCCCTCCCAGACAGAACGATTGAAAATATTTTTGCACGCACTGCTCTTTGTATTTGGTTTTTCGCTGGTATTTGTAATTGGCTGGGGCGGTTCGGTGACGGCGCTTGGTCAACTGTTTGGCGCTTACAAACGGGTCATCGCACAATTTGGCGGTGTAATCGTGATCATGTTTGGACTGGCGACTCTCGAGGTGATCCGCATTCCCTGGTTCTATGCAGATACCCGCGCCCAATACTCGGGTCGGCGCGGGACGTATGGCGGGGCGGCGTTAATGGGTATTTTCTTCGCGGCGGGTTGGAGTCCATGCATTGGCGCGACACTGGGCGCGATCCTGACGATGGGACTCAGCCAGCAAACAGTGGGACAGGCGATGTGGTTATCTTCAGGGTATTCACTGGGTTTGGGGATCCCCTTCCTGGCGATGGCGCTTGGGCTGGAGCGCGCCTCGGGCTGGATCAAACGGATGAGACCCTACCAGAAATATTTCAAGATCGCCAGCGGTTTGTTCATCATCACGATCGGCGTCTTACTGCTGACGGATTCAATGAAATTCATAGCCATCTGGGCATTCAAGAACGGTTATTTCATCGAATCTTTCGCCGCCTATGCCGCCGCACCCACTTATATTACGGCGATCATCGCGGGACTGCTGTCTTTTATCTCACCATGTGTTCTTCCGCTGGTCCCCGCCTATCTTGGCTATCTGAGCGGGCATACTCTTCAAAAAGTGTAAAGCATGAAGAAACTGATCCTTGTTTTGTTGTCCGCTATTTTGCTTACCGCATGTCAAAGTACATCTGCTGAGGTGGTTGGTGAGACCGTGATCGTGGATGGCGGTTCCTACACTCGTGTTAGTCCCGGCGAGCTCAACACCATGTTGAAGAACAAGGATTTTACATTCATTAATGTCCACATCCCATTTGAAGGGAATATCGAGGATACGGATTTATCAATTCCGTATGACCAGATTACAGAGACATCGTATCTGGCGCAGCTTCCCACCGACAAAAATGCCAAAATCGTCTTGTATTGCCGCAGCGGACGCATGAGCCAGATCGCTACCGAAGCCCTTGTCAAACTGGGCTACACCAATGTTTTGGATCTGGCTGGCGGTATGGTGGATTGGGAACAGGCAGGCTATGAATTGGAAAAGTAACCATAGGCAGAATTGCCTATAAACCACCGCGTAATTTTGCGCTCGTCGAAGCAGTCTATTAATGTGACAATTCAACCAAGGAGCCCAACTTATGACTACAACCGTTCATGACCCCATCTGCCACATGGACATCGACCCTGCCACCGCCGCAGGTACATCCGAGTACAAGGGGCAGACCTATTACTTCTGTTCACTCGGATGTAAGAAAGCATTCGACAAGGAACCTGAAAAGTATCTTGGCGGAACTTCCGGGCACGAACAACATTCTCATCACTAAAGGAGTGAAAAATGTTCAAGAAGATCGTATTTACTCTCATGCTGGTTGTTGTTCTCTCGCAGTTCGCCGTTTCCACGGCGTATGCAATGGGCGAACCATCCGGTGGATGCGCCCCTGGGTTTACGCTCGAAATGGCGATGGAGCATGATAATCATCATCACAAGCATGTCGGAACAGACGCCGATCAGAATGGCGATGGCTACATCTGTATGAAACCCGTGACACCCAACGGGAAAATCCATGTTCATGTGGACAATAATGTGAAGTAAGGATAAGAGAGGTGAGCTTGTTGACGGAATGGCCAAAGCTTCATAGGTCATTCCGTTTTTATTTTGTGGAAGTTGGTTTGGAATTTTCACGGACTCTTTGCCGTGCCTTTACACAAACTTTAATTTCACCTGTTATTCTGGGATCATCAAAAAAGGAGCAAAAGATGTTTCTAATGTGGATCGTCCCACTAGTACTCGTTGGTTTGATCGTCTATGGCGTCTCTGGTAACAACCTGGTTAATGCGTTCAAACCTGCTGCAAATCGTACATGTTTGCATTGCGGGCAAGCTGTACAAAGCGAATGGAAAAACTGCCCGCATTGCGGACAAACTTTGTGAAAGGATATTGAAAATGAAAAAAGTTAATTGGTGGATTGTTGGCATTGTCGCTGTTCTTGCCACTCTGTTACTCTCCGGAGGCGGCATGATGTGGGGTAACCGTGGCTATGGAATGATGGGCGGTTATGGCGGACCTGGCATGATGGGCAATTGGGGTTACTCTCCCCTCGGCTGGTTCGGCATGGGGTTGGGCATGATCTTCATGTGGCTCATTCCCATTGGCGTCCTGACCCTCATTGTATATGGTGTTGTTGCCCTGACACGAAATGCTGGAAATATTACGCCATCCACTCCACTCACGTCCTGCGCTAACTGTGGCAAGGGCATCCAAGCCGACTGGCAGAATTGCCCCCACTGCGGCACTGTCTTGAAATAAAGCCATTCTCACGTTTCCCAAAATAGCCCATCGAAAGATAGGCTATTTTGCTTATATACCACTAGGCTGAAAGCCGCTCCCTTCGGTCGTCCAATGGATATACACTATCGGCATCTTTAAGAAGGTAGGT
>JACRBJ010000098.1 GCA_016234555.1 Chloroflexota bacterium | reverse complement strand
TGAAATCGTATTCCCCACACACGTGGGGATGAACCTCGCTGGCGCAGCGACCTCCTGCGTTTATATGTTGTATTCCCCACACACGTGGGGATGAACCGCCGTGCGCGTTGATCAAGCTGGGGACGGAGATGTATTCCCCACACACGTGGGGATGGACCGCCGATCTTCGGTCCCGCAATCGAAACCACGCCCGTATTCCCCACACACGTGGGGATGAACCGCGCGGGACGGACAAGGGAAAGGATGAAGAATGAATTGGTTAATTCTGCTGTATAATACACATGGAAATCTGATTTTATACACACAGAAAAGAGGTAAAAATGCGAACCAATATTGTGCTTGACGATAATCTTATCGAACGCGCTCAAAAATTAACTGGAATCAAGACCAAACGCGAAGTAGTGCATGAAGCGTTGCGGTTGTTGATTTTGTTGAATGAACAGGCAGAAGTCCGCACTTTGCGCGGCAAATTACCGTGGGATGGCAATTTGAATGACCAGCGCCAGTCACGTGTAAAGGTACATTAGCCATGCTTGTGGTGGATACCAGCGTCTGGATTGATTATTTCAATGGAGTTGAAAATTCACAAACCGATTTTCTACACCTTGCATTGGAAAACACCCCAATCCTCATAGGCGACTTGATTCTGGCAGAAGTACTGCAAGGCTTTCGTCACGACCCCGATTTTGAAAAAGTCCGCCGCACATTGGGGAAATTTATGCAGGCAAGCATGGTCAACTCTGTACTGGCGGTGCAAAGCGCAAGAAATTATCGCTTCCTGCGACAAAAGGGAATCACTGTCCGCAAGACGATAGACAGTCTCATCGCCACTTTTTGCATTGAAAACGATCATCAACTTTTGCATAACGATAGCGACTTTGACGGATACGAAGAATATTTGGGGTTGCGCGTTGTTCATCCATAACGCATTTTGAGTGAACTCTTCCGCTGGCGCGAAGTCCACTGCGTCGTACTCCGCGCCGAATTGGATGCGTACTACGCCCGTCTCTACGGTCTCACCCGCGACGTACTGCGCTACACGCCTTTCGGCGTCGATCCGAAATAAGTCTACGGGGAGGATTTCCCTGGGGAGACGTTCCGCGTGCTGAAGGAGAAGGAAGTCCGCTTGTATGGGAAGTATGAGATTGCTTTTGTGAAAGTGCTTAAAACAAAAAGCCCCTGATTTTCAACAAATCAGGGGTTGCTGTTATATGAATCGATACCTCGTAAGGTATTCCTGCAATCGTTCGTGCGAGACTACTCTTCCGCTTGGATTTTCCCTCCACGTACCATCTTCCAACGGTGTATAAACCAAAGGCTTTCTCTTGGGCAACAATACCCCACATTGGAATGGCTCACGAGTCTCAAAGAGACGACGACGTTCCTCTCTTCGCCGACGATACAATTCCCTTTTGCTCAAACGCTTCGTCGGCAATTCACCAGGAAAAAGAGTTATTTGGGTGCTGCTATTGCTGATATTTGGGTATGCCTTCCCAGATCGCTGCTTATTTTTCGTATGGACGCTCCTGCCAGCCGTTGCAGTGATCCCTGCACATTTTGGACCCATTCCCCTCGCAATGCTGATGGGCGATCTCAAACGCCGACCACACTTTTTGCATCTTGGATTTTCTTCCATAATTTACCTCTTGAATAGAATACACCAGCCCAGACAAATGGTCTGGGCTGGTGTCGTTTCCCCGCATTCTTCATAACCGATTACGGCTGTAGAATGCGGGGCTTTAGAACAGTGACGTTTGGTTCTGTATTACCTGTTTGGAACGTGGGCGATTGGCAGACTTTCCCACAACCCCTCTTTGTGTCATCCAGTCTGACCAGGAAACCGCTTTTGGAATGTCTGGAACAGGCAGTGGTGCGCTCGGAGCCGTTGTGCATCCCATTGGCGAATTCGAGACAACCACTTCATCCGCGAACAGAGATTGTAGATCAGGCAGGTCGGCGGACTCCAATGCCTCACGTGCCAGCTTCATCAGGATGTCTCCATCCTCCTCTGGCACAATTGCTCCCCCGACATTATCTCCATACAACAACTGCGCCGCCTTCATCTTTGCGCCGATGAGCGCCAAAGCCCGCGCCTCCATTGTGTCGTTGTATACAGAGAATATCGCCTTGACCGGCTTGGTTTGCCCCAAGCGCCAGACCCGCCTGAGGCTTTGCCAAAGCACATAAAGCGAATACTCGATCTCAAGAAACACTACCGAGGAGAAGGCGATCAAGTCCAGCCCGGTAGCCACGAGCTTGGGGTTTACCACCAGCGCGTCCAACCCAAAGACACGCTTAGCAATCCACTCCTCACGCTTGCGCGGATTGATTCCACTCGTCAATACCTCGGCACGCACACCACCATCTCGCAGGATTTTCAAGATTCGATCTTGAATGTCGCGCGTCCCTGTCTGGCGAAGATAGATCAGAACCTTCCGTCCCTGCTGGCGCTCTGCGCGACAGAAATCCACCAGCCAACCTTCCTTGGGCATGGTCTCATCATCAACCACAGCCGGCAATTCCATCAACTCCTTTCTGCGCAGGAATTCTCCTTTACGATCCACTTCATCGATCTCAACCACTTCATCGCGAAAGGCGGAGTTTGGACGCGCCAGAGTCCACTGCAACCAGGTTGAGAGATAGCGACGGTTCTTGATCGCCAAGTCGCGCAGTTTCTTTGCCATCGAACGATACTGTCCGCCTTGTTCATCGGTCATCGTGAGTGTCACAACTTCTTCTGCATAGTGAGGAAGAGCCAGTCCCAAATCTTTCAGGGACAGGAACACGGTTGTGTCAAGGAGGCGATTCACAATGGCGGGTGAAATACCAGGTTGCTCTTTGGCTTGGTTCTGGTAACGGCGATTGCCAGTGAATCCATCTTCATCACCATCCTCAGTGGCGCGTTTACTCTTGCGGGTCATTTCCAGCACACCGTACAATCTTGCCCAGCGTTTCTCATCGTTGAAGGCGAAGTCCTTCCTTACACTGGAATTCAAACGATGAAGCAACCAGAAAATGGATGTGCTGCGCCCTCCAAAGAATGTGCCTGTCAGGGTCAGGGTATATTGGGTTGATGCAACCAGTTGATGAAATGCAATACCCCGATCCGAGGCCTTGGCCGCAAGTTCGTGGCATTCATCTGCGACCAATAACTTGAAAGCGCCTCTGGCTTGTTTGAAAATATATTCAGCAATTGCCCACCTTCGTCCAGTGAATTGGAATAGCGGTGTGCCACAAATCCGCTTTCCCCAAACCGGGTTGCCTTTTTCATCACGTTTGAGTCTGCCCTTATCGTCTAGTTCATAACCACTGATCTCAGCCTCACAGAATCGGCGTTTATCTCCCAATTCATCGAGACTCGCTGCTGTGGAAACAAACCCGCCAGGCAGATCAATCTGAATCAGAGAGCCGCAATTTGGGCAGGTCAAGGCTTCGCCCACCCGACCATCATCTTCGTCAATAAACTTCCTGCGGACAACGGCATGTTCCCAGCCGGCGCCGTATTTTGCTGAGGTATGGGCGATGACAGCAATGGGCTTATTACCAAGCTCTCCAGTCTTATAAAGTTGTAAGAACCTGCGTACATCATTGATGTCACTAGAATCATCGGCATTGCGTCCGATGCGGCTTAACTCCATTGCCTTTGCGCCAGGGATTGTCTCTTCGATTTCCCGAACCCATTTCGGAACGAGATGCGGTGGACAAAGTACGATGGCAGGATAGGCATCCAGAAGCTCAACAACACCAGAGCCAATAGTTGTGTTGTGAGTAACAATGTATTCATCTGTCACATAAAGCTGGTCCTCACTATCCAACATGATGCACTGGGCATAATCCTGTCCGACATGTTCGATTTTCACAATGGAACGATGAGGCTCATACTTGCCTTGCGGTCGATAAGCACTTGCTTTTCTAGAGAGTCGGAATGGGCTGATGTAGGATGGCAGTTTGATATAGAGACGATAAGCGATTTGTCCTGTTCGTTTTTCTCCTTTGTACGTATAGGTAGGTGTTATCATTCGACAGGTAACCGTCCCGCCAAGCGACTGAACCAGTTCCTTAACATCTTGCGCTAGTTGTTTAGAGATTGAGACGAATTCAACCCCTCTTCCGCTTGCCGCATGGCCATCGGTATCAAACAAACCTTGTAAAAGAGATATACGATCTTCAATACACGAGTATAGATATTGTTTAGGAATAAATTTATTTTTTGATGTTTTGTCGTGAAGTTGGAGGTCACGCAATGACAACCTGATATGATTTTTTTCATTATGTATGGAGGCTCTTAATGCCCATGTATATCGATCGCGGTGTTTCAAAATGATATTAGGTTGCGATAACCTTTCCACTTCATCTAACAACTCCTGATCTGCACAGGTGATATCGGGAGTTGCCAAATGTCCATCTCCTAATAATGCGCCTAATACATATGGGTGGATAATCAACAGCCTTTTCCTGAATTCAACAGGTTTGGTCATCGGAATAAACACTTGGAAATTGCCAGTTGTTGGATGCATTAACGGTTCCAACATAATTTGATTAAGGGGTTTTACATATGAGGGTCTTCCTCTCCACTTTCGCAGGGGAGAATGTACTTCCCAGAGATGATCAGCTGTACAATCCGTGAAACTACCATCACTAAATGTGACCCTGTAAAGATCCATAACTCCTTGTGGGAAGACTCCGATTACATTAGAGTATCCGCCATCAGGATTAATCACTTGCTCGCCGACTTTGATATCTCCCATTAACTTACATCCTGTAGGTGTATAGATTTTTGCAGATAATCTTTGACATTTCCCGGCGCCCATCTCACCTTGTACATTCCCTACACAATGTTTCCTAATCGCCCTTGCAATTGCGGTAACCACATGTCTCTGCGCCGGCAGCAGTCCCGCCTTATCCTGTCCAGGCAATGGCTTACGCTTCGTCCCCAATGTGTCCAGCACGGCGATTTCATCGGGTGTTGGATCAAAGTTATATAAAGGACGGTACGTGGACAGGATGTGCGCACCTATCTGATCGCCATACTTGTGCATGAACTTGGAAAGCGGGTCCACCGTATCAATAATCTCGATCCCGCTCTGGCGCAGGATGGCAACCGTGGATACAAATCGATCCCGAAAGACCTCCGATGTCATGTTGCCCTTCTTGTCGGCGGTTTCTTCCACCTTCTCCGTGACCTTCACCACCCGCCCTTTGACCAGCATTGGCTTCCCATCTTCATCGTTCAGACGCAGCGTTCCCATCATGCCTGATGCCATCAACATCGCGATATGCCCCTTCTTCAATGGCATGACCGGTTGTTTCAATTCACCCAACCCACGAGACGGATTAAGCAAGTCCAGCCATTCCTTGGAGGAATGCACACCTCGTTTCTGTGTGGCATCCACGATCTCTTCTGGTTGCCAGTCCAGTCGTGAGAAGCGGATCGGCTGCCCGCCGGCGCCTTTATCCATTGCAGGCAACAATTTGTAGATCGGCCCATCCATCTCCACCAACGTCGGCGGTTCCACATCCGCCCATGCCTGCACTTGATGAACTTCTTCATGCGATGGGATTTTGAACTTCACCCGTTTTGTCGCAAGTACGATCACTTGATTGAATTCCGTCTCAGGATAGCGATAGATGCGGATGTTTTCGTAATACCCCGCCAAATGCGAAGCTACATCCAGATCGCGCAGAAGCGGATGCGGGACGATATAGATCAACACTCCCCCACGAGTCAGTTTGGGCGTGGTGGATTTCAGGAACTCCAATTCCAGGCGTTTCTGATCGCCCAGACGGTCATGACTGTATGGAGGATTGAGGAATAACAAGGTGATGGACTCACCTGTTAGGTGGCAGGACTGCCAGGGCGTGTTGAAGAGGCGGTCCATCTTTTCAGATGCCAGTGCCGCGCGTGCTGGGGATAATTCTGCTCCCCAACTTTGGCATTTCAAGGCTTTTGCCAGGATGGAAGCGGCAGCACCTTCGCCGGCACACGGATCAAGAAGTCTGCCAGACTCAGCAGGCTTGAAATAGGTTTTGAGTAATTCAGCAACGTTTTCTGAAGTTGCATAAAAACCGCACTTCTCGATTGCGGGAGGACGCATATCAATCTCCTTTTTGAAAATAAAATCCCCCACACCAAATGGCATGGGGGATTAGGTTGAATTTGATTTGTTATTTCACTTTACACAACAACCGCCCGGCAATGTTCACCAAGCCAAGCGGTTCATTCTTCTCCAGGTGGACAAACTCGGGCAACCCACGGGACCAGTCGGCTTCGGAGTGGCGGAACTGAATGACCAATACGCGATCTGTTTCATGCCGCGTTTCCGTCCACACCTGCCAGACCTCACCGCGCCCCTCACAGGTGACGAACTCAAAATGCCGCAGGGCGGCTTCTGCCATCGCCTGCTTTTTTGTTTTCAGTGGCAATTTCCTGTTGACGAACTCCAGCAGGTATTGCCAGTCGGCTTTGCGCAGCTGCGCCAGCCAATAGGACGGATGACTCTCGGATGCCATCGCCTTGTTCATGTCGAAGACCTCATCGACTTGTATGGTTTGAAACATGTTCAATCTCCTAAATTTTCAAGACTTCCTGCTCCAACAGGTTCTGTACCAATTCCTGCCAGGGCTTGGTCAGGTCCAGCTTGACCCCGCCGTGACAATCCCCTCCAGTTTCCAAGCGCTGGATATATTCGGCATCCAGCGCATATTCCCAAATCGTCTTTGCCCAGGCATCCGGGACGGGAAACGCCAGCGCTTCCTGCAATCGCTTCAAGACGAGCGTTTGCAAATCAGCTTCAACATCCCTGCCTCCTTCAAAGAGCAGAGCATAGACCGCATCATCCTTTGCCTCCCACTTGCCAGGCAACGCTTTGCGACAGACGATCCCGGCATGCAGGACATTGAACTCAGGTAGCGGTTGGGTCAACATCTTCACCTCACCGTCAGCAAGCACTGATGTGCCACGCATCGAACAGCCGCCCTTGCCACGAATCAGGGATGCCCACAGACTCTCGACGCTGGTCTTGTGGGCGGCAATTCCGACATAGACCAGTGTGTGTTGATGCGGGCGGTCCTGCAGCAGGGCATACCCGGTCACATCGGCGCGGGTGTGGGCATTGCTCAGAACAGGGATACTCCCATCCGGGTACAGGTGAGTGAGTGGGGAGGCTTTCTCCACAGGCTCGATGCGATACACATACACACCCGCATTGACGCGCACCAGTTCACGATTGATATCCCTCAGTAATTCATGCGCATTCAGGCTGACATTGATGCTGGTGAAGGTGATCTCGATCTCCTCCACCTGGATATTCACCGTGCGCGCGTTCATATCCACCACTGCACATGCTGCAATCCATTCCTTGACGTTCCTTAGCGTTGGAGGAAGTTCGGCGCCTGGGCCGGGCGTGAACCACAGTGCGCCATGAAAGGGAACACCGGGAGCCGCTTCGAATTTTCCAAACGGTGCGCTATAACGATCCCTGCCCTGATATTCCACATCGGGCAGATTATTTAACGAAGGCAGCCAGAATTGTTCATAGGGGGAAATCAGGATTTTGCCATTCTCTGTTGCCTCTTTTTGTGCCAGTTTCAATTCTTCGATCCGTTCCTTGATGTATTCATCTTCATAAGGTTCGTTCCATTCGTACATGGGTTACTCCTTGTTTGTAATCGTCAGGTTGAAGTCCAGCAGTCCAAAGACCTCCCCCTCATCAGGATCATCGCTCGCTATGACAGACGGCTGGTATTGGGTCAGATAACGCCAATCCAGAATGTGGCTGGCATCCGAGCAGATCCCATTTCCAGAGAGCAGTTCGGACATTTCGTCTGCAACGGAATCGGGGTAGGCATCCTCTGGGACGGCGACCTGGATGGTCAGGATGCGGATACGTTGTTTCGGCTCTACGGCGTGCATGGTTCCCCACTTTCTTCGATGTTGATCTCACCGTCCACACAGGTGATGACCAGCCAGTAATGAGACTCTCCGGTCTCAGTCTCCAGTCCGAGGCAGACGGGTTTGCCGGGCATCTCTGTTGCCATTGATTTTGCGAAGTCGAGCGCAGCCGGCAGATTGCCGTCCAGTTGGCGGGGATGGGCGCCAAATTGATGGGCGATGGGGTTGCCCTTGCGCCAGACATTGAAGACCCCATGCACCCTGTCGTGTTGATCCTCGGGGCAGGATTTGAAGATGAAGTGATAATCCTCCAGGGCGGAGGCCAGGCAGCCCCAGTTGATCCCAAGGTCGGAGTCGTGATCTTCAAAGACATCGGATAACAGGCCGGCGGCATCGGCGCGGGTGATGGGCTTGCCCGCACGGCGGGCGCTGGCGAGCATGTCGTCAACATCCCAGACATGGGCGATGCGGTCCTGCCAGTAGCGGTTGAGAATACGGAGTACATCGTTGCTGTCAACGTGAAGTTCCCTGGCGATTGTCTCCGCCATTTCTTCAAGCATGTAGTCGTACATAAGGTCTCCTTTATAGATTCAAATGGGAATAGGTCATGCCATCGTCGCTGGTGAGCCGTGAATAATGGATGGCATAGGCTTTACGGATGTAGCGGCGCGCGCCGCGTTCGAAGCGGAAGAGGGGTGTGGTTTCGTATAGGTATTTTGGGGGCGCGCGACGGAAGATCGTCCAGCCGATGGTCTCGGGAGACCCGGGGTAGGTGCGTTCGATCTGAATCCGCTCCCTTTTCCTCAATCGGGATAGGGCTTGTTCGAGCGTGAGCAGAGTATTCGAGCCGGGCAGCACTGCTTGAATGGCAGGACGATCAGGTCGGGTTTGGATGGAAACATGAAAACCTCCTGGAAATAAAAACTGCGGGACCGGCATTACCGGTCCCGCAGTTCATTGGGAAAATTTATTGTGGATTATGAGATACGCTATGGATTCGCGTCGCGCCTGTCTTTACGAACCTGACGCAGGGTGGAGAGCAGGGAATCGAGCGACACGCCGTCCTCCCGCCATTCAGTTGCCAGTTGATCGGCGATCTGATCGACGCGGAAACTCTTCGAGCTCATGACGACCAGCCCATCACCCAGATCAAGCAGGGTCAGGGTATCCCCGGACCCAATATGATGATTGTCCCGTAATTCCCTGGGCAGGGTGATGCTTCCGCCCCGCTGGACACGCACATGGAACACAGTGTTCATTCTCATCTCCATTCTCTAATTTCGATTTTACATCAGACTCGATCTTTTGCTTCAAAGCGCGCTTCTGTCCCGCAAGCAGCTGCGCGAGGTCTGCGCGCACCTGTGCCTCATCCCATCCAGCGCGATGCGACTTTTCCAGGTCGGCGATGAATTCGGCAATTTCCCGCCTGCGGTCTGGGTCAAATACAGGATCAGTGGCGACGGTTACCGAGACAAATTCATGCCAGGGGTGATCGTCGTCATGAAGGTCATCGAAGAAACGTTCCACGATTTGAACCTGCCGTGCAATGAAGAACTCGCCGTCCTGCAGGAGGGAACGGATTTGCGTTTCAATATCCTCGACGGGAAGGATATCCTTGTTGCCAAAGACTGCCTCGCCATGCTGCTTGTAGTTGCCGGCATCGCGGTACATATAGGCAAAGCGGATGTTAGGGTTGTTCGTCATGATGCACCTTGCCGCCTTCTGCCCAGCCCTGTGCCTTGATGTTGCGCGCCCACATGGAGAGGAAGGAGGAAACCTCCCTGTCAAAGCGGGTATCCACGTAGGTCTTTCCATCCCGCTCTATGAACTTTGTGCGATACCCAAAGAAAGCCTGCGTGATGGCGGTCGGCACCCAGGAGGGATAGTGCAATTCCACATCGGGGTCGGCAATCAGGTCGCCGTTCTGCTGGAAGTAATGCGCGACGCTGATCATGTCCCCGTGGCGTTCGATCACCAAAGGCTGGTAGCCTGTCTTCTCGAAGCGCACGTGGAAGGAGTCCTGCTTCTGGAAATTTTCCAGCAGGTTGTTGGATTTCAACAGATGTTCGATGGTGGTTTGAAAAAGGGAGGTCATTTTGGGTTTCTCCACAGCGCAGCCGCTTCGCGGGCCGCAACCAAAGGTTGCTCGTGATTTGCGCTGTTCGCGCAAATCCTGCGCCGTAATACTATAAAAAAATTGGAGGGCGATCTGGTCGCCCTCCAATTGAGATTTGTTATTCGCCCCAGCCGCTGATGTTGTCTTCAAAGGCGGATTCGAGCCAACTGTCATCCCCCAGACGGGAGGCATTCTCGTATTGCTCGACCAACGGACCTTCATCGGGTTCGGTGTCCATCTCCTGGAACTCCTGGTCGGGATACAGGATCACATCGACGGGAAAGTCGCCGGCATTCCAAATCTCCAACGTACGTGCGACCTCGAAGCCCGGTTCGCAAAACTCTCCCGGATCGAGTCCCGGAGAGACGATTACCACGTATTCATCCTCGTCCGAAACGTAGTGAGCCAGAATGTACGGTCCAATATCTGATAACGCTGCCTGTTCGTGCTCAAAGGGCGGCAAAGGAACTCCTGCTTCCGCAAACAGCCAGGCGATCTTCTCCTTGAGCCACTCGATGTCGGCGTCGCGGTTGAAGATCGTGCGACGGTTGAATCCTGCGGGAATATCATTCAGGTTGCAATACTCATCGGGCATCTGGTCTGCCAAGGCATAGGCGCTGGTTTCGATTGCAAGCGCTACAATGCTTTCATCCTCCCATACCCAATTGACGCTGCCCACATACTCGCAGGGCTTGGAGAACGCGCCGGCATTCATCACAATCCCGCTCCACCCTTTTGGATGATCCACAGGTGTACACCAGATTTGAAAACCTCCGCTCCCTGCCTCAAAGATCGCACTTGGATCGGGGTTGGTGGAGATGTCAAGTTGGCACGCCAGGTCGAGTACGGGTTTCATACGGTGGTGTTCAGATTGAATGGTCATGTTTTTTCTCCTTGTTGAATCTATCCACCGCGCGGACCACTGTATTCGTATGAATGGTGGAATTGTTCCGCGCCCTCAGCCCAGCGGGCATGCCCGCTGAATCCCATACCACCTTCGAAATATTTCAATTCGAAGGCATGATCCGGGAACATCGAGGCAAGCTTTTCGATCACGGGGATGGGCGGACTCCAGGCAGTGTCGAACTCCATGAATGCCAGCAGCGGTTGAGGGTCAGGCAGCGGACTGCCGCACTGTTGGCAGACCCAGACCGTCATGTGTTCGACGTTATGCACGGTTTGACAGGACGAACATTTGGCTGTCTTGCGCGTGATCTCCTTCGAGTGGTTGGGGCGGGTTGTCAGGGATATGCCCCTTGCCGACCACTTCGTGCCCCAAAATTCATTGCGCCATTCATAGCCGCCGGAGTTGAAGCCATCCTGCAACCAGGGCGTTCCGGATTCAACACCATATTCCGCAGCCAATGCGTTGAGTTTTTCCTGCCGGTCGAGATCATCCCTTCCTATGGCAAGAAATTTTTCCTGGTACTCGCTTGCGCGCCCGTCCAGTTCCTTGTACATTTTCGGATAGGGGATGATCTTGTCGAAATCCAGGGTGCGGACATCGTTATTTTCACAGGGACCGGAACAGACGGCGTTCAGGATGTTTTCCACATCGGGACCTGTGATGGTCAGTTCGTTTTCAGACCAGTTAGGCATGAGATTTCTCCTTGGGTTTTGATGGTTCCTGCCAGGGGATGGGACCCGCCGGCAGGGATTTGGGTGAATATTCGTTTTTGTCCTGCATATCGCATTCCAAAGCGATGGTCAGTTCCCCGTCTGTCATGCTTTCCTCGACGATTGTCTGTTCCATCAATGGGTCTGCGCGCGCCAGGCGTTCGGCATCATCGGCGGTGCGGATGTGCGGATTGTTTCGTCCATAACGGGCAAAGTAACTTGCGCCGACGCGGCTCCTGAACGGACCGATGACCGCCGTATACAAATGACCGTGCGTTTCCTTGGTGGGAATTGTGGGGGAGCGGAAGAGGATCAGATCATCCTGTCCGCGTTTGCCTAGATAGAATGCCATGCGACCTCCCGGTTTAAGCCCAGCAATATCACTTGCTCTCTTTCCTCCACGCGCAGCCGCAAGCTATGGCTAGTCATCCTGCCACTGTGTTTGTCGTCACACAGAAAATCGAAGGTGAAGGAAAAGGAAGGTTGTCCTTTCAGGGCAAGGTGGTGGTGTGCAAGCCAGAGCGCGTCGTAGAGATGCTGGTCATGCTCATCCCCGCCTTGAAGCGAAGCCAGGGCATCGCTCAACGACTGGCTGATCTCGACCTTTTTGGCAAGGCCCAGACAGGGGGTCGCCCAGCCTGCGTCCAGCCAGGTGGTGGTGTTGAAAACTTTTTTGTTGCGGAAAACGGGTGTAAAGGACAGGTTGAGACTCAGTTGCATGAGCGCCTCCTAGTTGAAGCCAAGTCCGCGTTCTTTTAGAGATACCCAGCGTCCGCCATGTCCGATCACCAGATGATCCATCAGCTCGATGTCCAGCAGTTTGCCAGCCTGGACAATCGCGCGGGTCACCGCCACATCGTCTGGCGATGGAGTCGGGTCGCCGGTGGGATGGTTATGGCAGACAATAATGGCTGATGCCATGCGCCCGACCGCCGCTTGAAAGATCTCACCAACACGCACCTGTGAGGAACTGACCGAACCTTGATAGATCTCCACGATGTCCATCACGTGGTTGCGCCTGTCCATGAGCAGTGTGCGCAGGTGTTCCTTTTCGAGCAGTCCCATTTCATGTTGAACCAGGGCTGCGGCGTCGGCGGGAGAATTGATCGTGGGGCGTTCCTCGCCGGGCTGATTCAGGCGCTGTCCCAGATTGAGCGCCGCCTTGATGCGCACGGCGGTCGCCTGGTTGATGCCCTTCACTTTTGCCAGTTCCGCCGGGTGTGCCCGGTACAGGCGGCGGATGTCGCCATTGAAGTGCGTAAGCAAAGCCTGGGCGGTTTCGATCTGTTTTTGTCCGCCAATGACTGCCGCCATGAGTTCGGTCAGGTTGCAGGCGGTGGCGTTTTGGGCGATGCGATAGGCGGGTTGTTCGCGCAGGGGCATGCTCCTCAGTTGTGGTTGTTCGTATGTGGGCATGGGTTGGAGGAGGTATGGATGGTTGTTCATGGGTCTCCTTGGAAAAACGAAGACGGCATCACGCCAGTGGTGTGATGCCGTCTTCGTAAATGGATTCCTTTTTTGTGATTATGCCATCGCCATTGAAGGCAGGCTGATCGAAATAGCTTCGTCTTCGGGAAAGGGATCCTTGCCGCCCTCCACCACCATTGGCATGATGAGCGCTGTGAAGTCGCCCGCCTCGACCAGGATCGGTTTCATCCCACCCGAAATCTGCAGGGTTAGTTCCCCCTTGCTGGCTTCCGCTGCCCGTTTCAGAAAGGCAGCCGAGAGCCAGAGGCTTGCATCCTCGCCGCTCGCGCTTCCCACCAGGATGTTGCGCGCCTGCCCGGTGTCGGTTTCCGTCGAGGCGATCTTCACCACGCCGCCTGAAGCCTTGATGAAGGTGCTTTGCGTGCCCATTGCATTCACCATGCGGATGGATTGCATCAGGCTGGACTGCTGTATGGCAAGGTGGGCGGTTGTGGAACCTCGGGCTTCTTCGATCATCGTCATAATTTGTGCGGAGGGGAAATTTTCCGCAGATGAGGCGGTCGCCAGGGTAAGGTCCTTTGAGTTATCCGGATTGGAAACCTGGAAAAAGTAACGGTTGGCTCCCGAACTTCCCAGCCGCACTGTGTCGCGGTCATCCACAAGAGTTGCGAGCAGACGGGCAAAACTCAAGGGCAGGGAGACCGGGGTTTCCTCCGAGGGTCCTTCGATGGTTTCCCGCACCAGCCCGGCGGAATATCCATCAGCAGTTTGGGCGGTTACGGATTCCTTTGAGAAGGTCAGGTGCAGGACTTGTAGCACAGCGCGTGAATCATCGCTGGAGGCAAAGGGCAGGACGCGCGCCAAACTGCGGAAGGTTGCTCCGGAAAATGCGGCAATGGAGGCGATGGACTCTTCTCCAAGAACGGGAAGCGGTTCCTCCACGATCCGCAAGGTGGTGCGGTTGGTGGCTGCTTGGATGAGGAGTGAATTTTGTTCCACAGTCAGGCGGATTTCACCCGAGAGGGTCTCGACCACCGCCTTCAAGGTCTGGGCGTCCACCTGTACTGCGAGTTCCTCATTGCAATCGACGTTCAGGGTGGCGCGAGCGGCAGTCTCGCCGTTGAAGCAGGACAGGCGCAAGGTCCCGTTCGTGTCCGCCTCCAGTCTTACGAGGGAGAAGGCGGCCATCAGCGTGTTCTTCAGGCTGGCACGCGTCACAGCGTTCAATGCCTCCTGCAGGGTGTGTTGTGATATGGCGATCATAAATTGGTTTCTCCTTTCAAGTATTGTTCGAGTACGAGGATGTCGGTGTAGATGTGGTTTGCGCGCATTTCATCGGAGGTGGCTTCGAAATCCTTCTTTTCATCTGCAAGATATTCCAGCACGCGCGCAAGGGATATGCATTGTTGTTCGTTCATTTGCAGACCTCCCTCAGACGCTGGTCCATTTCATATTGCCCGGAGCGGATATATTGAAACAGCCGCACGTTGAACCAGATCGCCCAGGATAGGGCAAGAGCGCCAAATAGAATGGCGAGGATGGTGAGGGTTGACATGATTTTTCTCCTTGGAAAATGAAATCGGGGAGCGACATGATGTCGCTCCCCGATGTAGGGATTTGGATGGATTAGATTGCGGACGGCCACCATCCACTCAGGATGGCTTCGTCCGGGTCGAGCCCGTCGGGAGGTCTGAGGGTGCGCACCTTCGCCCCGCCTTTGCGGATGGATGCCGAGAGGGTCTGTGCCCACTCGACCCCCGCCTTGTCCGGGTCGCGCAGGAGCACGTAGTCGAATTCACTGTGCTGGCTGAACCACTGATGCATTTTTGCGGCAGGGCTGGCGCCGTTGGTGTATACCGCGACCGTGTCGGCTTCGCGTCCAAGCTGGTGGATCTTCTGCGCTGTGATGAGCATGTCGAACAGACCTTCCAGTACGATCAGAGTGCGCGTGCTGGAAGTGATACGCCAGCTTCCGAGAGGTTGGGAGCGAATTCCCCAGGTCTTGTGGTTCTTTTCCGGCTTGAAGGTACGTGTACCAGAGGGCAATCGTCCCTCGGGGATGTAGCGCACGTTCATGACTGTAGGGTGTGTCGGTGGGTCGGCATACACCACACCGCCGGCCCAGAGCCAGGTCCCGTTGTGTCTCACCAGCATCGATTGCTTTGCCGCCTCGAGCACATCCGCGTGGACGATTGGGATGGGGATGCCATATCCGAGTCCATACACCAGGGCGGTATATGGCGACACACCGCGTGAGGCAAGATAACTCCAGGCGGGGGAGCGTTGCACCACAGAACGTGCTTCCGACACGGCTTCATCCAACATCCCGACCTGTGTCGGCGGTCTTGCGGGGCGTGTCGGCGGGGTTACCGATACAGGCGGTTTCCAATTCTGTCCGAGCTTCCTGCTCAGGGCACCAAGCGACCCGCCCGTGGCGCCGCAGCGCAGGCACTTCCAGTATCCGCTGGCAAGGTTGACGCCGAAGTTGGGATGACCGCCCTGCCCCTCGCGGCTCGCGTCGTCATGGAAGGGACACCAGAAAATGGCCCAGTCGCGGTGGCGTTCCACCCGAACCGCCGCGCCCAAAATCTCTTCGGCGGAGGATAAGATATCGTCCATATGCTCCTTTACGGGCTCCTTTTTTGAAGTGATTTATGCGCCCAGGGTGCGGGCGATGAACGCCATGACCACCGATAGCCAGTAATGCGGTTGGCTGGCAGCAATGGCGATCAGGATGAGGAGAAATGCGTAGGTTCTCATGATCGGACTCCTTTCTTGGAAAAAATGGTTTCCAGGCGGGAGTCATGATCACGCATCCGCGCAGTCCG
Source organism: Chloroflexota bacterium (assembly GCA_016234555.1). Lineage (GTDB taxonomy): Bacteria > Chloroflexota > Anaerolineae > Anaerolineales > Villigracilaceae > Villigracilis. Next base: position 25,285 of record JACRBJ010000098.1, on the reverse strand, counting down.
CTGTGTCGGTGTCGTTTCATTTCACCTCCACGCTTGCCCAGGTCGGGGCGCTGGTGTACACGGCTGCATCCTCGCGCAACAGTGTAACGACGGCGGAGTAGAGGTAGTCTCCCTGCTGTCGCCCTGCGGAGTCGGCCACGTTGAGCGCCTTGCCGTTCACGATCACCATGCGCTGGTGCGCCTTGAGCGGAAATGGAGCGGAAATCTTGACAGTCTTGCAGATTGTGATATTATCGGTTGTGAACATTTGTTCCACATTTGAGATCGTCCAGTTGCCTCTGGGCGGTCTCGCTTTTTTTATTACCGGGCCTCTCACCCCGGTGAGTCCTCGCTGTTGTGCGGAGAATCGAAAACGGGCGCAGCCTGGGGATTTCCCAGGACAGCGCCCGTTTGACTGCATGCCTTAGGCATGCGTGGGGATATTCAGTTGTGGATATGGCTTGGATTGCCTCCTGTGTAAGGATTGGACGGTTTATTGCCGCCGATACAGCCTGAAAAATCGAACTGTGTCGGCGGTTGCGTGGGGCATGTGGATGAAACTTGTTATTGCCTCATTAGGCAAGGTTTGCATTCCTGTCTTCAATTCCATTATTTTTTGTCTCTATGAAGAAGACCAGGCTTTCCAACATGCTTGCTTTCTGTTGATTTGGACTGGGGATTGTGAGTGTTTTGATTTTGAACTTATGAATTTGGTTTCCTTTCGGGTGTGGAAGATGGGAATGGGTTCAACGGAAGAAGCCCGGCGTTGGCCAGGCTTCTTTAGAGGGGGGATGAATTGTGGGAAGGTTGAACGGTCGGGATTATAGGGACATAAAAAGAAATTGTCAAAGCACGTAGGCGGCAAAAACAATTCAACGCCCTCTTATAGGGTGTTTTTCACGCCCCTATTACCTAGGGGTGGGCTTACATATTTCCGGCTCTAATGGATGCAATACTATTCAGAATTTCTCAGCGCCTCGAAGATTTCATTTGCCCGGAAGACTCGATTACGTGCAAATCCTGTTGTTTCTTGCAGGACATTAGCATCGACCAATTTCTGAACATACCGCTTTGCTGCCATATAAGGCATGTCGAGCGCTGTCTCCAATTGTTTGATGGTCAGGATTGGACGGGAGAAAATAAAATCGATTACCCCGGCCATGCGCGCAGAATTACGGTCTGCCTGTACCAGCGCTTCGTACTTTGTGCGTATGCCTTGAAGACTGGTCATGCGGAACACGCTGTCCTGAGCCTGGAGGCTGATTCCGCGCAGGAAGAAGCGTAGCCATTCCTCCCACTTCCCGCGTTGCGAAACAGCCAGGAGGTGATCGTAATACTCCTGACGATGGCGCTCGAAGTAGGCGCTCAGATTCAACAGGGGCTGGGACAGGATATTCCACTCATGGAACAACAGCATGATGATCAGCCGGCCCACCCTTCCATTGCGTCCAGGGACGGATGGATTGCCTCGAATTGATAGTGGATCATGCCGGCCCGCGCCAGTGTCGGTATCTCCGTATCGGCGTGGATGAATTTTTCCAGGTCTCCTAATACGTTCCGCATCTCATCCACAGGCGGCGGAACATAAGTGGCCGTCTCAATGGTGCTGCCAGCCGGTCCAATCCAGTTTTGGGTTTTACGAAATTCACCTGGCGTGAGATGTCCCCCGCGCACCCCTTCCATCAACTTGGCGTGAATTTCACGCACCAACCGCGTATTGACTGGCAGCGTCTTCAACCGCTCCAGCCCGTAATCCAACGCAAGGACATATTATCAACCTCGCGTACATCATTTGTGGGTTCAAGAAAGGAGAGTTGAGCCGACTCGTAGTTATACAAGTCCACGAGCGAGGCGCGGGTCCCTTCAATTCGTGAGGATAGAACTGCCTCCCGTCGCATGAAAGGTTGGGTCAACAGACGTGGAAATGGAAAGTTTCCAGCCAGGGTGGTCAGTTTGCTTAGTTCACGATCCGCATCTGATAGCGCAGAAATTAATGGGTTGTCCACTCGATTTCTGGCGGGAGCGGGGCAGGGATGAAAACCCAATACCCGGTCTGTGTCCGAATTGCTTTTCCTACCTTGGGGTTACGAAATTCATTTGGTTTCATTGGGGTTCTCGCAGGTTTTGCGTGGTGTTAATACAGTTTGCCATAACACCAGTTAGGGTCAAAAGTGTTAATATGAAGTTTTACCCCAAACATCGCTAAATATTATCTTCAGGCGAAGAAATTACCGATGCGGTTGGCAACACGCCCAATCCATGAGCAAGACATACCAGTCCAAACGTGGACAATGGAAGTGGCTACTGGAAACTCTGTCTGCCGGCCTGTCTGCATAAGCATGTATCCCAGCGCACGATCGAAGCGGTTATAACCCGTATAGGAGGAGCCCATTTATTCAAGACTCAAGCACTTGCCGCGCACGGTGAAACAGTTGCAGATCGGTAGCGGCTCAAAAATAAGTCAGCTGGATATGATAATAGAAGAAGCCTGACCCACGCCAGGCTTCCTGGAAAAAGGAGATGAATTGCTAGAGATTGAGTGGTGGGTATTACCGGGAAACTGTCAAAGCATGTAGGCAGTAGAATGGAGTGAACTTATGCTCATATTCCTCAAGGGCAGTTTTTTTATATTATCAACCACGTCATGAATTTTCTTTCATCAGGATATTAGATCCTATTGGATGCCCAAATAATGGGGGGCCTGGATTGGCTCACTGCTGAAGAAAAGAAGGACACTCTGATGGCCTGACAAGGTCACAGTGATCTGCTCCACTGCTTCGTCACTGGATAACTGACTTTCCCATTCGTACAGATATACCGGCTCCTTGACTCCCAAATCCGAAAGCGGGTAAGTACGTTGTATGCTGTGACCACCAGTATTCAATAGGAAGATTGCGCCAGGCGTCCCATCGCGCAATGGGTGGCGAACTTGAACCAGGATTGGGTCATCCGCTTTGGGGACGTGCCGCACGCGGTTGGATTCAATATCCGCAGGCAGGCGTTCGTAGGAGATGCCAGACTTTCCCAGCAGGGGAAAATCGCAGGAGGCGCGCCCCTCGGACAGGAGCAACTTCCAGAGGCGTAAACGACGCGGAGAAAGTTCTCCGAGGTGGTCGCTGGTCATCATGACTCCGCCGGTCATCCCCGCATAGATTACCAGGGTCTTGATCTCTTCCTCAGACAAATCGTTATGGCGTTCGCGTAACAGCACACAATCGGGGTCGCTCTGCCACAGAATGTGATTGGCAAAGTTACGGCAAGCCTGGTCGCGCAATAATGATTGCGCCGAAAGATTCCCGCCCCAGGCGACGCCCACATCGCGCCCAATGCGGACCGCGTCCACAAGCCCGATGGATGCCCACAGCGGAAAGCCACATCCCAGCCAAAGCGCGTCTCCAATCACCTCGCGGATCATCTCCGCCACACGCCGCCAGATTTCGATGCGCGTCATGCCCGGCGTATGCCAAAGAGCGCGGTCGGGACCGTATTCACTGCCGAAATGCATGAAATCCGTCTTGAAATATTCGCATCCCCATTCATGCCGCCAGATGCGAAACACCTTCCGCAAATAATCAAACGCATCCGGGTGGGTGGCGTCGAGGGTGTAGTATTCTTCACTGCGTTTGTGCCAGCGGAACTCGCCATAAAAACGCATGTGCGCCAACGGCTCTCCACTTTTACAATCTTTGACCACCCAGTCCGGGTGATCGCGATATAGGCGACTGCGATTACCAACCATGAAAGGCGCGATCCACAAACCAGGGACAAATCCTGCGGAGCGAATATCGTCAAGCAGTGGCTTCATTCCGCGTGGAAACTGCGGCTTGACCTCCAACCAATCGCCCATCTCCGGGGTAAAGCCGTCGTCAATTTGGAAGACGCGCATGGGCAGATTCTCGCGCTTCGCAACAGTCTGCGCGGCATGAAGGTGATCGAGAATGTTTTCCTCGTTGATGTATGCGTACAGGTTATACCAGGAACACCATCCGGTAATTGGGGACGTGGAAAGGCGCGGCGGCGTGGACGAGGAGTTTCCCGCAAGACGCGCCCATTCACGCAACCCGTTCTCGATTTCTGCATGGCTGAAAACTGCCAGCCGCTCCGATGCGCATCGTTCCAGCCCGGAGCGGTCTTTGCGATCCCACCAGGTCTGGATGGTCAACGCAGGAGGCTGTTGGCGGGTATCGAATGTGAAAGTCTGTTGAAAGCGGTCATGTCGGTCGAAGCCAAGAATCAGGCTTCCGCTTCCATTGCGCGGAAGGAGTTGTGTCATCCCGTAGCCGGTTTCGGGACGGGATTCGTACTCCTCAAAATCAGCCATCGCTTCGGGTTGAACGAAGTAACTGCCGTCCCAACTGAAATATCCATGACGCAAATATTGACGCAGGTTTTCGATCCGCTCGAAGCGCAATCCGAACGAATCCAGAACCAGGTCATTTGGAAGTCCCTCCACCCAATATCGAATCCAGATACGACCCTGCGCGTCTGTGTGAGTCGCGTGAAGTCCAAAGGTGCCGCCCAGTGACGCCGAGGTATAACGCAATTCAATCTGCTCATCGTCCGAACGGATCACTTCGCGCGCCCAGCCTTCGAGCGGAGCGCCGTTGATGACAGGCTGGGCGCCGCGCAAGGTCACGCCAGATGCTTGGAGATTTAGGGTTTTATCGGGGGAAAGCCGGAGATTCACTTTAGGATAACCTCTTGATGCGTCTCAGCCGATTGAGTTGCTGCCAGCGCCATGTCGAGTGATTTGGCTCCTTCGCGCAACGGGGTGCGCGTCTGCCCGTCGGTGCGGATTGCAGTCAACAAGTCTTGAAGTTCGGCAAGATGCACGTTCTTCTCGCTGGCAATGGTCTCGGTGCGGACTGGTGTTTCGGCAGTGAAATGGAACAGGGCATTATTTGCATTCGTAAATTCAGCCGTCAGTTTTTGCGATACCAGTCGGTAGTCATTGATCCATTTTCCGGGGATGGCGCCGTTGGTGGCGTAGATCACACCCAAGGCTCCGCCCTGAAAACCGAAGACCGTCGCGCTGACATCCTCCACTGTGTAATCTGCAACCTCGCGGTGGAAAAGATTTTCCTGACGGCTGTACACGCTGACAGCATCACCCATGAGATAGCGCATCAAATCCACCATGTGGATGATCTGCTCGACGAGTTGTCCACCCGATTTGCTTCGATCCCGCCACCAGGGTGCATGAAGCGAATTGCAGAAATAACGCGCGCTCATCAATCCTGCGGGGCCAACCACTCCAGACGTTACCAATTCCTTGAGGCGCTCGATCCCCGCGCCAAAGCGGAACATAAACCCGACCTGGGTCTTGATGTTATATTTTTCCGCTGCTTCGACCATGCGCCAGGCGTGTTCGGAGGAAAGCGCGATGGGTTTCTCCATGAGCAGATGGACGCCATGCTGCCCTGCCAGTTCCACTTCATCCGAGTGTCCAAAGGGAGGCAGGCAAACCACAGCCAGATCAAGGTTCGCTTTCTCGAACATTTCCCGATGATCTGTAAAAATCGCGCCCTTGCCGTCGTTATATTTTTGTGAAAACTCGCGGGCGTTCTGCTCCTGAATATCACAGAAGGCAGTCAATTCAATTTCTTCAGGCAGGGTAATCAGGTTTTGAGCGTGGCGGCTTGCAAAGCCGCCACAGCCAAGAATGGCGGTGCGTAATCGTTTCATAAAAATATCCTTTTTAGTGAGGGGGTATCTACTGTTGTGAGAAATCCAAAACAACTTGCAATGCTTGGTCAGGCGTTTCATCCAAAATCTGAAACCCTTGCGCGGCTTGCTTAAAGGGAATGACGTGCGTAATCACCGGTCGCAGGTTGAGAGAACCTTGTGCCTGCAAATCCATGATGGTGTGAATCAGGCGAATGCGATCCCAGCGATGACTGAGAGCGGGATCGACATTTGAAATCTGCGAGCAAACCAGGCTGATGCGGTTATGATGAAACTCCTCCCCCAACAGCAAGCCTTGCGCGTCACCCTGATAGAAGCCCAATGCCACCACCCGCGATGAATAAGCAGCCGCGCGCACGGCTTCGTTCAATGCTTTGGAATTTCCCGATATTTCAATGGTCACGTCCGTGCCGCGCCCATTAGTCATTTCCTTGATCTTCTCCGCAGCGGAACCCTGACGGGGATCAAGTCCCCAATCAATCGCGCCCAGACTCTTCGCCAGTTCCAGTCGTTTTTCGATCAGATCCACGCCGATAACACGCGCGCCAGAGAGTTTGGCAAGCTGGGCGATCACCTGTCCCAGCACGCCAAGACCAAAGACCGCCACAGTTTCGCCGACATGAATATTGGCATCTAAAATGCCGTTCAACGCAATGGGTCCGATGTGGGAATAGATCGCCAGAATCGGGTCCAATCCAGCCGGCTTGATGCGCTTGCTGGCAAACTCCTCCTGCAAAATGCTCTGGGTGCGATGTCCCCATGTGCCGTAGACGACATCCCCGACTTTCAGGCTGGCGACTTCCGCGCCGACCTCGATGACTTCCCCCACCTCTTCATACCCCCAGCCTGACAGCGGATATGGCTGGCTGGGTGAATCGGACGGCAGGAACAGGCGATTTTTTGCATCCCACTGCTTGGACAGGTACGGGTTACTGCCGCGATAGGCTGTCATTTCTGTTCCAGCGCTGATGCCGGAATACTGTGTGCGGACACGAATCTCTTTTGCTTCCAATGCGCGATCTTCGACAATATCAAAATCAATCTTGCGCGGCTGTGTAAAAACCAAAACTTCACTCATTTTGTATTTCCTTTTTGACAAAGAATAATTTTATGATCCCGCATTAACTGTGGAAAGCCAGCAGGATTGGTAGGGTTTCAAAAAAACATCCAAACTCGATTGCGCCGCGAGATAACCTTGCCCGTCAATCAAATCTCGCCAGGCGGAGTTGAATGGAAGTTGATTGAACGGCAAAGCGAGATGAAATTGACATGCCACCGGCGTCACATTGGTCAGACATAAAACGGCTTGTTTTCCATCAAGAGAGCGGCGAAGGATCGAGAAAACACTGGCGTCGTTCGAGGTAATTTCCTGCGAAGCTAAAGGATGAAACGCCGGTTGTTCCCGTCGGATGTTGAGCAGACGAAGATAACTATTCAGGACGCGAGATTCGCGGCTGTCGGGCTGGGACAAGATTCGCTTCAACGTTGCAAAGTCAAACTTCTGCCGGTTGATCGAGCGGGACTGTCCCGTTTCTCCCACACAATCCTGACAGTTTCTTGAACCGAACAGGCTGTGGATATAAATTCCCGGCACGCCAGCCAGCGAGAGCATGATTGCCTGCGAAGCAATGAAGCGGTCGATATCACGGGATGGCTCCTGATACGCCGGGTTATTCAGGGCGTCATACAAGGTGATGTTCAACTCATAGGGACTTTGGGTGCCATCGGGATTGGACTTATAGGAAACCCGCCCGCCGTTTGCCAGCGTACGGGCAACCAGGGATTGAATCTCATTCTCAGAAAGGATGCCCTGCGCCGGCAAAACCCCGATCCCATCATGGGAAGCGATAAAGTTGAAGAACATCCCACAACCATCCAGGGACGCAGCCCACTTCGACAATTTGCCCGCATCCGCAGATGCGAACGTATGCAGAATCAGCGGAGCCAAAGGGAACTGGTACACCAATTGCGCTTCATCGGTGCGGTCAGTCTCAGGCAGGGGATCGCCGAAATAGCTGATGTTTTTTTCGTGCGGAACGTTCGTCTCTGTAATCAACAAAACCTGCGGCGATACTAAATCCAGAACAGCCCGCAGGATTTTGATCACTGCATGGGTCTGAGGCAGGTGAATGCAGGAAGAACCTGATTCCTTCCAGAGATAGGCAATGGCGTCCAACCGCAGAATTGACGCGCCCTTTTCGACGTAGAACAACATCAGCGCGACGATCTCCAGCAGGATTTGCGGGTTTCCATAATTCAAATCCATCTGGTCGTCGCTGAAAGTCGTCCAGACCCGCCGCAAACCATCAGAAGTTTCCACCTCGGTCAGCAGCGGAAGCGTTCGCGGACGGACTACGTTGGACAGATCCCAGTCGTCGGGTGGAATAATGAAATAATCGCGATAGGGCGATTCGCCGCGCAGATAGGATTGAAACCAGGCGCTCTTGCGGGAGATGTGGTTGATCACCGCGTCGAACATCAGGCGATGGTTTTTCCCCAGGGCGATGACGTCGTCCCAACCCCCCAGTGACGGGTCGACCTGACGAAAATCGATCACGGAGAATCCGTCATCCGAGGAATAGGGATAGAAGGGAAGGATATGGATGCCACTGACAGAATCCAAAATATATGTCTCGACAAACTCTTTCAGGACTTCAAGGGACGGCTGTCCTGGGGTTTGTATGCTGTCGCCATACATGATTAGGATCGCATCGCGTTCGTCCAATCCAACGGCAGGGATTGGATTTTGCGCCGCACGTTTTTGGAATTCATCTAGGATGGTGTGAAGCTCATTCCAGATTTGATCCGTTTTTTTCTCGCCGTAGAGAAAGGCAATGTGGTAACGAATTCGTTCTTCAATGGTCATAAGCAATGTGGTCGGGCGTGGAATGGCTATCCCTTGACTCCTCCGGAAACCAGCCCCTGTTCCAGATAGCGCTCGAGCGCCAGAAATAAAACGATGATGGGAAGGGTCATGATGGTCGATGCCGCCATGACGACATGCGGGCGCGGGGTCGGGTCGTTGAAGATCGAGCTGATCTTGATCGGGATCGTGAACAGGTCGTTGCTGTTCAGGAAGATAAAGGCGTAAAGAAATTCATTCCAGGCGATCATGAAAGTATAAATGGACACCGAGACCAGCGCGGGAACCGCCAGCGGCAGGGTGATCTTCCAGATAACCTGCAGGCGGCTGCAACCGTCGATCAAACCGGCCTGCTCGATCTCCGACGGGATGGTGCGGAAGTAGTTTGCCAGCATGTACAAGCCGACCGGGAGAGTCTGAGCCAAATAGGTGAGGATCAGAACTGACAGGTTGTCCTGCACGTCAAACCCCAGGCGCGTGCCCAATTGGGCAAGCATGGCAAAGAGGGGAATGATCAACAACACGCCTGGGAAAAGATAAATCAACAGGATGCCGTTGACCAGCGCGTTCTTTCCCCGAAAATTCAGGCGCGCAACCGCGTAGGCTCCCAGCGTGGAAAGTATCACGGTCAATATGGCGGCGGGGATGGAAACCTTTGCGCTGTTCAGGACATTATATCCAAAGTTCTGAAAGCTCTTGTGGCCGGGGTCAAACAACTCCCGATAGGCGTCGAGACGCAAGGCGGATGGGACATACACCGGATGTCGCCCGCCGATCTCAGCGTAGGATTTGAAGGATGAACTGACCATCCAATAAAAGGGGAAGAGAATGCCTGTGAGAAAGAACGTCAGAACCAGGGCGAAAACGATACGCGGCAGGGTCAGTTGTCGGGACAGGTGGTCGAGCAGGCTATGGCGTTGGCCGGGATCATAGTTGGGGCGGGCGGGAATATTTGTCGTTGTCATATCGACCTCCGCTAATTTTCTTCACTGTCACGCATGACGGTGCGGGAATAAATGAGGATGAATACAACCAGGATGATCAACAGGATCATGGCGCTGGCGGATCCGCGTCCGAAGTCGTGCAAGCGGAAGCTGAATTCATAGGTCAGCACCGGCAGTACCTTTGTGCCGAAGCCGCCGCCGGTGAGCAGGTAGATATCGTCGAATTTGTTGAAAGTCCACATCAGACGCAGCAGGAATAGCGCGCCCAGCACATAGCGCAGTTCGGGTATGGTGATGTAAAGAAACTTCTGCCACGAATTGGCGCCGTCAACTTCTGCCGCTTCGTAAAGGGTGTTGTCAATGGCTTGCAAACGCGCGAGGATCATCAACATGGCAAAGGGGAAATATCGCCAGCCCTGGAATACAATCACCAACAACAGAGCCAGACCTGGGGCGGCGAGATAGGCTTTGGGCAACTGAATCAAGTCCGTTCGCATCAGCAAATCGTTCAGCACGCCGGAGGGCGTCGGGTCGAGTATCCAGCGCCAGACAAAAGCCACACTGACAACCGGGGCGATATAGGGAAATAGGAAAAGCGCGCGAGCCAGACCGTGTCCCCGAAAGGGCTGATTTAGAAGCAGGGAGGCAATCAGCCCAATTACTATGGTCAGGATTGTGGAAGTGAAGGAATAAAAGATGCTCGTCAGCGCGGCTCCCCAATTGCGCCAGGTTTGCGGCTTGAAGGCAAAATCGTTGAAAACCTTCACGTAATTAACCAGCCCGACAAAGCGAGCCTGAAAGACGTTGTTCAGGTCGGTTAACCCCACGTCCCGGAAACTGATCCACACGCTGAAAATGACCGGGAAGAGCACCAGCCCGAAGACAATCAGTCCAGTCGGCAGAATCAGAAGCCATGCCAGCCGCGCCTCCTGTGAGGGCAGGGAATTCCATCTTCCCATCCAATGCCTCTTGAATGAAGTCATTGTTGAGTTGTTCATACGCTCTCCTCGGAATGGAATGTCACTCCTGGGCTGGGTATGCGCCAGCCCAGGATGCGGAAAGGGTGAAATACTATTGGCGTTCAGCGAGCAACGCTTCGACCTGTTCCTGCAGCCAGGCGGCGGCTGTCTCGGGGGTCATGCTTCCCTCCAGCGCGATGTTACTGATTGCAGTTGGGATCAGCAGGCGTCCTTCGATGTCTCCGACGACGGCGCGTTCAGTGGCGTCGTAATCGGGTCGGAAGAGCCAGCGCTGCATTACATCGTAACCGTTGGCGATCTGTTCCAGAGTCTCTGGCGGATATTTTTCGAAATAGGGGCTGAGGGTCTTCCAGTCTCCAACGGCGCTTTTCAACACCGGGATCTTCCCCCACGGAGAGAGAGCCAGAATATCCTGATACCCTTCCTTCATGAAGTATTCAGCCACCAGTTGGGCTTCGGGGTCGGCGTCTTTCATGATGCCCAAAACAGCAAGCTGACCAAAGGAAGCTGAACCTTCAGGACCCTGCATGTTGGGAGCAAAACCGGTATTAGAGGCAAGGTCGGCAACAGCAAGATCGGTGAATGTGCCGTCTTCATTGTCCGATCCATCCACAAGATCATCCATGATGTAGGTGCTGTAGATCAACATGCCGGATTGGTCGAGTTCATACGCCTGACGCGCGCCCAGCCAATGCTGTGGGCCAGGGATGGCGCAACGCTGAAGGTCGGTATAGAACTTGAGGGCGGCGATCATCTCCGGGGTGTTCATGGTCACATTGCCATTCTCGTCGATGGGCCAGGCATTGTTAGAGATGGCGACTTGCTCAAAGAGCTGATGACCGTAATTTTCGCCGGGGTTGGTGCCAAGCCCCAGGGCGTAGAGCATGTTTCCGGTGCCGGGCAGTTTGTCGCAGGCGGCATTGATCGCGTCCCAACTCAGGGGCGCTTCCAAACCCGCGTCACTGAAGACATCGGTGCGATACCAAATGGCTTGAAGCCAGCCATCATAAGGGACTGAATTGAATTTACCGGTGGCGGGATCGGTCACCATAGCCAGCGGGCCGCTACGGAAGTCATCCTTGCCCACTTTTTCGATGACAGCTGTCGCCGCGTCGAAATCCAACAGTCCATCGGCGGCAAAGGTGGCAGCATCCTGCACGCCCATGCGGACGATGTCCGGCAGGCGATTCGCCGCCAGCGCGGTGGCAATGCGTTGAGCCTGACCAGCCTCTTCAATCGCCACGATTCGCACATCAATGCCCGGGTGTGCCGCCATGAATTTAGCCGCAAGTTCTTCATAGATTTTCACGCGCGGTTCTTCCGGTTCGTCCATCCAAAACTCGACGACTTTCTTTTCCCCTACTTCAGCCGGAACTTCAACGACCTGGGTTACGACCACTTCTTTCGTGACGACAACCTGCTCAGGGGTGGGTGTTGGTCCACAAGCCCCAAGGAGCAGGACAATGAGCATCAAAGCTACAAAGGGTGAGTAATTACGTTTCATCTAATCCTCGCATGTTATGGAATTTTTTTTGACGGGCTGACTTTCATACTTGGGTGTTGACACAGGGCATCACTTCATCAATAACTACTGCCTCCTTTCTTTGCACTAAAAAGCCCCGGGATGACAACGCTTCCCAGAGCATGACGGGGTTCAGTATCAAGCCAATGGCGCTGGTCCGCACGATTGACGGACGATCAGTGACGGGGTGAGCAAAACCTGCTCCAAATCCGCGGCTTCGCCGCAAATTCGTTTGACCAGCATTTCACACACCATCGAGCCAATCTGATAGATCGGTTGGTTGACCGTTGTCAGCGGAGGGTGGGAATGTTCGGTCATGGGAATGTTGTCGAAGCCGGTGATGGACAGGTCCCTGCCAACCACAAGTCCGCGCATCTGGGCGGCGCTCATCGCGCCGAATGCCATCAGGTCATTGCAGGCGGCAATAGCGGTCGGAGGATTGGGCATGTCCAGTAGATTATTAGCTTGTTCGTAGCCGCTGCGCTGGGTCAAATCGCCTTGCACAACAATCAGATCCTTCTCAGCCAGACCCAACTCTACAAATTTTGCGCGAATTCCATTCAAACGGTAGCGTGAAAATTCCAAATCCCCCGGAGGGGCAATCACCCCCATGCGTTTATGCCCCAATTTAGCAAGATAGTCGATGACCAGCTTCATTCCCAGTTCACCATCTTCGTCCACGTATGGGAAATCAAGATCGCCATCCGTCCGCCCAAAAGCCGCAAACGGGAAACCGATTTTTCTTAGGAGGTTGATGCGCGCGTCCTGACGGCGGGTGCGCACAACGATAAAGCCGTCCACCCGATGACTGCGGATGTTGTGGCGATAGGCTTCCAGTTCCTGGTCGCCCGGCTCCCTGGTGGATACCAACAGGTCGTATCCCATCTGGGCGGCTTTGTTGCCAATGCCCGCGATAAATTCGCTGAAAAAGGGGTCTGAGAAGCGCGGACCGGAAGTGGGAACGATCAAGCCAATGGTGTCTGTTTGTCGCTTTTGCAGCCTCTGCGCCATGATATTTGGGATATATCCCAGGTCCTCAGCCGCCTGGCGGACCAAATCCTTCGTCTCTGGGCTGATGTCGTCAAAGTCATTCAACGCCCTGGAGACGGTGGTGGTTGACTTGCCTATCTTTTTTGCAATATCTTTGATGGTCGCAGGCATGTTAGCTCCAAAATGACAGCATCTACTTAAACGTTTATGTTATTCTATACTTAATCGTTTAAGTCGTCAAGTGGGAAATTGTTTGGCTTTCACCTACCGTATTTTGGGGAATTCCAAAGAATCCGCCCGGTACAACATTGGAGTCATAGCGATCCCGCTCATTGCGTCACCTATCCATCTGGACAGTCAAAGACTCCCCTGCCGACGGGGGAGTCTTTTTTGCAGGTGATCTATCATAAAAACCAGACAATATGTAAAGGAGCAGATCAAATGAACAAAGTATGGTACGCTTATTTGGGATGGGTCGCCGCCGCAGGTCTATTGTCCTTTGCGATCTCTTTAATTTTTGCTGGGGTATTGCGCCTGCCACGCAGCATCTACCTGATCCCGTACATCGGACTATCAAGTTTATTCTTGTATGCCTATGTCAGATGGAGCGGGGTCTCCATCGGCGATCTAATCCGTCATAACTGGTATTGGGGGATACTTGGAGCCGTTCTACTATCTGTGTTCACTGTAAAGAATGTGCTTTCCCAACCTGCCTCTCCCAGATCGGGAGGGTTTGCTTTGATCTTTGATCTTCTTTGGTCAGGCGCTGTATATGGATTGGTGGATGCCTTAATGCTATCCGTTTTACCTGTTCTGGCAACCTGGCAGGCATTCACGCTGTTGAATTGGACCTCAACCTGGCCGGGGAAGATTCTGGTCGGCGCGCTTGCCCTGGTTGCAGGGCTTGCGGTGACCGTCATTTATCACCTGGGCTATCCAGAATATCGAAGCGGAGGGGTTGTTGGTCCGGTCATCGGCAACACAGCCATGACTTTTGGTTACCTGTTGACAAACAATCCGCTTACCGCCATTTTGAGTCACATGGCCATGCACATTGCGGGCGTTTTGCATGGTCCCGCCTCTGTTATTCAATTGCCACCCCATTAATCGAAAAAGGAGTAAATCCATGTTCGCCAATCTCACAAAAATCAGCAAGACAATTTTCACAATGCGCTGGCAGCCCAACAAGGACCTGATCGCAATTGCGGTCTCGTGGCTTCTGGTGGTGTCCGCCCTCTACACCGCGACATTCATCGTCGGCTCAACGGTCGCCGGCGGAATGGCATACTTTGGTTTGTACGCCATATTGGGGGCAACGTTATTCGGAATTGGAATCCCCCTGTACTGGACTGTCATCATCCGAAAGAGACCTGTCTCCGACCTCGGGCTGACACGGGAACGTCTCGGACTGAGCATCATCCTGCAGCTTATCTTTGCCGCACTGCAATTTTCAGGCGCATATCGCGGTTTGCAAATGCCCGCCCTTGAGAGTCTTTTGCCGCTCATCTCGCTTGCCCTGGCGATCGGATTCTTTGAAGCCATCTTCTGGCGGGGCTGGGTGTTGCTGCGGCTCGAAGAGTGCTTTGGCGTCATCCCCGCCATCGTGATCGGGTCCATTCTGTATTCCGCCTATCACATTGGATACGGCATGCCCGCAAGTGAAATGATCTTCCTGTTCTTCATCGGTGTGATGTATGCGGTCGCATTTCGAATCACAAAAAATGTGTTCATGCTCTGGCCCGTCTTTCAGCCGATGGGACAACTGGTCACCCTGATCAAGGACGGGTTGCCATTGCCGCTGCTCGCCAGTCTGGGCTTTATCGAAGCCTTGATCTTGATGTGGGTCCTGATTTGGCTTGCCTCTCGCTACGCCCGGAAATTGCCAAAGGCGCAGCAAGCTGCGACAGTGGCGCAAACTCTCAATGGATAACTATGGATGGCAGATTTTCCCTGCCATCATAATCATGATCTGCCGGCTCGAGTTGAACGGCAAAGGAACTGAAAGATGACTCTAAAAGCTTTTGCAAACCGCCATTCCCTTGTTTCTTATTTTGTCCTTGCCTATACAATCTCGTGGGGAGGGATCCTGTTCATTGCATCGTTAAAAGGATTCGATACCCGCGCCATCAAACTTACCGATGGAGTATTGATGTACCTCTTAATGCTGCTTGGTCCCAGCCTGAGCAGTCTCACGTTGACCGCGCTGTTGGAGGGAAAGGACGGGGTGAAGAATCTATTCAAGCGCATGACCAACTGGAAGGTTGGG
The DNA here is from genome assembly GCA_016234555.1 of Chloroflexota bacterium. Taxonomy (GTDB): domain Bacteria; phylum Chloroflexota; class Anaerolineae; order Anaerolineales; family Villigracilaceae; genus Villigracilis. The sequence goes on along the minus strand of JACRBJ010000098.1, from coordinate 10,056 downwards.
ATGAACTGGTATCTTCCGCTGCTGACTGTCCCGATTCTATCCATCTTCATCTTCCTGATTTTTTCCGCGCTGGTTTCCCCCATTTACAAACCGAATATGAACCTTGCCTTCGGTCTGGTGATCGGCGGACTGGCGGGTTTCTTTGAAGAAACAGGCTGGACGGGGTTCGCCCTGCCGCGCCTGCAATCCAAATACAGCGTCTTCCTCAGTGGGCTAATTCTGGGTTTGCTCTGGGCGTGCTGGCACGGCATGGCAGATTACTGGGGCAATGCTGCAAATTTCGGCGCGTACTGGCTGCCGCATTTCATTCTCTATTGGATCATCCCGCTGACCGCTTATCGTATTTTGATGGCATGGGTTTATAAAAACACGAACAGCCTTCTGCTCGGACAACTGATGCATGTGTTCTACACGGGAACCCTGGTTACCGTGGAGCCAACACTGCCTGTGACGGAGAGCATGTTATGGATCGCACCCTTCGCAGCTACGTTGTGGGTCTTGGTTATTATTGTGATGAAGAGGCAGGGGAGCGGTAAATGAAATTGACGATTCAAAAACTATACAATGGGTGGACGGTTTTGGCGGTTGTTACCATCTTCAGCGTATTTTATTTGAGCGTTCTGCATCCCTGGATGAACCGCTGGGGTATCACGGATGCCGAAGCAGCGATGAACTTGCCGGGCGACGGCGAGATAGAAGGAGGCATAATCACGTCCACGCGTGGTGTCACCATCAACGCCTCGTCAGATGAGGTATGGAAATGGATTGTGCAACTCGGACAGGAACGGGCCGGCTTTTACAGCGAGGACTGGCTTGAAAACCTGACTCTTGCAGATATCCATAACGCAGATGAAATCCGCATAGAGTGGCAACAGCGTCAACAGGGAGAAAAGGTCCTCGGCGCGGGCGGGGCGGTTTACGGTGAAAATTCTTTCTGGCGCATTCCCGTCTACGAGGAAGGCAAGGTCATCTATCTATGGGGCTCCATTGTGGTTTTGCCTGTTGATGCGCAAACATCCCGCCTTGTCACGCGCTCGTATACCGTACCCGCCTCGCCGGTCATGCAAACAGTTCTGGCGTTCACGTATGACTGGATGCACTTCGTCATGGAACGCGGCATGTTGTTGGGCATAAAAGCCAGAGCCGAACAGACTCTCGAATCTGGTGCGCTCCTGCGAACATTCTCCTCCCTTGGCTGGATTCTTGCCACGTTGGGAATTGGCGCGACTTTATTTATGCGCCGCCACGGTTGGGGCTTGATCTCATTGGCGTATGCCGTTGCAATCATCATTTTCACCCGCGATCTGTGGTCGGCAATGGCGGGATTCCTCTGGTTGGGCATCATCGTGGCGGGGTTTATTCTTTGGGGACGAGGTTGGTGGAAAGGATTGCTCCTCTCCACCATAGCTGTCATTTTAGTATTCGTGCTGACCAGTCATCCGCACACTGCTTTTGGGGTTATCTTTCTGCTATTCACTCTGGCAACAGGAAGTTTCATGGCTGCGTCTAATAAATCAATCGCAAAATGAAAGTATTCGAAAGCCGTCACTCGCTTTGGGCTGGGACCAAAAGGTGGTGATTGAAAATTCAATCACCACCTTTTTTCTCATGCCTCGATCTGAGGTTGGAGGATAATCATCTCCGTTATCCGTATAACTCTCTCTTGAAAAACTCCGGCAGGGCAAATGCCGCCTTGTGGACTTCGGGATTGATGTAATTGTTCACACCAGGCGGAAGTGGGTTTTTCAAGCCATTTTCCCACGGAGTATTCGAGACATACATGAAGCCAATCCCGCCTCCGGGGTAGGTGGGAATATTGGCATAATAGTATGCAGGACTCTTTGTCAAAACTTTGGCAGATTTGTAAATCTGCTTGATCAACTCGGTGTCGAAGAAAGGCTGCTCGCATTGCGTGGATGCAGCTCCGCCGGGGGTAAGCGCGCGCACCATTAAAGTGTAAAACTCATCCGAGAACAACCGCTCTGCCATGCCGATCGGGTCGGTGGTATCCGAGATGATGGCATCAAACTGGCCCGGATTTTCCTCAAGATAGCCAAAGGCGTCACGCACCAACAATTTGGCACGCGGGTCGCTCCACGGGTCGCCGAAGGACGAGGCAAAGTATTCGCGTGACAGGTCAACAACGCGCTGGTCCAACTCGCAAATAACAGCTTCCTCCACAGAGGGATACCGCAATACCTGCTGCAGCGATCCACCATCTCCGCCGCCGACGATCAACACACGTTTGGGCGCGCCGACAGCGAGCATGGGCACATGGACGATCATCTCGTGGTAGCCCATGTTATCGCGCTCGGTCAACTGGATGATGCCGTCCAGAATCATGGCGTTGCCGAAAAATTCGGTTTCCACAAATTGCAGGTGCTGATATTTCGTTTGTTCGTCAGCCAGCACGCGTTTAACTCGAATGCCTTTGCGATAATAGGGATGTAACTCTTCAGTAAACCAGATACTCATTTATATACTCCTATACGGCAATCGCCACCCGGCTTTCGATCTCGGCGTCACGATCCAATTTACGAAGCGTGAAATTATCCGCCCCCAACGCAGCTTTTATACTTTGGATCAGTGGTAGAAGGTCCTTGCCCAGCGCACAGGTAAAGAGGTCAATTGCGCAATAATCATATTCGGGCCATGCATGCAAACTTGCATGCGACTCTGCGAGAAGCAAAAAACAGGTAAAGCCATGCGGGCTGAACTTGTAAAAGCCCTCATCCACAACCGTCAAGCCGCTTTCGCGGACGGCTCGCGCAAACAGCGAGTATGATAACTCGCCATCCATGAGAATTTCATGGTTGCAGTTGGAGAGGTCAAAAATATAATGCTCTCCCAATTTCAAAGTCGCGTTCACTTACACCTCCAGGGGTTAAAATATAAAGAACCCATCCGAAAACACAAACTTTTTATTTCAACCCGATTCGCAAGATGTTTGCCTTGTGTAACGGGTGAAACAGTCTTCGGATAGACTCTAGGGGTGCATTTATACTATGTTATGCCAGAATGTCAATCTTTTGTAAAAAATTAACATGGCGGTTGAAAAGTCAAAATTTCCTCAACGCGAAACTCCGCAAGGAATAGACAGGCGCGAATTATTGCATACATTTTTCATATTCGCGCCTGTCGCGTTGAGCCCTGTCATAAAGCCAGGATTTGTTAAACCGAACGCGCCAACTTATCTTACGGATTGCAGGAAGCGCGCGACTTCTGAGCGAACGGCATCGCCCTGACTTAACAGCAAATGCCCGCCCTTGGGAATGGACAACAACTTCGCGTTGGGAATACGCGCCGCCAGCGCTTCGGCGTTTTCATACTTCGCCAGCGAATCGTCCACAGCGTGGATTACCAGCGTTGGAACGCTGATTTCTTCCATTGGATATCGATCTGGGTGTTGATCCATATCAAGGTTGGAGGTGAACATATCGAAGACAAATCCCGCCGTGCGCGGTTTGATGGGCAGAATGGAACGAATCACATCCGAGACCATGACCTGCTCTGTCTCTGAAAGTGGGTAGCCGTCTGGAACGCCCACGACTGGCTGCATCGTGGTTTGAAAGTGGGTGGTGATAAGCCACATCAGGAAGTCTGAACTAAAAACAAACTGGATAACGGGTTTGGGCGGCAGCGTAATATATTCGCCGACGGTTGGCGCGGCGCTCGATACAAGGATCAAGGCGCGAATCCGCTCGGGGTGGCGCAACGCCATTTGAACAGAGGATGTGCCCCCAGCCGAATTTGCCACAACCACAGCCTTATCTATTTTCAGGGCGTCCAACAAACAGACAAAAGCATCAGCCTGGCTGGCAGGTGTGGCACCCGCAGGAAGCGGTGAGGCATGATAGCCAAAACGCGACGGCGCGATGATCTTATATCCATCACCCAGATAAGCCTTTGCCAGTCCCAAGCCCTGGTCGAAGCCGCCGCCAATCCCATGACTCACCAGCACAACCTCGCCTTCGCCTTGAATGGCGGCTTCAATTGGACCGCACTCTGTCTCAACAACCTGTCGTTCAATCGATGCAAGCTGGACATACTTGTTATTAATGTCGCGGCGATAGGGCAGGTAAAGAAAGAGGACAAATGCAGCCAGCGCGAGCGAAATAATCAACATCACAGACCTTCCTTTTTGCTTCATTTTTTTCTCCCAAAGAAATCAGAATTTTACAAAATCATGGGGCACTTGACAGCCCTTACTGACCGCGTGCGCGGATGTATTCGCTTACGTCTGCATTGAAAACGATCTTCTCCAGCGAAAGTTCAGCCCAGGGTTTGCCGTCATCCAGCCAGGTAGCATAGGAAACCGAACCATCCCCGGATGAACTGGTAATCCAGAGCGTCTTTTCCCTGTCGGTTGGTTTTTTGAAACGCATCACTTCCATCAGGTCCACCAGCCCTGTCTGTGGATTGAAGCGCACGACGAAGGTTTCGATTTTGTCCTCGAATGGGACGAATAACAGGGCTGTATTTTCATTCACCGCTTCCCAGCGTACTCTCGGGTCGGTCAGCCAGATCGAGGGAAACCATCCGCCCTCAGCCCAGAGCGCCAGGTTTGCACCCTGATTGGTATTCTGGTCGTCGTAGTACGTGCCCATCGGACTCTCGAAGAAACTTTCATCATCCACATAACCTTCATTGACTTTGAGAAATGGCAGACCAAAAAATGTCGCCTCGAAATAGTGACGGTAGTCCTTGCCTGTGTTGTGAACCATCACAAAGCGCGCGGGGAGCCAGATGCCAAACGGACGGATTCTGCCGCGTCCGGTGAGAACGACTGTGTCGATCAAAGGCATCTGGGCACCATACACGGTTCGATAGAACCGCTCGACAGGCGCAGGCAAACCATCGGGAATCGGGACAGTTTCCTGTTCGGCTTGGGGAAGCACGGGCATGGCAAAAGGTTGGGGCTTTACATGCAATCCGATCCAGCCAAGCAGGAGCAGGACGAGGATGATGGAAACGATAATGAGGGTGATTTTCATTGAAACTCTCTTTATTTGGTAATTTTTTTCAAGACTCCCTGCCCAATTGCAGAAGCCTGAGGGCGACAAGGATATTCCAGATCAACAGGGCAAAGACAGAGAAAAGCGAAAGGTAAAGTCCGATTGTCGGCACAAAAATCCCAAAATCCAACACGCTGGAAGCGATGCGCGCGTAAGCGGTCGTTTTGCTGAACACATTGCTCTTCAGCATAATCATCGAGAGGATCAGACCGTTGATCGAACCGAGAATATAACTCACCTGAAAGGTTGTGCCATGAAAGACAGCGACCAGCGTCTCACCCGTCGCCAGGAATACGAGTTTCTGCGTGTTGGTTGTGGCTGCCGCATATTGTTCGCTGAGGGCAAGCATTTCGAAAGCGGGACGCGCCGCGATGAAGGACATCGCCCCGATTAGGGAGAGAGCCAGATAGATGGCAGCAAACGATTGATCCGTTCGACGGAGTGCGGCATACAAAGCGAGAGCCAGCGGGATCGAGAGAATGACGTAGACGACCATCAACAACTCGAAAGCCAGCAATCCCATGAATTTATTTTGTTGGAACAACGCAAACCAGTCAACCGCCGTCCCTTCGAGCGGAGGTGGCGCAGACATGAAGACAACGAACTGCCCAAGGATGATCGCGACCATGAGCAGGGAACAAACACCGCCGATCAAGTGGAGACTCTTCCAGTCAGGAGAATTGATTTTTTTCTCTGATGCGATCATATCTTTTCATTCCTTTTCGACTTTGCGCGGAAGTAGATGATAACGCCCACAGCCAAGATAACAATATCGAAGATGGTCATAAACAGGAAACCCATTCCAGAATTTTCCAGTCCGAGTCCGACCAAAAGTGATCCGTCAAAGAAGATGGGCAGGTTTGAGTGCATGAGGAAATCCAGCGCCCAGTGACTGAGAGCTACTGCCCCAATGAGCATGCTTGCTCGTCGATCCCAATAGAACAGGAAGGCAATCCCCGCCACAATCGCAGACCAGACGACGGACATGAAGAGCCCGTGCGACCAGGGATTGGAAACCACTGCCGAAAACCTGACGCCCTGAACAAAGTCCATTGTGACGATGTCCGCCTTGGGCTCGATCCCTGTAGCTGAGAACAAAAGGTACAACAGGTCGTTTGTCTCCGAAGCGACTAGCAAAACCCAGAGCGGTATTTTTGGCGCGGTCGACTTTGCCGCAAATCCAGCCGCAAGATGTCCGATGCCTGACATAATTTATATTCTCCTTATCTGGCAAGTTGAAACAGCCTGCGCGCAAGCAGAATCTGATATGCCATCAACAACAATCCGCCGGGCGCGGAAATCATCAGCGCCGTGGTGAATTGTGCTGGTGCAAACGCGGTGATGAAAAAGAAGATCAGCATTAATCCAAAGCCCACCAGCCCCAAGCATCCAGTCGTTTTGCTGAAAATCCCACCTCGCAATAGCACGAAGGACATCAGCATGGCGGCAGATTGGGTGAAGAAGAATCCCATGAACGTGCCGGGAGTCAAATCGGCTCCTTGGGCGAGGAGCGCGCGCCCCGCCGCTTCGAGCAGGGGTTTTTCAATTTCAGTTGCCACCGCATATTGGTTGCTGAGTGCCAGCATGGAAAAGACGGTGTTGCTCGAAATGTATATTCCTGTTCCCATCACGAACAAAATGAGAGCCAATCCGCCGAACGAAGGATTGGCTTGCCTGTGGATATTAAAGAGCGCTAGATACAACGGAATCCCCAAACTGAGCGTCAGGATATTGAACAGTCCCAGATTACCGAGCGCGGCAAGACGGTTGGTTTGAAACAACATAAACCAATCGACAACATTGACTGCGCCGTTCTCCTGCACCTCCCCGCCTGTCATGGAAGTGACGATATCCACCAGCCCCACCAGCACGATCAGCAGCGCCGCGATTGCCGCAAACTTGTAGAAATTGTTCCAGCGCGCATCGGTTTCAATTTTTGATTTGTTCATCGTTTGGATTCTCCTTCGTCATTTTGCATATTTCCATAGAACAGGCCGCCCGCGATCAAGCCGAGCGCGGTCAGCGTGCCCCATAACGGAAGTTCGTTTGTTGCTGACAACCCTGCCCGCATTACCAGCACAGAATTCACCGCAAGTACGAGTGTGTATAGCGGTCCTTTGACACTGAGAATACCGGCGATCACATAACCCCAAGGCAGGCGCTTCATCAACCACAACGCACCCAGGATCAGCCACGGCACAAGCAGGGCCAAATCCAGGGCAAAAACAATACTGGTGGGATGCCCACTGATTTGGACAATGGAGGGAAGTTGTTCTGTGAAAATAAAGCCGATGGACTGCATGATATAAACCGTGCTCAAGCCGAATGCCACGAATAGAAAGTAGCCGCCAATCCATTTGACAGGCGTCCTTTCGCGGAACTGGCGGCTGATCCTGTTTACATCGAGATTTACCAACCCGAAGATCAGCGCAAGGATGGATAACCCCAACAGGGCAGCATAGATCAAAAAGAAAGCGTTGAAAGCTGTACCGAAGAGATAGAACGCATAGTTGTAGAGCATGTAATCCAGCGCGCCCATCCAGATCAACTGCGCCTTCATAGAGCCGTGTGATGAATAGTACAGCGCTGTCATCAAAATCGGTACTGCCAGAAAAAGCGTGACCGCGTCATTGCCCAACCAGGTGGTGGTGACAAACGCATTATCACGATACAGTCCATTCAGGAAAAGTCCGCCTGCGGAGGCAATCACTGCAAAGGCGGCAATCAGCATGGAAAGCACATAGGCTGTTTTCATTTTTATATTCATTGAATTCACCTATTTGACCGCAAACCAGCGCGTGAACCACCCCAGATACACACCGCCCACAATGCCGATGTTCAACAGCACACCCACCACCAGCCAGGGATGCCAATAGAAGGCGAGCAAAATCAGCGAAAGCACAGCGGCGATCAGTGCAAGCGTCTGCCAGATACCCGCCAGCCCCGGCAATCCCAGCAGACCTACTCCGGCGGCAACAAAGAGTGCCAGAATGACAAGCCAGAGGAGCCAGCCAACTGTGCGTACCAGGGGTGGATTCAATCCAATACGCATGGCTGGCCAGGCGTCATCTACATTTGATCGCCACCAGGCTGGAAAGTAAGGCGTGCGCAATGCTCCCTGTGCAGGGACTGGCACGGTGGCGAGACTCATGGTCATCAATCCATGCGCAATGAGAAAGATGGCAAACAAAATACGAAGAGTGGATATGTTCATTGTGTTTCCTTTTTTACGATTTTTTATAGGGATACAGATGTATCCAAAACCTGGATTTCCAAATGAGCAGGCTTGGTTTCAAAAATATGACAGAAGATTCAGGAAAACAAGCGCATCCAATCGCGGCTGGATGCGCTTGTTTCGATCATTTCACTAACTATCCGTACAACATGGTTATTGTTTCCAAAGCCGATTGTGCTGCCCGAAACAACAGTTACAACATGGAGAATGTGCATAAACGCGCCATAAAATAGACAGCATCCTGTTTTCATATTCTCTCCGAAAGTGGAGATGTATTTTAGGATGTCTGAAAAAATGTGTAATGGAAGAATGTCATCTGACCAGGCGCGAACCATCACCTCCAAAAATCTATATAATCCTCAGCATCTTGTTTAAACGATATTGGTTTTTTGCCTGTTATTTTTTCGACCTGATTTGTGATGGACTTTGCCATGCCAAGCCATGTAGAGGTGTAAAGACCCAGCATGACCAGTGCCAGCATGAATGGCGTGCCGCGTCGAACAGTTTCAAAGAGGAAATACAACGGGTTCGGATTTCGATATTTAATTTTGCGTCCCAAAGTTTGGCTTAGGATTTTTGCGACTTGCCAGTAATCAAGGGCTTCGGCACCTGTGATGTCATAGTTTTTTCCTGTATGACCTTCCTCGGTGATGCGTTGGGAAGTGTGCGTCAACTCACCTCGCAAACTGGCGCGGTGACGTATGCCGCGTCGTACAGTCCGTATGGGGAGGTGAGTCAATCTGGCGGGGCAGGTCAGTCCGCGTATGGGTTTACGGGAGAGATGCAAGACTGGGATTTGGTGTACTTGTAAGCGGATGGCCAAACTAGACAGCAAAGCAGGCAGATGCTACAAAAGGTTGGCGTTATAGCAGATTGGGTTTCACAATATTAGGGGAACACGTTTATATCACTGTTTGTCGAACCTAATAGTTGACATGGGTGGAGATGGGGTAATCCACAAACACTCCATACACTGATTTTCCTAACGACACAGGCCGGATACCTTCCGGCCTGTTTTCGTATCATGCGGGGCAACCATAACAGAAAGGATATCAATAAGGAAAACCAGTCCAATGAATATTCAAAGAAAACCTAATCTAAACATCGTAATTGCCCTGCTCTTTGCACAGTTGCCTTCGCATCCAGCCGGGCGCAATCACCTCTGATTTTTCACCCCAACTATTTGGGGGGTGAAAAAACTCTCCACTATTGAACGACTGACAAAGGGATCAGCGGGATTTGCGAAATTGATCCAATTCCCCTTCCAACAACCATTTGAAAAAACACAAAACTACAAGGGATTCACTCCATATGAATTTTAAACGACACTTTGGCACATACAGACAGTCTTCCATCGCGATATTGCTGAATATTTTGGTGATTCTTTCCATGCTGCTTGCGAGTTGCGGAAGCCCCGAAAAACAGATTCCCGCCGCTGCTCAAACTGAAACGCCAGTTGCGGAAAAAGCGCCGGAACAAAATAACTATAAACCGCCTGTTTACACCCACCCTGAACCGGTGACGGGAGTACGACCATCATCCCAATCCTCCCCTGTTGATGAACCTGGATCGACACAGAAAGATACAACCCAGGGATCCGGGCAGGATGAACCATCAGGTAATGGAACAAAGGTCAGCAGCACACCTGTTGTCCCGGTCCCCCCGAAGGTCAGCGTTTCGCCGATGCCGGAAGACAATTCAAAGCAACAGCTCAACGACATGCGTCAGGTTCAATCTGGCGCCAGTTCCGGTTCCAGTTCCGGTTCGCAATCTGTCATGTCCGGTGGGATGGAATGGATTATTAAT
>JACRBJ010000097.1 GCA_016234555.1 Chloroflexota bacterium | reverse complement strand
TGGGGACAGGTCTTCCGCGCTGACATGGGCGCCGAAGCCTTCTTCGACATCCTCGAACGGCTCGACCTCGATAAACTGTCAGAGGAACTCTGGCACGAAGTTCGCACCACCAAGAGCAAGCAGAAGCGCAAGAAGTCCACGACCCGCTTGAAGGTGGTGGAAGCCTTCCGTCGCTCCGGCAACAGCCCCGCGTGGATGATCCTCACCGTCTTGCCGGTCATCCCTCCCGATCTACGCCCGATGGTTCAGTTGGACGGTGGACGTTTTGCCACCTCCGACCTCAATGACCTCTACCGCCGCGTCATCAACCGCAACAACCGTTTGAAGAGATTGCTCGAACTCGGCGCGCCGGATGTCATCATCCGCAACGAGAAGCGCATGTTGCAGGAGGCGGTTGACAGCCTCATCGACAACAGCCAGCGCGGAAAAGCCCTCAGCCGCCGCGGACGCCGCGAGCTCAAGTCCCTGAGTGACATGCTCAAAGGCAAGAAGGGACGCTTCCGCCGCAACCTGCTCGGCAAGCGCGTGGATTACTCCGGCCGTTCCGTGATCGTGGTGGGTCCAAATTTGAAACTCAACCAGTGCGGTTTGCCCAAGAGCATGGCGCTGGAACTCTACCGTCCGTTCGTGATTGCCCGCCTCGTGCAAAACAATTACGCGGCAAACGTCAAAGGTGCGCGCCGCCTCATCGAGCGCAACCGACCCGAAGTTTGGGAAGCCCTTGAAAGCGTCATCGGCGACCGCCCTGTGATGTTGAATCGCGCCCCCACACTGCACCGTCTCGGCATCCAGGCATTTGAACCAATTCTCATCGAAGGTTCCGCCATTCAACTGCACCCGCTGGTAACCACCGCCTTCAACGCGGACTTCGATGGCGACCAGATGGCTGTGCATGTGCCGCTTTCACAAAAGGCTGTGCAGGAAGCCCGTGACCTGATGCTGGCTTCGAAGAATCTGCTCAAGCCCGCCGACGGTGAACCCATCATTTCCCCGTCCAAGGACATGGTGCTGGGTGTCTATTACCTCACCATGGCGCAGAAAGCCGTACATCGCGGCGACGGTCGTGCCTTTGCCAGCATGGAGGAAGTTGAACTGGCATACGCACTCGACCAGGTCGATATCCATTCCGAGATCAAATTCCGCGCGAAGACCTGGTACGACGACAAAGGCGATCGCCTTCCCGAAGCCGAAACCCGCGTAGTGGAAACCACTGTCGGACGCGTGCTGTTCAACCGCGTCCTGCCCGAACAGGTCCAGTTCATGAACGAAAAACTGGACAAGGGCGGCGTGAAGGACCTGATCGCCGAAGTCTACGAATTGTGCGGACGCGAAGTCACCACCGACGTGGCGGACGCCATCAAGCACATCGGTTTCGAGTATGCGACCAAGTCCGGCACCACGCTGGCGGTTGCGGATATTTCCATCCCGCCGGAGCGCAAGGGAATCATCGACGAAGCCCTCAAGCAGGTGGAAGTGGTGCTGCGTGATTTCCGCCGCGGCTTGCTCACCGAACAGGAAAAGAACGAACGCGAAATCCAAATCTGGCAGGAGACCACCGAACTCGTCGGCGGCGCGGTCAAGCGGCACATGGACCCCGATGGCAACCTGTCCATCATGGCGACCTCCGGCGCGACCAAGGGTGGTTTCTCCACCATCTCGCAGTTGGCTGGCATGCGCGGTCTGATGGCTGACCCGTCCGGGCGCATCATCCCCATGCCCATCCGCTCGAACTTCCGCGAGGGACTCACGGCGCAGGAATACTTCATCTCCACACACGGCGCGCGCAAGGGTCTTGCCGATACCGCCCTCCGCACTGCGGATGCCGGTTATCTCACCCGCCGCCTGGTGGATATTGCCCAGGACATCATCATCAACGAACACGACTGCGGCACCCACGACGGCGTGTGGATCCGCAAGTCGGACGATGTGGCAGGTCAATCGCTCACCAGCCGCATCTACAGCCGCCTGGCTGCCGAAAGCGTCCTCGACCCGCAGACCGGCGAAGTGCTGGCGGAGTACAACGATGTCATTACCCATGAGCTGGCGCGCAAGATCGTCAGCGCGGGTGTGACCGAGATGAAAGTCCGCTCGCCCATGACCTGTGAACTGGCGCATGGCATTTGCTCGAAGTGCTACGGCATCGACCTGGGACGCGGCGAACTGGTTGACCTCGGCGCGGCGGTTGGTATTGTCGCCGCCCAGTCCATCGGCGAACCCGGCACCCAGTTGACCCTCCGCACCTTCCATACGGGCGGTGTGGCTTCGCAGGGCGCGGCAGACATCACCACCGGTCTCCCCCGCGTGGAGGAAATCTTCGAAGCCCGCAAGATGCCGAAAGGCGAGGCGATTGTTGCCGAGATCGACGGCGTGGTGCGCGTCATGCAGTCCGAGAAATACACCGACATGCGCGAAGTCCACATCCAGTATGCGGAAATGATCCACGACGAATACGTGATCCCCGAAGACTGGAAGTTCGTCGCCAAGGACGAGACCGAGGTGCAGGCTGGCGACATCCTCGCCACGAAGGAGAAAGCCTCCATCACCGCCCAGCACGGCGGACGCGTAGCCGTGGAAAAGAAGGACCGCAAGGTCATCGTCTCCTATGAACAGCGCGAAGAGGTGATCGTGGACATTCCGACCTCCTCCCGCCTGCTGGTCAAGGACGGCGCCCGCGTCGAGGCTGGTCAACCGCTGACGGAAGGCTCGCTCAACCCGCATCGCGTGCTAAAGATTCAGGGGCGCGACGCCTGCCAGATGTACCTGATGACCGAAGTGCAGAAGGTCTATCGCTCACAGGGTCAGAACATCCACGACAAGCACTTCGAGGTCATCATCCGCAAGATGTTGAGCAAGGTGCAGGTCACCCGCCCCGGCGACACTAAGTACCTGCCCGGTGACGCCGTGGACCGTCTTGAAATCCGCAAGATCAACGAAACCCTGGTGACGGACGGCAAACAGCCTGCGCGTTCGCAGGAAATCCTGCTTGGCGTGACGAAAGCCTCGCTCAGCACCGACTCCTTCCTCTCCGCCTCCTCCTTCCAGCACACCATCAAGGTGCTGGCAAGCGCGGCAATCGGCTCCACAACCGACCCGCTCTTCGGCTTGAAGGAGAACGTCATCATCGGCAAGCTCATCCCCGCGGGAACGGGCTTTATCCACGGGCGTTTTGCGGACGAACATTCTCAAAGCGCTCCCAAACAGTTGTCGGAGATACCCGATACCAATACGGGGGACTAGGTAATCAGTTGTCAGTAATCAAGAAGCGGCTCACATGGAGCCGCTTCTTGTATAATTGATTTATGTCCGCGCCGTATGCGATTTCCAAAAAGCCGATGGGATTGCCCACCAGGGGGAAGACTGCCGCGAATCGGCTTCGCCGGGTCGACAACTTTATCCTGCTCTACGAGCCTTCGCTTCTCACGCGGACAACGGATTCATTTCGAGATGCCTTTTTCGTCGATTTGGGCTATGGCTTCGATGCCCGCACCACCCTCGAAAGCGCGGCGCGTTTCCGGCGTATCAACCCGACCCTGCCGATCCTCGGCGTCGAGATAGACAAGGAACGCGTCGAAGCCGCCCTGCCTCACGCGGACGAGATCACCCACTTTCGGGTGGGCGGATTCAACCTGCCGCTGCGGGCTGGGGAATCGGTCAGGCTGGTTCGCGCCTTCAACGTCCTGCGTCAATATGAGGAGAAGGATTTTGCTCCCGCGTATGAAACCCTCGCGCGTCACGTGCTGCCCGGTGGGTTGATGATCGAAGGAACGTCGAATCCGTATGGCAGTTTGTGGGTGGCGAATTTGGTGAGAAAAACTTTGGAGTCTGACAGCTCAAGTTGGAAAATGGAAGCTCTGGTTTTCAGCACCAACTTCCGCATGGGATTCGACATCGCCGACTTTCAGGCGGTCCTGCCGAAGAATCACATTCACCATGTGGTGAAGGGCGAAGCGATTTACGATTTCTTCGAGGCATGGAAATCCTCCGTCGCGGAAACCTCCTCCACGAAAACGTTTGGGCTGCGGCAATGGTTTGCGGCTTCGGTGGAAAATCTCGCGGCGAAGGGATATAAAATCGACCTTCACAAAAAATGGCTGATGAAAGGCTGGTTGATCTGGTATGGACAGGAACAAGTTGCCGGCGGGGAGCGTCCCTGAAGCACCCAGATTCAACCGGAGGAAAAGAACATGTCACACGCGCGTCAAAAATTTTTGTCGGTTGCCGCAATCTTGCTGGTCACTCTGGCTTGCGCCAGCCTGCCTGTCACAGCAACGCCTGTGCCGGGCGCCATCAACACCTCCATCGCGCAGACCATTGTCGCCGAGCTTACCAGGAGCGCCGGGCTGGCAACGCCAACAGCCACATCTACGCTAACTTCTGAGCTGCCAACCGTCACCTCGACAGAAACGCTCACTCCCACCCAAACCCTGACGGCGACGCTGGCTTTTACATCCACACCGCTCGTGCCGTTGATCAGCGTTTCCACGCCCACCAACTGCCGCAACGGACCGGGCAAGGTTTATGTCATGGAAGGCGCTTTGCTGGTGGGCGAAGTCGCCGAAGTGTATGGGCGCGATCCAACCAACAACTACTGGTACATCCGCAACCCGAATGACGCGACCCAGTTTTGCTGGGTCTGGGGGAAGTACGCAACCGTGACCGGTCCCTTTGCCTTTCTTCCCGTGTTCACTCCTCCGCCCACGCCGACTGCCACTTTAACTCCGCTGCCGACATCGACGTCAACGCCGTCCCCCGCATTCAAGGCGGAGTATTCGGGGCTTGAAGTGTGCAATGGCGCGTGGTGGGCTGATGTCCAATTGAAGAATAAAGGCTCGGTTCCCTTTAAGTCGGTGAACGTCTCGGTAAAGGATAACGTAACGAATGTTACGGTTGTGAACCTCGCCGACGGCTTTACAAACCTGGACGGCTGCCTGACGAAATCCACAAAGGATGTGCTTGGTCCAAAGGATACCTATTTACTCAGCGCCCCCGCTTTCAATTATGACCCGACCGGGCACGAACTCCTTGCGATCCTCACCTTGTGCTCGGACACCGGTCAAAAAGGGATGTGCGCCACTGCCAAAATTACTTTCACGCCATAAAAGGTTAATCGAATCAAACGATGAAGAAAATTTTTACCCTGTTTGCCTTCCTGCTGATTGGTTTGTCCGGCTGCACCGCCGCGCCGGTACCATCCACGCCCGCCCCAACTCGTCAGGAATTTGTATTCAAAAATACCGTGGTCAGCCTGACCTTCGACGACGGCGATGCCGACAACTATTCCGTTCGCTCTGTCCTTACGGAAAATAATCTGCGAGCCACGTTCTACGTCGTCAGCGGATTTACCAATTCGAGCGGCTACATGACCGACGACCAACTGCGCGACCTGTACAACGACGGCAATGAAATCGGCGGGCATACGCTCAGCCACGTTAAACTCACCGATGTACGCGGCGATGATTTGAAACGCGAGGTTTGCCAGGACCGCGCCAACCTGGTTGCCTACGGCTTCGAGGTGACGTCTTTCGCCTATCCCTTTGGACATTACGATGATGAGGCAATGCGGACCGTCATCGATTGCGGCTACGGAAATGCGCGCGGGGTGTCGGATGGACCGGAGATAATTCCCCCGGTCAATGTGCATGGTTTGCGCGCCATGCCGTACATCGTGAGCGATACCCGCCTTCCCAAAATGCAGCGCTATGTGACCGAAGTGGAAAATAACGGCGGCGGATGGACGATTTTTGTTTTCCATCACGTCTGCGACGGCTGCGACAAATATGCTATTACACTCGATGTTTTCATGAAATTTGCCCAATGGCTTGGGGAACAACAATCCAATGGGCTTGTCGTCAAAACGGTGGGTGAGGTGATGGAAGGGCAATGATCCCTTTATTCGACCTTTCTTTTCTCCTTATCAGCAAGGGAGTTGCCCGTTGGAAGGCGGCTTTCACCCCGCCATCTCAAGCCTACTACTCCTTTGCAAGACAGATGGTTGCCATGAACGACGCATTAAAATACCTCCTCACCGACCACCTCGGCTCTACCGTTGCTGTCACTGACTCCACTGGTGCCTTAAAAACCCAGCAACGCTACCTCCCCTTCGGCGGACAGCGCACCAATGTTCCAAGCCTCAATTTACCAATTACCAATACCACCGACTTCACCACACGGGACAAGGCGCCCTCGACGAAGGCATGGGTGGACTGATGGACTACAAGGCGCGCTTCTACTCGCCCACTTTAGGACGGTTCTTGCAGCCGAATACGTTGATTCCCAATGCTCAAAATCCGCAGAGTTGGAATCGGTTTAGCTATGTGAAAAATAATCCCATCAATCTCAATGACCCAACAGGGCATTATGAGTGCGACGATACATATGGCTGCACAGGACCTAGTGATGCTTATGACGGAGATGATGGAAGGGAAGATGAGGACACTCCGGGAATTTTAGTTACCGCTGAAGGTTATAGAAGAGATAATTGGTGGGAAGATAAACATTTCAAGGTGAGCAATGATTACTCCTATGCTCTGCATGTTAGATCAAGTTATTCAAGCGGACGAGAAATGGCAGTGATGATTTTCTTAATGAAACTGTGTGCATGAATCCTAAAGCGGGACTTGGATGTGCTGTTTCCGCATTTGTAAGGCTAGTCCTGCCCAATACTCCGCCAGAAAGTTTTGACGCCAATTTTTGGATTAATTATTCTGTAACACATGACGAATATTCGGGCATCACCATATCAGATTTCACTATTAGTAATAATTCAGGAGGACCGGTAAATGTTGGTTTAGGTTTTGAAAGCGGAGGCAAAACAACATATTACCCTGCCATTACTGTACCCAATGGTTTTGGAAATACGGAGTTGTCTGATATACCTGCTTTTGATGGGAGTAGGCCATTGGTAATTGAAATGGAATATAAATTGATGGTTGATATGGGAAGTGCGGCACACCCTGGTCCTCACCCTCTTTATCCACCTCTAATCTATCATAGCTTGCCAAGCGTGACATCACTAATGCAATTTGCTGAGTCTTTTGCTGAGTAAATGCCGACAATTTTTCCATAAAGGAGATAGTTATGAGATTCTGGAAGATAATAGTTGTCAGTTTATTAATGACTTTGGTTTATGGTTGTTCAAACGACAAAGTAGACGAAACGGACAATTTGCAAGAGTCGTTTACAAGCATAGTACCTGTTAGCGATATTAATAACAGTCTGAAAATAAACATTATTTACGAAGAGCAAGTTGAGTACAAATTTGGGTCTGATGTGAAAGTAGTGATTGAAAACGTTTCTGACAAGAAAATATTTTTACCTTCCGATTCGTCAGTGTTAAGAGCTTTTGTTGCTAAAAATAATACTTGGTTCGAGGTAGAGAACTATGCTGCATATTTAGGTAATGGAAGTATTCTAAATCCAAAAGGAAATATTGGGACTATATGGATAACAGGGCTCCGCCCTGTACTTGAGCCAAGTCTCGGAAATAACGTGCTTGTACGAATTCTGGCTACAGGTGAATTTGTGTCCAACAGCGAAAAAACAGGTGTCCCAGTGGCAGCATACGTTGATTTGATTATGAATCCATGAAAAGTCTCGCTTGCTCGGCGAGGATATCTGCACCCCGCCGAGCATTGACCGTAGGTCTCAGTTGACAGTCACCTCCGCAGGTGACTGTCAACTTGGGAGCGAAACCTGACAGGTTTTATCATGACCTGAGTCAACCATAACCCGTGTGTGGACAAGGATTCGGGTCGGGAGTGGTGACGTGACCCCCACCCTGCCTCCCCCAAATTCCAAGTTCGTGGAATTTGGGGGAGGTGTCCCGCCTGCAGGGCAGGGACGGAGGGGGCGGGTCTGGGTAAGTAGCATGTAGGAAACGTTTCGCAACTTGAAGGAAGCGTCCAGCGGCTTGAAGGAATCATTCCGCAACACGAAGGAATCATCCAGCGACTTGAAGGAATTGTTCAGTGACACGAAGGAAACGTCCAGCGGCTTGAAGGAATCGTCCAGCGACAGCTAGGAAGCGTTCAGCGACTGGTAGGAACCGTCCAGCGACAGGTAGGAATCGTCCAGTGAGTGGTAGCAGTCATCCAACGGCTGGATCGACGAGTTCCGATTTTAAAAGGGGCGCGAACGTCAACAGGATGGTTATCCCCCATTTGAAAGTGCGATATAATTTTAAAAAGTCAGGGAGTTTTTTAGCAGGATGCAAGACGGTAATATATAAGGAATAACAAATGCACTTAGGAGACCATTATGCCCTCGTTAAATGACATCCTCGCTGTAATTCTGGGTGGAGGACGTGGAGCGCGTCTTTACCCGTTGACGCAGATGCGTTCCAAGCCCGCCGTCCCCATTGCGGGCAAGTATCGCCTGATCGACATCCCCATCAGCAACTGCATTAATTCCGAGATTTTCAAGATCGCGATCCTGACCCAGTTCAATTCCGTATCCCTGCACCGTCACATCACCAGAACCTATAATTTCGACGCGTTTCACTCCGGCTGGGTGCAGATCTGGGCTGCGGAACAAACCGTCGAGAGCGCGGACTGGTATCAGGGGACGGCGGATGCGGTGCGAAAGCAGACCCTTGAGATCATGTCCAGCGGGGCGAAGCACGTGTTGATCCTGGCGGGCGACCATTTGTATCGCATGAATTACAAAGCCATGGCGGAATATCATTGGGCGAACAATGCCGATATTACAGTGGCGGTCCAGCCGGTAACGACGGAGGAGGCGCCGCGTTTTGGCATCCTGAAGCGCGAAGCCGACGGGCGTATTTCCTCGTTTGTGGAAAAGCCAAAGGACCCCGAAGTCCAGAAGAAATTCGTCAGCCGTGACGATCCGGCACGTCCCTTCCTGGGTTCGATGGGAATCTATCTTTTCAGAACCAAGGTGTTGATGAAGCTGTTGAAGAGCTTTCCCGACCACGATGATTTCGGTGGCGATATCATCCCCGAGGCGATCAAATCCCATGAGGTGTACGGCTTCGATTTCAATGGCTACTGGCAGGACATCGGGACGATCCGCTCGTTCTACGAAACGGGACTGATGCTGACCAAACCCGATTCGCCCTTCAATTTTCACGATGAGAAGGAACCCATTTATACAGACACACGCTTCCTGCCCGGCTCGATTGTGGAAGATAGCAGGCTGAAGGACGTGCTTCTTGCAGAGGGATGCCGCATCCTGCGTTCCGACATCACCCATTCGATTGTGGGCATTCGCAGCCAGATTGCGGCTGGGTGTGTCATCAAGGACACGATTGTGATGGGTTCAGATTATTACGAGCGGAACATCAAAGGCTTGCCCATCGGCATCGGAGCAAACTGTCACATCGAAGGCGCCATTCTCGACAAGAACGTGCGCATTGGCAGCGATGTCGTTATTCGTCCCTTCCCACGCGGCACGGATATCGACCAGGAGAATGAAAAGTGGCACGTCAGGGACGGCATTGTCGTCATCCCGAAGGATGCGGAAATCGAGTCCGGGACGAAGATTGCGCCCGAGTAACGCCCCTTCCCTTACAGGTGGGGACTCTCGTGTTGGGTCCCCGTCAAGCTGTGAATGGGACGCCCTCTTTGCGGCTTCATGTTCGATGCTTGCGAATGGGTATGTGAACTGCAACCCACCTGTAATTGACCGACGCGTAGCGCGGCGTAAGCCCGCAATAAAATTATGCTATACTCGCACATTATGAAGTCTCCGCGTGAATATTGGATGCGTTGGGCGGAAACCCTGCGCCGGTACCATCTTCATGAATTGGCTGCCATGTTTCTCGAGGCGGGAAGTCCGTTTGCCTTGCTTGCGGCGCAGGCGCTGCATTTTAGCCGCGGCTTGATCGCAAGCGATCAGCTAACCGCCCTGGCTCTCACCCTGGAGGAAGACAATGAAACGCGTGCGTTTGCATCCCTCCTGCTTGGGGAGAAGACATCATGATGGTTGAACTTGCAGTCCTCGTCTTCAGTGCGCTTCTTTTGGGAGGCATTACGTTTTGGAAGCGGAAATCCCCTGCGCGGCTGCGCGATATTCCCGCGCTCACACAACTATATCGAATGCTCGGTGTCAGCGTCGAGGATGGGACGCGCCTGCACGTCTCGCTTGGATATGGAAACCTGCTCGACATGCGCGGCGGTTCCGCTCTGGCGGGGCTTTCCATGCTGCGCCGCATTGCGGAACGGGCTTCAGTAGGCGATGCCCCCCCGGTTGCTTCCGCAGGCGATTCCCTGCTCGGCTTGCTTTCACAGGATACCCTGCAGGCAGGTTATAAAAACGCGGGCGCGGCGGATTTATATTCCCATACCACCGGGCGCGTGACAGGGGTGAGCCCGTTTGGGTATGTAGCCGGCGCAATGCGCATTTCGCCCGATGAGAATGTGTCCGCAAATATTTTGATCGGTCATTTTGGACCCGAGGTCGCCCTGCTTGCAGACGCGGCGGATCGCGGGAATGCCGCAGTGATCGGCGCCAGCGACAACCTTGCCGGTCAGGCGGTGCTTTTTGCAAGCACCCAGAATCCGCTGGTGGGTGAGGAGTTGTTTGCAACCGGCGCCTACCTCGGAGCGGGCGCTTCTCATGCCGCAAGCCTGACCTTGCAGGATATTTTCCGCTGGGTGATTATCCTCATTTTGATAGGCGGCGCCTTTGCCAGATTTGCGGGGGCCATCTAATGCGGATCATTACTGTTATTATTGCCATGCTTTCGGGCCTCGTCATCCTGGCTGGATATTTTCTTGGCGGACTCTTCCCCGTGCTGGCGCAGATTCAAGTACAGTTGTTGAATGCGGCAATCGCCCTTGCGGGGGTTGCTGTCCTGACGGGGATTCTCAATTTGATCTCGGTGCATACCGACAAGGTGCGACGCAATCAAAAGGGAGGCGTGTACAGTGCGTTGCTTGTCATCAGCCTTATCGTGACATTCCTCCTCGGTGTTGCCCTGGGCCCCGGTCATGTGGTCATGCAGGCTGTGGCAAATAGCGTCATCATTCCCACCGAAGCTGCATTAATGGGTATTTTGACCGTTTCCCTGCTTTACGCCGCGATCCGCCTCCTGCGCCGCCGCGTGGATGTGATGAGCATTCTTTTCCTGCTTACAGCCGTTATTGTTCTTTTTGGCTCAGCCACCCTGCCGTATATGGATATTCCCCTGTTTGGCGATCTTTCGCGCTGGGTGACCCAGGTCTGGGCGCTTGGCGGGGTGCGCGGTATTTTGATCGGTGTTGCGTTGGGCACGTTGACCACTGGTTTGCGCGTCCTGTTCGGCGCGGATCGTCCGTATGGTGGCAGCTAATGGCAAATCTCATCAAGTGCCCCAACTGCGGAGAGAACAACCTGTCTGACAGGGAATTCTGTCAGTATTGTCAGAACCCGCTCCGCCCGTTGGCTGGGGAGGGCAATCAGCCTCTTACCCCGGGACAATCTCCCACAAAGAAAAATACATCCGAACTGGAGCCGGTCCTCCCACAATGGTTGCAGGATGCCCGCAGTTCGGCGCGCCAGTCTGCCGGGGAGGAAACTCCGAAGACGCCGCCGTCGCGTTCCATTCCCAGTGCCGATCTGCTTGCGGGCTTGCGTGCGCAGCGTCAGGCGGAGGATGAGGAAGAGGAAACACCGGATTGGCTTGCGAACATCACCGGGGAAACGCCGAAACCCAAAAAGCCTCAAGCCGAACCCACTACCGCGCGGCGGGTGGAATTGGGCGATACAAAGGATTTTGCCCAGTCCGAACCTGAACCCGAGTTGCCCTCCTGGATGACAGGGAGCCAACCGCCGGCGATGGAGCCTGACCAGAAGGACGAGTTGGCTGACTGGCTGCGTGAGCCGGATGCTACCAATTCCTTGAAGCAAACACAACCATTTCCAGTTGACAACCGCCCCTCCTCCCCACCGGCGGCAGGCGATACCCCGGACTGGCTGCGCTCGATGGTTGCGGATGAAGGGGCGGGATTTAATGACACCGGCTCCAGCGCAGAAGAGACATTTTCCGTTTCAGATACCCCCGACTGGTTACGCGGATTGGATGCCGGCGCTCCGTTGACCGGGTCGAATCCTCCCGCTTTTTCGGACACCCCGGACTGGCTGCGCACGATGGCTGCCGAAAACGGTGAGCAAAATGCCAATCCGCCGGCTGACTTTGCCGCGCCTTCGGATACCCCGGACTGGCTGCGCGCGATGGCTGACGAAAGCGGCGGACAAAATATCAACCCGCCGGCTGACTTTGCCGCACCTTCGGATACCCCGGACTGGCTGCAAGCGATGGCTGACGAAAGCGGCGGACAAAATGCCAACCCGCCGGCTGACTTTGCCACGCCTTCGGATACCCCGGACTGGATGCGTGGGTTGGGTGCGGAAAACGCCGCACAGGATGTCAGCCCGTTAGGCGATGCAGCCAGGCTGCCCGCTTTCTCAGAATCAGGTTTGAGCGGAGCTGAGGATGCCTTTTCACCAGTGGGTGATACTCCGGATTGGTTGAAAGATCTTGAACCGAGCCAGCCTTCGTCCGACCAGGATTGGTTGAAGTCTTTCCAGTCCGCTGAAAGCGAACCGTCCGCAGCGGCAGAACAACCTGCTCCGCAGCCTCCCGCCAGTGAAGAAGCCGAGTTGGATATTCCCAGTTGGTTGAAAGCCGCTGCGCCGCAATCATCCATCTTTACCGAACCGCCTGAGCCGCAGGAGGCGGCAACCCCGTCGGATTCTGAACTGCCCGACTGGCTGAACGTCTTCAAGCCTGAAGATCAGGCTGCCCCCTCGACAGCGGAACCTGTCAAGGTTGAATCGCCGTCTTTCGGTGAAGCTGCCAAACCTGCCGACTCGGATTCGCTTTTCACCGAAATGCCAGACTGGCTTTCCGTTGCGAACAATACCGCCGCGACGGAGTCTGTTCCCGCGCCAATCACAAACACAGACTCCATTGCGCCCGGAGACCTGCCTTCCTGGGTGCAAGCCATGCGCCCGGTGGATGCCGGCGTTCCCCAAGCCTCCACAGCAGTATCTGCTGATAGTGCTTTCGAATCGCGCGGCGCGCTTGCCGGTTTGCAGGGCGTGCTTCCCGCAGCGCCGGGGAAAATTTCCACGAGCAAACCGAAAGCTTATTCGATCAAGTTGCTGGCAAGCGAGGAACAGCAGGCTCATGCCGCGTTGCTGGAACAGATTTTGTCGGCGGAGACCTCGCCCGTCCCCATCGCTTCCTTCTTCGAGATCAAAACTTCGCGCGGGTTGCGCTGGACCCTGGCTTTCCTGTTTCTTGTGATTTTGCCGGTCGTGTTGTTCATGCAAACGCGGATATTCCCATCCCCAACGGGATTTCCGGTCGAAGCGGTCACTGCGTCCAACGTGGTCATGGAATCGATTTCGGATGACGCCCGCGTGCTGGTGATATTCGATTACGACCCTGCGCGGGCGGGAGAGGTCGAAGCCATCGCCCTGCCGATGTTCGACCGGGTGATGCGCCTGCGCTACCCGCGCCTGACCTTTATCTCGACCAACGAAACGGGCGCAATCCTGGCTGAACGCTTCATTCATTCCAAGCCTTTGGCTGAGCTCGGCTACCAGAGCGGCTCCCAATACCTGAACCTGGGCTACCTGCCCGGCGGACAGATGGGCATCCGCGCGTTTGCCGAAAACCCGATCCAGACTGCAAAATACCCATTCCAGAACCGGGGTCTGAGTGATTTACTGGTGCCGCCGCCTCCTTCCCAGTCATTCCCCCCGCTGGAAGGCGTTAGCTTGCTCTCCAATTTTTCGACGTTGATTCTTATCACCGATAACGCCGATTCCGCCCGTGCCTGGATCGAGCAGACAACGTCCGCGCGCGGCACAGTTCCCTTTGTAGTGATCTCCAGTTCGCAAGCCGCGCCGATGATCCAGCCATATTATGCTTCAGGACAGATCAAAGGCTTGGCGAGCGGATTGTACAGTGGCGCTTTTTTTGAGCAGAACGACGAAGGACGCTCGATCTCCGTGCGCGCCTACTGGGATGCCTACGGTGTCGGCATGTTGCTGGCGGTGGTCTTGATACTGGGCGGCGGGTTGATCAACCTGTTCCTGGGGCTGCGCGACCGCAAAGCGGCGAGGGAGGAAAAATAGGATGACATTCCCCTTTACGATTCCGCCCGAAATGCTCAACCAGATCATGGGTGCGATTGGCTTTCTCTTCACCCTGCTTGTTTTTAGCTACGTGCTTGGAGATGGTCCGCTCTTCCGCATTGCGATTTATATTTTCGTCGGCGTTTCCGCCGGTTATGTTGCGGCGGTCGCTTGGTGGCAGGTGATCGTGCCGCGCCTCGTTTATCCCCTGATGTCGGCGCTTGCCTCCGGCTCCCCGCTCGACCTGGGTGTGTCGCTGGCGCTTTCGTTTGCGGCGATCCTGCTCCTGATGAAAGCCTCCCCAAGTTTCAGCGGAATGGGACGGATTGTCGTGGCGTTCCTCGTCGGTGTGGGCGCGGCGGTGACGCTCGCCGGCGCATTGATTGGTACGCTGATCCCGCAGGTGTCGGGAACCATCTATGCGTTCGACATGACCTCGGTTGAGACCATTGCCAGTAGCATGATTATCCTCGCTGGTGCGACGCTTACACTTGCCTATTTCCACTTCGGAGCGCGCCCTACGGCGGATGGCTCCATGCGCCGTTTTGGCTTGATTGAAATACTTGCCTGGGGCGGTCGTATCTTCATCGGCATTGCATTGGGCGCAATATTTGCCGGGGTGTACGCAGCCGCGTTGACCGCGCTGATCGAGCGCATTTCATCCTTGATCAACTTCGTCATGGATTTGATTGGAAACTTCCTTTAGCTATGGCTTCCTCACTGGTTGATGGCAACTCCATTCTTGCTGTAGATGTCGGCGCGTCGAATACGCGTGCGGTCATGTTCGACGTGGTCGAAGGTGAATACCGCTTTGTCGCCTCCGGGACCGCGCCTTCCACCGCCGAGGCTCCTTTCAGGGACGTGAGCGAAGGCGTGCGCAACGCAATTGCCAGCCTGCAAACGATTCTGGGAAGTACCCTGCTGGATGGCAATCGCGACCTGATCACGCCAAGCCAGCCCGACGGTTCCGGCGTCGACAGGCTGGTCGTCACCATCTCGGCGGGACCAACCATCAAGGCGGCAATTGTGGGATTGCTGAAGGATGTTTCGCTCGAAAGCGTCCGAAGACTGGCGGAATCCACCTACGTGCGTGTTGTCGAAACCATTGGGCTGAGTGACCGCCGCAAGCCGGAGCAGCAACTTGACGGCATCCTGCGCGCGCAGCCCGACCTGATCGTCATCGCCGGCGGCACGGATGGCGGTGCGTCACGTTCGATACAAAAACTGCTCGAACCGATTGGGATCGCCGGTTACGCCCTGCCTGCCGAGAAAGTTCCCGTGATCCTCTTTGCCGGCAATGAAAGGATCGCCGGAGACGTCAAAGCCCTCCTCGGTTCGCTTGCCGCCGCCCTGCGCATCAGCCCGAACGTGCGCCCCTCGCTCGAAACGGAAGACCTGGAACCAGCCCAAAGCGAGCTGGCGCATATGGTGATCGACATCCGCAAGCGCCAGCTCAAGGGTGTTGATTTGCTGAACTTGTGGTCCGGCGGACATGTGCTGCCGACCGCCTATGCCGCCGGGCGAATGGTGCGTTTTCTCTCCAGGGTGTACAGTGCCGAAAAAGGTATTTTAAGCATTGACCTCGGCGCATCTGCCGCTGTGGTCACCGCCGGCTTCAAAAACAAATTCACGCTGGGAGTGTATCCCCAGTTTGGGCTGGGCGAAAATCTGGCTGGTTTGCTTAACCACACCACGCTGGAGGATATTTTGCGCTGGTCGACGTTGGATATTTCGGAAGGCGCGCTGCGCGATTACCTGTACCAAAAGTCGTTGTATCCGTCCACCATACCCGCCACCAGGGAAGACCTTGCCCTGGCACAGGCGGTTGCGAGGCAGGCGCTTTACCTTGCGATGCAGTCCGCGCGCCGCGATTTTCCGCGAAACGCTGCGGGCATCAAGCCTGCGTTGTTGCCGCTTTTCGACCCAATCCTCGCGGGTGGTGCGGCATTGTGCGACGCGTCGCGTCCCGGTCAGGGTTTGCTCATGTTGCTGGATGCGCTCCAGCCTGTCGGCGTCACCACAGTCATACTGGATCAAAACAACCTGCTTCCCCTGCTCGGTGCAGCCGCCGCGCAAAACACCATCCTTCCCGTACAGGTGATCGAGTCCGGGTCATTCCTTAGCGCCGGCACGGTAATTTCCCCGGTGGTATCGGCAAATTATGGCGTCCCGATCCTTCGCGCAACCTTGACCTATGCCAACGGCTCTGAGGCGCGCGTGGACGTGAAATATGGAGGACTGGAAAGATTGCCGTTGTCGAGCGGTGAAACGGGCAAGCTGGAAGTTCAATGCCTGCGCGGCGCGGACATTGGATTCGGACCCGGACGAGGTGGCTCGATTCCCGTGACTGGCGGCGCTCTGGGCGTGGTCTTCGATGGGCGCGGACGTCCGCTGAACCTGCCCGCCGACGCGGTGCGCCGCCGCGAGTTGATCAAAAAGTGGAACTGGACCCTCGGAGGCGAATGACCATGCTGGCGCCTGTGCATCATATTACTGGTTTTGCATCCATTGTGCGCGAACGGCTTTTGCCGGTGCCGGGCAACGTGCTTGCGCGTCTTAATCAAAGGGTCAGCCCCACCGATGTGATCGCCGAGGTTAACTGGGCTCGCGAGCATGTCCTGTTGAACGTGGCTCGCATATTGGGCGTCAGTCCCGCCATGGCGGACCGGCTCATAAAATGCAAGGCGGATGACCGCGTTGCCGCCCGTACAGAGATTGCTGTCGGTAGTGGACTATTTCCCCGCAGTGTCAAGACTCCGCGCGAGGGGCGCGTGGTCGCAGTCGGTGGCGGACAGGTTCTCATGGAAGTGGGGGCGTCGAAGATGGAACTGCAAGCCGGCATTTCCGGCGTGGTGATCGAACTTATTCCGAATCGCGGCGCGGTCATTCAGACTGTGGGCGCGTTGATACAGGGTGTCTGGGGCAATGGGGGAATTGGTTCGGGGCTGCTGGCGAACCTTGCTGAACAGCCCGATGGCATACTTACCGCCGGGCGGCTGGACGTGAGCATGCGCGGGTTTGTCATCCTGGGCGGCACCGTCAAGGATGCCGAGACTTTGAAGGCTGCTGCAGAACTGCCCGTGCGCGGGATGATCCTTTCAAGCATCTTCCCGTCGTTGGTTCCGCTGGCGCGCGAGATGCGTTATCCGATTGTTGTGACTGATGGTTTTGGCTCCATGCCGATGAACTCCGCCGCGTATAAATTGCTCAGCACGAACGTCAAGCGTGAGGTGACCGTCAACGCCGAAACGCCCGACCGTTACAGCGGAGCGCGCCCGGAAATCATCATTCCCCTGCCTGTCTCGACGGATGCGCCCCCCCTCCGCGAGGCGGTGGCGTTTGCCCCCGGCTTGCAGGTCCGCATGAGGCGCCCGCCAGCCATCGGGACGATTGGTTCGATTGTGGCTGTCAAGCCCGGGTTGACGGTCCTCCCCAGTGGATTGCGCGCGCCGGCGGCGGAGGTCAAGCTTGAAAACGGCGAGACGGCGATTGTGCCTCTCATAAACCTTGAAGTTGTGGGATAATATCCATGACTTGTTATGCAATTCGGTTGTCCGCATGAAGACATTTGGGATTGTATGCAACAGATCGTGAAAACCAACCAGGAGAGTGCTTGATGTCTTTTGACGATACCCCCCCAACAGATGATTTTGGCGAAGCCCCGCTTCCGGAGGAATCGAACAACAACCGCACCTTTTTGATTGCGGCGGGCATTTTAGGCGGAATTATCTTGATGTCGGTTGCATGCCTTTTTGGGGTGTATGTGTACACTCGGAATCGCAACGCATCACAACAGCAGGCGGCTTTGGATGCGGCAAACCAGACAGCCACCGCTGTGCAGGCAACTGTTGACATTGCCCTGACTGCCACCTTCCAGGCGAACATTTTGCCAACCACAACAGTGACGCCGTCCCCCACGTTCACACCGCCTGTGGCTCCGCCCTCTCCCACCAGCACGCCGAATCTTGCGGCCCCCCTCGGCTTGGCTGGGACGCAAGCCGCCGCCACTGCCACCGTCGGAGCGGCATATACCCAGGCTGCCCTTGCCCTCAGTTTCACTCCCATGCCGACCACAACCGCGCTGGCAGGTACGGGCTTTGCCGATGAATACGGCTTGCCCGGTCTTGTGGTGATGGCGCTCGCCTTTGTGATCGTGATCCTGTTTGCCCGCAGACTGCGAACTGCCGAGACGCGATAAGACTGTCCATGCAAAAAATCAGGGCTGTCCTTTTCGGGGACAGCCCTTTGCCTTTAATTATCCAAACCGTTCCTCGCGCCAGACATCGGCTCGGTTGTGATAACCAGCCTGTTCCCAAAATCCGCGCTTGTCGCGCG
This sequence comes from Chloroflexota bacterium, assembly GCA_016234555.1. Lineage (GTDB taxonomy): Bacteria > Chloroflexota > Anaerolineae > Anaerolineales > Villigracilaceae > Villigracilis. The sequence continues at coordinate 37,054 of JACRBJ010000097.1, read as the reverse complement.
GCATGAATTCCAAGGATCGCAGCCATTTGGCGCCCTTCCAAAGATAGGGCGTTTCCAGGCTGCTTTTTTGGGGGATGAACCCCACCATCCCGCGCAGGGGATAGCCGTGATCGGGCGTGATCGGTTCGCCGTCCAGGTGGGTGGCAAGCAGGAAGTTTTCCTGCAAAACGACCTCAAGCGGCAGGTTGACCGTGAAACCATATTCGGCGTGCTGCATCACATGGGTGGCTGTCGGCTTGATTTTAATAATGTCCTGCTCGACCAGCGTTTTCACCGAGACGCCCTCCCAGGTTGTATCCGCCTTGCTCCAGCGCGTGACACAGTGAATATCCATTTTGACCTTTGTGCGGGGCAGTTTGTTGAACTCATCCCACGTCCAGCGTTTTTCCTGCTCCACCTCGCCCCAGATGCGAAAATCCCACGCGGCGGGGTTAAAAGACGGAACGGGCCCATAATGTAGAACGGGGAATTTCAATGTCAAAGACTGCCCGGGTGGAAGCCGTCCTTCGTTACGGATGCGGTCCTCTTCCTTGCGGCGGTCCAGGTCAAATGGGAACATAATCTGCCTCGCTTTCTAAAACCATAAAATCTGCCCTATAGACTTCGTCTGCCCGGTGGATGTTACCCATGAAAGATTATAGGTTTCTTAAGCCCGCCATTGTTCCCTTAAGTTTTGATTGCACTTACAAAACTGATTGTATGATTTATGTTGAACCCTTTTATAATAGCCGCAATTATACGTGAGGAGCAAAAATGAAGACACCTACCTTCAAACAACGTTTTCAATATTGGTTCGATAATTACATGTCACGCGGTTCAGGCGCGATGCTGACGGGGTTGTTTGTCCTGTCTGCGTTGATCATTTTCATTGCCGCCGCACTGGTAAAACTGACCAACACCGCACCCGATGGAGAAAGTTTTTTTCAGATCGCATGGATGGGTTTGTTGCGCACCCTTGATTCTGGCACGATGGGCGGCGACACGGGCAGCCCATTCTTTCTTTTTATGATGTTGGTTGTTACGTTTGGCGGCGTATTCGTTGTCAGCGCCCTCATCGGTATCATCAACAACGGGCTGGAGGATAAACTCGATGAGCTCCGCAAGGGACGTTCTGTTGTCCTCGAAAACGACCATACCCTCATTCTCGGTTGGAACTCGCAGGTTTTCACCATCATCTCGGAGTTGATCCTCGCCAACGAAAGCCGTAAGAGCGGCGCGGTCATCGTTGTGCTGGCAGATCAGGACAAGGTCGAGATGGAGGACGCCATCAACGAACGCATCCCCGACACGAAGAACACACGCGTCATCTGCCGTTCGGGCAGCCCCATTGACCTGACCGACCTCGAAATTGCCAGCCCGCACACGGCGCGTTCCATCATCATCCTTGCCGAAGGCGACGACCCCGACACACACATCATCAAGTCGGTATTGGCGATTACCAACAACCCCAACCGCCGCGAAGCGCCGTATCACATCGTCACCCAAATCCGCGACCCGAAGAACATGGACGTGGTCAGGATGCTTGGCGTAAGGGATGTCGTCCAGCCGATTCTCACCAACGAGCTCATTGCCCGCGTCGTGGCACAGACCTCCCGCCAGAGTGGCTTGTCCATCGTTTACACCGAACTCATGAACTTTGGCGGCGACGAAATTTACTTCAAGCAGGAACCTGAACTTTCAGGCAAGACCTACGGTGAAGCCCTGCTTGCTTTTGAAACTTCCACGCTGATGGGCATTCGCAAGGCAGACGGAACCATCGCCATGAGTCCCGCTGTGGATACCCGAATCGAATCGGGCGACCAGGTTTTCGTGATTGCGGAAGACGACGACAAGATCAAACTGTCCGCAGCACGTCCCCAGCTCGACGAGAGCCTAATCCAGCCTGCGGGGAGCGGATCCAAGCCCAAGCCGGAGAAGGCGCTCATCCTCGGCTGGAATCGCTCCGGTTCCACCATCATCCGCGAGTTGGATAATTATGTGGCCAAAGGCTCGCAGGTGACGATTGTCTCGAACATCGAGGATTTGGAAGACCAGCTCCGCGCCGAGGTTGGCAAGCTGAAGAATCAAAAAGTGGTGGTGCAGGAAGGCGACATCCGCGACCGTGACCTGCTTGAAAGCCTTGAAGCCTCGGAGTATGACCACGTCATCGTGCTGGCTTACAGTCATCTTGAACAGCAGGAGGCGGATGCCATCACTCTCGTCACCTTGCTTCACCTGCGCGACATCGCCGAACATGACGAAACCCCGTTCTCCATCATCAGTGAAATGCTCGACCTGCGCAACCGCGAACTCGCCGAAGCCGCCAGGGTGGATGATTTCATCGTCAGCGAACATTTGATCAGTTTGATGATGACCCAGCTCTCGGAGAATGCGGAATTGCTGGGAGTCTTCACCGACATGTTCGACCCCGAAGGCGCAGAAATATACCTCAAGCCTGTTGCAGACTACGTCAAGCCTGGTCAACCTGTGAACTTCTACACCGTCACCGAAGCCGCCCGCCGTCGTGGCGAGACCGCCATCGGTTACCGCCTGATGAGTGAAAGCCGCGACGCCGAAAAGGCGTACGGCGTCCACACCAATCCGAAGAAATCGGGGCGCGTGACTTTCTCGCCCGAAGACAAGATTATTGTGATTTCGGAAGGATAATTGTTGTCGGGGCGGGTTTTAAACCCGCCCCATTATTTTTCGAAAATCGAAATTGATTCGATGTGATATGTCTGGGGGAAAAGGTCGAACGGAGTCACTTCCACCAAACGATAACCCCCGTTGATGAATCTTGCCGCATCCCGCGCCAGCGTGGACGGGTCACACGAGACATAGGCGATCATCTGCGGCTGGATTTCAATCAACGCATCCAGCGCGTGCCGCTCGATACCCGCTCGCGGCGGATCAACGATTGCAACGGTTGAACTGTCCAGCCGACCCGCCAGCCCAGGCAAAACTTCTTCAGCCGCACCTTCGTATAATTCAACATTATCGAACTCGTCGAGATTGACTGCAAAATCCTCGCACGCTGATTCTGAGGTTTCGATCCCGATCACGGTTTGGCATTTTGCCGCAAAGAATTTGCTGAATAAACCAACTCCGCAGTAGACATCCAGTAAAGTGGTGGACGAGGAAACAGGTAACTGAGTAATAATGTATCCGACCATTTTCTCAGCCATCTTCGTATTGACTTGAAAGAAAGAAGTGGCGGAAACCTGGAAATCTTTTCCGAAAATATTGAAAATGAGATTGTCCTGCCCCGCGATGACAACGGCATGTTCATCAAATAAATGCACGACCGAAACGTCCGCTTCAATTTCAAACTCAGGTGTTTCAGGGGTTTCCGATTCAAGCACAACCATTAATTCTTCACCCTGTCCTGCGCGCAGGAAAACCCGTTCCACATCCTTGTTTGACTCAAATTGCAGGTCGCGCCAGAAGGCATCGATCCCTGCTTCTGGCAAGTGACACTCTTCAATCGGCAGGACGGAATTTCCCTTCGCGTTGACAAACCCCACCTTGCCCTCTGCTGTAAGATGGAATTGAACGTGGTTACGATAATTCCACTCCAGCGGTGACGCGACCATTTGTTTGACGGGCGGGTTTTCGATTTTTCCGATCCGCTGTAACTGATCGCGTAGGATTTCGGTCTTTGCTTGCAATTGATTCTCGTATGACAGATTCTGGTAATGGCATCCGCCGCATTTTCCAAAGTGTTTACACTTCGATGCGATCCTGTCAGGCGAGGCGTTCAACACTTCAATCAATTTGCCGCGTGCGAAGTTTTTCTTATCCTCCGTCAACTCCACGCGGACTTGTTCACCTGGCAAGCCAAACGGCACGAACACGGCACGACCATCAGGCAGGCGTCCCATGGCTTCGCCGCCGTAGGTGAGCTTTTCGAGGGTGATGTCAAAGGTAGCGGATGTCATGGTTTTAGGAGTCCAGAAAGTCTTCCGCGTCCAAAGTGTTGAACTCGCGCATGGACGGATTCTGGTACTCGGGACGCAGCAAAACAGCCGCCTTCCACATGCGGAAGCGGGCAAGGAAATTCTGTAACCTTGAAATTAAGTCCGTTATTTTCATGCCTGTATTATATCCCCAACAAAAAGAGGAAAGGCTGTTTCCAAGCCTTTCCTCTTCACCCCTTTGTGGTCTTCGTGTCCTTCGTGTTTGAGTTTTTTCTGGGACTATTTCAGGAAGAACGAGAGCGCCACCAGCACAACGATAAAGAAGCCTGCCAGCGATCCGATGCGTTTGAGGTCCTTTTTGACCATGCTGTAGTCGGGGTTGAATTCCTCACGCGCCGCGGGAGCGCTTGCAAACGATACGGGCTGGGATGCCCTTTTGTTTTTCTTAGCCATTTTTGTTTCTCCTTCAAGAATGATTCGCGAAGCAATAAATGAAATCACTTCGTCAGTTTTGTAACCGCGCAAAGACGACAATGCGCTGTTTATCAACAAGATATGGGTAGCACGAGATCAACGTCACGGTGGGACTCCCGCTCGAAGCCATCACCTCGACGGCGGTTGGTTCCACCAAAACGGTTCGGTCCACGATGTAAACGTACTGCCGTTGCTGGGTCGAGATGATGATCTGGTCGCCGGGGACAAGCCGATCCAGGTAGCGGAACAATTCGCCGTAGACATCGTTATGCGCCGAGAGGACAACGTTCCCATCCTGACCTGGGTCTGGTGAGCCGATATATTGCCCGACGCCCTTTTTGAGTTGTTCCCAGCCGTCGCCCTGCACGATGGGTGCATCCACGTTGATGGCGGGGATTTGAAGGCGGACCGCCTGGTCTGGCGCGGGGGTCGGCACGGGCATGTTGGCAAGCGATTGCACCATCGGACGCAGGTGTTCGGGGATTTCCGCCTCGTTGGGTTTGGTGTTGCCCTGCGCGTCTGGCGGGACATGTCCCGATGGGAGGACGACCGCCATCACCAGCGGAGTCGCGGTGGGTGTTTCGGGGTTGAGCGCGGCGACCACTTCGGTGTTCAGCGTGCGGAGCAGACCAAGTCCGTTGAGCAGGACGCCGATCAAACCGATGACTGCCAACACTTCCACACCCAACAGGGCGCGATCTAGGAACTTGCGGCGCAGGCTGACAGGAGCAGGCTGGGGTGTGGATTCAGCCCCGTCTGCCGTATCAACTATTGGCGCGGAGTCCTGATTCAAATCGGACAGGTCGGGCGCAACCGAGATCACGCGTCCCGTGCGGCGGAAATGTTCGAGGCGTTCCTTTCGCGCGCCGCGTCTCTTCTCAACCAGCAGGCGGCGGAGTTCCTCCACAGAAAGTTCTTCGGGTGCTTTACGTCTTGCCATGGCGGAGCGGATTATACCGCAAGGAAGGGGGAGTCCATGTGTAAGATACCTTCATCTCAATCGGTCTGGATACGTGGGTGAAATTTGGTTTGAAAAATGGCTGGTTTGTGTTAGAATATTTGTTCTATTTAAATCGCCAACGAATGAGGAAGATATGGAAACCAAACTTTTTGAAGAGGTTGAAACCCGCCTGGCGGAAACGCGCGCCAACCTGACGCAATGGGTCGAGGCGACGCCAGCCGAAAAGCAGGAGCTCTGCCTTTGCTCGCAGGGTGAATGCTGTGTCGAGGAACGCCTGCAGGTGATCGACGAAACGCTGGGGAAGATCAAGGAGGGGACGTTCGGTGTTTGCAAGCTTTGTCATGATGCCGTGGAAAGCCAGTTGCTGCAAATGGACTACACTTCCAGTGTTTGCCTTGGACATTTTTCCGATGAGGAACTCCAACAATTGCAAGATGAACTGGAGATGTCGCAGGTCATTCAGCGTGGTTTGTTGCCCGCGGAGATTCCGTTCGTGGCTGGGATGAATATCGCCGCTTTCAGTCGTCCTGCCCAGATTGTCGGTGGTGATTATTTTGATTTCCTCGATTTCAAAGACGGGACGCACGGCTTTGTCATGGCTGATGTGAGCGGGCATGGCGTCTCCGCTGGGATGTTCGTCAGCAGCCTGCAAACCGCCTTCCACACGCTGGTGCCGGATGCGGATTCCCCGCTCTCCGTTTTGGAACGTATCAACCGTCTTTACATCCACAACATCCACGTCACGACTTTTGTGACCATCTTTTTGGGAAAGTACAATCCGCAAACGAGGACGATGACTTACGCCAATGCGGGGCACAATTCGGCTTACCTGTATCGCATGGCGACAAACGAGGAGATATGGCTCCGTCCGACGGGCCCTGCCATCGGATTGTCGGAGCGGTTTTTCATCAACTGCGAGGATGTCCAATTGGAGCCAGGTGATATTCTTCTGCTTTACACGGATGGCATTACCGAGGCGGCGGATTCCCAGGGCAGTCTGTGGGGCGAGGATCGGCTGGCTGAGATCATCCGCCAGAATACGGATGCATCTTCCGAGCAACTGATCCAGATGATCATGTCAGCGCTGAAGGAGCACACAAATGGGAGTCCGCTGGCGGATGATGTGACGCTGATTGTCTCGAAATTGAGGCGGTAAAAAGCATATTGCCAAATTTGCCCACCCTCGGTATAATGGCAATCCTTCGGGCGGGTAGCTCAGTTGGTTAGAGCACTGCTTTGACATAGCAGAGGTCGTAGGTTCGAGCCCTATCTCGCCCACTAGGTCAGTAATCAGTGACCAGTGTTCAGTAAAATAGAAAACGCGTTGACCGAGACGAGTACGTGGTTAAATCCCTGACAGGGAGAAGAGATCGATGATTGAGAGTCTCTTCCTGGGAAAATCACGGAAAACCGCTCGCGAGCGTGAAGCAGAACGTAGGGGCGAAGCACGCTTCGCCCGTACAAGTAAGTGAAACGGGTTGCTCCGTTAGAAGCTCAAGAGATGCTCTCGTAAGAGGGTAAATCGGGTGGTACCGCGTGAGTTGAACTCTCGCCCCGTTGTGGGTGAGAGTTTTTTTGTTTTAGACAATAGACCGTGGACGATGAACCGTGGTCAACGGTCAGTGGTCTACCGTCCATTGTCAAGAAAAGGAGTAAGAATGGCACAACAAGTTCAGGAAAAATACGAAGAGTCACAGTTATATCGAATCCGTCACTCGGCGGCGCATGTCATGGCGCAGGCTGTTCTGGAATTATTTCCCGATGGCAAGGTGACCATCGGTCCGCCCGTGGAAAACGGCTTTTATTATGACTTTGATTTACCGCGCAACCTGACGCCCGAAGACCTGGAGCAGATCGAGAAGCGGATGCGGCAGATCGTGCAGGGCAAACACGAGTTCAAGAAGACAGTCATCTCCGCTGAGGAGGCGAAGAAGGTCTTTGCGGACCAGCCCTACAAATTGGAGTTGATCGAAGGTCTCGAAAAAGGCGGTTTGGACGAGTATGGTAATCCGCTGAACGAAAAGCCTGAGATTTCCATCTATCAGCATGACACGTTCACAGATTTGTGCCGTGGTCCGCATGTGGCGACGACGAAGGAGATCAAACAGGACGCCTTCAAGTTGATGAACGTGGCGGGCGCGTACTGGCGCGGCGACGAGAAGAATAAGATGCTCCAACGCGTGTACGGCACGGCCTGGGAGAGCAAGAAGGATTTGGAAGCCTATCTCCAGCAATTGGAGGAAGCCAAGAAGCGCGACCATCGCAAGCTGGGCAAGGAACTGGAAATCTTCATCTTCGACGATGAGGTTGGTCCCGGACTTCCGCTCTGGCTGCCCAACGGCGGCGTGATGATCGAAGAACTGGAAAAGCTTGCCAAGGAAATGGAAGAGAAGGCAGGCTATGATCGAGTCCGCACGCCGATTGTAACGAAGGAAGACCTCTTCCTCCGCTCTGGACACCTGCCGTACTATGCCGAGAGCATGTATCCGCCGATGGAGTTGGAAGGCGTGAAGTATTACGTCAAGCCGATGAACTGCCCCATGCACCACAAGATTTTCGGCTCGAAGGGACGTTCCTACCGCGACCTGCCCATCCGACTCGCCGAATATGGGACGTGCTACCGCTATGAGAAATCGGGTGAACTCTTTGGGTTGATGCGTGTCCGCTCGATGCAGATGAACGACGCCCACATCTATTGCTCGGAAGACCAGTTCGAGCAGGAGTTCATGGGTGTGATCGACCTGTACCACAAGTATTTTGAGCTGTTTGGCATCGAAAAGTATGTGATGCGCCTGTCCCTGCATGGCAAGGCGGGACTCGGTAAAAAGTACGTGGACAACGAACGCCTGTGGCTCAAGACGGAAGACATGGTGCGCCGCGCCATGGACAACGGCGGTGTGCCGTATGTGGAACGTGACGATGAAGCCGCATTCTACGGTCCCAAGATCGACGTGCAGATTTGGTCTGCCATCGGCAAGGAATTCTCCCTCGCTACGAATCAGGTGGACTTTGCCGTCCCTGAACGTTTTGACCTCAAATTCACGAACAAGGAAGGCGCAGACGAAATCCCACTCTGCATCCACCGCGCGCCGCTCTCGACGCACGAGCGCATGGTCGGCTTCCTGCTTGAACACTACGCGGGCAGTTTCCCCGTCTGGCTCTCGCCTGAACAGGTGCGCGTGATTTCGATCACGGATGCACAGAACGAATACGTTGAGAAAATCGCAAAGGAACTACGCGAGAACGGAATCCGCGCCAGCGCCGATGTCTCTGCCCAGCGCATGAATGCCAAGATCCGCTCGGCGCAGTTGATGAAGATTCCGTACATGATCGTGGTCGGTAACAACGAGATGGAAGCAGGGCAAATCTCGCTTCGCGTCCGCGATGGCAGCCAGCAGAATAACATTCCGCTTGGCGATTTTATTGCGCGAGCAAAGGATAAGATTGCGAGACGGGCGAAGGAGTTGTAGTCAGAACTGTAAACGGCAGGCGGAGGATTTCCCTCCGCCTGTTTTTTATTTCACGATGATTCTTATATAGGGGTAGCACATCCAATAGACCGAGTCTTTGATCGTTCCCGGCCCAACTACGGCCCAGACCATGACCTGCATGCCCGCTTCGGATGGCGCAGTCGCGTCGAGGACCACATCATATTTTCCGCCTGGTTTGAGGTTGGGAAGTTCTATTTGAGTCTTGTCGGTCATTTCGGGGCCATCCTGGTATTCGAGATAGGTCTCGTCCTCCCATTTCTTCGTCCCGGTGTTAACGATGGTCCACTTTATATCGAAGCTGTCCCCGGGACGAAACTCTGTATCGTCGAACGGCTTCTGGTCGGCGACGTTGCATACGTAATCAGTCTTTGCGCTGCCCACAGGGGTGCTCGTTGGCAGAACAAAGGTCGGCATGGCCGTAAATTGAATGGTGGGAATAACCTCTGTGGGGGTCGGGGACGGCGTATCTGTCGGAGCGGGCGTGCTGGTTGGAAATGCCGTGAGAGTCTCCGCCACCGATGTCACGACAAGATTTTCAAACTGTTCGGAATTGTTTTCAGATTGTCCAAATCCGCAGGCGATGATCAAAAAGGTCGCCGCGACCAAAAAAGACAAAATCCGCTTTGAATGTTGGTTCATTTGGAACTCCTTTCTTTCGCAATCTCTAAAACAGGCTGGACTTGGAAGTCATTTCCTCAGAAAGTTTTCGAACTCGCTGAACTTCACCCGCGCCGTCATGTCCAAATTCAGCGGCGTCACTGCGATCTTTTTCTTTGTCCGCAAAACGTGAACGTCTGTGTCTTCAGGCTCCCTTTCAATGCCGCCGCTGTGCTTGTACCAGATTGGACCTGGCTGATCCCACGAAGCTCGCTCGGTGGGCATCGGGTCGTAATATCGGCTGGGGGAAAGCCTGCAAACCTCCCACCCAGTTTCGGGCGTGGCATGAGTCGGCACCTCGACCTTGACCACATCCACCCCGGAAAAAAACTTCTTCTTGAGAAGCAATCGCCCAAAATGGGCGGTGAAATATCCCGCCGTTGAAAAGTCAATATCCTCCGAATGGGATAGGTGATACTGGGTCTCTGTTTCGAGTGAAATCGCCAGTGCGGGAATTCCCAACGCGGCAGCTTCCATTGCCGCGCCAACCGTGCCTGAAATGGTGATGCCCATGCCGACGTTTTCCCCGTAGTTGATTCCCGAAACGACCAGGTCTGGTTTGTGCGGTATGATTTCCAAAATGCCGTGCAGGACTGCCTGGGCGGGTGAGCCGCCGACAGCATACACGTCCCATGTCTGACCGTTGACCTGGACCTGTTCCTTGCGGATAATTCCATCCGACGTGCTGGGCAGGCTGCGCCCCATCCCAGAGGATTGTTCACGCGGCGCGGCAACGGTCACGTAGCCGATTTTGGATAGTTCACTGGCGGCAGCCCAAAGTCCCGGGGAGCGGATGCCGTCATCGTTGGTAAGTAGAATGTGTGGTTTATTCTTTTTCATGTCCACCATTATAAACAAAAGAAAAGGAATTCCGCCCACCGCCTTGGAAACGAAAAAAACCATCTCTTGCCGAGAGTCGGTTTTTCTGGCGTCCTCGGCGCGACTCGAATATTATCCCTCGATGGGGCACACGAACTAAAAAACCGCCTCACGATGAGACGGTTTCTGGTGCCCTCGGCGCGACTCGAATATCACCCCTCGATGGGGCACACGAACTAAAAAACCGCCTCACGATGAGACGGTTTCTGGCGCCCTCGGCGCGACTCGAATATCACCCCTCGATGGGGCATGCGAACTAAAAAACCGCCTCACAATGAGACGGTTTCTGGCGCCCTCGGCGCGACTCGAACACGCGACCTATTGCTCCGCAAGCAAGCGCTCTAATCCACTGAGCTACGAGGGCATTGATTGAGCGGGGGGTATTTTACTGTAATGTATCTTGCTGGTCAAGGAAAATTTGCGCTTCTCGTTCAAGATAATTGGCTTGTTTCCGAGCCCTTCGGGGTGGATCGGCGATTTGGAATGAGCTTCCACGTTTTTATTGACGACTCTTCCTCCTTCATGGTATTATTCGCCCGCTAAAAACCAGCCGCACGAAGGCTGGATTTGTTTCTAGACCAAGAGGAGCAGCATATCAGCGCTAACGAGTTTCGAGTAAATGAGGGCATCCGCGTCGCGGAAGTTCGCCTGATCGGTGCCGATGGTGGGAATGTGGGTGTCGTACCCATCCGCCAGGCTCTGCAAATTGCCCGTGAAGCCGAGTTGGATCTTGTGGAGGTTTCTCCCGGGGCAACCCCGCCTGTTTGTCGTGTGATGGACTTCGGCAAGTTCATTTACGAAAAGGCGAAGAAGGAACGCGAAGCCAAAAAGGCTCAGACCAAGATCGAGGTCAAGGAAATCCGCCTGCGTCCCAAGACGAATGATGCCCATCGCGGCTTCAAGGTGGATGACGCCCGCCGCTGGTTGAATCAGGGACACAAGGTTCGTGTCACCATCAAGTTCCGCGGACGTGAAATGGATTACCCTGAAATTGCGCTCGAAGATTTGCGTGAGATCGTCCAGGACCTTGTGGATGTAGCTGTCGTCGAAGTCCCGCCGCAAATGGAAGGACGGACCATGCTCGTGGTGTTGGCTCCAGCCAAGGGTGGCGTAAAGAAGAAGGAAAAGGGCGAACAGGCTGAGGCGAAGGGCGAAGCAACTCCCGCCGCCCAGTAGGTTGAAAAGGTTGATCGCCCGCGGGTTTTCATCCCGCGGTTAATTTTGTGAAAGGAGTAAATTAGAAATGCCTCGCAAAGCAAAAGCATCCGGCAAATTCAAGCTGAAGACCCACAAGGCGACATCCAAGCGATTCCGCCTGACCGGCTCCGGCACACTGGTGCGCACCAAAGGCGGCAAGAGCCATCTGCGCCGTCGCACGTCCGACCGCACCAAGGCGTTATTGAGTGAGATGGTGGTCGTGCAGGGTCGCAAGTTCATCAAGCGAATCAAGCGTCTTGCACCGCACATGGAAGGTTAGTCTTCCGGTTATCGAATCGATTTTTATTTGCGGCTTTCGGGTGTACGCAACTGGCATGACCTGCCGACGCCCGCGAGTTTGCAGGAGGTAAAGAAATGCGTGTAAAGGGAGGCCCCCAAGGGCATCTACGTCACAAGAAAATTTTGAAGATCACGAAGGGCCAGCGCGGCTCGAAGCACCTGCTTTTCAAGCGTGCGAACGAAGCCATGCTCAAGAGCCTGTGGTACGCCACCCGTGATCGCCGCGTCCGCAAGCGCGACCTGCGCAAGTTGTGGATCGCCCGCATCAACGCTGCCGCCCGTTTGAACGGAACCACCTACAGCAAGCTGGTGTCGGCGATGAAGAAGGCGAGCATCGAACTCAATCGCAAGATGCTGGCTGACATCGCGGTACGCAACCCGCAGGCATTCGCCGCGGTTGTGGCAAAAACGCAATAATTTTTGTAGGGGCGGACCACGATCCGCCCCTACATTATTTAACGGGGGTAAAATAAATCCATGAACACCATTTTGAAAGAACGTATTCTCCCGACGGGACAGTCCCTGCAAATTGTGCAGGGCGACATCACCACTGACGAAGTGGATGCGATTGTCAACGCGGCGAATGAGCATTTGCAGCACGGCGGCGGTGTGGCATGGGCAATCGTGCGCCGTGGGGGACAGGTGATTCAGGATGAAAGCGACAAATGGATTCGACAACACGGGACGGTTTCTCACGCGGACCCTGCCTGGACTGTGGGTGGGTCGCTGCCTGCGAAGTACGTGATCCACGCTGTGGGCCCTGTCTGGGGCGACGGTGACGAGGACAACAAACTCGCGGACGCGGTCACCGGCTCTCTGCGCGTGGCGGACGAGTTGAAATGCGAGTCCATTTCCATGCCAGCCATTTCCACTGGAATTTTTGGTTTTCCAAAAGAACGCGCGGCGGGAATCATCTTCTCGTCCATCGAAAAATATTTTGCAGGCGCGAAAAGCTCAACTTTGAAGACCGTTCGCATTCTTCTTTTCGACGATGCCACCATCCAGCCCTTCTTGAAAGTTTGGGGGAATTAAAATTCATCCTTCCTCATTCATCCTTTATCCTTTCCCAAATGATTACCTCCCCCCACAACCCAAAACTAAAACTTATCCGCGCCTTGCAGGGACGTGCAAAAGAACGCCGCGAGGCGGGCGCATTTCTTGCGGAAGGGATACGGCTGGTGGAAGAGGCGGTAATTAGTGATTGGAGATTTCGTTTTGCGTTATTCGATGAAACTTTGGGCGAGAGGGGCAGGTTGAGCGTTGAACGTTTAACGTCAAGCGGCGTGGATATTGAAGAAGTTTCCACAAGCCTGATGAAATCCATCAGCGAAACCGAAACCCCGCAAGGCATTCTCGCCGTTCTCGAACTCACCCAATTACCACTTACTAATTACCCTGATTTCATCCTCATCCCCGACCAAATCCGTGACCCTGGCAATCTCGGCACCCTCCTTCGGACTGCGGCTGCGGCTGGCGTGCAGGCAGTTTTTTTGCCGCCCGAAACAACGGACGCGTTTGCGCCGAAGGTTGTCCGCGCTGGGATGGGGGTGCATTTCCGTTTGCCAATTCATTCGATGTCGTGGGAGGAGATTGGACGATTCTGCGAGTCAGCGAGTCAGCAAATCTATCTGGCAGATATGGATGGTGTTTCCTGCTGGGAAACCGATTTGCGTCAGCCCCTTGCGCTGGTCATCGGCGGCGAGGCGGATGGGGCGAGCGAGTCCGCAAGGAAACTGGCCCACCAGAAAATCAGCATCCCGATGAGCGGGAACGTGGAATCCCTGAACGCGGGTGTGGCGGGTTCCGTTCTGATGTTCGAGGTGGTCCGCCAACGTTCAAGCCTGTAAACATTCAAACCTGCAACGAGGCAAAATGAAAATCCGTTCCATCACTTATTTCTGTAATCCCAGTTTCCCTCTTGAAGAATCCGTCTTGCGAAAAGCTGGCGAATTTCTTGCAAATGCCAAATCAGCTTACGAAGCGGCTGGATACGAAGTCCAGACCACACGCATGGCGACGATTCCGTTTCCAAAATTGTTGAATGGCAAGGTGGAGCAAACTCCGCTTCTTGCGGAAAAACTCTCTGGAATACTGAAGCAAATCGGGCTGGCGTATGCGGCGCTCGGTCCCGCGTTGATTGAGTTCCCCGAAAGCTATGCGGTCATCCCCGAAGCCATCTCTGCGAGTGAAAACATTTTCTTCGGCGGCGTCATGGCGGACAAGGCGAACGGCATTTCGATGAAGGCAGTTAAGGCATGTGCGGAGGTTATTCAGCGGGCGTCCACCCTCCAGCCAAATGGCTTTGCCAATTTGAATTTTGCTGCGCTGGCGAATGTCAAAGCGAACGCGCCATTTTTCCCCGCCGCTTATCATGACGCGGATGAGCCTGCTTTTGCGGTCGCCGTCGAGTCGGCAGACCTCGCGATAAACGCTTTTTCCGGCGGTGAAACCTTGGACGTTCAACGTTCAACGTTGATTGCCGAAATCACCAAACACGGTCAAACGATTGCCAAAGTCGCCCAACTCATAACTCGGAACTCGGAACTCGTAACTTTTCGCGGCATCGACTTCTCCCTCGCTCCCTTCCCTGATGATGCGCATTCGCTTGGTGGCGCAGTCGAAGCAATGGGCGTGACCAAAATCGGTTTGCATGGATCGCTCGCCGCCGCTGCGATTCTCACCGAAGCCGTTGACCGAGCCGACTTTCCACACACAGGTTTTAGCGGATTCATGCAACCAGTCCTCGAAGATTTAGTTTTGGCGAAGCGTGCTGCCGAAGGTGTGCTGACCGTGAAGGATGCCCTGCTTTACTCAGCCGTTTGTGGCACGGGGCTGGATACTGTTCCGCTGGCTGGGGATGTGACCGCCGAGCAGTTGACACCGCTGCTGCTGGATTTGTCCGCGCTGGCGATGCGGCTGGACAAACCGCTCACGGCGAGACTAATGCCCATTCCTGGCAAACAGGCTGGGGATGTCACTGAGTTCGACTTCGGGTTCTTCGCCAACAGCCGTGTCATGGCTTTGGAGTCCGCACCGCTCAACCTTCCGTTGGGTGGCGATGAAACTCTCCATTTGAACGTCAAACGTTGAACGTTCAACGTTCTCTCCAATAATCGCCCCCGCCGCCTTCGCGCCTCATCAAACCGTAACCGACGAGTTCACGCCGCAGGCTTGCGGTGTCTTCGTGATATTTCGCCAGCATCTCGTTGACCTGCTTTTCGCTGTATCGTTTTCCTGGCTCGAACGCCTTGACCACATGCCGGAGAATGGCCTCCAGTTTTTTGCGTTGGGCGGGAATGGTTTTCAGACTGCCATCTTTGTTCGAGTAATCGGCGATAACCTTGTTGTCATAGGCGTCGGCGTCCACGTCCATTACCGAGGCGGCGAGATTCTCCTGCGAAAACACATTCCGTGATTTGCTCTCCAACGCTTTTTCATCCAGTTGATAGACGTTGTAATAACTGTCTGCTTTGGCGCTGACCAGTCCAGCCTGCGACAGCTTGGCAAGGTGATGGGAGACGGTGGATGCTTTGAGATTCAACAGCGCGGCGAGTTCCTCCACACTGTAGGGCTGCTGGGCAAGCAACCCTACAATCTTGAGGCGGTTGGCGTCGGCGAGAGCTTTGAAGAAGGCGACGACTTCCTCGCTCATTTTGGCACCTCGTCCACGCGCCAGTAACGCGAGCCGTCGCTGATGCGAGCCAGCAGGTTGGCATCCACCAGATCGCGGCGGAGTCCCGCTGTGTCTTCGTTGAAACGGCGCAGGATCTGATTCACTTCCTTTTCGGTGTAATCCGTGTTCGGAGCGAAGGCTTGGATCAGGTAATTCAAGATCACCTGTAACTTGGGCTGGGCTGGGATTTGCCGAATGCTGCCGTCCGGGTTGAGAAAGGCTTTCAGTACCTTTTTGGATTGGGCATCCAATTCGGGCGCAGGAACGTACCCCCGGCTTTCCTTCGCAAAGTTGGCGCGCCCGAGGTCAGCGAGTTTGGAATCGTTCAACTCGTACACGTCATCCTTCTGGCTGAGCACGCCAACGAATTCGAGGAAGGCGAGATGGTCCACCACATCGCGGAGGGGGAGGTTGAGTTTGGCGGCGATGTCGGCGCGGCTGGCGCGGCGCTGGGTCAGCAGACCAATGATGCGTAAACGGTCTGCGTCGGACATGGCTTTGAGAAAATCGAGCATTTCTGGGTTGGTGTTCATGGTTTATTTCCGTCTATCTAATTAGATATTTATCTAATTAGATTTTAGCAGAAAAAATAAAAATTGTCAACCGCCAAATTGCGATTGACAACTGGAGTGCAAAGGCCCCAGACTTTGCCGCTGCCAACGTCAGGCGACGTCGGACTCCGACTCTGATACATCCAAACCCAAATCGGGGACGGCGGATTCGATCTCCTCGGGGCTTTGACCAGCCTCCAGCCTGTCCACCACCTCGTTGAACTCGGAGGGTAATTCCTCGCCCATTTCGTTCCCCATCTTTCGCATCATCCGCGCCAGGGCTTTGGGGTCTTCCTCGATGCCATCCAGTCCGGAGAAATCGTCCGCGGCGGATTCCAATCGGCTCTCATCGGATTTGGCGATCCGCACCTTCGTCATGCGGCGGCGGACGTTCTCACTCTGACAGTGGGAGCACTGGACGGTTTTTACCCCGTATTCGGCATAGGTCAGGAAGACGTCGAATCTTTGCTGGCAGTCGTTGCAAATAAAGTCATAGGTTGGCATGGATTAATTTTACTGCGAACCAATCCACTTTGGTACAATACTTCCATGACACCATTTGAACTACGTCCCCCCAACCCTTTGCTGATCGTTATTTCCGGTCCTTCGGGCGTCGGCAAGGATTCTGTCGTCCAGCGCATGAAAGAGCGCGGCTTTCCTTTTCATTTTGTGGTTACTGCCACCACGCGCGGCAGGCGCGAAAACGAAGTGCACGGCAGGGATTATTGGTTTGTTTCCAAGGATGAATTCGCGCGCATGATCGAAGAGAATGAATTGATCGAATACGCCATCGTCTATGGCGACTACAAGGGCATTCCGAAGACCCAAGTGCGCGAGGCGCTTGCCAGCGGACAGGACGTGGTGATGCGGCTCGACGTGCAGGGCGCGGAAACCGTGCGGAAACTTGCCCCCGAGGCTTTGCTGATCTTTATCACCTGCGAAAGCGAGGACGAACTCGAGCGGCGTTTGCGCGAGCGGAAGACTGAATCTGCGGATTCCCTCGCCCTGCGGATTGCCACTGCCCGAAAAGAATTGCAGCGCATTGAAGCCTTCGACTACGTCGTCGTCAATCACGACTTTCAACTGGACGACACCGTGGAAAAGGTCCGCGCAATCATTTCGGCTGAACATTTGCGGGTGCAGCAACGAAAGGTGGATTTATGAACGAGCAGTTTCAACAGGACCGCCCTGTGCAGGGGGAACCTGCCCCCCAGCCTGTGCGTATTGCCATGCCATCCACACCCCCGACGGCAACCTATGTTGTCCTCGGCTTCACTGTGCTGATCTACCTGTTACAAATGGCGAGTATGGCGATTTTGGGCGATGACCTGCCGCTGATGTTTGGCGCGCGCGTCACGGAGTTGATGCGTGAAGGTCAGTGGTGGCGGTTTCTCACACCCGTCTTTCTGCATGGTTCAGTGACGCACATCTTTTTCAACATGTACGCGCTGTTTTCCCTCGGCTCTTTTTTGGAGCGTCAATTTGGACCTCGCAGATTTCTCCTGCTTTATTTTCTTGGCGCGTTTGCGGGAAATGTGTTTTCCTTCCTGTTGACGGAGGGATACTCGGTCGGCGCTTCGACTGCGGTGTTTGGTCTTGTCGCAGCGGAAGGCATTTTCTTTTACCAAAACCGCAAATTGTTTGGCGCGCAGGCGAAGAGCGCAATTGGCAACGCCGTTTTTATCATCGCAATCAACTTGTTTATCGGACTCTCGCCTGGAATTGATAATTGGGGACACTTGGGCGGCTTGCTCGGTGGCGCGATGTTTGCCTGGTTTGCCGGTCCACGCTGGAAGGTAGTGGGAATTTTTCCCGATTTCCATTTGGAAGACCAGCGTGAGTTGCGCGAGGTCATGATGGGCGCAAGCGTGACAATTCTGGTTTTTGGGGCGTTGGCGGCGGTGGGATTGTTCTAGGATTTTTATCGCAAAGAACAAAAAAACGCGGACACTTTCGTCCGCGTTTTTGACTTGTCAACTTGGGATCAACTCACGTGCGCCAGCCTTGGGTCGAGGGCGTCGCGCAAACCGTCGCCGATCAGGTTGAAGCACAGCACGGTCAGCATAATCATCAGGCCGGGATAGAACACAAGATGTGGCGCGGTGAAAACCTGGTTGCGTTCCGAGCCGAGCATGGCTCCCCATTCGGGTGTGGGTGGCTGTGCGCCAAGTCCGAGGAAGGAAAGCGCGGCGGCGGAGAGAATCGCCGAGGCGATGCCGAGCGTCCCCTGCACGATGAGCGGGGTGAGCGCGTTGGGCAGGATGCGGCGGAAGAGGATGTGGAAGGGGCTGCCGCCAAGCGCGCGCGTGGCAGACACATATTCCATCTCGCGGACAGAAATCACCGAGGCGCGCATCACGCGGGCGAAGATGGGGATGTCCACAATGCCGATTGCCAGCAGGGCGTTGATCAACCCCGGTCCAAGCACGGTGACGATGGCAATCGCAAGCAGGAGCGAGGGGAACGCCAATAACACATCCATGACGCGCATGATTCCGATATCCCACCAGCCGCCAAAATACCCGGCAATGGCACCCAGCACGGTTCCGAGGATGATGGCAAAGCTTACGGTGGAGATGCCAACCAGCAGACTCAGGCGCGCTCCAAAAAGCAGGCGACTGAACTGGTCACGGATATTGCCGTCGATGCCGGCGAGGTGCTGTGGTTGGTCTTCAGGACATCCAAGCAGGTGGATGCAGGGGGCTGTGCGGGCTTTGATCCTCTGTGGAGGATCGGCATCCAGCATGGAGACGGTTGGATCGTACGGGGCGATCAATGGGGCGGTAATGGCAATTAACGTGAGAATGCCGAGGATGACTAATCCAGCCACAGCCGAACGGCGGCGGAATAACCGTCGCAAGGCGATCCGCCACACGCTGACAGACTTCAGGGATAGAGCTTCTGCATCAAGTTTGACTACATTTTTTGTTTCAGCGGTCATATTTGGATGTCCTTAATCGAGGCGTACGCGCGGGTCGAGGTAGGCGTAGGAAATATCCACAATCAGATTAATCGCTACGAAAATGACGGCAATGACCAGGGTGAACGCCTGCACAATTCCATAATCACGGGCGGTGATGGCTTCGTAAAGGGTACGTCCTACACCGGATAGACCGAAGATGGTTTCGGTGAGCACTGCACCGCCGAGCAGGCTGCCAAACGACAAACCAATGACTGTGACAATTGGCAGGAGGGAATTCCGAAAGGCATGTTTCAAGATGACGGAATTCCACTTTAACCCTTTGGCGCGCGCTGTGCGAACGTAATCCTGTCCCAACACCTCCAGCATTGCAGAACGCGACATGCGGGCGATGATCGCCATGGGGATTGTCCCCAGCGCCACCGTGGGGAGAATCAGGTGCATGATCGAATCTTTCAATAATTTCCAGTTACCGGTGATCAGTGAATTAAAAATGTTCAACCGCCCGGTGAATTCAAGGATGGCAGCCCATATCCCACTCTCAGGCTTGGTCCATCCCCATATCTCATAAAACGTGTCGTCGGGAATTCCAGGGCTAACGCGTCCAGATGGAGGGAGCCAGAAAGGGGTATCTTTCAACAAAAGGGAGAACACGTAAGCCAGCATCAATCCGAGCCAGAAAACTGGCATGGAAACGCCGATGTTTGCCCAGACCATGGTGCCTACGTCCAGCCACGAGTTGTGTTTGACGGCGGAAATAATTCCAAGCGGGATGCCTACGATCATGCTGACGATCAAAGCGGAGAGGCTGAGTTCGAAAGTGGTGGGAAGGCGTTCGAGCAACAGGCGGGTGACGGACATTCCCAGGCGAAATGACTCGCCAAAGTTGCCGCGCGCCATGTCGCTGATATAAATGCCGAACTGTGTCAGGATGGGTTTGTCCAATCCCTTTTCCTGGATAAAACGCGCGCACACCGCCTCGGTGGCTTTTTCACCGAGGATGGCGCGACACGGGTCACCGGGGATGACGCGCGCAAGCGTAAAAGTAACAAGCAAAATACCCAATAATACCGGAATGGATGCAAACAAACGGCGTAGGATGTATTGGAGCATCATAGGCAAAGTCTCCCTGTGAATACGGGATGGCGGCAGCCCCGCCATCCCGTATTTTCTTTCAAACTTGGGTCAATACGAACTAGGAACCGGGTTTCTTCATCAGACCCCAGAGATAGTCGTAGTAGCTCCAGATATTGCTGTTACCCACATGGGTGGGGGAGGCAATGTTCAAGCCCATGTTGAAGGTGGCAACCACATCCTTTGCATCGAAGTCGGAGCCATCGTGGAACTTGACGCCTTGGCGGAGCTTGCAGGTCCAGACGGTGAGGTCTTCATTCGGGTCGCAGGATTCAGCGAGGATCGGTTCAGTCGCAGTGCCGTTGACTTCGTAGCCGTAGAGGGCTTCCATCACCTGGTCGCAGCCGCGCAGTGATTCGCCGTCGGACTCATCGGCGCAAAAGAGGCTGATGGGTTCAGCGTTCTGCATCCAGACAAAGGTGTCGCGTCCACCGGGGTCGGAGAAGGCGAACTGTTCGTTGGTGAGCGGGCTGGCTTGCGGGTTGGTCACATCAGCACGGTAGGCAGTGCCGGAACCGCCGTGAGCAACGGGGATCATCGGAACGAATTCCTTGATCGCGTTGTTGGCTTCCACGTAGATGGCTTCAGCTTCTTCGGGGATACCGATCTGGGCGCCTTGGACCAACAGGTCGGTGTAGGTCGGGGACTGTACGCCGAACTGCGGGTTGGCTGCACCGAAGTGGTAATCGAGGAAGTTGGTGATGTGCGGGTAATCAGCACCCCAGCCGAGCAGGTACATACCATCGAGACGTCCAGCGGAGGACTCTTCGATGAAAGCGCCGGATTCCATCACCACGATTTCGGCATCGATGTTGAGGTTGGTCTTCAACTGAGCCTGGATGTCTTGGGCGACGTTGGCAACCTGGGGCAGGTAGCCGCGGACCACGTCACGATAGAACAGTTTGGTCTTGAAACCATCGGGGAAACCGGCTTCGGCAAGTTTCGCCTTGGCGGCTTCGACATCGAATTCATACCAGGGGTCGCCCACACAACCATTCGGGATGGCGCAGGGGGTGAAGTGGCTGGCAGCTTCGGAGCCGGCGGGATAGAAGGTATCCACAATGCGCTGGCGGTCAATGCCCATGGCAATCGCCTGGCGAACTGCCTGATTGTCGAACGGGGCAAAAGTGTTGGTCATGCCGATGTAGAAGATGTTCAAAGCCGGGCGGTTGACAACCTGCAGATTGGTGTCGGCTTCAGCAACGGCGAAATCTTCGGGACCGAGGTTGTCAATGCCATCCACAGTGCCGGATTGTAGTTCGAGCATGCGGGCGGCAGATTCTGTGGACCAGCGGAAAACCACTGTGCTTGCGGCAGGAGCCTTACCGTAATAGTCGGGGTTGGCAACCAGGGTCAGGCTTTCACCGCGTTTCCATTCGCTGACCATGTAGGGACCGGTACCGACGGGCTTCTCGAGACCTTCGCTGGTGCGGGTGGTCTCGCCTGCGGTGGCTTCAAGCCATTCAGAGGGATAGATGGCGAAGGGGCTGAAGGCGATCTTGGAGAGGAAGGCAGGATCCGGTTTGCACATCGTGAAGACCACAGTGGAGTCATCGGTTGCCACAACGGACTGGATCAAACCAATGTAATCACCATTGCACTCTTCAGCGGGGACGGAGAGTGAAGCGCCATCGAAAGTCGCAATCGGAATGTCAGGAATGGGGGTGGGTTCAGCCGTGGGAGCTTCAGTCGCTGCGGGAGCCTCGGTCGCCGCGGGGGCTTCGGTGGCTGCAGGGGCTTCAACTGCGGGGGCTTCAGTTGCCGCACCGCCGCCGCAGGCTGCAAGCAGCATGCTTGCGAGCACTACAAGCGAAAGCAATACAGAGATATTTTTTTTCACGTTTCTCCTCCTTAAGAGAAAAAGTGGATTGGTTGAGAGCGGGAAGGATTCCCTGCTCTATCGACAGGCGCAAATTATACAACAAAAAGCTCTCAAAAATGTCAGGAGCGCGAGCCGTCAAAGTACCACAGCCCGGCGATTCCTTCCCCGCATTTGGGGCATTTCCCCTCCTCTGTGACCCTGTTCTTTTCGATGAAATACCCGCTGCGTTTTACCAGCTGGTAACTACATTTGGGGCAATGCGTGCTTTCGTACTCCCCGACATGCCCCGGCAGATTGCCCGCGTAGACGTATCTTAGCCCCGCCTCACGCCCGATCTCGGCGGCGCGAATCAAGGTCTGCGGGCTGGTGTTGTCCGGGGAGGTCATGCGGTAATCCTTGTGGAAGGCGGTCACATGCCAGGGGATGTCCGGCGACACCCCGGCAAGAAATCGCGCCGCCTCCCATAATTCCTCGTTTGAATCATTGAAGCCAGGGATGACCAGCGTCACCACCTCCACCCACAACCCCATTTCGCGGGCGCGCTTGATCCCATCCAGTGTGTTTTTCAGCGTCCCGCCGAGCGAGCGATGATTTTTATCGTTCATCGATTTGAGGTCGACCTTGTAAGCGTCGAGGTAGGGACGTAAATACTCCATCACTTCGGGCGTGTTGTTCCCGTTGGAGACGTAGGCGCACATCAATCCCGCCTGCTTAGCCTCCTTGAAAATTGCCGCCGCCCACTCGCTGGTGATGAGCGGCTCATTGTATGAAGAAACCACCACCGAAGCCTTTACCCTTTGCGCTTGTTTGACGATTTCCTGCGGTGTGATCTCCCTGACAAACTGCGCCGACAGGTCAGCCGCCGGGTCGCGCAGCGCCTGCGAGGTCAGCCAGTTTTGGCAGAATTGGCAATGATAGTCACATCCCAGCATCCCAAACGTGAGCGCATTGGCTCCAGGCAAAACATGTGAAAACGGTTTCTTCTCGATGGGGTCGTTTTGCAATCCCGCCACATAACCAAACGGCACACGCAGCTTTCCAGCCGCGTTGAACCGCACCTGGCAAATCCCCCGCCTGCCTTCGTGAATCAGGCAGCGATGTCCGCACGCAAAACAACGCACAGAACCGTTGTCCAGCGTTTCGTATAACTCGCCTTCGATTGTCAAACTGTCGAGAAGGTTTGCCAGGGAACTCATGTCATCTCCAGACTTCCGAAGTCTCTTATAATATACACATGTTAACTGTCGTGATTCAAGCCGGTGGACAATCCTCCCGCATGGGCGAGGACAAGGCGCTCAAATCTTTTTTGGGACGTCCGCTCATTCAGCGTGTGGTGGAGAGGATGAAACCCATTGCGGATGAAATCATCGTGACGACCAATCAGCCTGCGGGATATGAATTTTTGGGATTGAGACTCGTCCCCGACCTCAAGCCGGGACGCGGCGCCCTGGGCGGACTCTACACTGCAATCGCTTCCGCCGCTTCTCCGCTGGTGGCTGTTGCCGCTTGCGACATGCCTTTTGCCAGCCCGGAGTTTTTTCAGGGCGCGCGCAAAATCGTGGACGAAGAAAATGCCGATGTCGTCATCGCCAGAACAGACGAGGGCTACGAGCCGCTTCACGCCCTATATCGCCGCGAGACCTGCCTTCCCGCCATCGAATCAGCCATCGCCGCCGACCAGTGGAAGGTCATCGCCTGGTTTCCGCAAGTCAAAGTACGGATGTTGACCGGGGAGGAAGCTAAGTCATTTGACCCTTCGGGCTTGTGCTTTTGGAATCTCAATACACCCGACGAATTTGCCGAAGCCGAACGACGCGCCAGACAATCAGACTAAACGACCATTTGACTATCGGACTATCAACACCGGACACGGCGCATGAGCCACCACCGTCTGGCTGGTGCTTCCCAACAGCAACCCTGCCAGCCGTCCGCGCCCGCGTGAACCCATCACGATCACATCGCTGTTGCGGGTGTTCGCCACGTTGATGATCGCCTCCGCCTCCGAGCCTTCGATCATCTCGGTATGAATTTCACAGGGCAGTTTGCCCACCGTTGTCACCGCTTTGTTGAGGACGGCGCCTGCCTCCTCCATTCGGGCATCGATGGCGAATTGCATGTTCGGCTCGCCAAGATAGGGTGGGATAAAATCGTAAGCCACCACAATGCGAAATTCCTTTGCGTTTACAGTGCGCGCCAGATCGGCAGCGGTACGCGCCGCGTGCAGTGCGTGTTCCGAGCCGTCCACAGCCAGCAGGATATTTTCAAACATGGCATCTCCTTTCGTGTGGGGTACAATTCCAGTATACAATCACTCAACCGGAGTTTCATTAAAAGGAGCCTTTTCATGCCTCTGAATATCGAAAGCATCCGCGGACAATTCCCGGCGCTCAAACGTTCTGCGATCTTCTTCGACAATCCCGGCGGAACGCAAATCGCCAAACATTCCCTCGACCGTGTCAACAAATACCTGATCGAATCCAACGCCAACCACGAGGGCGTCTTTGCCACCAGTATCGCCTCCGATGCCGTGCTGGACGAGGCGCACCGCGCCATGGCGGATTTCTACAACGCCTCCTCCCCCCAGGAGATTGTCTTCGGCAACAACATGACCACGCTCACCCTGCATATCAGCCGCTCGATCTCGCGCGAGTGGAAGGAAGGGGATGAGATCGTCGTCACGCGGCTCGACCATGATGCCAATGTCACGCCCTGGGTGCTGGCGGCGCAGGATCGCGGGGTCAAGGTCAATTGGGTGAATTTCGACGTGGAGGAAGGCACGCTGAATCTCGACGAAATGCAAAAGGCGCTGGAGCGAAAACCGCGCCTGCTGGCGCTGGGATATGCCGCCAATTCCCTCGGTACGATCAACCCCGTCAAGAAGATTATTGAGATGGCGCATGCCGCCGGCACGCTGGTGTACGTGGACGCGGTTCAATTTGCCCCGCACGGCGCAATCGACGTGCAAAGGCTCGATTGCGATTTCCTTGTCTCCTCTGCTTACAAGTTCTTCGGCACGCACGCGGGCATTCTGTACGGAAAATACGACCTACTCGAAAACCTCTTCGCCTACAAGGTGCGCCCGGCGACGAACAAACTCCCCGGTAAGTTCGAGACCGGGACTCAAAATCACGAAGGCATTGCGGGAGCGCTTGGCGCGGTCGAATACTTCGAGTGGGTGGGACGTGAATTCGGCGGCGAACATGCCGAAGGTCTGCGCGAGTATTCGGGTCGCAGGCTGGAATTGAAGAAAGCCATGGCAGCCATCCACTCGTATGAATCGGAGTTGAACCGCGCCCTGCTCGAAACCCTGCAAGCCGTCCCCGGTATCACCATCTTCGGACTGACCGACGTGAAGCGGCTCGACGAACGCGTGGCGACCTTCTCCTTCCGCCTGAATGGACAGCATCCACATGACGTGGCGCAGAAACTGGCAGACGGAGGCATCTACGTCTGGGACGGCAATTACTACGCCCTCAACGTCACCGAGCGGCTTGACCTCGAAGACAAGGGTGGCATGGTACGCGTCGGCGCGGCGCATTACAACACGCTGGGTGAAGTTGCAAAGCTGGGTGAGGTTTTGCAGAAGATTGCGAGATAAGTTACCTTTGCTTTGTCGGGGGCTATGCCCCCGACAAAGTAACAACTGTCGTGGAGAATAATGAAAAATGTTTTAGTTACTGGCGGAGCGGGGTTTATCGGTTCCAATTTTGTGCGTTATCTGCTTGAAGTCGATTCCCGTGTTCAAATTGTCAACCTTGATGCGTTGACCTACGCCGGCAGTCTCGAAAATCTCAAAGACCTGCCCGATGCCAAACGACACATCTTTGTGCAAGGCGATATTTGTGACCGCGAGCTTGTTCCCACCTTGCTCCACCAACACCAGATTGACACCATCGTCCACTTTGCGGCGGAAACCCATGTGGATCGCTCCATCCTCGGACCTGAGCCTTTTATTAAAACCAATGTCTTTGGCACGTTCAATTTACTTGAAGCGGCGCGACAGGTTTGGCTGGCGGAAAAATCCCTGCCGCTTGAGCAAGTCCGTTTCCATCACGTCTCCACCGACGAGGTCTATGGGACGTTGAAGCCCAACGACCCCGCCTTCTCTGAAACCACGCCCTATGCGCCAAACTCACCTTATGCCGCGTCCAAGGCTGCCAGCGACCATTTGGCACGTTCCTACCACCACACCTACGAGGTGCCCGTGACCATCTCGAATTGCTCCAACAATTACGGTCCGCGCCAGTTCCCCGAAAAGTTGATTCCTCTTGTCATTCTGAACGCGCTGTCGGGTAAGCCACTGCCGGTTTATGGCGACGGTCAGCAAATCCGCGATTGGCTTTATGTGGCAGACCATTGCGAAGCGATTTACTTGATTCTGACGAAGGGCGGTCCCGGCGAGACGTACAACGTCGGCGGCAATAACCAGCCCCCGAACCTGACCATCATTGAGACGATCTGCGATCTGCTGGATGAAATCCGCCCGCAAACACAGTCGCGCCGCAAGCTGATTCAGTTTGTGACGGATCGCCCCGGTCATGACCGCCGCTACGCGATGAACATCTCCAAAATCGAGCGGGATTTGGACTGGAGTCCGCGCCACAACCTGACCGACGGTCTGCTCGAAACCGTCCAGTGGATTCTTGCCAACCCGCAATGGGTCGCGGCAATCCAAACACAGCGCGAGTACCAGACTTGGTTAACGAAAAATTACGAGAAAAGGGAGAAGTCATCATGAAGGGAATCATCCTTGCCGGCGGACGCGGCACACGCCTGCACCCGCTGACTTTGGCATCGAGCAAGCAGCTTTTACCGGTGTACGACAAGCCGATGATCTATTATCCGCTGTCGATGTTGATGCTGGCGGGGATATTTGAGATTTTGGTCATCAGCACGCCGGAAGATTTACCCGCCTACCGCCGCCTGCTGGGGGATGGTAAACAGTGGGGGCTGAGATTCAGCTATGCCGAACAGGATCAACCGCGAGGTCTGGCGGATGCCTTCCGCGTCGGCGCGGAATTTATCGATGGGCAGCCCTCCTGCCTGATCCTGGGCGACAACATCTTCTTTGGCAGTCGTATTTCCGACATCCTGCGCCGGTCGGCATCCCTAACCGAGGGCGCGCTCATCTTCGCCTATTCAGTGCGCGACCCGGAACGATATGGTGTGGTCGAGTTCGATGATGAGGGCAGGGTTTTGAGCCTGGAGGAAAAGCCTGCCGTGCCAAAGTCGACCTATGCCGTGCCTGGAATTTATTTTTATGACTCGAAGGTGGTGGAACTGGCGGCTGCGATGAAGCCTTCCATTCGCGGCGAGCTGGAGATCACAGACCTAAATCGGCTGTACCTTCAGGAGGGAAACCTTCGGGTCGAAGATCTCGGACGGGGTATCGCTTGGCTGGACGCCGGAACCCCGGAGTCGCTTCATCAATCGGCGAGTTTTGTGCAGGCAGTGCAGGAACGTCAGGGATTGATGATCTCCTGTCCCGAAGAGATCGCCTATCGAAGGGGATTCATCGACAGGAAGCAGTTGCTGCGGCTGGCGGAGAGTTTGAAGAGCAATGCCTACGGTCAATATCTGAGCCGGCTCGCGAACGAGAAAATGTGAAACCTTACAGCCAGCTTTCATAGGAAATATGGCTTACCCCCCGCCCGGATAAATGGTTTACAATGAATTAAAAGCATGTATATGTAATACGCGCGCCGAGGTGCGCGTATTGGACTTTATCAATGGAATCCCTCTCTCAGAAAAGAAGAAAACCTCATCCAAAAAGACCACAAAGACCGTCACAGCCCGATATTTCTTCGGGATCGAATCTCAGGTTTTCTGTGGTCTTTGCGTTTTAAAAGGGATTCCAATATGTTGTTCAGCCTTTTGAAATCACCTTTGGAATCTGCCGTGGCTGAATGGCGAGGAGTTGTCATGAATAAAAAATCTTTTCTACAAATATTAAACCTGTTCATTGCGTTTACGTTGGTCTTGAGTTTGCTCCTGCCTGCAAACCCGACTTCGGCGTTGACCGGACAGAGCGCCCCCATGCTCGCTGGGAGTGGGGAGCCTGATGATCCTGACTATAAGCATGCGTCTCCAACCACCCCGCCAACAGATCAGTGGCATTTCCATGGGACGTATGGAATCAACGCGCCCGACGCCTGGGCAATCACAACCGGCGAGGCAAGCACGGTTGTGGCGGTGCTCGATACCGGCATTGTCCCTCATGATGATTTGGACGGCGTTCTGGCGGCAGGGTATGACTTTGTCAGCAGCGTCACCAATAACGACGGCAACGGGCGCGATCCTGTCGCCGACGACCCGGGCGATTACGGCGGTTCCTGCACCACCAGTTCCTGGCAGGGGACGCATGTGGCGGGCATCATCGGCGCGGCGAGCAACAACGCAACGGGCGTTGCCGGCATTGACTGGAACGCGGATATCCTGCCCGTGCGCGTCATCGGCACCTGTGGCAGCGTAGCCGTGACGGACCTTGTAGATGGGATGCGCTGGGCGGCTGGCTTGACGGTGTCTGGTGTGCCGACTAACTTGAACCCTGCCGATGTGATTCATGTCAGCGCGAGCATTGCCGGGCAGTCATGCACCACCTATCAGGCGCAGATCGATGCGA
This sequence comes from Chloroflexota bacterium, assembly GCA_016234555.1. Lineage (GTDB taxonomy): Bacteria > Chloroflexota > Anaerolineae > Anaerolineales > Villigracilaceae > Villigracilis. The sequence goes on along the minus strand of JACRBJ010000097.1, from coordinate 8,477 downwards.
TCAATGCCACCGGCGCTTTTATCGTAGCCCCAGCCGGCGACGATAACTCAACCTTGATTGGTTTCCCTGCCAATTGCGATGGCGTCTTTACTGTAGCCGCCACTGAGAGCGAGGGTATCCGCGCCCCTTACAGCAATTACGGCTCGGCGGTGGAAATCAGCGCTCCGGGCGGCGGCAACGGACATGGCGAAATCCTATCCACTGTGAACGCGGGTTCGACGTTCTATCAGTCGATTTCCGGCAGCTCCATTTATGCGGGTAAACACGGGACTGCCTTCGCGGCAGCGCATGTCAGCGGGACGATTGCCCTGATGCTGACGGTAAATCCCAACTTTGCCGATGTTACCTACGACCCCAATACCTACGATCCCTACGAGCATATATTGGAACTCCTCGATACCACAGCCACGGATTTCTCCGGTGGCGACTGCGCTGGCGTTGGGGAGCCATGCGGCAGCGGGATTATCAATGCAGGTGATGCGATCGCGCTTGCCAAATTGCCCGACCTTGTCATTACAGATGTGGCCCTCGACCCCACCGAGCCGGATGCGGGACAGGATTTCGATGTGAATATTACCGTCAGAAATCGGGGAGGCACGGGGAGCGGCAGCCTTGTTTATAGGAATGTCTATATTGACACGGATGGCAGCAACAATCCACAATTACTTACCAGGACCGCAGCGGGCTGTATTCTCGATGGCGGTGGCGCTCCATATCCGGGTGATTATCTCAAACAAGATCTGCTTTCCAGCATCCCGCCGGGCGGCGAGGTGACCGAGACGGTCAACATTTTGGGCGGCTTGTTGGCGGATAATTACCAGATCTATGCCTATACCGATGCGAATTGTATCGTCGATGAAAGTTTTGAAGATAATAATAATTATCCGTCGACTATACTCTCCATTGGAACAATCCCGGGTTCCTTCTCAAAGTTGTCGCCACCCAACACAACAGACCCCATGCTCTCATCCAGCGTTACCCTGGATTGGGAGGAGGCTCCGGGTGTCGCGGGATACGAATACTGTCTGGATACTTCCAACGATCAGGGGTGCGAAGGCGATAACTGGATATCGACCGGAACCGACACTCAGGTGGACTTGACCGGACTTCTCGGCGGCACCACCTATTACTGGCAGGCACGCTCGCTCAATGACAGCGGCACCCGCTATGCGGATGATCCATATCCATTTGACGAGGTCATCGAGGGGTGGTGGGTGTTCGAGACCATCCCCTTCCCCACCTTGATCAGCCCCGCGGATAAATCCTCGGTAGCGACCATAACCCCCAGCCTGGTTGTCAAACCCGTGGATGGGGCGGCTCAATATCAATATCAGGTTTCCACAGATTACAACTTCACCGCTCCGCTTGTCGACGCAACCAGCACTAATTCCACTTATACGCTCACCGCTCTACAGGCGCTGCCGTACGGGGTGTATTATTGGCGCGCCAAAAGCATAGATGGAGGTGGGGCGCCTTCGGATTGGAGTACCGTCAATCAGTTTGGGGTGACTTTCCAACTCCTCCCGGCTCACAATTCGTACTCGACAGTTGTCAAGCCAACTTTCACCTGGAAGGCGGTTGCCAGTGCGAAGCAATATCAACTGGAGGTTTCGAGGACGCTCGACTTTAACGTCAAAGAGATTGAACAAACGCTGAACGCGGGTGTAGTAAAGTATGTCGCCCCAGCCAACATGGATTATGCGGTGCATTACTGGCGCATGCGCGCCTGCGTTGGTACCGGGGTTCCTCCCGCCTGCACCTGGAGTAATTGGACGCTTGGTATGAAGTTTACGCTGACGCCGCCGTTGTCTGCTGCGCCGGCGCTCCTCAGCCCGGCAACCAAGTCCATCGTTTCGAATGTGGGCATGGTTCTGACCTGGAAAAAGGTCAACGGCGATGACCGCTATGAAGTCCAGGTAGATAACGTAGCCACTTTCCTCTCCCCGGAAGTGAGCTATATTACCCCCACCGGGGCAACAAGTTATACCGTCACCGCCCCGCTGACGGATGGATTGTACTATTGGCGTGTCCGCACATCGAATTATCTGAGAGTGCCGGGCAAATGGAGCGCCGTCCGTTCGTTCACGCTGGATAACGTTCCGCCCGCCCTTGCTCCTGCTTTGTCGCTTCCTTTGGATGCTACAACGTTCACCGGTACTCCAACCTTTTCCTGGAAGGCTGTCGCAGGAGCAACTCTGTATCAGTTCCAATGCGATGAAGACATCAATTTCCTCTCCCCGATCAGTCATAGTCCCAACCTTAAGACGCTTAGCTATAAGCCGCCCATGGTGCTTCCAGTTGGTACCATTATTTACTGGCGTGTGGTCGCAAAGGATATCGCGGGGAATGCCGGCCCGTGGAGCGATGCCCGCGTGGTGATAATTAACGCACCGACGCCGGCTGCCACTACATTGACGGCCCCTGCCAATGCCCTGTCGACCAATGTCACAACCCCAGTCTTCACCTGGAATCCGGTGGCATACGCTGGAGGCTATGAACTCCAGTTGGCAAATGCCTCCACCTTTGCCGCACTCACTATAAAGCAAACTTACTCCGATGTTGTGCCAACATATACGGCGACTGACCTTGACGATGGAACATATTACTGGCGGGTTCGCGCTAAGCATTACAGCAACCCGGCTGTCTTTGGAGCATGGAGCGCCGCCCGGTACTTTAAGGTGGATACTGTGGCGCCTGACGCCCCGACTCTGAACCTGCCTGCCGACACTGCGGCAGTGTCGGTCACGCCTACATTCTCGTGGGTGAAATCCACCACTGGCGCGACCAAGTATCAGTTCCAGTATGCCACCAACGTCGGTTTTACCAGCGGGGTTTACACCTCTGCCGTACTGACTGCACTCAGTATTCTTCCGAAACCAGCCATGACAGCCGGCACCTATTACTGGCGCGTGAAAGCCTGGGATGCGGCTAACAATGAAAGCGCGTGGAGTGCTGTTCGTACCCTGACGATCCTGACTGCGCCCACGTTGAGCCTGCCTAAGAATGGATTGATCTCGAACGACACGACCCCGGACTTTAGCTGGAACGCTGTCACTGCCGCAAACACCTACGAGATTCAGATTTCCACAAACAACACCTTTACGGATGTTGTACGGACCTCCACTAGTGCAGCGCGAACGTACACTCCCGCAGCATTACCCCACGGCGTTTACTACTGGCGCGTGCGCGGACGAAACATTTACGATATACCGGGTGTATGGAGCTACTATCGGGTGTTTACAATTGATATTGTCGGTCCGAATGCGCCGGTGTTACTCCTTCCAGCCAATAATACGGCTGTTCTTGGCAATCCGACTTTCAAATGGGCTGCGTCTACCACCGCAATCAAGTATCAGCTTCAATATGATGATAATTCCCTCTTTGGAAGCCCGAACTATACATCAATCGAATTGAGCACAGTCAGCCACGCTCCAAATCCTCCCATGGCGGTGGGTATATTCTACTGGCGTGTTAGAGCCAGGGATGCCCTCGGTAACTGGGGCGACTACAGCTCCGGATTCATGGTGGATGTTCAGCCGGACAACCCGCCTGCGCCAGTGCTGACCGCTCCCGCCAACTCGATGTTGACAAACGACCCAACCCCGACGTTTACGTGGAATGCCGTGATTTCCGGCGACACTTACGATATCGAGATCGCGTCGGATATTGCCTTTACTACCATCGATGATAGTGACACAGGATTGAGTTCCACAACCTTCACTCCAGTTTCAAGTTTGTCCGAGGGATTGCACTACTGGCAGGTGCGTGCAAGGAATACTCTCGGCACAATCGGTCCATGGAGCGCCGTCCGCTCGTTTACGGTGGACATCACTGCCCCGGATTCGCCAGCCTTGAGCCTGCCGGCAGATCTGTCAACCGTAGTCGGTACTCCCACTTTCAAATGGCTGGCTTCTGCTACAGCCGTCAAATATCGCTTCCAATATGACGACAGTTCCGGCTTTGGCAGCCCGAATTACACATCAGGTGAATTGACTACAGCCAGTCACCTTCCGCCCACCATGACGCCCGGTACCTATTACTGGCGTGTCCAAGCCAGGGATTTGGCGGGTAATTGGAGTCCGTACAGTGCGTACTTTACAATAACCATCAACCCGCCCACACCGGTTGCGCCTGTGTTGACGGCTCCCGCTGCCATTCCAACCAACGATAACACCCCAACTTTCACCTGGAACGCGGTTGGCGCTGCGCCATATACTTACACGTATGAATTCCAGTTGGCATCCGCGTCAACCTTTGCTGTTGATAAATTGGTGCAAACACCGTTCGCCAGTTCCGACAGGACCTATACGGCAAATCCCCTGCTCCTTGATGGTATCTATTACTGGCGTGTGCGCGCAATAAACTCCATTTCGACCCCGGGGCCGTGGAGTGTGGCTCGTTCATTCACTGTTGATACCCAAATCCCGTCGGTACCGGTCTTGAATCTCCCTGCGGACGCGGCATCCGTGAACGGGACACCAACCTTCTCATGGCTGAAGTCCACCACCGGCGCGACCAAATATCAGTTCCAATATGACGATGATGCCGGTTTTGGCACCCCATACACTTCTGCTGTGTTGACCGTGCTTGCCATCAAGCCGCCCACCATGTCAATCGGCACGTATAACTGGCGCGTGAAAGCTTGGGATGCGGCGGGCAACGAGACTGACTGGAGCGCCGTGCGTACGGTTACCGTGACTCCCCTGGCACCCACAGGCATACCCGTTCTAGATGCGCCAATCAACGGCACCATTGTTTATGACACCACGCCCACCGTGAAATGGAAGGCGGTGGCTGGCGCTGCGAAATATCGCGTCCAAATGGACGGGAACTCAACCTTCAGCAGTCCCGAGTTTAATGGAACCACTGCTGGTGCGACTTTGGAACTGGCTCCCACAACCCCGCTGGCGAATGGTGTGTACTATTGGCGTGTCAGAAAAATCGATATTTACGGTGGGGAAGGCGCCTGGAGTGTCGTCCGTCGCTTGAGCATCAACGAGGTAATTCCGCTTGCGGTCACCCAGCTTTCCGGATTGTCCGCGCTGGCTGCGTTCGATACCAGCACGCCGACTCTCAGTTGGGACAGCGTTGAGCACGGAGTCATGTATCAGGTACAGGTGGATAACAACACTGGTTTCAGCACTCTGTTCTTCGACGACACCGCTGATACGACCAGTCGTGTTGTTTCAACACCTTTGGCGAATGGTGAATACTTCTGGCGGGTCAGGGCGATCAATGAGTACGGGACGCCCGGACCCTGGAGTGAAATTTGGACCTTTACCGTCGATGTGCCGACGGCCACACCATAAAATGATCAGTTGAGCTTGTAATCGCCCGGGATAAGCATCCCGGGCGATTATGTTTTTAACACTGCCCCTCACCAACTTCTAGTAAAATTCTACATAAATCTACATTGCGAATTTCCTTCCAAAATGTACAATTCCAGCAGTAAGGGTGTTGATTGCGCCCTTGCTTTGTTTAATCAAACCTAAGCCGGACCCAAACCATGCTCATCAAACGCCTTCAACTCGGATTGATTCACGTCGCTGTGGCGATGACCCTTGTGCCAATCAACAGCACGTTGAACCGTGTCATGATCAAGGAACTGGCGATTTCAGCGACCCTGGTCGCGATCCTTGCTTCACTCCCCTATGTGTTTTCTCCCATTCAGGTCACCATTGGTTCCTACTCGGACCGCCATCCCATCTTTGGACTCCGCCGCACGCCGTACATTCTGGTGGGACTTTTGCTTTGCGTGGTTGGGCTGGTGGCCTCGCCCCATGTTGCCTTCCTCATGGCGGAAAACCTGTCCCTTGGCATCCTTGCCGGACTTCTTGCCTTTGGCGCCTGGGGGATGGGATACAACCTTTCCAGCGTTTCCTACCTTTCGCTCGCGTCGGAAATCTCCGGCGAAAACGGGCGCGGAAAGACCATTGCTGTCATGTGGTTCATGATGATCGTTTCCATTATTGCCACCGCCATTGGACTCAGCCGCATGGTGGACCCGTACACGCCCGAGGCCTTGATCCGCGCTTTTGGGTTGGTGGCAGCTTCGGCGTTGATTCTCGGGCTGATTGGGTTGATCCGCCTCGAACCGCGTTCCGACTCGCTGGAAGCTGGTTCTACATCCGAGACTTATTCTGTCACGCAGATGACATCCTCCATTACACAAAATCCCATCGCGCGGATTTTCTTCGTTTACCTGCTCTTGCTGCTCGCCGCAATCCTCGGACAGGATGTGCTACTCGAGCCGTTTGGTGCGGAAGCTTTTGGTATGACCGTGACCCAGACCACGCGGATTACGTCTATTTGGGGAACCTTCGTTTTGGTCGCCATTCTCATTGCGGGCGCGCTCGAAGGGCGGTTGGCAAAAAAGACGGTAGCCCAGTTTGGGAATCTGGGCGCGCTGGCGGGATTTGTGGTGATCGTCGCCAGTGGACTCGTCCACTCCACCAGCGTTTTTTATGCGGGCGTCACCCTGCTTGGGCTTGGCACGGGACTTTCCACGGTTGCGAACCTTTCCCTGATGTTTGATTTGACGATGCCGGGTATGGTCGGCTTGTACATCGGCGCATGGGGATTTTCCAACGCGCTTTCCCGCCTGGTGGGGACTCTTCTCGCGGGCATCCTGCGCGATGTGGTTACCCAGTTGACAGGATGGACTTTGAGCGGCTACCTTGTTGTTTTCTTCATCGAGGCATTGATGCTTGCCGCCGCGGTGTTTATGTTGTATCGTATCGATGTCAACAGATTTAGAAAAGGCGTCGAACAGCCTTCGTTTGTTGAAAAGGTTGCTTTGGCAGTGGAGTAGAGATGATGGAAAAATGGCTTTCCCTCAGCGGTGCGGCAAAAGTCCTGGGTGTGCATCCCAGCACGGTACGGTTGTGGTCAGACAAGGGGATCCTGCCTGTGCACAAAACACAGGGTGGACATCGCCGTTACAAGCACGGGGAAATTTCGCTTTGGGCGGAATCCAACCAGAAGCCGCACGAGATCGAGCCCGAACGCATGATGCAGGAAGTGTCCAAAAATGTCCGCATGCAAATCTCGGAGGGACACCTGCAGGCTGAGAGTTGGTATCAGAAACTGGACGAGGATGCGCGCACGCAATATCGCATGAGCGGACGGTCATTGTTCCATGGCTTGATGACCTACGTGGCGACCAACGGCGCGGACGCCGCCAACGAAGCCTACGCCATCGGTTACGAATATGCCTCACGCGCCCATCGCTACAGCCTGAACTATGTGGACGCCGTGCGGGCCTTTTTGTTTTTTAGGAATACGCTCATCAACTCGGTGATCAAGGTCTATCAGGAGGCGAATGTCCCATCGGGACAAACCGCCGAGACCTTTGGCAGGATGTATTCTTTTACCGACGATATTTTGGTCAGCCTCCTGCAAACATTTCAGACCTTGAACTCCAGTCGTTGAATACAGGTGTTTCCACGCATGTCTTATTGTCGGTGTAATCATTCCGCTTGCTAAAATAACATATAAAACAAGGAGCCTTTCGTGCAAAACGTTACCCACTATATTCCGATCCTGACCACCCTGATTTCCTTTGCGTTCACCGCCGCTTTATACAAGCACTGGCGCTATAAGCCTGAAGCGAAACACCTCATGTGGTGGACTATTGGTACATTGTGTTTCGGAATTGGTACGTTGACTGAGTCCATCAATACGCTTGCCGGATGGAGCGTGTTGAATATGAAGGCCTGGTACATCAGCGGGGCATTATTGGGTGCGTTTCCACTTGCGCAGGGTACGGTGTATCTTTTGACAAAGAGAAAATTTGCGGATGTTTCAGCCTGGTTCTTTATCGTCTATATTGTCATTGCAGCTGTTGCCATTACTCTCGCTCCTGTGGACAGGTCCATTGTGGATCCAACCCGCCTGACCGGCAAGGTCATGATGTGGAGTTGGGTGCGCTTGTTCTCGATTTTGCCAAATACCTATGCCTTGATCTTTCTTGTAGGCGGTGCAGTATGGTCTGCTGTTCAGTATGCCCGCAAGCAGGGAAGCGGGAATCGTGTGCTTGGCAACTGGCTGATTGCCATTGGCGGACTTCTCCCCGGAATTGGCGGCTCGTTCACGCGGTTCGGTTACGTGGAGGTGCTCTTTGTTACTGAATTCATCGGTATCCTGTTGATATGGGCTGGTTATCGTGTGATCACGAGACCACAGTCCGTTCCCGTTCCCGTTGCCGCTCTTGCTGGCATGGAAAAGACTAAATAACCCTTCGATGGAGTGACAAAAACTGGCCTCGACTTTGGCTGTTTGAGCAAAGTTAGGGGAGAAAAGGGAAGAGCAAAAAGGGTACGGAAGTGCCCTTTTAGTATTAGATCTCTTGCAAAAGTAGGCTAGTAAGCAGTTTTGAGCTCCATGTTACAGATGGCAGCGATCAGGTTAAAACGTAACCCAAAACGTTTGCGACGATTTCGATAACGTTCGCTCAAAATGCGAAAGATTTTCAAGCG
>JACRBJ010000096.1 GCA_016234555.1 Chloroflexota bacterium | reverse complement strand
GTCAATTCTGTGATCAAACGCAAGTTTGGTGATACCATCCGTTCTCGAAAGACACAACTTCAGAACCGCGAGCCGATTATCAAGGCCTTGGTCTACAACATTCATCGCTAGTTCACATTATCTTTGCAACAGAGCATTTTTCAATCCCAAACCTCATGTGGTTTCCGGAGTTTGCTCGCCAGCCATAAACAATAAATCAAAGCCTTCCTTGCGAATACGCAAGTCGTAATAGATCAAGACATTAACACCCATATACAGCGGGGAAACGATAATGACGGCTAGCTGCTCAACAGTTGTGATTATGGCTGAGAGTAGATTTATCGGAATGCTTATCATTTTCCCAAACAGGAATGTCACAAAAATCGATGGAAGGGTTGAAAACAGCATAGACAACAACCAGGCTGCAAAAGAAGTACCCAGTACCCGCCAGAAATAATCTCTTGTCAATGTCCAACTCTTCCTCAGACTTTCGGAAATGCCTGCATTATCAATAACTATCACTGACGTTGCCAACGACCACCGGGTGGACAAATACACAATCACAGGCAAAAAAACCAAAAGCCCAAGAAAGCCCAAGAAAGGACCTCCCAGAGACATAACCCAAAGCACCACCCCCATGGGAATCATTGCCAACCCCATCAAAAGGGAAGTTCCGAACCATGTCCAATATCGTTTGGTGACCGCTGAAAACGCTTCGCGTATCGTAACACTCCTGCCAAGATACAGGTTGGATATGGCGGTCACCAAAGCGATGTGTACAATCGGAGGCAGGAAAATATTAAGTATATTGTCAAGCAAGCGGGTACCATTGAAATAAAAGGAGAAAACCGCACTAACAATGGCACTGGGGATGAAGACAAACGCGCCAATTTTCAGAAGCAAACCGACGTGTTGTCGATATAAATACAGGGCTTTATCCAAAATCTCCGGGATACTTAGTTCTTTGAGGATTGGTCTTTCCATAAATTTCCTCCTTGCCATATTCAAGTTGGGGATTGGTCACATTATAATACGCCCATGACTACCTGGCGACTTTTACACACTCCCGCAGCCACGGGCGCATGGAACATGGCTGTGGACGAATCCATCCTTGAGCATATTTATCGCGGGGAATCCATGCCGACTCTGCGCCTATATTCCTGGAATCCACCCTGCCTGTCCTTGGGACATGCCCAGCCTTTTGCTGATGTTGACATGGAGCGCTTGAAGTTACACGGATGGGAGGTTGTCCGCCGCGCAACGGGGGGACGGGCGATCCTGCATACCGACGAACTCACCTACTCCGTCACAGGGCGCGAGGATGATCCCGTGCTTGTCGGCGGGATTCTGGAATCCTACAACCGCATCGCACAGGCATTGATGTACGCCGTCCGCGAGTTGGGACTGCCTGTCGAGATGAAGGAACACGCCGATCAGCCCGCGACGAAGAATCAAAACCCCGTCTGCTTTGAAGTGCCCTCGACCTACGAGATCACAGTCAACGGGAAAAAGCTCATCGGCTCGGCACAGGCGCGGAAAAAGGAAGGCGTGCTGCAACATGGGTCGCTTCCACTCACAGGCGACCTGACACGAATTTGTCAGGCTTTGGTCTTCAAAGACGAAGCCGCGCGGGAAGTCGCGTCACAAAGATTGCTGACACGCGCCACGACGGTTCAATCCGTTATCGGCGTGGAAAAGGATTGGGAAACAGCAGCCCAGGCTTTCATCCGCGGGTTTGAAGTCCAGTTGGGAATCAGCTTCGAGAGCGGAGTCCTCTCCCCATCCGAAGAAAAAAGAGCGGCGGAATTGGTCAAAGAGAAATACGCGCATCCATCGTGGACGGAGAAGTCATGAAAAATTTTCTGGTCTATGGCTCGTACGGATACACAGGAAAGTTGATCGTCGAGCAGGCAGTCAAAGCGGGATTGAAGCCGCTGCTTGCGGGACGTGACGAAAAGCAACTGCGCGCTCAAGCCGAAAAGTTTGGCTTGGAATATCGCGCCTTTTCAATCGAAGATGGCGCCGCGCTGGACTCGGCTTTGCTCGAAGTGGACGCGGTTCTGCATTGCGCGGGTCCGTTTGTGCTGACGTTTCGGAAAATGGCGGAGGCGTGCATCCGCACGAAGCGGCATTACGTGGACATCAGCGGCGAGATCGAAGGCTTTGAAGCGCTGGCGGCGATGGACGAGGAGGCAAAACGCGCGGGCGTGATGCTGTTGCCGGGCGGCGGCTTTGACGTGGTTCCGTCGGATTGTTTGAGCGCATACGTGGCGGGGAAACTTCCGAGCGCGACCCATCTTGAGTTGTACATCAAAAGCATCGGCAGCGGAGTCTCACGCGGCACGGCGCGCTCTGCAATCGAGAACAGTCACAGGCAGGGACGCATTCGCCGCGACGGGAAGATCGTCAGCGTGCCAAATGTATGGGACACAAAATATGTGGATTTTAGCCGCGTGCCCACCCGCGTAATTTCGGCGGGCTGGGGTGATGTCAGCACGGCATATCACAGCACGGGTATTCCCAATATCACTGTGTATATGCACTTCCCGGATAAAGTGATCGAGTTGATGCGCATGACCCGTTACGTTGGCTTTTTCCTTTACACGCGCGCGATAAAGAATTTCATCAAGTGGCTGATCGGGAAAATCATCCTGTCGGGTCCCTCGCGCGCACAAAACGAAAACGGATTCAGTTTGTTGATCGCCGAAGCGACGGACGGCAAACAGACAGTCCGCGCGAAACTGCGGGCTCCCGAAGCATATTATTTGACTGCGCTCACGTCCCTCGAAATCGTCAAGCGAATTTTGGAGGGCGACCTCAAAGCTGGTTTCCAGACCCCAAGCCGAGTCTACGGGGCGGATTTCATCCTGCAATTCGCGGGCGTGACGCGGGAAGATTTGTAAAAGGTGAACCATGAAAAGACTTCTTTTCTCAATTCTTGTCTTCAGTCTTGCGGCATGTGCGGCACAGCCGACTCCAACCCAGCCGCCAGCGACCAGCCTGCCGGAGGTGACAGAAGTCCCGACAGAAGTTCCCGCCGCGACAGAAATATCGGTCGAAGTGACCGGGGAGGCAATCATGCCGTTTGAAATTTCCAGCCCCGCCTTTGCAAACGGGGAAGCGATCCCAGTCGATTTCTCCTGCGACGGAAACGACTCTTCCCCCGTCCTGAACTGGACAGAGCCGCCCGCCGACACGCAAAGTTTCGCCATCATCATGGACGATCCCGACGCGCCGATGGGGACCTGGGTGCATTGGGTTGTGTACAACATCCCAGCCTCAAGCCGCGGCCTGGAAGAAGGCATGCCCGCCATTCCCGAACTCAGCAATGGGATCAGGCAGGGCTACACCTCCGCAAGATCAACGGGGTATCACGGTCCCTGTCCGCCTTCTGGAACACATCATTACTTCTTCAAGTTGTACGCACTGGATACTATGCTCGCCTTATCCGAAAAAGCAGACAAGGAGGAATTGCTCGCGGCGATGGAAGGTCACGTTCTTGCAAACACGGAATTGATGGGAACATTCAGCCATTAAATCAAAGAGGTGACAGTCACTTTAAAAGTGACTGTCACCTGCCTCTTCAACCATGAAAAATAATCCGCTGCTCGAACAAGCCAAAGCACACGGCAACCCAATCATCGAAGGGAATCAGGTCACGTTTTTGTGGCAGGGAAAATCTGCGCCGCGCCTGATCGATGACGTCCACGCTTGGGAGGAGCATCCGCAGCGGATGAAACGCATTACGAAGGAACTTTGGGGATACACGATGGAGTTACCAGCGGACGCCTACCTTGAATATGCGTTTTACGAACCGCGAACAAAACAACGCATCACAGACCCACTGAATAGGAATATAGTCTACAACGGACTTGGAAACTACAACCATTTCTTTTCCATGCCCGAACATTCACACACGGCACTTGCCGAATTCAAGAAAAACATTCCACATGGAAAAGTAACTCATTATCACGTTGACACCTGGATGCTCGCGGACGATGAACAGCGCGAAGTATGTCTTTACCGTCCACCTGTCAAAGAGCCTGTGCCGCTGCTCGTTGTCTACGACGGCGTGGATTATCTAGAACGCGCCAAGCTCAACATCATCGTGGACAACCTGATTCACGAAAAGCGGATTCGACCCATCGCCCTGGCTTTCCTGCAAAATGGTGGAGACCGCCGCGCCGCCGAGTACGCCTGCTCCGATGCGACAGTCATGTGGCTGGATAACGTGGTCCTGCCATTGGCGCGCAGGCATTTAAAATTGTTGGACATAAAAACCCATCGCGGCGTGTACGGTGTGATGGGCGCATCCTTCGGCGGGTTGATGTCGCTCTACACGGGATTGCGGATGCCTGAAATTTTCGGCAGAGTCATCAGCCAGTCGGGCGTGTTCGAATCCGAAGGACGCGATTTCGCCGCCGTGGACTTGATCCGCGCGAAGCAGTCACGAGAAATCAAGCTCTGGATGGATGTCGGTCGCTTCGACTCGTTGCTCGAAGACAACCGCCGCCTGCAACCCATTTTGCGGGAGAACGGATACGAGGTCAACTACCGCGAGTTTAGCGGGGGTCACAACTACACCTGCTGGCAAAATGAAGCGGGGATTGCGCTGGAAGAGATGTTTGGGAAATAAAAGCCCCCAAAGGCACAGAAACCTTTGGGGGCTTTTCGTCATCATTCTCGTTTTCGGAAGTTTATCGCCTGTTCCGCAGGAAGGTTGGGATATCGAGGTCGTCGGTGTGAGTCACAGGCTGGGACGCGGACTTCGATTCGGAGTGCGGCTTGTGTTCCGCGCCAACGCTAACCGATTCGAGCGGGCGGCTGAAGGAGGAGGTATTCAGCGGCATCGAACCGGCGCGGGAGGAATGGGGTTCGTTGCGCAGGGTGCGTTCCAACGCGCGGCGCGGGACGCCGGTGCGCTCGAAGCCGGTGGCGATGACCGTACAGCGGATCTCGTCGCCCATTTCGGGATCGATGACCGCGCCGAAGATCAGGTTGACATCGGGGTGCGCCGTCTCGCGGATGATCGCCGCCGCCTGGTTGACCTCGAAGAGGGTCATGTTGGGACCGCCGGTCACGTTGAAGAGCACGCCGCGCGCGCCGTCGATGGTGATGTCGAGCAACTGGCTGGAGATCGCCTGCTCCGCCGCGGTCTTGGCGCGGTCGTCGCCGGAGCCGCGACCCACAGCCATCAGCGCCGCGCCACCCTCAGACATGATGGTTTTCACGTCGGCAAAGTCAAGGTTGATCAAACCGGGAATGGTGATGAGTTCGGAGATGCCTTGAATGCCCTGATGCAGCACTTCATCCGCCATGCGGAAGGCGTCCTGCAGGGATGACTTTTTGTCCGCCAGTTGGAGCAAACGGTCATTGGGGATCGAGATCAACGTGTGCGCGTGTTCCTTCATTTTGGCCACACCCGCTTCGGCTGACTGCGTGCGCTTGCCGCCTTCAAAGGTGAAGGGACGAGTCACCACGCCGATGGTCAGCGCGCCGCATTCCTTGGCGACCTGCGACACGATGGGAGCCGCGCCCGTGCCTGTACCGCCGCCCATGCCTGCAGTGACGAAGACCATGTCCGCGCCTTTGAGCACATTGTAGAGTTCATCAGATGATTCTTCCGCGGCTTTGCGACCAACTTCGGGGTCGCCACCGGCGCCAAGCCCGCGCGTAAGCTTGTCGCCGAGGCGCACGCGAATCGGCGCGCGCGAAAGCGTCAACGCCTGGGCGTCGGTATTGGCGACGATGAATTCAACGCCCTGGATGCCTTCCTCCATCATGCGGTTGACGGCGTTCTGTCCGCCGCCGCCCACACCGATCACTTTGATGCGGGCGAAGGCTTCGGAATTCTGAATTCTTTTGTTCGAGTCCATTTGTTCCTCCTGGCAGGAATATGCCAAATCTTAAACGAGAATGACGATTTTTAAAAGGGTAAATTGGTAAATAGTGACTGGTACATTGGTAATTCAATTACCAATCTCCAATCTCTACTATGGCAGCAAGCGTTTCATCCAATTTTTAACTGCGTCAAAATCCATACTTTTTTCTCCTCTCGACCTGCGTCGATTTCTGCTCTCGCTTGAAACAACAATATCGTGCTGTCGCATCGTGGCTGCCCAACGCAGCAAGCCGACGCTTGTGGAATAGGCGGGTGAACCAAGTTTGTCCACCAGCCCGGTCAGGTTTTCGGGCTGGGCGGTCCGCACGGGCATGCCCAACGCTTCACTGGCGACCCGCTTGATGCCGGGCAAAGCCGAAGTGCCGCCCGTCAATACCATGCCTGCGGGGAGCAAGCCATCGTAGCCGGAGCGTTTGATCTCCTGCATGATCAGGTCGAAGATTTCCCCGGTGCGGGCTTCGATGATGTGCGCCAGGTCCTGGCGGTTGATGCGGACATCGTTGTCTTCGCCAAACGGACGGATGGAGAAATACTCCTCGCTGCCGACCTCGGAGCGGAGCGCGTGACCCTGCTGCTTTTTCACTTCCTCAGCTTGTGAGGTGGGCAGGCGCAAACCGTGGGCAATATCCTGCGTGAGGTGGTTGCCGCCGACGGCAAGCACCATCGTGTGCCAGACATCGCCATCGACGTAGATCGCCAGATCGGTGGTGCCGCCGCCGATGTCACAGACCGCCACCCCCATTTGGCGTTCCTGCTCGGTCAGCACCACTTCCGCCGAGGCAAGCGGATTCAAAACGAACTGCTGGATGTTCACTCCCGCCGCGCCAACGCACTGACGGAGATTATCCACGGTTGCCCCAGCCGCGGTGATGATATGGGTCTCAACTTCGACCTTGTAGCCATGCATCCCAACCGGGGTGCGGACGCCTTCCTGCCCGTCCACGGTCATGCCGCGCTGGATGACGTGCACAATCTCGCGGTCATACGGGATGGCAACCGCCTGAGCCTGTTCCAGCGCGCGGGCGATGTCGTCGGCAGTGATGATTCCGCCGGGCACGCCGGTCGCGCCGCGGCTGTTGATCGATGAAACGTGCGCGCCCGCCAGGCTGACCATTGCGGTGGTGATTTCCAAACCGGAAGTGCCTTCAGCTTTTTCGACCGAGCGCTTGATGGCCTTCGACGCAGCCGCCAAATCCACAATGATTCCCTTGCGGATTCCGTCCGAAGGTTCGATGCCCACGCCAAGGATGCGGATGGAACTTTCGTCCTCCACCCGTCCAACCAGGGTGCAAACCTTCGTCGTGCCTACGTCGATACCAACAACAATCTCGTCCATCGAATTACTGTCCGCTGTTCAGTGAAATCTGATCTTCTTCTTCGACTGTCGCCGCGCGATAAAACGGCGCATCGGGATACATGACATTAATCAACGTGGGGGACACGCCGCGACTGACAAGCGAGTCCACCAGCGATTGATAAACACGAATCTTCAAAGGCATGTCCTTCGCTGTCGTGCCGAAGAACGCCTTCCAGCCGCGGGCGTCGGTCCAGCCAAGCCCAAAGGCGCGGTCAAAAACCATCGTCGTGTCGGCTGGCACGTGCGGGGCAAGGAGGAGGATCGAATCCACGAGTTCCTGCTGCATGTATGGCGTCGGGCTGAGCGGATCATCCAGCGGAGCCGAACCCGGAGGCGGAGTGACCAGCCCTTTGACCGGGACCAGCCCCGGGACGTCTGCCCGTGGGCGGAACGCCACTCCAGTTGAGTCGATCCACGTGTAGCCTTCATCCTGCTGCCAGAGGATGACCGGTTCGCGTTCGGTCA
This sequence comes from Chloroflexota bacterium, assembly GCA_016234555.1. Taxonomy (GTDB): domain Bacteria; phylum Chloroflexota; class Anaerolineae; order Anaerolineales; family Villigracilaceae; genus Villigracilis. The sequence goes on along the minus strand of JACRBJ010000096.1, from coordinate 84,761 downwards.
TCGTGACGTAAACGTGGTTCGGCAGATAAACATCGACCTGCGCCAAAAGCAATTCGGGAAAATTCATCCGCAGGCGGGTTTCCACTTCGTCGGGCTGAACCATGAAAATGGATTGACCCATCACGCCCGTCACCCCTTCGATTTCCTCGCGGGTCAGACGGTTGTTGCCAAGCAGGGTGATGCTTGGGACGCGGAAATAAGGCAGGGACAGCGAAAGGTAAAGCGCCACGCCAAGCAAGATGACGATAAAGATGGAGCCAATCCGCCAGCCGGTAAAGAAACGCGAAGCCGAGGGTCTGTGCAAATGAACATCCGGCATGCCCAGCGCGATGTTGAACTGTCGCGGGGTCCGCCGACGGGTCCCATCGGGATCGGGCGCGGAAACGCGGGAGGAAACCGGTACAGCAGGTTTGACGGCGCGTTTGGTCGCCTGTGCCAGTTCCTTCGCGGCGCGTTGGGCGCGGCGCTGGCGGGCGATCTCGGCGCGAGTCAATTCCTTCTTCTCGCTCACATCGTCCTCCGGTGTTCGGTGCGGTCACGCTGCGCCTTGCGTTCGAGGGCAAGCCCGATCAGCCGGTCGACCAGTTGGGGATAGGTCAAGCCGCTTGCCTGCCACAACTTCGGGTACATGCTGATGGACGTGAAGCCCGGCAGCGTGTTCAACTCGTTCAAATAGATTTGATTCGTTTTGCCGTCCACAAAGAAATCGGCGCGCGCCATGCCGGCGCAGTCGATGGCTTTGTAGGCGCGGATGGCATACTCGCGGATTTTGTCGCTGACTTCGGCCGGCAGCTGGGCGGGGATGAGCAATCCAGAAGTCCCATCAATATATTTTGACTCATAGGAGTAGAACTCGCGGCTCGGCAAAACTTCACCGCAGACGGAGGCTTGCGGCTCTTCATTTCCCAGCACGCTGACTTCGATCTCGCGGGCGTTGCGCGCGCCTTTTTCTACAATGAGGCGGCGGTCGAAGCGGGCGGCTTCCATCAAGCCTTCGCTCAAGTCCGAACGGGAATTGCATTTGCTGATTCCCACCGAGGAGCCGAGATTGGCGGGTTTGGCAAAGAAGGGATACTCGCCCATCTTCTCGATTTTCTCGATGACAGCGTTCATGTTCTTCTCGAGGTCGGTGCGCAGGATGAGCATGGATTCGACAATCGGGATTCCGTTCGCCCGCATCACATCCTTGAAGATGCCCTTGTCCATGCCGACGGAGGAACCAGCCACGCCTGCGCCCACGTAAGCAGCATCCGCCAGTTCGAACAATCCCTGCATCGTGCCGTCCTCACCGAAGGGTCCATGCAGGACGGGGAAGAAGACATCCACGCCTGAGAGGGTTTCGAGTTTGTCACCCATCTTCGTGGAGCGGGCGATATACAGGGACTGGCGGGCGGCGGGCTCTGTTGGAGGAATGACCGAAGTCAGGCTGGCAAAGTCCTTCCTATCGAAGGCATCCAGCGTATTCGCGCCAGTCAGCCAGTTGCCATCCAGGGTGACGCCAATCTGAATCACTTCATACCGCTGCGGATCCAATGCTCCAAGCACGGAACGCGCGGACATCAGTGACACATCATGTTCACCGGAACGACCACCGAATAAAACTGCAACGCGAAGCTTCTTCAAGTTACCATTCTCCAATCAATTCAACTTCCAATTCAAGTTCAACACCAAATTTTTGTTTCACCGTATTGCGGGTTAAATCTATCAACTCGCGGACATCACTTGCGCGGGTCTCACCATGGTTGATGAAAAAGTTTGCGTGTTTCGTGCTGATCTCAGCGTTGCCGATGCGAGTCCCTTTGAGACCCGCGGCTTCGATCAAACGTCCCGCATGATCACCCGCAGGATTTTTGAACATGGAACCCATGCTCGCACCGGGCGGCTGCGCGGATCTTCGGCGTTCGCTGAATTCGCTGATTTTAGCAGACACTTCCACACTGCTTGCATTTTTTAACCTCAACATAGCCGAAAGTACTATTGCCTTCATCTCACTGCGTTTCAAGACGCTTGTGCGATAACCATACGCCATTTGTTCAACAGATAACTTCTCGCGTCCGTTCTTTGTCAATACATCAGCCCAAATCAAATTGGCAGACATGTCGCCGTCGAATGCGCCGGCATTGCCGTAGACCGCGCCGCCCACTGTGCCGGGGACTGTCGCCGCCCACTCCAGGCCGGAGAATCCTTTGGACGCGCAGCGGTTCGACAAGTTGCTGAGGATGACTCCCGCTTCGCTCCAAACTGTGGGCTGGTCGCCCTCCTCGAAGCGGACATCCTTCGCCCGGTCCAGAACCACCACGCCGCGCACCCCTTTGTCGCTGACGAGGGTGTTCGAGCCGCTGCCCAGAATATAATAAGGCATTCCATAATCCCAGAGTACCTTCATTACATCCATTAATTCATTGGCAGATTTGACCGTGACGAAAATATCGGCGGGACCGCCAATGCGCGCGGATGTGTACGGCGCAAGAGAGACATTCTCCTGTACTGCGGAACGAAACTTGACGCGCAACACATCGATAAAACGGGCGGGAGTGGTCATAGTTTTTTCAAAACCTCCGCGCTGATCTGGTCGGCATCACCGGCGGAAAGGACAAGCAGAACGTCGCCGGGGCGAAGGTGCTTGAGCAAATATTCGGTTGTGTCTTCCAGCAGGCCGCTGTAACGGGCGGACGGATGCGGCATGGCGCTCACCACCTCGGCAGACGAGAAATCCTGCACAGGCTCACGCGAAGCGTAGACCTCGGTCACGAGGACTTCGTTGGCGTCGGCAAAGGCGCGCGTGAACTCGAAAAGCAGGGTCTGCGTGCGCGAGTAGGTATGAGGCTGCCAGACCGCCCAGATGCGGCGATCGGGATAACGAGCCTTCGCACCCGCCAGCGTGGCGCGGATTTCGGTCGGGTGATGGGCATAGTCGTCGATGACAGTCACACCCTTGACCTCGCCCTTGACTTCGAAGCGACGTCCCGTGCCTGTGAACTGGCCCAAGGCATCTGCCGCCTCCTCGAGCGAAAGTCCCAGTGTGGCAATCACGGAGAGCGTCGCCATTGCGTTGCGGACATTGTGCTCGCCAGGCACCTGCAGGGAGACATCAACGCTGGTCATTCCATCGCCAACGTTGGTCGTCGCGGAAAAATCGTATCCGCCGCGCGTATTTGGTTTGACTTCCCGAGCCTGCATCCACTGCGGACTGTTGATGGTCATCTCGCTTTGCAGGCTGTAGGAAATCACGTTCAATCCCTTGCGGCGGGCGCTGGACAACAACGAGCCGGCGCCATCGTCCTCTGCACAGGCAATCAGTGTGCCATCCGACGGAAGCAGGTCAACGAAGGATTGGAAGGCGGAGTACATGTCATCAAAGGTCGGGTAGCAATCGGGATGGTCGTGTTCGAGATTGGTGACCACGGCAATGTGCGGCTTGAGTCCCAGGAACATGCGGTCGTATTCGTCCGCTTCGATCACGAAGTAATTGCCCTTGCCCGCGCGGGCATTGACTCCCAAATTGCCGAGCGTACCGCCCACAATGAAGGACGGGTCACGCTTCATTGCGTAAAGCGTCCAGGCGATCATGGCGGTGGTGGTGGTTTTGCCGTGAGTCCCCGCCACCGCGATGCCCATCTGCTCTGCCATCAAACGTCCCAGGAAATCGGCGCGTTTGTAAACAGGGATTCTCTTTTGCATCGCGGCGATTACCTCGGGGTTGTCGTCCGCAACGGCGGAGGAACGGATGACGATGTTCGCGCCGCTTACGTTGTGCGGGTGATGCCCAACGTAAATATTCACGCCTTCCTTTTGCAGGTCGATGGCAAAGGGGGAAAGCGCGCGGTCGGAGCCTGTCACCTCGTAGCCGCTCTCCTTGAGCAGGCGCGCGATGGCGGAAAGCCCTGAACCTCCGATGCCGATGAAGTGAACGCGTGTCATGATTAGTCTGATAGTCGTTAGTCTGATAGTCGCTAGATGTAAACGACGATGATGAAGATGAGGATGATGATGACGGCGAAGTAGATGCCGGGTTCGCCGAGGAAGCGCGGCGGCATGTATCTCATCATTGAGTCGATGGCTTGCACGATGGCGGGGTCCGTGGCGCGGCTGACAACTGCAGGAAATGGATAGTTTCCCATATGATTGTAGTAAAGAATCGAACCTGCAATCAAATAGCCATTAAAGCCGCCAAGCACCGCGCCGAACATCGAATCCTGCAAGCGCTCGCGCATGGCTTTGGATGCAAACCTTGAAATGGATACGGTCTGGTAGCCGAAGTAGACCAGCGCGATCATAATCAGGGTGCGGATCCAAAACTGGGCGGTGAGGGCGTCCTGGGTTACCTGGTTGGGATCGACGAGGTCGCGGACGAGGGGAATGTATTTTTACAGCAGCAGGTTGACCGCCAGCGCGGTGACCACGCTGAACGAAACCATCAATTCCTTTGCCCAACCGCGCATGGCGCCGATCACGCCAAAGAGAAAGACATACATCCAAAAGAGGTAGACAATGCTCATCATAGGGGCTGTCCTCCAGCCAGTTCAAGCAGTTGACTGGCAATCATGGCTGCGGCGTCGGGATGCGATAATTTCCTCGCGGCGACGCGCATGGTTTCGAGTTTGTTTTTATCCAGCAAGAGGTCTTTCAACACTTCCAGAAGTTTCTCGTTCAAGGATTCATCCTGTAAAACAACCGCCGCGTTTCGTTCGGCAAGGTAATCGGCATTGACCTTTTGGTAGCGCCAGGCATATGGATACGGAACCAGCACGGCGGGCAGACCAAACAGCGGATACTCGCCCAGAGTGGATGCGCCCGCCCGCGAGAGGACCAAATCGGCGGCGGCGAGGGCGGCTCCCATTTCATGCAGATAGGGCATGATGTGGTAGCGTGACTTCAACTGCGCGGGAAGTTCCTGCGCGGACTTCCCGACGACTTCCCAATCGAGTGAGCCGGTGATGTGAATAATTTGCGCAACACCCAGCAGTTCGCGGAGATTCTTCAAAAGCGCCATATTGATCGAGCGCGCGCCTTTGCTTCCGCCGGTGACCAGCAGGGTGGGAAGTGAAGCGTCAAGCCCGAAGTGGGAAAAGGCTTGGTCGCGGGACCAGTTCGAGAGGTCGGCGCGAAGCGGATACCCGGTGAGGACGATTCGCTTCGAGCGTGGAAAAAACTTCCTCGAGTCGTCCGCAGTCACGGTAATCACATCCGCAAAACGTGACAAAAATTTAAGAGCCAGACCCGGTTCGATGTCAGGCACGTACAGGGCGGTTGGGATGTTCATGCCAGCGACAGCCATGGGCGCGGCAACGAAGCCGCCGGTGAAGAAGAGCGCATGGGGCTTGAACTCGCGCAGGATGCGGCGCGAAGCCAGCACACCGCGCGCCAACTTCGCAACGTTGCCCGGCAGCGCGCGCAAGCCGACGCCATGCACGCCCGCGGCAGGTATGGAGCGATATGGGATGCCCGCGCGTTTCACGAGTTCCTCTTCCATGCCGCCTTCACCGCCAACCCAAAGAACATCAGTCCTGGGTTGTTGACTGGTTAGCGCGCTGTGCACGGCGAGCGCGGGATAAACTCCGCCGCCCGTCCCACCTGCGCAAATGAGCAACCGCACTGTAAGACCTCCATTCATCATCCGACATCGTGCCTTCGCCTCGCTGTCGGGAAATATTGAACAAAATTCCAATCGCGGCAAGCGTGGCAACCAGGTTGGAGCCACCCGCGCTGATAAACGGCAATGCGTTGCCCGCGAACGGAAGCAGACCGACCATCACCGCCATGTTGAGCAATGCCTCGAAGCCGACCCAGATCGCCAGCCCGGAAGCGAGGAGCGTGCCGAGCATGTCGGGCGCACGGCGGGCAATGACCAGTCCGCGCCAGACGAGAAAGCCGTAGAGCAGGATCAAGCCGACCGCGCCAAACCAACCCAGTTCCTCGACGACGACGGCGAAGACGCTGTCGGTTGGCGGCACGGGCAGACCCGTGAGCTTGGACTGGGACTGTCCCAACCCGACGCCGAACCATCCGCCGTTGACGATGGCTTCAAACGAGCGGCGCACGTGGTACGAGGCTTGAAGCGGGTCTTTGATGCCTGCCATAAAATCCGCTACGCGCTGCTGACCCGTCAGGCTGATAGACGAGACAAACCAGGCGGCAATCACGGCAATCACCAAAAATCCGCCGATCTGTTTCAGGTCGCCACCCGCAAGGAAGAAGAGCAGTCCGCCGAGGATCAGCACGGTTGCGGCGGCGCTCAGGTCGGGCTGCTGATAGATCAAGCCGCCGACCAGACCGAGGATCACGCCCAGCGGAATCAAACCAAGGGAGACATCATGCAGGTATTCACGCTTGGCGTACAGCCAGACGCTGAGATACAGGATCGAAACCAGCTTCGCCAGTTCCGAGGGCTGCACCGAACCGCCGAGGATGGCGCGTTTAGCGCCAAAGCGGATGCCGTTCATGAACAGGACGACGATCAACAGGATAATGGTCAAAGCCATGACAGGCACGACCAGCCTGCGCCAGTGGTGGTAATCGAAGAAGGCGAGGATGATCGCCACCACCGCACCAATGCCAAGCCAGGTCAACTGGCGGTTGAACATGTGCATGGCGTCGCCGTATGCGCCGAGCGAGAAATCCCATGAAGATGAGTACAGCATGGCAAGCCCGAAGACCACCAACGCCACCACGACAACCAGCAAAGGCATGTCGAAGCCGCGGACAAGTCCGCCGCTGTTGTTCGAGGTGTAGCGCTCTCTTACGAAAGTTCCTGTACCCATTTTCTAAATGCCTCTCCTCTTTCCTCAAAATCCTTGAACTCGTCATAACTTGTGCCACCCGGCGAAAGCAGGACGACGTCACCAGCGGATGCGACCTCGGCTGCGAGCGTGACTGCCTCTTTGAAACTGGCGGCCCGCTTCAAACTCTTCCTTGCCCCACCCGCGGCTGATACTGTTTTCTGAATCAGTTCCGCCGCCTCGCCGAAGACCACCACATGATCCACGCGCTGGTGAATCAATTGGGAGATTTCATCCCAGGGTAGGTTCTTGTCGCGTCCGCCGAGCATCAAAACAATCGGCTCATCGAAGGCATGGATTACAGCAATGGTTCGTTCGGGAGCGGTGGCTATCGAATTGTTATACCAGCGCACGCCGCGCAACTCGCGGACAAGTTCCAGCCGATGCGGCACGCCGCGAAATTCCTCGACGGCTTCGAGCATGGCATCCAGTTTGAATCCAGCCGCGTGACCGATGGTGAAAGCCGCGAGGACGTTCGTCACGTTATGGTCGCCGCGCAGTTGGACTTTGTCACGGGGCATCAAAGGCACATATGCCTTGTTCTCGCGCAGGTTCAACAGTCCGTCGTGGAAGTAGGCGCCGTCCAGGTCGTCGGTCAGTTTTTTCAGGCTGAAGGTCAGCAGTTTGCCCTTGACCTGGTTCCGCAGGCTCCATGCGCCCTTGTCATCGCGACCGAGAATGGCGGTGTCTTTGCCGGTTTGGAATTCCAAAATCCGCGACTTGGCTGCGGTGTAGGCTTCCATCGTGCCGTGACGGTCGAGATGATTCGGCGTGATGTTGAGAATGGCAGCGATGTTTGGCGAGATGGTCATCTGCTCCAGTTGGAAGGATGAAATCTCGAGGATGGCGAGGTCGTCGGCGGTCATCTCGTCCACGTAGTTGATGAGCGGGTCGCCGATGTTGCCGCCGATAAATACAGAATGCGGAATGGAGAATGCAGAATATTCTGCATTCTGACTTCTGACTTCTACATTTCTTTTTGCCATTTCTCCGACCAGAGTCGTGGTCGTGGTTTTGCCAGCCGAACCCGTGATGCCAATGGTTTTGCAGGGAGCCACTTCCATGAAAATCTGGGTGTCATTGGAAAGCGGGATGCCGCATCTGACGGCTTCCTGCACGATGGGCAAAGTCAACGGGACACCGCCAGAGAGGCACAGCATATCCACACTATCGAGCAGTTCCAGCGGATGTCCGCCCACAGCCCAGGTCACATCCACATCCGCGAGAGAGTCGCGGGCGGAGGCAAGCTGCTCCATGCTCCGCGAATCGCTCAAGGTCACGCGCGAGCCGTGACGGGAGAGCCAGCGGGCAAGGGCAATGCCTTGTCTTGCTGCTCCTAAAATGAGAACGCGGGTGTTTGTCCAGTTGGTCATAATTTACGTTGAACGTTTAACGTTCAACCCGTTTACACTTGCGACAATCCTATTCCAATCAAAGCTGCCATCAAACCGATAAGCCAGAAACGCTGTACGACCTGGGTCTCGCTCCAGCCAAGGAGTTCGAAATGCAGATGGAGGGGCGCCATTTTGAAAAAGCGCTTGCCCTTCGTCATTTTGAAGTAGCCGATTTGGATCACCACGCTGACCATTTCGCTGAGCGGGATGATGCCGATGACCAACAGCATGGGCCACTGTCCCGTCAGCAGGGCGATCACAGCCAGCACCGCGCCAAGTGGAAGCGAGCCTGTGTCGCCCATGAACAACTCGGCGGGGTGGACGTTAAACCACAAAAAGCCAAACAGCGCGCCGACGAGGATAAAACAAAAGCGCGCAAGGTAAATCTGTTCCTGAACCAGGGCGATTCCGCCGTAGGCGGCAATGGCGGTGGCGGCAATCAAACCAGCCAGCCCATCGAGTCCGTCGGTAAAGTTCATCGCGTTGGATTCCGCCACGATGATGAACGCCGCCATCGGCACGTACAGCCAGCCGAGTTCGATCTCGAAGAACAAGCCCGGGAAATACAGATCGGGCACGTCCATGTGATATTTCAAAATGTAGGCGGTGATCAGTGCGAGAATCACCTGCATGGCAAACTTGGTGCGGGCGCGCATTCCGTCGCCCTTGCGTTTGCCGTGGATGCCTTCCCAATCATCCGCCATGCCAAGGAGGGCGAACCCAACCATGACCGCCATGGGAACCAGCACCGAGCGTCCCACCCCGCCGCTCAAACCGCTCAACGCAACGAAGTTGAGCAGTCCGCTAAAAAGCAAAACGGGCAGGATGAACATCACGCCGCCCATGGTGGGCGTGCCCATCTTCACGCCGTGGTGACCCGGCTCCTCCACGCGGATGATCTTGCCAATCTTGTAATGCCGCAAGATACGAAGCAGGGGACCTCCCCAAATGACGGTCATCAAAAAAGCAAGACCCGCAAAGCTCAGGGATAGGGCAATTTGTCTCAAGATTGAATCTCCAATGCGGCGGTGATGCGATCCATGCGTAGACCGTGCGAACCTTTGATCAGCACGGCGTCGTTCGAGGAAAGGTTCCGGGTCAGCCAGTCCACAATCGGGTCGGACTGTTCAAATTCCAAAATTTGTGAAGGCTTCATGCCGGCGCGGCGGGCGGCGCCGGCGATCATGCGGGCGCGCGGACCCAACGTCAGCAGGAGTTGCGCCACCTGCCCGGCGCGCATCCCGACCAGTTCGTGTCCCTGTCGTTCGTAGGGACCCAGTTCCAGCATGTCGCCCAGCACGGCGATCTTGCGCCCGTCCATCTCGTCGAGCAGGTTGAGCGCCGCCAGCATGGACTCCGGCGAGGCGTTGTAGGTGTCGTCCAAAATCAACGCGCCGGTTTTACTGCGGACCGCCACAAGTCGTAATTGCGTGTGCCCGTGTGAAAGCCCGTCGAAGATTTCCTGCCAGGTCAAGCCATCGTTGAGACCGACGGCGGCGGCGCGCAAGGCTGTGTGAACCGAGTGGCGACCGATCATCGGCACGTGGGAATGGATGGTCTCGCCGTTGTAATGCAGGCGGAAGCGGATACCGTCCAGGCCCAAGCCTTCGATCTGGTCAGCCCACAGGTCGGCTTCCGAGGAAAGCCCATAGAAGAAGATGCGGGCTTTGGTCTTCTCCTCCATCTTGCGCACCCAGGGATCGTCGAAGTTCAAAATCGCAACCCCATCGGCGGGGAGCGACTGAATCAATTCGCTCTTGCCGCGTGCGATGGCTTCCTGCGACCCGGCGCGTTCCGCATGGACGGTGCCGATGTTCGTTATCACGCCGATATGCGGCAGGGCAATGTCGCACAGGAATTGAATTTCGCCGGGGACGTAAAATCCCATTTCCAAAACGGCGCGCTCATAGCCGGAGCCAAGCTTCAGGATGGTCAGCGGCAATCCGATTTCGTTGTTCAGGTTGCCGGGACTGCGCAAGGTGCGGTAGCGCGCGCCAAGCACTTCCGCGACCATCTCCTTGGTGGTGGATTTGCCCACGCTGCCCGTAATGCCGATCACGCGCAAATTCAGTTTGCGACGCCAGAAGCGGGCAGCCTGCTGCAGGGCGGAGACGGTGTTATCCACCCGCAGGCAGAGTTCCGAGCCAGCCGGGAGAGGCAGGGACAGGTCAATTGGGGATTCGGACTTCAAACCTTCGCGCAAGTCGAGGGTCTTGAAGTCGGGAGTCTCCTTCTGGGTTAAAGCAAAAGTCGCCCCCCTCTTGAAGGCATCGGCAATGAAGTTGTGCCCGTCCACATTCTCGCCGGGGATCGCCACGAAAAGCGACGCGGGGATTGCCTGGCGCGAGTCGATGACCGCCTCTGTGATGACGGCGGTTGCGTTCGGGATGCGAACACTGGTAAGCGCTTCGAGGAGGTCTGCCAGGGTGAACATGTTATTTTGCAACCAGTTGATGCCGAATGACATCGGGCGGAATATCCAAAAGGACGACGGCTCTCTCCGCCATCTCGCCGAAGACGGGGGCGGCAGTCTCCGAACCCCAGATGGATGCGGAGGGACGTTCGAGCCAGACGTAGATCATGAACTGCGGGTCATCCACCGGTCCCCAGCCGATGAAGGATGCATTGGTTTGGGTACTGTCATAAAACCCGTTGACCGGGATTTGCGCTGTTCCGGTCTTGCCTGCGATCCGATATCCCGGAAGGAGCGCCAGCGAGCCTTCCGACTCAAGCGAGTTGGCAAGCATTTCCGAAAGCGTCAAAGCGGTCTGCTCGGAAATGGGCGAGCCGGCAAATTGAGCCGGCACGTTGTACTGGCGTCCGTCGCGCACCATGGCGTAAAGCGTATGTGGCGTGACTGTCTGCCCCCTGTTGGCGATGGAGGATGCCGCCATCATCATCTGGATTGGTGTGGCGGATAAACCCTGACCGAAGGAATTGGTGCCGAGATCGACGGGATACCAATCGGCGTCGCCGGGGAGCTTGAGCCTGCCAGCCGCCTCTCCAGCCATGTCCACGCCGGTGAGATGTCCAAAACCGAAGGCGTCCATGTAACCGTAAAAAGTTCCCGCTCCCATTTGAGTGGAAATGGTCGCCATACACACGTTGAGCGAGTGCCGCAGACAACCGGTCATGTCCTGAACTCCCCACGGTTCCTGGTTCCAGTTTTGGATGATCGCCCCGCCCACGAGAACCGAGCCGGTATCGAGATAGGTGGTACCGGGCGTGACCGTTCCGCTGTCCAACGCCGCCGCCATGGTGAGGATTTTTAACACGGAGCCTGGTTCATAGGGCTTGGAAATGATCGGGTTGAAATCGCTGGCTTTGTTGTAGATGCTGCCGTAATTCCAGAACTGATTCAAATCCATGCGCGGAGTGACAGCCATGGCAAGCATTTCGCCGTTGCGTGGATCCATGATCGCGATCACGCCGCCCTGCGCGCCATAGGTGTCGAGCGACTCATCCAAAATTTGCTCGGCGGCGGCTTGCAAGTCGCGGTTGACGGTGAGAACAAGCGTGGTCCCGTTCAACACGCGCGGAATTTCAAAAGCCTTGTTCGGGTCGGTGGGGACAAAAGCCTGCACCGGATTCCCAGCCAGCAGGGTATCGTATTTCTCCTCGACGCCAAAGTAGCCGCGCCCCTCACGGCTGACGAATCCGATCACGTTCGACGCCAGGGAATTCTCGGGATAACTGCGCTGGGGATGCGCTTTGAACTCCAGCCCGGTCAAAGCGCCGGGCAGCCCCTCCTCCACCTGCTCCTGGTAGCTCTTTTTCAACTCCTGAAGTTTGTCCGCCTGCTCCGCATCGACAAAATCCGCAAGCACCACATAGGCGACGCCTTCGGACGGATTCTGAATGGCGTCGATAAGTTGGGTGTAATCCCTGCCAAGTTCCGAGCTGACGGCTAAAGCGATGGCGTTGGGGTCCCTAACGATGCTCAAATCCACGCCGACTTCGTAAACGGTTTTGTTTCCGGCAAGGAGGTGTCCGTTGCGGTCGTAGATTTCGCCGCGATCCGGGTAGTAGGTCCGCAGAACGTAGGCATAATTGGACGCCTGCTGGCGGAAAACCGCGGCTTCGGGACTGTTTTGAATGCGTGTCATCTGCACAATGATGGCAAGCGCAATCATCCCCATGGCGGCAGTCAATGCCTGCGCTCGGTACGCATATTGCTGTCTCATTGGGAACTCCGCGCGGAGTTGATGATCTTCTTGTCCGCCCAATCCAGTAACGACTCGTTGTACTCAGGCGGAGTGGTCAACGCGCTCAATTGCGGAACAGGCACGGAGGAAAGAATATCGGGTTCGAGCGCCGAGTAACCCGGCACAACCAGGTATTCCGCATCCCCGGATTCCATTGGGCGGAAACCAATCTCCAGCGCGCGCTGCTCCATCACACGAGCAGAAGTCAGCGAAGCAAGCTGGGTCTGCAAATCGGCGCTGACCTGCTGGCTGGTTTCAATCGAAGCCGTAAGGTCTTGAATCTCACGTCCCGCAATGGCAGCCTGCGAAGTCACATCGAGATACAGGGCGGCGATCATCGCCAGCGCAACCACCGCAAGCAGCCCACTGCCGATCCACTGGCGTTGAATGCGCCAGGGAGCGACTTTATAGGCATGTACCAGGTGATTGACATTGACGTTCTGCATGTTCATAACTTTTCGATAATTCTAAGTTTTGCGCTGCGGGCTCTTGGGTTGCTTTGCACTTCTTCATTGGAAGCCATAATCGGTTTTTTGTTGATGATTTTGACGACTGCCCCGCGTTCCACTTCGTGGATTTTTTCGTAGGGCGGGTTGACGAGGTCCTTGCTTTGTTCGCGGAAGAAATCCTTGACGATACGATCCTCCAGCGAGTGGAAGGAGATGACGGCGAACCGTCCGCCGCGCCTCAGGCTGGTGACTGCCTGCGGAAGGACATCTTCCACCGCCGACAGTTCCTCGTTGACGGCGATCCGCAGCGCCTGAAAAGTCTGCGTGGCCGGGTGGACTCTGTCGCCTCGTCGGGGAGATGCCTTCTCGATGACAGCGACCAGCTCGCGGGTGGAGCGAAGCGGTCGGCTGGAGACGATGGCACGGGCAATCTTCCTCGAGTCGCGGTCTTCTCCGTAGCGGAAAATCAAATCCGCCAGGTCTTTTTCATCGTAGGTGTTGACGATATCCGCCGCGCTTTGCAGGGCATGGGGACCGAAGCGCATGTCCAGCGGACCGTCCTGCATGAATGAAAATCCTCGGTCGGCGTTGTCAAATTGCATGGAGGAAGCGCCGAGATCGAGGACGATCCCGTCCACTGCATCCCAGCGAAGGTCGGCGAGTTGCCTGGCAAGGGTGATGTAGGAGGCTTGCGCGAGATGTGTGCGCCCCTCATAAGGAGCCAAGGTCTCACGAGCAAGCGCCAGCGCCTGCGGGTCAACATCCAGCCCCAGCAGATGCCCATCCGGCGCGCAAGCCTCCAAAATCCCGCGAGCGTGACCGCCCGCGCCCAGTGTGCCGTCAACATAACGCCCACCGCTTTTGGGTTGCAGTGCGTGTATAATCTCTTTGTAAAGTACGGGTATGTGGTTCATGGCATCGTAGGGGTGGGGTTTCCCCACCCTGGGCGGGAGGACCCCGCCCCTACGGCTTGGACAAATCCAATGCCGAGAAACGCTGGTTGTTGGCGTCGGTATCCTGCAATTGAGCCATCTGTTCGCTCCACAGCGCAGGCGTCCACACTTCAAAGTAATCGCCCTGCCCCGCCACCACCAGTTCACCGCTCTCGATGCCGAGGAAGGCGCGCAGGTTCTGCGGGACGAGGATGCGCCCAACCTTATCGGGTTCGACGGGGTAGGCGTTGGACAGAATCAGGCGGCGCAGGAGACGGGCGGTCGGATCGGTGAGGTTCATGGCTTCGATGCGCTCATAAACCTGCTTAAAATAGGTTTCGTTCATCACCATCAGGCATTTATCGAAGCCCTGAGTGATGAAGGCGCCGCCTTCCAGCAAATCACGATAGCGCGACGGAATCATCAGTCGCCCTTTATCATCGAGATTGTGCTGGAACTGACCGAGGAACATATGTTCTACTTATCCTTTTAATGCGACGAACGCCGGGCATCGGCGCTCGTTTACCACTTCTTACCACTTTCTACCACATTATACTGCTTTGCAGGCAAAAATCAAGAGAATTTCTGGTAAATTCATTGCCATTTCATATCCATCATTGGTCAGGTAACGTATGGTCAAATTCCCCCCTTTCAATTTGCTTGAGGCAAAAAGCTGGCAGGACTACGAATTGCTCGATTCAGGCGATGGCCTCAAACTGGAGCGCTTCGGGAAATACATTTTCGCGCGTCCTGAATCCCAGGCGATGTGGAGCCGCGCCCTGCCGCAAAAAGATTGGGATGCCGCCCATGCAGTCTTCCAGCCGACAGCCGAGGAAAGCGGCGGACACTGGGATTTCAAGAAGCGAGTGGATGAGAAATGGGAGATGAGTTACCCGCTACCGCTTTCGGCGGCGGAAGCATTCAGGCTTAGATTTTGGGCGATGACCACACCGGGGCGACATCTGGGAGTCTTTCCCGAAGTAGCCGCCCATTGGGACTTTATGGCTGGTCTCATCCAGACGGCGAATCGCCCCGTGAAAGTTCTCAACCTCTTCGGCTACACGGGGCTGGCAACTCTCGCGGCGGCGGCGGCGGGCGCACAGGTCACCCACGTGGATGCCTCCAAGAAATCCGTGAGTTGGGCGCGGGAGAATCAGGCGTTGTCCGGGCTGGGCGAGAAGCCCATCCGCTGGATCGTGGAGGACGCAGTCAAGTACATGCAGCGGGAGGAAAAGCGCGGAGTCCGCTACGATGGCATCATCCTCGACCCGCCCAAGTTTGGTCGCGGACCCAAAGGCGAGGTCTGGGAAGTTTACAAGTCACTACCGCACCTGTTCGAAATCTGCCGCGCCTGCCTGAGCGAGAATCCGCTGTTTGTGATCGCCACCCTGTACGCGGTGCGCGCATCCGCAATTCACGTGGCTCAGGCACTGGATGAGATGATGAAAAAATATGAGGGCCAAACCGACAGCGGCGAACTGGTCACAAGGGAGAAAAGCGCAAACCGCCTGCTTTCGCAGGCGGTCTATGCCAGATGGTGGAGCAACAAGTGAAGTGACAGTCACCTTTCAGGTGGCTGTCACTTTTTCTCTACTCCTCCGGTTGACGGATGCGCGAGCCGCAGGTGCGACAGAAACGGTCGCCAGACCGGGCGCGAGTCCCGCATTGGGCGCAGTAGACGCCGCTTTCGGCTTCGTCCCGATCTGCCCGTTTGCGGCGGGATTTTTTCGAGGAGACGGAAAGTCCCGACTGGCGGTAGTACATAAATCCGCCCACGATCATGATGACGCCCAATGTACCGATAATGTAGGGCAGGTAATTATTCAGCGACACGCGCCCGGCGGTGTTTTCATCCACCGCCACGGGCTGGAGTTGAAGGCGCGAAACACTTAACACATCGGTCGGCTTCTGGTAATTCAGGTCAAAGGCAAGGGTTTCCCCGGCAGGGATGGCACCCACATTGGAAAAATAATATTGCAGTTCATCCGCATGCAGCCCGTCATCCTGCAGGGACAACGACGACGTGAACTGTTCCGCATCGAAAGGCTGCTGGAACATCACCGAAAAGTTCGCCACGTTGTAATCACTTAGCCAGCGGAAGGAATAGCTGCGCTGTTCGCCGTCCTTTTTCAAGGCGGGGTCATAGTATTCGATCTGAATGGCGGGAGCTTCCGCCTGAATTGAGACCACAAGCCAGTCGCCGTCGTTCGCTGTTTTAAAATCAATCCCCTGGTCAGTGACCGCCTCAGGCGTCTCCCCCACGGCGACCGTGTGCAAAACGCTGCCCGCCGGGATGCGAATATTCACCTGGACAGGGAATTCCGTTCCCCCGGCAAGCATGATGTAATTGATTACCAGCATGTCCGGTTTGTCGTATTCGGGCCACAACCCCACATCAACAGACTCAATCGCAATTTGCCCCTGCGCAGATACAACGGAGGGAAAAACAAGCAACACCGTCATTGTCAAAATCAAAAACCACTTACGCATGTTGAAGCCTCCAGGAATCAAGGTTTTCCTTTTATCTTACCATGTGTACAGGATGGAGGCAAAACACGGGCACGGCCCAAAAGGGGTGCAATTTCGGTATGCTATAATATTTTTTGTCACCAATCCAAGAAGCGAGGTCCAAATGCCACTTACTCCCAGGGAACGAGTTTTAGCATCCATCAATCATCAGGAGCCAGATCGTGTTCCGATCATTGTTGGCACCAGCAATACAACCAGTTTGAAGGCAAGACCGTATCAGGGATTAAAAAAACTTTTGGGAATCGAGTCGGAAGACCGCTATATTTACGAATGGCCCGAACTGGGGACGATCCTGCCTGATGAAGCAATCCTCCAACGCCTGCGCAGCGACGCGCGCGGTGTGCTGGACCTGTACCCGCAGTGGGTCTATGAGCGAAATCGCAAGCGCCCGCCGCATGATCCCTTTATCGACGATTGGGGCAGCGGACAGAGCGAGGCGGCACCCGGCGTCTGGTTTCCGGGCATCCATCCGATGAAGGAAGCCAAGACACTGGAAGACATCGAGAATTATCCCTGGCCCGATATGGACGATCCCACCCGCGTGGCGCACGTCAAAGCCGAGGCGCGAAAACTGGCGGAGCAGAATCAATACGCCATCATCGGGACTCCCTGGCTGTTGTTCCCGCTCGAACGCGCCTTTGCCATGCAGGGCATGGACACCTTCCTGATGAACCTGGCGCTCAACCCTGAATTTGCCGAAGCGCTGCTCAAGAAGATTGCCTCATTGTGCAAAACGCTGATGGGGCATTTCCTCGAAGCCGCGGGAGACAACCTCGACATCATCAAAATCGGGGACGACATCGGCACGCAAAACAGCCTGTTGATGTCGCCGAAAATGTATCGCAAGATTCTCAAGCCGATCCACGCCGACTACATTGCCTTCATCAAGGAACGCACAAAGGCGAAAGTTTTCTTCCACACCGATGGGGACGTTTTCCCCCTGATACCGGACTTCATCGAAATCGGGGTGGACATCCTCAACCCAATCCAGACTTCTGCGGGGAAAATGTCGAACCTCGCGGAATTAAAGAGCCAGTTCGGCAAGTCACTAACTTTCTGCGGAGCAGTCGATACGCATCGCGTCCTGCCCACTGGAACCACAGAGGAAGTGCGCGAAGAGGTCAAACGCGTGATCGAGGTTATGGCACCCGGCGGCGGTTACATGGTCGCGTCGGTGCACACCATCATGGACGAAGTGCCGCCTGAAAACATCCTGGCAATGGTCGATGCCGTGGAAGAGTTCGGGAAGTATCCCATCGGAAAATAACTGTTCTGTGAATCAAAAAATCATCCCCCGAAACGAGGGATGATTTTTTATACCTGTTGCTATTCCTTTTCGTAGGGCTTGCCGCCTGCGGCAGGAGGCTGCCCCCTGCCGACCACGCCCGCAAGAACGACCATGGTGATGATGTACGGTCCCATTTCGAGGAACTTGTTGGGGATCGGGACCTTCAGGATGGCAAGTTTGGAAGCCAGTGAATCGGCGAAACCAAACAACATACCCGCACCGAGCGAGCCGACCGGATGCCAGTTGCCGAAAATCATCGCCGCCAGACCAACGAAGCCGCGCCCGGCGGTCATCACCTCGTCGAAGCGTCCCACAGAACCGAGGACGAAGTAAGCGCCCGCAAAGCCAGCCATCATGCCGCCCAACAGCACGGAGAAATAACGCGTGCGGTTGACGTTGATGCCGAGCGTATCCGCCGCTTTGGGATGTTCGCCCACGGAGCGGGTGCGCAGACCCCAGCGGGTGTAGTAGAGCGCCACAGTCAACGCGATGACGAAGATGAACATCGCGTAAATGAACAGGTTGTGGCTGAAAAAGATCGGTCCGATGAAGGGGATTTGCGACAAACCGGGGACATCCCACGTACCAAACCGCCCGGAATTATTTAGCGCCTCGTACTTTTGCAGGAATTTGGCGGACAGAAACGAGGTGATGCCTGTGGCAAAGATGTTGATGACCGTCCCGGCAATGATCTGATCCACCTTGTATTTGATTGCCAGCACCGCCAGCACCATCGACATCAAAGCCCCGGCGAGGATTGCCGCAAATAACCCGACCCAGATGTTGGTCAGGCTGCCAAACAGGGCGGCGCAAAACGCAGCGGTCAACATCATGCCTTCGATGGCGATATTGAACACGCCCGAACGCTCGCAGAGAATGCCGGACAGGGCGCCCAACGTCAACGGGACGGCGCGTACCACAGCCACTTTGAGCAAACCAGCGAGATTAAGGCTCGAGTCAGATGCACCCCAGACGAGGAAGCCAAAGATGAACAATGCGGAGACCACGCCCAACATGGTGTTGGTATACCGCCCAAACCCGCGTGCCAGTTGATAGGCTCCCACCAAAGCGCCCACGAACGCCAGCACGTTCAACATCGGCAGGCTGGGGAAAACCCAATCGGGGACGACCACCTTCGAGCCTCCCGGATACAAGCCGAAGGTCGTCTGCATGTCAGCCGTCACCGTGCGGGAGAACAGAGCCCAAATCCCCAATGAAAGCGCCAGGAAGATGATCCCCATCACCGTGCGGCGGGTCGGGGAAATATATTCGGAATGTTTGATAACGGTTGCTGTTGACTGTGTCATGGTTTACTACCCTTCCGCCTTTGCGACAGCCTGGGGTTTTTCCACGGCTTTCGGTTCCTTCAGGCGATACATGGTGCGGATGATGGCAGGAGCCGCGATGAACGCCAAAATCAATGCCTGAAGCACGGAAATGATGTCGATTGGGATGCCCGCTGTGAGTTGCATCTGGATCGCGCCGTTGCGCAGGAAGCCAAACAGGAGCGAGGCAAGCACCACGCCCAGCGGGTGACTGTTCCCAAGCAGGGCGAGGGCGATGCTGTCGAAGCCGTAACCGGATGAAAACGCAACCGCCAGGTTGTGATTCACACCCAGGACTTCGTTCGCGCCCGCCATGCCAGCCAGCGCACCGGACAGGAACATGGTCAACACGGTGCTTCTGACGATGCTCATCCCGGCATAACGAGCCGCATTGGGATTCGAGCCGACCGTGCGGAGTTCAAATCCCCAACTGGTCCGAAACAGCAGCCAGTAAACCAGAAACGCCATCAGCAGGGCGATGAAGAAACCGGCATGGAAGCGGTTGGGGTCGTCGAAGAAGCGTGGCAACCAGGCGCTTTTTTCGATTGGTGCGCTGATGGGAGTGGACTTGTTGGGGTCGCGCAAAACGCCGGTCAGCATGTATTCGCTCAACCGAAAGGCAATGTAGTTCATCATAATTGTGTTGATGACTTCATGCGCCCCTGTCTTTGCCTTGAGCCAGCCGGGGATCATGCCCCAAACGCCGCCGCACACCGCGCCGCCCAACAGGGCAAAAGGCACATGGATGATGCCGGGCAGTCCCTTGAAAGCCGTCGCCACCCACACCGTGCCAAGCGCTCCGACAAAGATTTGTCCTTCGGCACCGATATTGAACAGTCCCACCCGGAAACCAAGCGCCACCGCCAGCCCGGCGAAAATATAGGGTGTGGCCTGCAGCAACGACTCAAAGAAAGGCGTGAAGGCTTTATTGATCGCAACACCGTCACCCGAACGAAGTGCGCTGACAATGTCAGCAGGAACGCCAACCGAGCCTGTGAACAGGGCTTTGTAGGTATTCCAAAACACCATCGCGCCGGCTTTGATCCCCTCGAAAAACGAAACGCGGAAGGCGGCATAAACGCCCTCGGTCGTGACCGCAGCAATCAGCCCGCCAGCCAGCAAACCCGTCACAATTGCCAGGACGGTTACGGTCAGGGAGTTGCGGCGGAGTTCCTCAAAGAATGTGGAAACAACATCTTTTTTCTTCTGTGTTTCTTCTGTTTTTGTCATAGGATTACCCTGGTATATCCAACAGGATTAATGAGCTTCCGGCACAACACCCGCCATTAGCAAACCGATGGTTTCGCGGGTGGTCGTTTTGGCGTCCACGATATCGAGAATCTGCCCGCGATACATGACAGCGATCCTGTCTGAAAGCTGCATGATTTCATCCAGTTCCGTGGAGACGAGCAGCACCGCGCAGCCGTCATCCCGTTTTTCGATGATGCGCCCGTGGATGTATTCGATGGAGCCGACATCCAGGCCGCGGGTGGGCTGGGACGCGACCAGCAGCTTGATCGGTCGGGAGAACTCCCGCGCCACGATCACCTTTTGCTGGTTCCCGCCTGAAAGGTGGCTGGTGGCTGTCTGCGCGTTGGGCGTACGGATGTCGAAATTCGCAATGAGTTTTTCGGCATTATCGAGGATCACCTTCCGCTGCAAAACAATATTATGGGCGAAAGGTTCCTTGTACCAGGTATTCAAAATCAAATTATCTTCGATGGAATAAGCCAGGACCAACCCATCCTTCTGGCGGTCTTCGGGAATATGCGCCGTGCCAAGCTCGGTGATGTGTTTGACCGGCGCATGGGTAATGTCCTTGCCCAGCAGGTGGATTTTTCCCTCCACAGGGTGATCCAACCCGGTCATTGCGCGGACCAGTTCCGTTTGTCCGTTCCCCTGTACACCGGCAATGCCAAGGACCTCTCCCGCGCGGACCTCGAACGATACATTTTCGACAGCAATCTGATGGTGAGCATCCAACACCTTCAGGTTTTTTACATCCAATACGACTTCCTTGGGATCTGCATCCTTTTTGTCGATGTTCAGATCAATTTGCCGTCCCACCATCATCGAAGCCAACTCAAGTTGACTGGTCTCACTCTGTTTGGCTGTCCCAACCACTTTCCCGCCGCGGATGACTGTTGTCCGCTCGGCGAACTCCATCACTTCACGCAATTTGTGCGTGATCAGGATGATGGACTTTCCCTGCGAGACCAAAGTCTTCATGATCCTGAAAAGTTCGTCCACTTCCTGCGGGGTCAACACCGCGGTTGGTTCATCCAAAATTAGAATGTCTGCATTTCGGAACAATAACTTGATGATTTCCACCCGTTGTTGAATGCCCACCGGCAAATCCTTCACATATGCATCCGGATCGACCTGCAAATTGTATGTCTGCGAAATCTCCCGTATTCGTGCCGCCGCCTTTTTGCGGTCTAGAAAACTGCCAGCCGTCAGGTACTCGTCGCCAAGCATGACGTTTTCCGTAACCGTGAAAACCGGGATGAGCATGAAGTGCTGGTGGACCATGCCCACGCCGGCTTTGATGGCGTCGTTGGGCGTATCGACCATCAGCTTCCTCCCTTTGACGAAAATCTCCCCCTCATCGGGTTTATACAACCCGTACAAAATATTCATGAGTGTGGTTTTTCCCGCGCCATTCTCTCCGAGCAAGGCGTGGATTTCGCCCTGCATCAAATCCAGTGAGATATGGTCATTTGCCAAAACGCCAGGAAATCTTTTTGTGATGCCTCGTAACTCCAGAACAGGTTCCATGAACACCTCGAAAAGTGAAAAACTTGCGGCGCAACATCACCGGCAGAAGGGTTTTTTCATTCTACCACACGGAAAAAGGATTCTTCATCAGTTTCCGGTGGGAGCAGACAGAGACAAAAAAGATGCAGAGCTTCGCTCTGCATCTTTTTTCAAACCGAACTAATCTTAATAGACGCCCTCAGGAAGGGTGACGATCTCGCCGGATTGAATCAGCGGGATCAAGGCTTCGATTTCAGCCTTTAGTTCAGCGGGGACGGTGTCGCCGAGTTTGGAGCCGTAGGTAAGACCCACGCCGCCGTTCTCGAGGTTGCCGATCCAGTTTTCGCCCTTGAAGGAACCGTCGATCACCATGCCGATGGTCTCGGTCACGAAAACGTCCATGTTCTTCATGGCGTTGGAGAGGATGAAGTCAGCCTTGTCGGGGTTGGCGAGCGACCAGTCGTTGTCCACGCCGATGAGCATGCCGGAACCGCGTTCTTCCATCACAGCCAGGGTGCCAAGACCCACAGGTCCGGCAACCGGCATGATGATGTCGGCGCCTTCGTCCATGAGCTGTTCGCCCATCTTGCGCCCGTCATCGGTGGATTCAAAGTTGCCGACTTCCAAGCCCTGGCGGGTGGTGACATCCCAGCCCAGAACCTTGACATCGGTGCCCTTGACCTTGTTGTAGTAGGCAACGCCGAGGGCGAAGCCGTCCATGAACTTGGTGGTGGCGGGGAAGGCAATGCCGACGTAGGTACCGACTTTGCCGGTCTTGGTCATGCCAGCGGCGAGGTAGCCGTTGAGGAAGGTAGCCTGGTCAATCGCGAAGCCGGAGCCGCGCAGATTGGGGAAGGCGAGATAGTCGACGTCGATGATGGCGTACTTCTGCTCGGGGTTGGCGGTGGCGGCAGCAGTGGTGGCGTCAGCAAGGAGGAAGCCCACGGGGATGATCAGATCGCAGCCTTCGCTGGCGAAAGCGTTCAGGTTGACTTCGTAGTCAGCCTGTTGCTGCGACTCGAGGTATTTGCCTTCGACATTGCCATATTGGGCAATCGCATCCTGGACGCCCTTCCAGGCGGTGGCATTGAAGGACTTGTCATCGATACCGCCGGTGTCGGTGACCTGGCAGACCTTGGTCATTTCGACGGGAGCCTCGGTGGGGGCTGCGGTGGCGGGAGCCTCGGTGGGGGCTGGCGCTTCGGTCGCGGGTGCTTCGGTGGCGACAGGCGCTTCAGTGGCGGGGGTGCCACAGGCGGTGAGGACCATCGAAGCGACGATCAACAGCGCCATCACAAAGTACAGTTTCTTCATTTTTCTTCTCCTGATAGTTAGGGGTTTTACGGCGGTATGATTATCATACAGCGCCGCATGACTTAATAAGTATAAATCTTAACTTTTTATTGTGCAAGCCTGAACAATTGTCTGACAAATAATTTCAACATGAATTAAGGTTTCTCAAACTTTACACCCGTTTTGACCTCGCCATTCATAAGCGTCGCAAGCAGCATATCCATCTCCCGCGTCAAATTTTCGGGGAGTTTCGGACCAAGCGGCATGTAGCGGATTCGACCCGGCTGTGCCTCCACAGTCTTTCCCTCCGCCACGAGGCGCAGGATTTTCTGGACTTCGAAGCTGGCATCGCCCAAAACGGATGTGACTCCGCCCGAGCCTGATTCCGACCCGATGGAGTGAATCCCAGCCTCAGCCGCGGCGCGAAGCGCTCCCTCCCCTGTCACGCCGCCAGATGCAAAGATCACATCCGCACCACGGTGGATCAAACCCAGGGCTGTGTCATGTCCCCAAGCCTCGTCAAGGAAGAGTTTCTCGCGATCCCCATCATCCCGATAGGACACCAGCACTTTGACGTCTTTTTCCTCCAACTCGTTGACAAATGCCACACCTGCGCGGAAGCCTTCGCAATATCGCCACTGCGAATCGATGCCTGAAGTTTCGCACACCGCGCCGACGATTTGTGTTTCGGTGATTCGCGCCGCCAGCGCCCCGGCGAGGAATCCCATCCGATCTTCGGGGAAGGTGACGGGGATGAGGTTCGGGCGGGATTCGCTTTGGGGTTGGTCCATGCCGACGAAGACCGAATCAGGCTTGAGGTCGGCAGCGCGAAGCGTTTCGTCGTCCATGCCGGCGCCAACGGTGAAGATCACGTCGAATCCCAAATCCACAAAATAGTTGATGTTCTTTTCGTAATCGCGCGAGTCGATGGACTCGATGTATTCAACGCGCCGGACAACTCCATCCGCCTTTGCCTGCTCCAGCCCCGCCCAGACATCCTGGTTCATGCCGTGATCGTCAATGCCCTGCGTATCAGTTACGAGCGCTGCGCAGAATACATCCTCGCGAAAACAATCTGACGATCGCGAGCAGGACACAAGACCAAGCGTCACAATCGTCAGAAATAACCAAGCCGACCAATTTTTCAATTCATCCCTCATCCTTCACACCTGCACTTGCGTACGGTGCAAGTGTCATTTATCCTTCCACAATCGCTTCACCGCGCTTGACGCCGAGCATCAGCCACAAGGCAATCAGCATGGACACGGGCGCAAGGAGCATGATGATGTTGAAATTGTTCCCCGCTAGTTGGATCGCCACGCCGTTCAGTATGGGACCGACAATGGCGGAAAGAGTGGAGAACAAATAATACAAGCCTGTATATGTGCCGATGCGCGCAGCGTTGGTCAAGTCCACGACCATGGGCAGGGAATTGATGTTGATGAATGCCCAGGCAATACCCATCACGATGAGAAAAACACCCGCAAGCGTCAACATGCGCGGACCACCCTCCACAAGCGGAATGCCAACCAACGGCAGGGGTGCAATGCCCGTCAACAGGGCGGTGGCTGGCGTGACGTAAAGCAGGACCAGCATGACCGAAATGGTGACCAAACCGATCGAGATGGTAGTGCGGCGTCCAATCCTGCCGGCGAGAAAACCAGACGGGACGGAAAACAGAACAAAGAACAGTGGAAGCACGGAAAGCAGGGTCGCGCCGTCGCCTTCGTTCAAGCCGAGGTGATTCTTGGCATAGAGCGTGAAGAAGGTATCCACGGCAGAATAGCCGATGAACCAGAAGAAGATGGCAAGCAAAAGCCGCAAACCGTTTTTATCCTGGTCGAAGATAACTTCCTGCGCCATGTAAAAAGTATAGGCAAACATGAGCCATGCGAACAGCAGGATCAGGGACAACCCAACATACGGCGGCAAGCCAATCTGACTTCCTAGCGCGCGTGCTTCCGGGAAAACCGTCCCTGCCCCAAAGCCAATCAACGCCGCGACGAACAAACTCAGGGCAAAAATCAAAATCCTTTTCCTGATGAAATCAGCAATGGGTTCCTTGCTGCCCGTCTGTTCCTGTCCCTGCACTTCATATTCTTTTGGCTCCTCGATGAACAGATACACAACCAGCGCAGCCAGCACGACAAGCGCCGAACCAAGCCAGAACGGGAAGTTGGGACTCATCTTGTAAAGGATGCCGCCCGTCTGCAAGGCGATGATGGCACCGATGCCCCCCATGAAGTTGATCACGCCGTTTGCCTGCGAGCGGAACTGCGAGGGAGTGATGTCGGGCATAAGAGCGATGACGGGCGCGCGCCAGACGGCGGCGCTCAACAGCAGGGTGCTGGTACATGCCACAAACAGCGGCAGGATACCCGCAGCGGGGATCAAGCCAAAGGCGAAGGCGCTGATCGGCGCGCCAATGAGGATGAAGGGAATGCGCCGCCCAAGCGGGGAGCGGACTCTGTCCGACCAGGCGCTGGTGGCTGGCTGGATGAAGAAGCCCGCTATGTTATCCAATGTCATAAAAATTCCAACGATGGCGGGCGCAAGCCCAAATTTTTCCGAAAGAAAGATGGGGACAAAGGCGTTATACACTCCCCAAATGACACTGACGCCGAAGAAGCCGAAACCAAGCAAAAAGGTCTTGCCGTAGTTGAGTCTGGACATGGAGTACTCCGTGGGTGGGATGAGATACGAGTTACATGTTACGAGTTGAAAGTCGCCTCACTTCTCGCTTCTTTCTTCAGATTCCAGATTTTTCAGGAATTTCAAATCAGCCTTTGTCAGTTCCGCCTTTTCGAGCATGTCGGGGCGTTTCTTTAAAGTCCGCAGTAACGCTTGTTCGCGCCGCCATTTGTCGATTTTTGCGTGGGCGCCGGTCAACAGGACTTCGGGGATTTTCCAGCCGCGAAATTCGGGCGGACGGGTGTAGTGCGGATATTCGAGCAAACCCATCGCGTGCGAGTCGTCCTCCGCGCCGGTGGGGTCGCCCAAAACATCGGGAAGCAAGCGCGAGATGGCGTCGATCAAAATCAGGGAGGGGAGTTCGCCACCCGTCAGCACGTAATCGCCGATGGAGATTTCATCGGTCACCAAATGCTCGCGGATGCGCTCGTCGACGCCTTCGTAACGTCCGCAGAGCAGGACAATGCGTTTATGCTGTGAAAGTTCCTGGGCGATGCTCTGGTTGAAGACTCGTCCCTGCGGGGTAAGCAAAATGATCGGGATGATCGAATCAGGTTTGGGCGGAGTCTGATCTGAATTGTCTTGAGCAAGGTCAAAGGGCGCGTTCAATCCCAAAACAGTTTCAATCGCCTCAAACACAGGTTCGGGCTTCATCACCATTCCCCCACCACCGCCGTAGGGCGTGTCGTCTGTGGTGTGATGTTTGTCGTGGGTGTAGTCGCGAATGTTGTGGACGCGCACATCGATCAATCCCCGCTCGCGGGCGCGCTTCATGATACTGTTGTCAAGATAGGGAGGGAAGATTTCGGGAAGTAGCGTGAAGACCTCGAATTGCATGGGGCGATTCTAGCATAGAAAAACCACCGGTCCGCCCGTCGTGGGTATAATCGCGGGAACATCATCACCCTGCCACAGGAGTCTCAAGTGAATAACTACATCGCCCTTGCCGTCACCTTTGTACTCGCGTTGTCGTTCCTGCGTCTCATGGATTTCATCGCCCACCGCGGCTGGATGGACAGCAGGACGAGTCGCAAGGTCATCCACATCGGGACGGGACCGCTGTTTGTGCTCTGCTGGCTGATGTTCGATAACGCGCCTGAAGCGCGCTGGCTGGCGGCTCTGGTTCCGCTTTCGATCACTGTTCAGTTCGCGTTGATCGGACTTGGTGTGATCAAGGATGAGGCTTCGGTTAAGGCGATGTCGCGCACGGGCGACCCGAAGGAAATCCTGCGCGGACCGCTGTTCTACGGAATCATGTTCGTGGCATTGACCCTGCTCTTCTGGAAGGACTCCCCCGTCGGCATCGTGGCGTTGATGATGCTCTGCGGCGGTGACGGCATCGCGGATATGATCGGGCGGAATGTGAAGTCGCCGAAACTTTCGTGGAGCGAGAAAAAATCCATCGCGGGTTCGATCGGTGTCTTCGCCGGCGGCTGGATTCTCTCCGCGCTGGTGATGTTTGTCTACGTTCAGGCTGGGATTTTCGCCGCGCCGTTTTCCACCTACCTCCTGCCTTTGATGTGGATTGCGCTCGGCACAACGATCGTCGAGTCCCTGCCCTTCAAGGATGTGGACAACATCACCGCAACGGTGGTTGCGGCTGTGATGGGATGGTTGATGTTCTAGCAGGTTTTACTTCCAATTATTTCCGGGACTTGCCAAGGTTTATCATTTCCTCAAAAAAGGCAAGTCGCTTTTCCTCTTTTAGCCGTTGATCAATAAAGGGAGCAATTAATTCGCGTTCAATCCGTCGACCCATGGAGCTATACGCAAATTCACGGATGGCATCCGCGTAAAGCTTTACATTGTCTTCCGTATTTGGCAGAAACAAAAAACATGTGGAAGCCACATTTGCCAAATCAGCATCGCGCTCTGCCATGATGACCGGAATTCCGTACGCCACCGCCTCACGCACCTTCAATGCCGGGTTCTCGTTCATTTTTTTGCGATGCAAAGCAAGCGTGCTAAATGCCACGTCGGTATTGGCAAGTATTTCCCTGATCTCACTGTGACTCAGATAACCATGGAGATGTAAATTGGAGGGAGCAGTTTCCGAAAAATCCTCCGGCCCGTAGCCAATGATATTGATCGTAATATCAGGAAAACGCCTCGCAAGGGGAAACAACTTGTCCATACCATGCCAGATCATTCCTGGCGAACCGATCGCAGTCAAGACCGGAGTATCGTTTTTCGGAGCAGGCAACGGCTGGTATGCATCAAGGTCAATTCCGTTGGAAACAACACAAGCTGGCTTTCCATAGCCCGCATTTGTGTCCGCCAATGTCTGGCTCACCGGAACCAGGGCTGCGGAAAGCGAAAACACAATTCCACGCGTCAGGCGATTTAGCCAGTAAAAAAAAGCCCCGCGGGTTCGATACTCTTCCAGATCGTTTGAATTTACCTCCAAGGCAACAGGGGCAATCTTGAACAACCTGTGTAGGGGAAGGGTGTACAACCCAAAGCGTAAATAAATAATATCGGGCTGGAAAGCTTTTATTGCAACAATCATCTTGATCAAATTTTGCGAACGTGAAATTTCCCGCGCAAGAAACTTTAGAAAAAAAGCATTAACCAGGGGCTTGAAAACAAACTGCTCCGAATCCGGAATCGGAACGATTTCGGGCGTCAACATGAATATTTTTACAATATGACCCTTATCCTTCCACAACGAAACCTGCCTCTTGATCTTTGCCCCGACCCCACCGGTCATAATTTTTACAGCAACATTTATGGTTACATATGCAATTCTCATATTCGATGATCCCTAAAAAATGATGGGGCTTATTCCTCCTTCAGGAACTCCTGACGATGTTTTGTAAATTCGTCTATGGCTTTTTCGTAATCATCATGCCGTCCGATATCCAGCCAGTATCCCTCAAACTTGAAAACATTGACCCGTTCTCCCGCATCCTGAAGTTTGGTAACCAGTTCCGGCAGGTCCAACCGCCGGTCTCTAGGTATGAATTGAAGTACCGTGGGTTCAAAAATATAGATACCCATGCTTACCGAATAATGATAGGTGGGTTTTTCAATGTATTTCGAGACCCAATTATCCGGGCTTATTTCGATCACGCCGAGGTCAATTTTCACATCGCGCTGGTAACAGGCAACCGTTGCAATCGCACCACGTTCGCGGTGATATTTGAGCATGGCGCCGTAGTCGATGGTGGTCAACAGGTCGCCGTTCATCACCAGGAAGGTGTCATTCAGGTTCGGCACAAGCGCCAGCGGACCAGCCGTCCCCAGGGGCTGCTCTTCGCGGGAATAGTCCAGCTTCGCGTTGAACTTACTGCCGTCCCCGCAGTACGCCATCAACAATTCCGCAAGATAACCGACGGCAAGGGTCAATTCATCGAAATGATGGCGGACAAGCTGCCGAATGACAACCTCCAGGATCGGCATTTCACCGATCGGCATGAGCGGTTTGGGAAGTACGGTTGTATATGGGGCGAGGCGTGTGCCTTTGCCGCCGGCAAGAATAACAGCGCGCATTGTTTTTTTTCCTAAACTGTATATTGGTCGGGGCGATACAGGTCGAGGTGGGCGGATATCCACTCAATGGTTTGTCTCAGCCCCTCGTCCAGTGAAATGCTCGGTTCCCAGCCGATCCTCTCCTTCGCCTTTTTGTTCGACGCCCAAAGCTTCATTACTTCGCTTTTTCCCGGCCTGATTCTCTGCGCATCGGTGACAATGGATGGGGTTTTGCCAATGATGTCGAAAATCTTCTGCGCTAGGTCGCCGATCCGAATCGTATTGTCATTCCCAAGATTGACCTCCTCACCCAGCACATCGTCTGCTTCAGCCGCAGCCATGAAGCCCCTGACTGTATCGACAACGAAGGTGAAATCGCGCGACGGTTCCAGACTGCCGAGCTTTACCTCATCACGGGTCAAAGCCTGGGTGATGATGGTGGGAATCACCGCGCGCGCAGACTGGCGCGGACCATACGTATTGAACGGGCGCAGAGTCACTACCGGCAAATCGAACGAACGATAAAAGCTCTCGGCAATCCTGTCCGCGCCGATCTTGCTCGCCGAATAAGGGGATTGTCCCTGGAGCGGATGCGCCTCATCGATGGGGACATATCGCGCCGTGCCATACACCTCGCTCGTGGAGGTATGAACCACGCGGCGCACACCAACATCGCGGGCAGCCAGCAACACATTCAAGGTGCCCATCACGTTTACATCCACGACTTCGCGCGGATTCACGTAGGAATATGGAATCGCAATCAATGCGCCAAGGTGAAATACCGTATCCATTCCACGAACGGCATTCTTCACCGCCTCCACATCCCGCAAATCGCCGCGCACAATCTCGATCCGGGAGAACACGTCAGGCGAAACCGTTTTCAGCATTCCCACTTCGTTCCGGGAGTTGTAGCGGACAAAGGCGCGAACCTGCGCCCCCACTTCCACCAGACGTTCCACAAGATGACTGGCGATAAAGCCGCCAGCGCCGGTTACAAGAACTTTTTTATCATTCCAATTCATAAGTTGTTTTCCCTGTTTATTTTTTCACGCCAGTCATTCAGCAAATCCACAAGGGACTGTTTTACATCGATTTCAGGTTTCCAGCCGGTCAATTGCTGGATTTTCTTTGCGCTGCCCACTTGAACAGGAACATCCTGCCTTTGCACCCGCAATGGGTCCAAAACCGCCTCGACTGGGATTCTGGCTTCATCCAGCAAAATTTGAAGGCAATATTGGATGGAAACAGCCTGTCCCGAACACACATTATAAGTCTGACCCGCCTTTCCGTGTTCGGCGAGCAAGGCATACGCGCGGACCGCGTCCCGGATGTCCAAATAATCCCGCTGGGCTGAAAGGTCGCCTGTGGATATTTTGGCTGGTTTGCCGGCTTTTTCAGCCTGGGCAATCTGCCTGGCAAATGCGGAAGGCGCCATGTTGGGAGAAAGACCGGGTCCCAGTAAATTGAAAGTCCGCACACAAATTACCGGAAGGTGAAAGGCTGCAAAATACCGCAAGGCAATCTGTTCCTGGGCGAGTTTGCTAACCGCATAATGTGTGACCGGGCACGGCTTAAAAGATTCGGTGATGGGCCTTTTACCCATTCCGGAACCGTAGACCGCGCTCGAGCCTGCAAGGACGATTGTGGAACGCAAGCCGGCTTCGACGATCGCTTCGAAAAGCGCCAGCGCACCCAGTACATGCACATCATAGAATGTTTCCGGTTTTTCCGATTTCAATATCCCGGCAAGATGAAAGATCGAATCGGGTTGAAATTCCTTAAGCGCCTGCAACACTCCCTCTCCCCGATGAAGGTCGCCGGTAAAGCAGGGAATTTTGGAGTGGGACGGCTTCCGCAGGTCATACCCGGCGACGTCCCAACCGGACGACATGAGCTGATTGGTCAAATGTGCGCCGACAAAGCCGGACGCGCCCGTGATAAGCGACTTGGTCATGGCTAAAATTCCTGGCTGGGGCTTCCGTCAACCTGCTTTGTGACGCAAGAAATTTTGAGATTGTTGAGTCCGCGGGTGAATCCGCGTTTGATACGCCGGGCAAAGAATTCTTTGAACATGGCGAGGATGATTATACTGTACGAAACGAGAGGACGATTCGATTGTTTACGGCAGGAAAACAGGCTGTTCGTCGTTCAAAACTGCCGACTGCAAATCAGATGGAAGGTCGCTCAAGGGCTGATACAGATTCCCCTCCTGATATTTGAACGTCCCGTCTGCGCCGCGAACCACCATGCGATAGTTCGATAGCTGAAACGAAATAACATTCTTTGCAACCCGAACCCATTCCGCGCGCAGGTTTCCCTCCTTGACCTGTAGATTACCTTCCGCGTCGAGTACGCCCACCCGCAGGTTGGTCAACTGAAAAGCCTGGACGCGCTCCGCCATCTGCTTCCACTCCGCGCGAGCCTCACCTTCGTTGACGAAGAGACTGCCTTGTGAATCCGCAATGGCGATGCGGTTGTCGGTCAACTGGAACGCGGATACGCCTCTGGCAAGTGGAATCCATTCGCCATCAAAACTTCCCTCCCTGGCATACAGTTCACCATTTTTTGTGAGATAGCCAACGCGCTGATTTGATATCGAGAACGCGCGGACGTTTTCAGCCAGCCGAATCCACCCCGCGGGCTGATTCGTTTCGTTGACGAAAAGATTCCCGCCGACATCGAGAATCGCGGCGCGTCGATCGGCAATCCCAAAGTCGCCGACATTCTCCGCAAACAGAATCCAACCCCGGGCGGAATCCTCTCCCGTGTTGAATCTGCCATCGCGGAGGAACAACCTGCCCTGAGAATCCAACAGCGCGATGCGATCCTTCCACAGCCAAATCTTCTTCAAATCCTGCACGTCGCGGATGGCAATCATCGATCCGCCCTGCCTGATGGACAAGGATGAGCCTGCAAGAAACGCAACACGATTTGTGTTTGGGTCGGGGAACGGGCAGAGCGATTGATCGAGCCACATACATCCCAGCCAGGGAGCTTTGTCGCGCCCCCAGGGGTTGACGAAATTTTCGTAACTACGCTTGTCCAAGCCGACCTCGAAATGCAGGTGCGAGTTATCGCCCTGATTGTAAATTGCGCCAAGCGTGTCGCCCTGTGCAACGTCGAGGTTTTCCACGAATAATTCCTCATCGAGAACGAGGTGCATGTAGGTTGTGTACCACTTTGTGCCGCTGCATTGGTTTTGAGCATCCCAGTCGCCGCCGGGACAATGCTTCAACACCATCATGCTGTTCAGTCCGTTCAGCCGCCATCCCGCAATTTTTCCATCGGCAACGGCGTAAACGGGCGTATCGGCGGGCGCTTTAATATCCGTGCCTTCATGTCCGCGCTTGTCCACAGCGCCGCCTGTTGTATAACATTCGATCATTTGAAAATTGTGGGGGTCAGCCTGCGCCTGATCCTGCTCAATTGGGATGGATATATCGCGCCAGTAGTCATACGAAAGTTCCAAATAGCCGAACATCGGCGGGCATTGGTAGCCTTCGTTCAAGCCGAGATAATTCCATGTCCACGGCGTATTGGGATACTGCGATATCCGCGCCAAGCCAATTCTTGCCGGCAGGGGCCACGCAAGAAAGGCGGGATGATCGCCAAAATCAGGCTGGGGCGTGGCGGTGAAAGTGGGAATTCCAATTGTGGCTGTTGGGACAGGCGTCTGGGTGAGCGTCGGTATTGGAGGAACTGGAGTATCTGTGGGGGTTATTGAGGTGGGAGTGGAACAGGCAGAGAGAGTAAAAAAGAACAGGAATGTGCAATGAAAAACTTTTTTCATCATAACCTGCCAAAAGCAGACTTCCGAGTTTTCGCGAAGCGGAACTTCGAGATTCGGGGATAACTTACCAATCATTCCCCTTCTCATATCCCAACCTGACCAGCAAATCCCCCGCCACATCCTTGAATAACTTCTTATGTTCCTCGGTGAAATGTTGACTCCAGCCGCCCGTCTTTCCAGAGCGGAAGGTGTGACTTTTCTTCGGCTGGATGGCGTCCACCAAAATAGACAAAGCCTTCTCGCGTGAAGTCGGGATTTTGTACCCCGTCTTTTCCACTTCATCGAGCATGGCGGTGAGCGTGGCGTCGCGGTTGTTGATCAAATCCTCGAAGCGGATGCACATGACATGTTTCTGTCTCAACCATTGAAAGACACCTTCGTAGCGTTGCTTGACGCTGACCATTTTCAGCCCATCGCGGTCGATGCCGGTGATCGCCACGTTGAGTCGTGCCGCAAAATCAGGCAAAGACTTGTAGTAAGCATGCATCCCGTGTTCCTCGTGCATGTCGGTGGCAAAGAAGACCTGAGAGACAAGCATGTCGCGCGGATCGCGGTAGATGAAATAATTGACGCGGTTCGGCTGACACAGAACAGCCACATTCTCAG
The DNA here is from genome assembly GCA_016234555.1 of Chloroflexota bacterium. Taxonomy (GTDB): domain Bacteria; phylum Chloroflexota; class Anaerolineae; order Anaerolineales; family Villigracilaceae; genus Villigracilis. The sequence continues at coordinate 51,252 of JACRBJ010000096.1, read as the reverse complement.
GCGACGCTTCCACATATCCCCAGCCAATCACACCCTGCGGGACGCTTCGTAAATCAGATGCAATGCTATCCGCCATCCGTCGTCCACCGTCCTTTTTGATCGTCCGAATCGGGTCCGCATCCACATAACGGTAGGGCATGATCTGCGTAAAGCCGTTGAGGATTTGCAGCAACAGGTGCGATCCGCTCTTGGGCTTGGAGTTGCCAAAGATGGGCGGCGCATTGTTGAAGGAGAACCGCTTCCAGCGCAAAATTGCCTGGGCGGTTTTCCCTGCGGGACGTAATGATCGACGGAGTTTTTGGGTGATATTCATGATTCAACCGTAGGGGCGACTCGCGAGTCGCCCCTACAAATAAATTATTCGTTTACCACGCGGCGCAATTTCTTCAGTGAACCCTTTTCGGATTCGTAAACCTTCTTTACGCCGTCGCCGAGCGAGGCTTCGGTCACGCGGATGTACTTGACCAGTTTCTCGAAGCCGCCCGGTTCCACCGAAGCCGCCTGGTCGCTGCCCCACATGGCGCGGTCGAGCGTGATGTGACGTTCGACGGAGGTCGCGCCCAAAGCCACGGCAATGGCTGAGGGAACAAGACCAACTTCGTGTCCAGAATAACCGATGGGGGTGTCGGGGAATTCGCGGCGCAGGGTCTCGATCATCCGCAGGTTCAACTCCTCAGGCGGGCAGGGATAGGCGCTGGTGCTGTGCATGATGACCAGGTTATCCACGCCGGCAGCATCCACACCCTTGTGAATTTCTTCCATCGTGGACATGCCCGTCGAGATGATGACGGGCTTGCCCGTCTTGCGGACGTGCTTCAACAGTTTGTGGTCGGTAAGCGAAGCAGAAGGGAGTTTGTAGGCGGGCGTGTCGAACTGCTCCATGAAATCCACCGAAGGCTCGTCCCAAACCGAGACCATCCAGTCGATGCCTTTTTCCTTGCAATGACGATCCAACTCACGGTACTGTTCTTCGTCGAACTCGACCTTGTAACGATAATCCAGATAGGTGATGTAGCCCCAGGGCGTCTCGCGCATCTGCTTTTGCTGATCGGGCGGGGTGCAGATTTCAGGGGTGCGCTTCTGGAACTTAACCGCGTCCGCGCCCGCGTGGGCAGCGGCATCGATAATTTTCTTCGCGATGTCCAAATCGCCGTTGTGATTGATACCCGCCTCTGCAATGATATATGTGGGATGACCGTCGCCGATCATTCGTTTTCCAAATTTGATTTCACGAGCCATTTTTTCTCCTTGGATGAGACCCTAAAGGTTGTAAGAACCTTTAGGGTCTGTTTAATATTAATTCACACAACTCCCGAATCGCCCCATGTCCGCCAGTCTTTGTCAGCACATGGTCTGCCGCGCGAATGACCTCAGGATAGGCATCCGCCACCGCCACAGACCAACCTGCAATTTCAAAACAGGGAAGGTCATTGAGGTCGTTGCCAACGTAGATGACGTTCTCCGTCTTGAGCTTTTTCTGCTCGAGGACCTGGAGCATGACGCGACCCTTATCCTGCAACCCGATCCCGTGCCTTGCCTCCACCCCAATCTTTTTCGCGCGCGCCATCACGACGGGGTTCGGCTCCGAGGAGAGGATCATCAACTCGATGCCTTTTTCACGCAGGGTCTTGATGTGCATGCTGTCGCTGCGCGAAGCGACGACTGATTCTTTCCCATTCTGGTCGGTGATGACCTGGTTGTCTGTCACCACGCCGTCGAAGTCACAGATGATCAACTTGATTGTTTCAGGCATGGGACGGTGCGGATTCCCCGGTGAGACCATTTCCAGTCCGCTGTAAACCAACGCTTCATACTTCGCCCAGTCGGAAAGGTTGTCAATGTCCACCGTGTATTTCGAGTCGATCAACAGCGGGTAGATGACATCCCCCGTCAGCGAGTTTTTCTGCGTGATGGTCGAAATGCGGATGGCGTCGATATGACCCGTCTGCCAGTAAACGGGCGGCAGGATTTGGCGCGGCGCATTATACGGCTCGGCGATACCGTCCACTTGAAGCAGGGGATTGAGCGGTTTGCCTTCGCCGTTGAATCTCCACATCTTGAATGGGTTTTGGGCGGCAGGCACAACGCCGCGCACGCAGTCCGCATCGGGATGTTCGAACAGAATACGGATGGCGTCATCCACCATCGTGCGCGGGCGGATCGGCGAAGTGGGTCGCAGTTGAATCACGATTTCAGGGTAATAACCTTCGATCTCCTCCAACCATTTGAGCGCATGTTCGAAGACGGGCAGGTCGGTGGTTTTGTCCTGTGCAAATTCCGCGGGGCGGAGGAAGGGGGTCTCGGCTCCCCACTCACGGGCGACGGAAGCAATCTCTTCGTCATCCGTCGAAACGATGACGCGGGTCACGAGGCTGGATTGCTTCGCCGCGGCGATACTCCACGCGATCAGCGGATAGCCCGCGAAGAAGCGAATGTTTTTGCGCGGGATCCCTTTCGAGCCGCCGCGCGCAGGGATGAGTGCAAGGATTTCGGTCATACATTCTCCGTAGGGGCGAATGGCCATTCGCCCCTACAATAAAAAATTACCACGCCGTCCATCCACCATCCACCACGACATTATTTCCTGTCATGTAGGAAGATGCATCTGAGGCAAGGAACAATAGCGCGCCGTTCATTTCGTCCTTCTTTGCCATGCGTCCGAGGATGGTCTTGGCAGAATAGTTCTTAACAAAATATTCTTCGTGGTTGTTGAACACGCCGCCAGGGGTAAGCGCGTTCACACGGATTTCGGTACCAGCGTAATACGCAGCGAGATATTTGGTGAAGCCCATCACGCCAGCCTTTGTGGTGGTGTAGTAGACGGGCTTGAACGCCACACGCCTGCCGTCCTTGATGTAGATGCGCTGGTCGGGACCGTTCAGCCCATAGGTCGAGCAGATGTTGATGATGCTGCCCTTTTTACCCTGCGCAATCATCGGCTTGACACAAGCCTGGGTGACGAGGAACATCCCCGTCAGGTTGACGCTCATGGCGGCATTCCACTGCTCCAGCGGATAGTCTTCGAATGCGCCGGGGGCAATACCTTTGGATGCGGCGTCGGGGTCAAACTTGGGGTCGAGGGCGGCGGAGTTCACCAAAACATCGAGCCTGCCAAAAGCCTTGAGGACAGAATCAACCATCCCGTTGACCGAGTCAGGTTTGGTAATGTCGGTGGGGATACCCATCGCCTTGAATCCGCTTTGGGTGAGTCCATCCACAACTTTGACGGCGGCATCGGCGTTCAAGTCAATCACAGCGACGGCTGCGCCCGCTTCGGCGAGGGTCCTGCAAAATTCCGCACCCAGCAGACCCACCCCGCCCGTGACAACAGCAACTTTATCTTTCAAATTGAATTTATCGAGAATGGTCATGTGAGTTCCTCTTATAAAAGACCTGACGGGTTTTCACAAAATTCTGTTTGACCAGGTTTGCTTTGATTTGCATGAGCCGCAGTTAATTCGAACTACGATGAAACCTGTCAGGTCTTAGCGTTATGGATACGCCGTGTAAATCTTATCGCCGCGTGAGCTGTGACCGAGATACAAGCCTTCGGCGAGGTCCATGTAAACGGATTGGACTTCCTCATCCTCCGAGCCAAACTTGAAGAGAGCCAGCACGGCATTGCCTGAAAGCACATCTTCGTGAAGGGCCTGCACGCCTTCGGCATATCGTTCGCGTTCCTGCCCAGTGACACCATCCACGCGGTCAGGCAGGACATAGGTTGGGCGACCCGTGTACAAGTAAACGGGACCAGGCTGGTTGGTGTAGATGCGCGTCCCTTCGGGGAGTTGACTCAGAAAATCCATCGCCTCCGAATCATACCATTTGAAGGAGGCATAGCCCTGTCCGCCTTTGTGGAGCTTGGTCACGAATGTCGATGTGTCATAGGCGGAAAGACCAATGATGGAGATTGTGGCGAGAACAATCAGTCCGCGTAAAACAATGCTGCGATTTTGCCATGCCCAATGTCCAAGCAGAACCAGCAGGACGAGCAGGGAAACGTAAACAGGCGAAAGGATGCGGAGTTTGAATTTCGTGGCGGCATCGAAGAACAGCATCGTCAAAAAGATGGATGCGAGATAGCCGAAGATGTAAAGCCCGTTGGTGAAGGATAGAATTTCGGCGCGTTCGCTTGCGGGTTGGAGAAGTTTCTTCAAACCTTTGCCCGCAAGCCAAACGAGCAGAACAATGGCAATGACGGCGCTAACCACGAGAAAAAAATTGGGGATTTGAATCAGCGCCCGCCGCCAGGTTTCGACTGGGATCAAAAACTCCGAGATGTTGTAAATGCCCGTTTCGATGTTCTCCGCCGTGAGCGGGTGATAGACCATCGTGCGGTTGGTGGCGTTGTCCGCGACGATCATGTTGCGGATTGCCCAACCGATCAAAAACGGAATTACGCTGGCAAGGAAAGTCCCCGTGCTCGCCAATTTTTTTCTCAACGTGTCTTGCAGGAGAATCAGCGCGACGAGGAAGGTGGCAAGCAGGGCAAGTCCTGCGTAACGGGTGAGATAGGCAAATGCGGTGAATATGCCTGTGACGATGAGCCATTTGTCGGACAGCTCGCTGTCCGATGCAACAGCGAGCTGTTGCACTCCAAAGTAATTTGAAAAAGTCAGAAACGCCGCGAGACTAAAAAAGATGTACAGCGGTTCGCTCATTGCCACGGCATGGGCGTTGAACAATGAAGCGTTGACGGCGAACAGCAAAGCCAACACAACGCCCGCCGTCTGTGACCTGGTCATCCGCCAGCCGATGATCCCAAGCATAAAAGCGTTCGCACCAAAAAGCAGAGAATTCAAAAAACGCGCGCCACGCAGGGGATCGAGCCCGCTGAGACCAACCAGTGCCAGCACGGCGGAAAAGCCAGGCGGGAAGTGTGTGACGGGCCCGTTGCTGGTGAGCCACGCTTCGCGGTAGCCTTGTCCGTCGAGAATGCTGCGCGCGCCTGCGATGTAGCCAATCGAATCGTCGGAGAGTCCCAACCCTTCGGGCGTGCTGTAAAGAATCAAGCCGGCCGCGCCTGCGGCGATCAAACCGAGGACGAGCATGAAAAGGAGCTGGGATGTCGAAAAACGATGCATACGGCAAGTTTATCAGAAATAAGGTGACGGTCTGGAGTCCAACAACTCCGTCGTTGAGAGTCAAAAAAATAGAGACGTTCCCCATCCCCAGACAGGGGCGCAGGAACGTCTCCAGATTGGAATCAATTAGGCTTGCTTGAGGATGTAGCCTTGTTCTTCGAGGTAGGCAACGATCTTGCGGGCATTATCTTCGGCAGAAGCGCCATAACCCTTGAGAGTGATCGAGGGTTCAATCGGCGGCTCGTAGGGATCATCCACGCCGGTGAAGCCCATCGGCTTGCCGTCAATCATCGCCTGGCGCGCCTTGGCATACAGACCCTTCACGTCGCGCTGTTCGCAGACTTCGACGGGGGTGTCCATGTAGACTTCGACGAAGTTCTCGCCGACCATTTTGTGGGCTTCGGCGCGGGTGGCGCGGTACGGGCTGATGGCGGCACAAATGACCGCTCCGCCCGCATGGACGATTTCGCCAGCTACAAAGCCAATGCGCAGGATGTTGGTGTCGCGGTCTTCCTTGCTGAAGCCAAGACCCTTGCTCAGGTGGGTGCGGACAACATCGCCGTCGAGGATGGCGATTTCACGCCCACGTTCCAGCAGGAGGGTGGTCAGCACTTCGCTGGTGGCAGATTTGCCCGATCCGCTCAAGCCGGTGAACCAGATGCAGAATCCCTGCTTGTGGCGCGGGGGATACATCTCACGCAGGATTTCAGCTGTCTCGGGGCGGGTGAACCATTCGGGCAGAAGCTTGCCCTTGGCGAGATAATCGTCGCGGACCTGGGTTCCCGAAATATTGGCGGTCTTTGCGCCCTTCGGCACATCCTTCTCCTCCACGTAGCGATCTTCGTCGGGGAGGTAGACCAGCATCTCGAACGGGACCATCTTGACGCCGAGTTCCGCTTCATATTTCTTCATGATTTCCTGGGCATCGTACGGACCGTAGAACGGTTTGCCCGAAGAATCGTTGCCAGGACCCGCATGGTCGCGCCCGACGATGAAGTGGTTCGCACCGTGGTTGCGGCGGATGATGGCATGGAGCAGGGCTTCCTTGGGTCCAGCCATGCGCATCGCCAGCGGGAGCAGGCTGAGCATGGTGTCTTTCTTGTCATAGTAATTATCGACCAAAGCTTTGTAGGTGCGGACGCGGGTGTAGTGGTCGACGTCACCGGGCTTGGTCATGCCGACGACGGGGTGGACAATCAACGAGCCTTTGACTTCCGCCGCCGCGCGCTTGGTCAGTTCCTCGTGGATGCGGTGCAGCGGATTGCGGGTCTGGAAGGCGACAACGTTGTCGTGTCCCATTCCTTCGAGCATGGCGCGGACCTGGGCTGGGGTTTGGCGCAGGTTGATAAAGTCATAATACTTGGGCAGGTTGACGACTTTCATCGGACCGCTGATGCAGACCTTGTTCCAGCGCGCCATTTCGGAGACCATCGGGTGCTTGGAATCAGTCGAGCCATAAGCCAGCGCGGCTTCGGTTTCGGCATCCCAGTGATAGACCTCTTCGAGGGTCATCACAGCCAGCAGGTCGAAGTTGGCGCTGCGGAGAGCCAGTTCTTCACCGACGGTCGGCAGTTCCTTGGGGTCAGCCGTCAGCGTGATGGGAAGCGGGAAGAGGGTTCCGTCTGCGAGGCGCATTTCATGCAGTACACGGTCATAATCCGCCTTGCCCATGAAAGTGGTCAACGGGGAGAAGCCGCCGGTGGCGAGCAATTCCAGGTCGCACATGTTGCGCATGGTGATCTTGATCGAAGGCAGTTTGCCGGCGCGGGCGAGAAGTTCTTCGCGTTCCTTGCCTTCAACCATCAGGTTGACCAGTTTGCCGCCATAGGGGGGGATGAGTTTTGCTTTTGCCATTTTTTACTCCATAGTTTAATGTAGTAACGGTTTCAACCGTTCAACGACTGAAGGCATTACTACGGGTTGCCAATCACAGCGGCGAATTATACTCCAAAATTCAGTCAATGAATTTTGGATTTCCATTTTGCCTCCCCATTTAAACAACCGTCCCGAAGGCTTGACAACAGCCTTCGGGACGGTTATCGAATCGATGCCCATCCTTTTACGGAGAGGGCTTACATAACGTGGAGGAAACATAGTCAAAATTATACGAGGCGGGGAAGTTATCGCGATTGGTTAATTGGGAGCAGAACAGAAGAACCATGTCCCTGTTCTCATTCATCAACGGCGTCACCTTGGCGGCTTTCTCCAGTTGACCTGTGTTGGCGTATGCCTCGAACACGGGAATCCACTCGGAGCGGTCCCGCGGCTGGAACTGTTTCTCCGCAGCTTCATCGGACAGGCGGGCGGCTTCAGTCCAGTTTTCCTGCTGACGCGCCAGCGATATTTTCTGGTAGTAGTAGCACCAGTTTTGTTCAGGAGGCTTCCCAAAGATGGTTTCGGATGGGACGGCTGGCGGCGCTGCCACGTTGATTCTACCAATTTTCGAGAACGGCGCCAGGTAAAGCAAGTCCATGCTTCCAAAGCCCGGCAGTTCCACCTTTTGTCCGTCGAGGACATGGAGGCAGGAATCGCCAGCGGGGAAGACCATCATCAGCGCGTTTTTATAGTTCTTGCGGACGTACACTTCACGATGAGTCTTCCCTTTTACTTCCCGACTTATCAACAGGGGAACCGTCTGCGAATTGATCAGGTCTGCGGAAATTTTGATCTTCTCATCCGGGCTGTAGATCAAATTGGCGGCGGAGTAAATCTCGTAATCCTCAAAGAAGCTGAAGCCACCGGGCAGACGGGCATACAGCAGAGTGCCTTCATCGATATCCGGCGCGCGCCAGGACAACTGCCACCACAGGTTGCGTTGACTGGTCCAAAAGTCGCGGTAATAAGCTCCGCTATGCACCTGCGTGACAACTCCACCCGCGACCAAAGCCAGCAACAACCCAATCCGTGCCCTGCCATTCAAGCCGTTCAAAGCCAGCCCACCGACAAGCAAGACAGCGCCCAACGCTGTATGAAGTGTATAGCGATCCCATCCCAACGAAAAGCTGACACTACGCCCGGCAAGGTTGATGGGCAAAATTGCCAGGAGGGTGATGAGTGCGCCAATCCACAACTCTGTTGGTGAAAATCTATACGTTGTTTGATCGTCCTCACGATTCAAGCGAAGGTGGAACAATGTTCCGCCCACAACCAGCGCCGCCAGAACAAGGGAAAGCGCCAGGTCGGCATAGTCAGCTTTGACCGTGTACTGGTACAGCGGCACGATCCATGACATGAAAACCGTCTCGATGAAGTCCTTTACCGCCTCGATGGAAATGGTCGCCACGGCTCGCAGCGGGGAAACGGCATATCCAGCCAGTAACGAATCCAAATCGGTGGAATGACGAGCCGCCTTGAAGAGGAACACCCGCCAGATCAGGAATCCGCCCGCAGCCAGCAGATAGGGCAACGCCCAAAGGATGGTCTGTTTGAGAGTCGATTTCCAATCCCGCTGTTGGATTTGCATCAACAGGTAAAAAATGATCAACAGGCGGGCGGCTTCCAACCCGATCATGGATTCAAAGATGGACAGGTAGAAAATCACCAGGAGAAAAGCGCCCAAAGTAAACACCGCCGCTCTCTTCCAATTTTGGGATCGCAGTGCAAGGGCGGTCAATGCAAGCGAAAGCACCGAGGCGGCAACAGCCATGAGCAGGTTGATGTAGGTCGCGGCATTTCCCTGCTGTAAAAAGCCCGGATAGACCACATACAACAAGGTCAACAGGAGGGTCTCGGTTTTACGCGAAGTCCAGAGGAGACGGACGAACCACAGGAAGGACAAACCGCTGATGAGCCTGACAACCAATGCCAGCAAATGCCAGCCAATCGGCGCGGCTCCCAGCAGGCGATAGTCCAGCGCGTACAAATAACCGATAAAGGGACGATCCGTTTGAAAGAGGTCGATGATGCCCTGCAAACCGCGCACCTGCCCAGCCCAGATCATGTACCAGTCGTCCCGATAGAATCCCAACTGCGGGATGAAGACGCCGTAAGTCAGCACGGTGGTCAAAACCACCAGCGCAACAGTAGACCAATTCTCACGAAGATTCTTTTTCAAATTCATTTTGCCAGTCTCCGACCACACCTCGAAATAGATAAGTTCACAGGGCAATCGATTTGCCGGTGTTTTGTGATTCTTTCGTCGCCGCGACCATTTCCATCACACGGATGCCGTCCGCCAGGCTGCAACTCGGCTGGGCTTTTCCACGCGTCACCTCGATGAAATGTTTTGTCTGCGCGATGAACAACTGGTTGCGCTCGAAACCTTCGGGCGGGGAAAAGGATTCAGAAACGGGAGCAGGCGGCTGGGCAGAGTAGGAACCGAAAGCGGCGGGCAAGGTTTGCAGGTGCAAAATGCCGTCCGCGTTGTCCCACCTCAGAGTGCCATTCGTACCGACGATTTCCAGCCGATGCGTGGGCGGACGCTGGACATAATTCAGGTGCACGCCGCCAATCGCGCCGCTGGAGAACTTCAAGCCGATCTCAGCCGTGTCTTCGACATCCACTTCAAGCGGGGAGAGATGTCCGTTGAACGACCAAAGCGATTCGACTTCGCCCAGAATAAATCGCAGGTAATCCAGCGGGTGCGTCAAAGTGACGATCACCCCGCCGCCCAAATCTGCGCGGGCGGCATAGCTCTGGCGGTAGTCCTCCCAGGGATGCCAATTGGGCAGGTACTCACCCCAATGCGCGTGGACGGTCAACACTTTGCCGAGCGTGCCAGATTGAATTAATTCCCGCGCCTTGTTGAGCGTGGGATGATGGCGGAATTGAAAACCGACGAGAATTTTGCTTCCACTCTTTTGCGCGGCTTGCTGCAAAACGTCAAGGCGTTCGAGCGAATGCGATACCGGCTTTTCGAGCAGAATGGCGCAGCCCGCTTCAGCGGCGGGAATGGCGACATCCAAATGAAGGGCGGTGGGATTTGCCACGATAACCGCATCGGGCTTGTGCTTTTGGAGGGCTTCCTGCAAATTGGTTCCGACGGGGTAACCGGCAAGTTCATCATCAGGCAGGGTGGCGCGATGCGAACGCAGGAGGACAATATCCTTTTCGCCGAGGGCAATCAAGTTGCGAAAGTGACGGCGTCCAATGGAACCGAGTCCGACAATGAAAAATTTCATTCGAGTTCCTTGTGATAGGTAAGCTGCTGGTTGACCATCTCAAAACCGAGAGAGCGATAAATACCGAGTGCTTTTTCATCGTCGCCCCAATATTCGAGCGTGACTGGATGCGCGCCTTGTCCGCGCAGCCAGTTCATGACCGTCAGGGTTAGGAAACGCTGAAAGCCCCTGTCGCGGTTTTCCTTTGTCAAACCGGGAGCATCCAAAAGGTCCGACGCTTCGCGACCGCTTTCGTCAGTTTTACCCTGCGGCTTTCCCGCGCAGACGCCAGCCAACCTGCCGACGGGATCGAAGAGCAGATGAATTCCTTCGTTGCCGTAATAATCCATGTAACGGTCTGCGCTGGTGACGTTTTGATGATGTCCCACCATATCTTTGTAGCAATCGTTCAACGCCTGGACAACGATTTGAGGGTCGCCAAGTTCGGGATAACGGCGGATGGAATAGCCTACTGGAATCTCCGCTTGCGGCAGGTCGCCCAGCGGCGCGACCATCACTCCCGACGTGCCAGCCACTTCAAAGCCATGACGCTTCATAAAAGCAACGGACGCCGCGTTCTTTCCGTTCACGTAAACAAGGCTGTATTTCGATTCGGTTTCGCGGGCGCGGGAAAGTATCAGCGCGAGCAGTTGATCGCCGAGACCCTTCCTGCGTTGGGACGGATGGACGACCACATACATTGAGCAGTGATGGTCGGACTTCGGCAGGATTTGTCCGTAACCGACAAATCTCCCACTCAACTCTGCAATCCACACATTTTTATCAGGGTCAAAATTCTCCCACTCCAGCATGGAACGCAGAAACTCTTCGGATGTTTCCTCTCCATCGCGGTCGACGGACTCGATTTCAGTCAGTAACTGTGAAAGGGCTGACAGGTCGGCTTCGGGGTGGTAGTGGCGGATGTGGAATTCAGTCATGGGTCACCAATTCATATCTTTTTCGTACTTCCATTTGACAAGCATGTTACCCGCAGTTTCCTTGAAGACAGCCTTGTCCTTTTCGGAGAACAGGCGCCGCCAGTTGCCAGCTTGTCCCTTGGGAAGGAAGGAGGCGATGTCTTCGTTGCGTTTCGACTGCCATTCCTCGTCGGGGTTGGATGACATTTCATCGCGCAGGGTTTTGTCGAGGGCGGGGTCGATTCCCTTCACGCCGAGGAAGTTCCAAAGTTTGGACATTTCGTCGAAGGGTTGGGTCAGCAGGTCTTCGTAGCGCAGGTCGAAATACCTCCCGCCGAAAAGCCTGCGACCTTCGTCTTCGGTTTCGGTCAAATCCTTGACCCAGTCTGCTGCCACGCGGCGGATGAAGGTCTCGGTGAAAATCGAACGGGAGCCGTCGGCAAACGGAGCAGAGTCAACTTTCAGCGCGGCGATGATGCGCCTGTCTTCCGAAGTCAGGAACTTTGATTCCTCCACAAAATTGCGGAAGCGCTCCGAGATCAGCACATCCCGCCCATCGCGGACGATGTTGATCAGCTTCGCGTCGGGGTAAACCGCGTACATGTCGCACACCGCCTGACCGTGAATCGTGGACGAGGGGCTTTTGTCGCCGACGATGCTTTTGCCTTCGCGGAGGGCGTCGCGTTCCATGATGAAGTCGGCAACCGAGCGCAGGACAAGCGGAGAAAGGTCGCGTCCCTGATTCCAGCGGTTGGACTTGCGCGTCAGCCATTCCTCGGCTTCGGGCGTGTTGACCAACGATTTGAGCAAAGGTCTGCGGGTGAAGAAGTGCGCCTGATAATTGCAGTGGACTTCGGGATGCAGGCGGGCAAGACGCATGAGCAGGGTCGTGCCGGAGCGGGCGTGACCGAAAATGAAAAACTTGTCACGCGGAAAAAAGGCTTTGGCTTCGGCGACTTCCTCCGCCGTGATGGCAGGGATGGGATTGCGCCTGTTCCTTTTGGGTTCGCCGCGCAGGAGGATTCTGGCTGCGGGTTTGAAGCGGCTGAAAAATGACATGGGTCTCCTATCGGCTTGATTTTACTGGAAATAGCGGGATGTGTGTCCCTTCCCCGGAATTAAAACTGTTTTCCGTTTTCCTTTAATTCGTTGTACAATTTAAAAGGATGTCGGACCTTCGCAATAATTGCGGAAAGGTGGAAAGATGACAAAGCAATTCCAATCTGCATACAGAACGGTTATTTTTTCCCTGCTGGCGCTGACTGCGGCTCAAGGGCTTGCCGGATGCTCGACGGTAAACGAAGCTCTTTCGATGCCCATCTGCACGCCGGAGACGCCCATGGAAAACGTTTACAAGGCGGGACCGCAGCCCTGGGCAACCATAATCTTTGACTATGCCTTCCCGCCCGCACCAGCTTCCGAAGCAACTCCCCAGCCGACCGCCGTCCCGCCCAACGAGCAACAAATCCTGGCAGCCCGCTACGCCGCATTCGAGCGGCTCACCGTGGAGGTGAAGCGCTGGTCGGACGTAAAAACGGTCAAATTGGACGATACGAGCGTGGTTAACCTCGTCGTCACCTACCTCAGCCCCGAACTGCTACAGGCTGTATATCTCAACCAGGCTCTGGCAGACCGCTCCCCCATTTCCGATTTTCCAGCCCATCTTGAAAAGGCATTCAAGCCCATTGTGAAGCGCGACGAGCTCCTTTTCCTGATCACCGCAACATCCGTAACCTACAACGCAAACCCAGCCCGCCACACCCTGAAAATCCCAATCGAGGAAATGGTCCTGCACAACGCCGAAAACCTGACCATCGTGCACGGTCACGACGACCATCATCTCGCGCAAGCCATTGACAGCTTGGCTGACCCCGTCTTTGGATACCTCGGATACCCGCTCTCCCAGGTCACAGCGGAGCAATGCCATTGGGTGCTGGACCCGGCGTACAACACGGTCATCGTCGTCGACGTTCCTTACCTTGAAGTGGACAGCGTTAAAAAAGAAAACCAATACTTTTGGACCATTCCCTATGTGCCCCTGATGAGTTCGGAATCGCAGGCGGAAATGCCCAACTTCAACATCCCCGCCGGTTTCGACACCAATCTCATGACACCCCAACCCGCGCCGCCAAGGGACATCAACCAGGTCAATTACTGGCAGGAGTTTGCGAGGTTTGTCTGGAGACAGGTTACCAAGGGGAATTATTAGCCCGCCTGAATTCGGGTAAACTATCCCAATGAAAACGCTTTACACCTTTGTCCCTTCGCTGGGGCATGAATTCCCCGACCATCCCGAAAAACCGGGCAGGTTGGATGGATTGAATCCGCTGTTTATGCAGCTCTCGAATGCGGAGCGGATCGAAGCGTCGCCCGCAACAGCGGAGCAGGTTGCGCGGGTTCATCATCCGCAGTTGCTCAAGGTCATCGAGGAGGTTTGCCGACAGGGACCGGCGGTTGTGGACCACGCCCCCACCTACGTAACGCAGACCTCCTGTCAGGACGCGCTGTTCGCGGCGGGCGGAGTAATTTCCTGCACGCGGGCCGTTCAGCACGGCGACGCAAAAAACGCCTTCGCCATCGTCCGTCCGCCGGGGCATCACGCCGAGCCGAACCACGTCATGGGGTTTTGCATCTTCAACAACATCGCCATAGCGGCATGTGACATCCTCGCCAGCGGTCTGGAACGGGTGATGGTGATCGACTTCGACGCGCACCACGGCAACGGCACGCAAACCGTCTGCATGAACAATGACCGCTTTGGATTTATCTCGACTCACCAGTGGGGAATTTATCCCGGCACAGGCTGGATCAACGACGCCCCCCACGCGCGCGGACGGCTGGTCAACGTTCCGCTGGAGGCGTTTGCCGGCGACGAGGTTTTTGCGCGCGTGGCAGATGAAATCTTTCAGCCCGCCGTGGAAAAATTCCGCCCGCAGATGCTGCTGATCTCCGCCGGCTTCGACTCTCATTGGAGCGATCCGCTCACCTCGCTGGGATTATCCACACAGGGCTTCTTCAATATTTCCAAAAAGCTGGTCCACCTCGCCGAAGAGCATTGCAATGGAAAGATCGTCTTCGTTTTGGAAGGCGGCTACGACCCGAACAACGTCGCCAGCGGGTCGGCGGCTGTCTTCGACGCATTGACCAACTCCACGTTAAGTCAGGGCGTGAACGACCCCTTCCCCCGCCGCGAATCAGATCACGAGGCGCGCATCGCCGACATCCGCAAGTGGCATGGGTTCAAGTCATAGGAAGGTTGGGCGGTGCGATTTAATTCGTTTTGCTGTAAACTTCCACCCCAAGAAACCAAATCAAAGGAGAGAAGAGTATATGAAGAAAAGATTCGCGTTTTTAACGGTATTCGTCGTATTCATGCTGGCATGTAACTTCCTGGTTCCCACGCCAACCCCGGCGCCAGAGGAACCTGTGCCGGTGACTGAAGTTCCCGCCGGTGGAGGCATATCCACAAAACTTGAAGAACTGGGCGGCACACCCTGCGAGGAAAACCCGGACTTCACCTGCGTCACCATCCAGGTCCCGCTGAACCATTTCGACTCCGCGAATACCGAGACAATCGAGGTTGTCTTTGCGGTGTCCCCCGCCACAGGCGAGCGCAAGGGAATGTTTGTGCAAGCCTTTCCGGGCGGACCCGGCGGCGAGGGAATCAGCTCCGGCGGTTTGGGCTGGTTCTCGGAGGGAATCCTCGAACATTACGACATCGTCTATTTCGACCAGCGCGGCATCGGCTTGTCGAACCCGCTGGCTTGTCCCAACGCATACGCCGCCGACTTTTTGGAATATTTGAATGAGTCGGATCAGGCGGGCAAGGAAGGGTACGACACTCCCGAAGAACAAAAGAAAGCGATTGAAGGCTCACGCAAATACGCGGAGAACTGCGTGGCGGAAATCGGCATCGAGCCTGCCAAGCTTGCCTTTTTCGGCACGGACCAGGTTGCGGAGGATATCGAATCCTTCCGCCAGGCAATTGGCGATGACAAGTTCATGCTCTACGGCGTCAGCTACGGAACCGCTGTCGCGCAAACCTATGCCGCCGCGCACCCCGACCACCTCTCCGGGCTGGTCCTCGATGGAACCATCGACCTGACATTGACCGGCGTGGAAGGTTCCCTCGCGCAGGAAAAAGCCTTCGACAAGGTGCTGGTCGCCACGCTCGAAGCCTGCAACGCAGACGAACTATGCAAAGCCGACATGGGCGGGGACGCGGTGGCGATCTACGACAAACTTGCCAAACAGGCTTCGGAAAACCCAATTTCGTATGAGTTCCCCCTGCCCAATGGCGAGAAGGCAAAACGCACCTTCACCTTCAACCAGTGGGAATACACCACCGCCTACCAGATGTATTCCCTCAGCGGCAGGATGTTGTTCCTGCGCGCGCTGGCTGCCGCCAATCGCGGAGACTTCATCCCGATGGCGCGGCTGGCATATCAACAACTGACGGTTGATCCGCTGACCTTCGAGTATGTCGGCGACGATACCTTTTCCGACACCATGTTCCTGAGCGTCCTCTGCACCGACGATGCCTACTTCTCCGGAACGCAGGATGAAAAGGTTGCAAAAACCATCGAAGCGGGACAGGCGTCGAACGGGACCGTGCCGCGTCTCGACGGCAGCGTCTACACCGGGTTGGATTGCGCCTTCTGGCCCAGTTCCCCGGCAGAGGAAAAACCCGCCGAGCCGCTGGTCGCCGAAGGAGTCCCAACTTTCGTGTTGAACGCCACCCTCGACCCCGCCACCCCCTTCGAGGAAGGCAAGGCTGTCTTCCAGAATCTCGCCGACGGCTATCATTTCTATGTCGAAGGCGGACGTCACTCCATCTACGGATGGGGCTACGACTGCCCGGATAAGTACATCACCGATTTCATGGTGGACGGCACGCTGCCCAGCGAACGCGAAATGGTCTGCGAAGACTGGGGGACAGATGTCACCCGCGCTTATGAACCGCTCAGCAAACAGAACGCCGGCGATTATGAAAACGTGCTGGAAACCTTCGTGGCAATCGATACGGAGATATCGCTCCAGGCGGAATACTTCTACAGTTCCTTCACCGAAGACACGCCCATCGCCTGTCCCTTTGGCGGATCGTTCACCTTCGGTCCCGGCGATCTGGGTGAAGCCTACACCTTCGAGGATTGCGAATACGTAAAGGGCTTTGCGCTGACCGGCAGCGGCAGCTACGACTACGATGCCAGCATCCTCACCTATGACGTACAAGTCAGCGGCGACAAGGAAGGCAGCCTCGTTTACATCGACGACGCTGCGAACGGCGCGTTCTCCGTCAAGGGCGAATACGGCGGCGAGACCATAGACCTTTCGCGGTGACTGGATACCTATGACTTCCAAGCCTTCGAGGAAACTCGGAGGCTTTTTGATCTCCCGGAAACAAACATATTTCCCGTTTCATTGTAAAATTGCCGCGCAGAGAATGTTCAAGGAGCAGAAAATGGAAAAGAAAGACGGCAGAGTTTTTATTGAATTGGAATGGATATGCCCAAACTGTGACAGCCGAAACAAAGGCTCAAGGAAGACTTGCGAAAACTGCGGGGCGGCGCAACCCGATAACGTCAAGTTTCAGCGCGCGGCGGACGAGAAGGTTGTCGCCGATGAAAAATCCATCGAAGCCGCCAAAGCCGGCGCGGACATCCACTGCGGATTCTGCGGCACGCGCAACCCCGCCACAGCGACGACCTGTTCGCAGTGCGGCGGCGATTTGAAGGAAGGGAAAAAGCGCGAAGCTGGTCAGGTTTTAAAGGCTGCGCCTCCGCCTCCCAAGTCATTGACCTGTGCCAATTGCGGAACGGAAAACCCCGGCACAGCCGCTGCCTGCAAACAGTGCGGCGTTCCACTGAAACAGGCGGCTGCCGCGCCTGCGCCAGCCAAAACCGCAGCCGCGCCGGCAAGGAAGGTCAACCCCTGGTTTTTGGGCGGGATCGGCGCCCTGCTTCTGTTTTGCTGTGTCGCCGCCATCTTCTGGTTCGTCCTCCCGTCGAAGTCGGTTAAAGGCACGGTGACCGACCTGTACTGGCAGACCACAACGGCGGTGCAGGAAGTGCAACCGGTGAACTATTCCAACGAGCGTGGCAGCGCTCCGTCGGGCGCGTACAATGTCTCCTGCCATACGGAAAGCGAGGAAGTTTGCGAAGAAAAGACGGTTGACCAGGGCAACGGCTACGCCGAGGTCGTGCAGGAATGTCACACCGAAAGCGAGCAGTACTGCGATTACACTCTCGACGAGTGGACGACCATCCAGTCTTATGATTTGAGCGGCAGCGACAATTATCCCGTTTACGAAGAGCCGAACATCACCAGCGACCAGCGGGTCGGGAACACCGTCAATACCCTGACCGTGACTTTCAGCACCTCCGACGGGCAAAAGGAATACACGCCAGATTCCGCCGCCGAGTTTCAGCAATTCGAAATCGGCAGCGTGTGGACGTTGAAGATGAACCGGGCAGGCGGTATATTGAGCGTGGAGCCATAGGGCGGAAAACGTTCATGTCCTTCAACGACCTGCTGACCACCTTCGTCAACAACCTTCTCCCAATTTTCCTGGTAAGCGGGTCGGGTTTTTTGCTCGGCAAATTTCTCACCGTCGATTCCCGCTCGCTGGGGCGCGTGGTCTTTTACGTGTTCAGCCCGCTTCTTGTGTTCGACATGATGATGAAAAGCGAGTTGAGTTTGAAGCAGGCATTCACGACCGTCGCCTTTGCCGTCGCGGTGATCGCGCTGATGGGATCGCTGGCATTCCTGTGCGGCAAATTGCTTCGGCTGGAAAAGCCCCATTTGCTGGCTGTCCTCCTGACGGTGGCGTTCGGCAACACGGGCAATTACGGCCTGCCGCTGACCCGGTTCGCCTTTGGCGACGAAGCGCTGGCGGCGGCTTCCCTGTTCTACGTGACCACGACCATCCTGTTCAACACTGCGGGCGTGGTGATCGCCTCGCTTGGTCACACGGATTTCAAATCCGCCCTGCTTGGTTTGTTCAAGGTTCCCGTGGTGTACGGCGCACTCCTGGCGCTGCTTCTCAAAGGGAGCGGAACCCAACTGTTTTTGCCGGTTTCACGTACAATTGAGATAGCCGCAAACGGCGCAATCCCTGTGATGCTGGTTTTGCTGGGACTGGAGTTGACCCGCATTCAGTGGTCGCACAACTTCCGCGCCCTGGGGCTGGGCGTACTGATCAAACTCCTGGCTGGTCCGCTGGCGGCACTGCTGCTTGCGAGTCTCTTCGGGTTGAGCGGCGCCGCGCGGCAGGGAAACGTGCTGGAAGCTTCCATGCCCTCCGCAGTGGCGACGACGGTCGTTGCCACCGAATACAAACTGGAACCGTCGCTCGTGACTGCAATCGTCTTTCTCGGCACGGTGTTGAGTCCGCTGACGCTGACGCCGTTGATCGTTTATCTGGCGAGGTAATGAAATGTCATATTTTCGTAAATTGGTTTTCAAGGCGATTTTGATCCTGCTGACGGTTGCACTGATCCCATCGAGCGCAAGCCAGGCTCAGGGCGGGATCGAAGTAGAAGGCGCGGCGGTGTCTGTCGACTTTGGGAAGTCGATCACATTCACGGCAAGGATCAGGTCCGCCATCCCCGCCAGACAGGTTTCGTTGCTCTTTCGCGGTATAAATGAGACCGTGACCCGCGTCGAAACCGTGCAGGTAGCGGAGGATGGTCTAGTCAGCTTTACCTACGACGCTTCGCAAAACGTATTCCCCCCCTTCAGTCGTATTGTCTTCTGGTTCCAGGCTACGCTTTCAGACAACCAGACTTATACCAGCGCCCCGATCACCTTCATCTATAACGACAGCCGTTTCCCATGGCGCGAGATGAACAGGAACAACGTGACCGTGCATTGGTATGCCGGCGACGACGCCTTTGGCGCCACCGCGTTGGATGCCGCGGGAGCGGGGTTGTCGACGATGAGTGAGTTTATTCCAATCTCGCTGACCGAACCGGTTAATATTTATATTTATTCGAATGTCTCCGATTTGCAGGATACGTTAATGCTGGGAGGTCAGGAATGGGTCGGCGGACATGCCAATCCCGAACTTGGCGTTGTGCTGGTGGCAATCGCGCCCAGTTCGAGCCAGTCAATCGAGATGGAGACCGAAATCCCACACGAGCTGGCACACGTAATGCTGTATCGCTCGCTCGGTAATAAATACGACAACCAGCCTGCATGGCTGGTCGAAGGAATCGCTTCGATGGTGGAACTTTATCCAAATCCCGATTATGCGCGCGCATTGGAAATTGCAAGCGGCAACGACTCCCTGCTTGCGTTTGAGGATTTGTGCACGACCTTTCCCTCGGATGCAGGCAACGCTTTTTTGGCGTACGCCCAGTCCAAATCCTTTGTGACCTACATCCGCAAGACGTATGGAACAACCGGGTTGGGACAGTTGCTCAGTTCCTACGGCGATGGCGTGTCCTGCGAACTGGGCGCGACGAACGCGCTTGCCACCCCGCTCAGTCAACTGGATTCCCGCTGGCGCGAGGAAGTTCTGGGGCAGAACGCAGTGGGCGTGGCAATGCGCAACCTTTTGCCCTTCATCCTGTTGATGCTGCTGGTGCTGATCGTGCCGATTTGGGGTTCCATTGACTTGCTGGTCCAAAGGAGGAAGCGTGCAAAGCAATCCCCGTAAGATCATATGTGTTCACATCTGGGTCAAGGGACGCGTGCAGGGCGTGGGTTTTCGGGCGCACGTGGAATATTATGCCCTGGAGATTGGGGTTTCCGGCTGGGTGCGAAATGTGGGCTGGGATACCGTCGAAGCGGTCGCCGAGGGCACCCGCGAACAAATCGATCAATTCATCGAGATGATGAAAACGGGTCCGCGCTCCTCACGGGTCGATGAAACACGCATCGAATACGAGACCCCCACAGGTTACCCGATTGGGTTTATCGTCAAACACAGCATGTAACGTTCAACGTTACGCAAACCCCAACCCTCTTTCCTTCAACGAGACCCACTTCCCCTGACCAATGACCATGTGATCGAGGACTTCCACGTCCAACAGTTTTCCCGCCTGCGCGATGGCGCGGGTGACAGCCACATCGTCTGGACTGGGGGTGGGGTCGCCGCTTGGGTGGTTGTGGACAACGATGACAGCGGATGCGTTCGTGCGAATGGCATCCCTGAATAACTCCCCCACCCGCACCTGCGAAGAGTTGACCGAGCCTTTGTAAACTTCCACGATTTCCAAAACCCGATTTCTTCTGTCCAACAGAATCACGCGCAGATGTTCCTGCTCCAGCGCGGACATTTCGTACTGCACGAGCGCCGCCGCGTCCGCCGGACTGTTGATGGATGGACGCTCGGCGGGGGATTCAAGCGTCAGCCTTCTGCCCAACTCGATGGCGGCTTTGATCTGCGCGGCTTTGGCTTTGCCGATCGCGTGCTGCTCCATCAATTCCTTGACCGAGGCGCGGTGCAGACCGCTGATGCCGCCAAACTTTTTCAGCAGGCGCTGACCCACATCCACGGCACTTTCGCCCACCACCCCAACCCGCAGCAGGATGGCGATCAATTCGGGGTTGGACAAAGCCTGCGCGCCCAGGTTTGCCAGCCGTTCACGCGGACGGTCCGACTCGTGCAGGTCCACAATTCGATAGACGGCTTTGGGTTTGTCTTCGGATTTGGACTTGGACCTGGCTTTGGGTTTTGGTTTGGCATCGGTCATGTTTGCCTCCTTTGGATGATGCGATTGTACGATAAAAGTACAACAGATGACAGTCACTTTTGAAGTGACTGTCACCTTACTGTCCTGATGAATCTACCCACCTCGTTTAGGTCGGTTGGGACGTGTTCCCAGAGAACCTTCAAACTGGTTGAGGTTTCCGCGCGCCTGTGGCACCTGTCCACGGGCGAACTGGGTTGTGATCTCGTCGAACCTGCCAGTGAACTGGGTCAGGTCAACGTCTGCCCTGCCCGCGCCTAATCCGCCCCCAGCGCCTGCCCCGCCAAATTGCTGGAATCCCGCCTGGGCGTTTTTGCCAAGCTGGGTCAGGTTCGCCAACTCGTCGCGGCTGAGCTTGTTGTCGCCCATGGCTGTGTTCGCAAAATCGATAAACTCAAAAGCGGATTGCAGCGCGGCGATCTTATCTGTGGGGACGTTGTTCGCTTGAATCTGCGAGAGTTGATCCACGCGGGTTTGTTGCTCGGCTTGCAGGACGGCGATCATATCCTGAGCCTGCGACTTCGCCTCCTGGGCGTTGGTCTGCGCCTGTTGGGCGGCGGCTTCCAACTGGGCGATGGATTCCTGCGCGGCAGCCTGTCCCTGCTGAATCGCCGCGTCGATCTCTTGTAGGGATGAGTCAATGGACGTGAGCGTGTCGTTGAGTTGTGAAATTTCCTCTTCGATTGCGCTCAACTCGGTAATCATGTCCGTTGCGAGTTCGCCGTACAAATCGTAGTATGCGGTCATCAATTCCTCGGCATACTCCACGTAATAATCGGCGTAATAGTAATAGTCGTAGAGGTATGCCACTTCCTCGGCGGTCAATGCATCGTCTGTGGTGGTGGAGGTGACGGCGGCGGTCGTCTGTTCGGTGGCGGTGACGGCTTCATTCACAGCCTCGTCAATCAGCGCGGCGAGTTCCTCCTCCGTCAGGTTGACGTACTCGACCGTCGGACCAGGCGTCGGCGTGGCTGGTGTGGTGGGCATGGCAACAAGCGTGGGCGGGACGGATGTCAACGCAGCGGAGTTCACCGTCGCCTGCGCAAGAGCCTGTGCCTGTTGGGTTCCCGCAATGGCGGTATTTACAACATCGGGCGAAGCGGTGGGCGAAGTCTGCGATCCACAGGCAAGGATCACAGCTGCAAGAGCAAATATACTCAAAACAGTTTGAAGCCTGGATTTCATAACTGGTTCCTCCAATTGGTTGTTGACTCATTTATCACGACATTTACTTTTACGCCTCCATCATACAACATGCCTGTGGACATCGAGCTTTACATTTTTGTCCGGATAAAAAGCAGGCGCTTATGTAAAAGCGCCTGCGAAAGTTCTTTCTTATTGATTGTCTCGAACCACGATGTCAGTTGAAACTCTCCCTGTAGTCCTCATCCTCCAATACGCTGCCGTACGGGTAGACGGGACGGTCCTGTCCACCGCCGCGAAAGATGCCGGAGAACAGCGGATGGACACAGAGTTCATCCTCCTGTCCAAGCGACATTTCATGCGAAACGGTGTACTCGAAACTGCCTTTGATGTACAGGTCAGTCTCCTTGCCTTTGAGCACCCTGCCGATTGCGCCAATCTCCAGCAACATGCGCTGGAAATCGAAGAGGTTGTCACTACCAAAGACAGCCTTGCCGTGACGGGTGAAGACGCGGTGCAGGTCGCCCATGCTGAACTTATGTCCCAGTTCGGGCAGGCAGCGTCGACAAGTCTCCTCGGCGGTGGGATAGGTGGGATTGAACGCCACGAAGATTTCGCCCACCATGAACTCCTCCACCTGACGGATGCCGTTGATGATCCTGTCGCCGCTGATTGGGAAGGGGTTCGTCTTGTCCGCGTCGTTGAGATTCTTGAAGATCGAGTTCAACAGCATCAAAAAGTGACGCGGCAGCAACTGGGTGTGGCGCAGGATGTAGGACATGGTTTCCTCCTGAACCCCAGCCTGGTTGGTGATCCTCTCGGGGAACACCGCCTGGAAGAGTCTCAGCGCGTCGCTGCGTTTAGTCAGATCGAGCGGGGAGATGGTCTTCAGGAAGGCGGGGTGGTACAAAGCCAGGTAGAACATCAGGCGTTGCGCGCCGAGCAGGACCAGTTCGCCCGCCGTCCATTGGAGTTTGAGCGCACGGCGGAAATCCTTGTTCGGGTTGGAGGATATTTTGATGAACCTGTGATATATCTCCGCGGGCAGGCAGAAACGGATGTCCACCACGTCCCGCGGCTTGTTCATCGAACCGACGAGTTTAAGCAGTCCCTGAAGCGAGCGGGAGACTGCACCCATGTCCAGTTGAAAATCGTCGAGCGAATCCATCAGGATGACGAAGGTCTTCTTTGAGCGGGTCAGGCTGGTTGTGACGGCGGACTTCACATAATCGAACGTGATTCTGTCGTAGCCCCTCAGGGCGCTCGACGCGTCCCCGTCCGGGGTATCGCGCATGGTCTCGTCCAGCAGGTTGGCGATGGTCCAAAGCACGTCATCGACGTTCCCCGCGTGATGGACGTTTACGTTTTCCAGGTAGGTATCCACCACATATCGTTCATCCTCCGAAAGAATGGAGGTTTTTCTGATCTCGAAGAACAGGCTGATCCACAAGACCATGTCCCACAGGTCAGAGACCATCTCCGAAAAGACGGCGCTGTCCGCCATGCGTTCGATGACCCTGGTCATGTGACCCAGCACCCGCGCCGTCCTTATTTCAGTGTAGAAATCATATTGCTTGTCAAAGAACACGCTCCGCAGGTAATAGGTTTTCCCCGATCCCCTGCGTCCGATGATGATGGACGGTCTGTTGCGGAGGTTCTTGTACGTCCAGTTATGTTGCTCGAATAAAAGCTTCAACGCGTTGAGGTCGCTCGAATCGATGTCCACCGAATCGATGGGACCAAATGGTTCGTCCTTGGTGATGTATGGGCTGACAGCTTCCAACACTGAATAATTCTCCGTTCCTTTGGGTTATGGCGTGGAAATTATACAACCAAAAAACAGGAGGATGAACTTTTACGGTTCATCCTCCCGACACCGGAAAAAGCATCGCGCGTTACATTATCCCACGTAGTCGCACCACTTCTCGTATTTTGCGACCTTGCCGCGAATCGCATCGTGATAGACATTCTGAATCTTGCGCGTCACGGGACCTGTCTTGCCTTCGCCGATCTTGCGGAAATCGATCTCGCTCAAGCCGATGCACTCGGCGGCGGTGCCGCACACGAAGACCTCGTCCGCGATGTAGAGCTGGTCACGTGAGATGGGCTGTTCCAAGATGCGGTATCCCAAATCCTGTGCGATGGTGTGGATCGAGTGGCGGGTGATGCCCTCGAGCACGGGCGCGGTGGACGGTGTGATGATCTTGCCGTGTCGCACCACAAAGATGTTCTCACCCGTGCATTCGGCGATGTATCCCTGCGGGTCGAGCATGATGGCTTCCTGGAATCCCAGCCGCTCCGACTCGGTCTTCGCCAGGAAGCTGTTGGCATAGTTGCCCGCGACCTTTGCCTTGGTCATCGTCACATTCGGATGGTGGCGGGTGTACGTCGAAATGTTGGCGCGAATTCCCTTTGCCAGCGCCTCCTCGCCGAGGTAGTTGCCCCATTCCCAGGCGGCAATCGCCAGCGACGGCTTGCCATTGTCCACGTTCAGGTTCCAGCCGCCGCCGTCGAGATAGATCACAGGGCGGACATAGCAATCCTTGAACCCGTTGGCGCGGACAACTTTCTTCGCCGCATCCACGCATTGGTCCACCGTGAACGGCACATCGCGGAAACCAAAGACATGCGCCGAGTCGAGCAGACGTTCCATGTGCTCGCGCAGGCGAAAGACCGCAGGCCCCTTCGGCGTGTCGTACGCGCGAATGCCCTCGAAGACCGCCGCACCGTAATGCAGTGCGGGCGTTAAGAAGTGAATGGTCGCTTTCTCAAACGGCACCAGTTCGCCGTTCATCCAGATGAATTTCGATTCCATGCCCATGATGATTAATTTCTCCTTTTCATATGTAGGGGCGAGGTCTCCTCGCCCTATTTTGGGCGGATGACCTGTTGGGCGGGAGGGCCCCGCCCCCACGTAAATTACAATCTCTTGATGATCTCGTCCGCCATCTGACGGGTGGATAACTTTCCGCCGATGTCGGCGGTGCGTGCGCCGCCAGTGATGGTCTGCTCGACGGCTGATTCGATTGCGGCGGCTTCGGCTTCCAGTTTGAAGGAATGGCGCAACATCATCGCCGTCGAGAGGATGGTTCCAATCGGGTTGGCAATTCCCTTGCCAGCGATATCTGGCGCGGACCCGTGAATCGGTTCATACAAACCAACATTTGATTCTCCCAAACTGGCGGAGGGCAGCATCCCCATCGAGCCAGCCAGTACCGACGCCTCATCCGTGAGGATGTCGCCGAACATGTTCTCGGTGACGACCACATCCATCCACGCGGGACCAGTTATCAGCCGCATCGAAGCGGTGTCGACCAGTGTGTGTTCAAGTTCCACGTCCGGATTCTCCTCTCCGACCTTGACCGCAATCTGCCGCCACAAGCGGGAGGATTCCAGCACATTGGCTTTATCCACCGAGGTGACTTTTTTCTTGCGTCCGCGAGCCAGCTTGAACGCCAGTTCCATCACACGGCGGACTTCGTAGTCGTAATATTCGAGCGTGTCCACGGCGCGTTCACGTCCGTCTTTGACGTCGCGTCCCTTGGGCCAGCCGAAGTACAGTCCGCCTGTGAGTTCTCGCACGACGAGAATATCCACGCCCTGCAATTTCTCAGGCTTGAGCGGTGACCATTCCATCAGCGCGGGATGCACTTTGACAGGACGCAGGTTGGCAAACACGCCGAGACCTTTTCGCAGCGCGAGCAATCCGCGTTCGGGGCGGTCTTTGGCTGTGGGGTCGTCCCATTTGGGACCGCCCACCGCGCCGAGCAAAACCGCATCTGCAGACTGGCAATCGGCGAGGGTTTCATCCGTGAGCGACGAACCGTATTTATCAATCGAACAGCCGCCCATCAGGTGTTCCTTGTATTCGAAGGTATGTTTATATTTGCTGGCGATGATGTCCAGCACGCGCACGGCTTCCGCGACCACTTCGGGTCCAATGCCGTCGCCGGGGAGGAGGATGATGTTGAAGTTCATATAATTCCAATCTGTAGGGGCGAGGTCCTCTCGCCCCTGTTGGGCGTGAACCTTTTGGCGGGGAGACCCCACCCCTACATATAATTAATGCGCCACCATCAACCCGTATTCCACGGAATCCGCCAGCGCACGCCAGCTTGCTTCGATGATGTTCGTGCCGGCGCCGACAGTGCTCCAGCGGCTGGTGTCGTTGCGGGTGTCGATCAGTACACGGGTGATGGCTTCGGTGCCGTGGTCTGAGTCCAAAATGCGGACTTTGTAATCGGACAGGTTGAAGCGGGCAATCTGCGGGTAATAGCCGACCAGTGCCTTACGCAAGGCGAGGTCAAGCGCGTTGACGGGACCATTTCCCTCGGCGGCGGTGTGCAATACCTCACCCTGCACGCGGACTTTGACCATCGCCTCGGCGAAGATGCCGCGTCCCTCGCGGTGTTCGACGTTGACGAAGAAATCGATTAACTCGAAGGGCGGTTTGTAACCGTATTCCTGGCGCTTCAGCATCATTGCAACTGACGCTTCGGCTGCCTCGAAGGAAAATCCGCGTGCTTCCAATTCCTTGATCTCGTTGAGGACAGGGACGACTTCCGTTCCCTCCACTTCCACGCCATGTTCCTCGGCTTTGCTCAAGAGGTTGCCGCGCCCCGAAAGGTCGGATACAACGACGCGCATTTTGTTGCCGACAAGTTCGGGCGCGACGTGCTGGTAGGATTGTGCGCTGCGCCGCATTGCCGCCACATGTACGCCGCCCTTGTGCGCAAAAGCGGATTTACCCACAAATGGCAGATGCTCATCGGGTGTGAGGTTCGCCACTTCCGCGACAAAATGAGACAATTCATATAAGTGCTGAATGTTGCCTTTGGGCAGGCATTGATAGCCCATCTTGAGTTCGAGATTTGCAATGACTGAATTCAAGTTGACGTTGCCGCAGCGTTCTCCCACGCCATTGACCGTCCCCTGTACCTGGGTGGCGCCCTCGCGGACAGCAGTCAATGAGTTGATGACCGCCGCTTCGCCATCATTGTGGGCGTGAATGCCAAACGGGTGGTTGATGCGGGTTTTCATTTCGCGGATGATTTGTTCCACTTCCCAGGGAAGAGAGCCGCCGTTTGTGTCGCACAGGACAACCATTTCCGCGCCACCGCGAATGGCTGCTTGCAGGGTTTCGATGGCATAGACAGAATCTGCTTTGTAGCCGTCGAAGAAATGTTCTGCGTCGTAAATCACCCGCTTACCATTGGATTTCAAATAGGCAACAGAATCCTGAATGATGCGCAGATTATCTTCGTTGGTCGTCTGCAAGACTTCCTTCACATGCAGAGTCCACGTCTTGCCGAAAATGGTGCAGACGGGAGTGCGTGAGTCCAGCAGGGCTTTGATGTTGGCGTCGTCTTCGGGTCCGCCTTTGACGCGGCAGGTGGAGCCGAACGCGGCGATCAACGCGTTCTTCCATTGCATGTCGTGGGCGCGCTCGAAGAATTCAACGTCCTTGGGATTTGATCCAGGCCAGCCGCCTTCGATGAACGCCACGCCGAAAGTGTCCAGCCGTTGCGCCACGCGGACTTTATCGTTGGCGGAAAGCGTGAACCCTTCGGATTGAGTCCCATCGCGCAGGGTGGTGTCATATATTTGTATTTGAGTCATGTGCTTCCTTTTGGAAATGCAGAATTCAGAATGCAGAAGTCAGAATTCTGCATTCATCATTTTGCATTCTGCATTTCATACGCCGCAATCTTGTCCTCGAAGCCCATGATGTACCCAAGTTCGTCCACGCCGTTGAGCAGGCAGGTCTTGTTGAACGGGTCAATGGGGAAGGTGAAAGAGCCGCCGGGAAAAGTCACGGTTTGGGAGGCGAGGTCAACTGTCAGCTCGGCACGAGGGGCTTCCTCTGCCAGATCAAAAAGCATCTTGTGAGTCGTATCGTCCACGATGATGGGGATAAGTCCATTCTTCAGGGAATTATTGCGGAAGATATCTGCGAACGAAGTGGAGATGACAGCGCGGAAGCCGTAACTGGTCAGTGCCCAGGGAGCGTGCTCGCGGCTGGAGCCGCACCCGAAGTTGTCACCAGCGAGGAGGATTTGCGCACCCTTCGATTCTGGCTTGTTGATGATGAAATCCGCTTTGGGCGATTTGTCGTCGTTGTAACGCCAGTTGAAGAAGAGCGCATCGGCGAGACCGTTCTTATCGGTGACCTTGAGGAACTGCGCGGGGATGATCTGGTCCGTGTCGATGTCATTGACAGGGAGGGGGATCATGCGGGAGGTTAGGGTGGTGAATTTTGCCATGATGTTTATCCTAACAAGGTGCGCGGGTCGGTGACTGCGCCGTTGATCGCACTTGCCGCCGCAGTAATGGGACTGGCAAGAAACGTTCGCCCGCCTTTACCCTGGCGACCTTCGAAGTTGCGATTACTGGTGGAGACGGCAAATTGACCAGGTTGGAGTTGGTCTCCGTTCATGGCAATACACATACTGCAGCCTGCCTCGCGCCATTCGGCGCCCGCTTCCTTGAAGATTTTGTCCAAGCCTTCGAGTTCGGCTTGCTTCTTGACATCCTGTGAACCAGGGACAACCATCACGCGCGTGGTCTCGGAAACCTTGCGACCTTTGAGCATGGCAGCGGCGAGACGCAGGTCGGAGATGCGCGAGTTGGTGCAACTTCCGATGAAGACCACGTCCACTTTTTGACCAAGCAAGGATTGACCCGGTTGTAGTCCCATGTAATTCAGGGCTTTTTCAAGCGCGGCTTTTTGTGATGGTTCATTGAATGCGTCAGCGGTTGGAACGCGGTCTGTGATCTTCATGCCCATGCCTGGGTTGGTGCCGTAGGTGATCATCGGCTCCATCTCGGCGGCATTGAGCGTGATGGTCTTGTCGTAGACCGCGCCTTCGTCGCTGGGCAGGGACTTCCAATAGGCGACTGCTTTGTCCCAGTCCGCGCCCTTTGGCGAGAACTCGCGTCCTTTGAGATATTCAAAGGTCTTTTCGTCGGGAGCGATCATGCCAGCGCGCGCGCCGCCTTCGATGGACATATTGCAGATGGTCATGCGCTCTTCCATCGAAAGCCCGCGGATGGCTTCACCTGTGTACTCGAAGACGTGACCCGTTCCGCCGCCGACGCCGATCCTGGCAATCAGGGCGAGGATGATGTCTTTGGCGGAGACACCCTTGGGAAGTTTTCCTTCCACACGGACTTCGTAGGTCTTAGGCTTTTTTTGCAACAGGCATTGCGTGGCGAGGACATGCTCCACTTCGGAGGTGCCGATGCCGAAAGCCAGCGCGCCAAACGCGCCATGCGTGGCGGTATGACTGTCGCCGCAGACGATGGTCATACCTGGTTGGGTGCGACCCAGCTCAGGTCCGATGACGTGGACAATGCCGCGGTGCGGACTGGTCATGCCGTGGAGCGTGATCCCAAACTCGGCGGCGTTGGTTTCCATCTGCTTGATTTGTGCCGCAGCCATTGCATCCGCAATTGGCACGTTGATCGGCGTGGTCGGGATGGAATGGTCCATCGTAGCGAGGGTCTTCTCGGGGCGGCGGACTTTCAATCCGCGCTCACGCAGACCCGTAAAAGCCTGCGGCGAGGTGACTTCATGCACGAGGTGCAGGTCAATGTAAAGAATGGCGGGAGACTCGGGCTGTTCTGCAACAACGTGCGATTCCCAGATTTTGTCGAAGAGAGTTTTTGGCATGGGTTAATTCAAACGTAGGCAAGTAAACAGATATACAGGTGATACACGTGTTTATCTGTTTACTTGTGTACCTGGTTACTAGTCACCTTGTGCATCGGTCGGCACATCATCGACATCGTCCTGTTGTGCGTCGGCGTAGAATACGCTTGTGTCCCAGCCAGTGGGGATGGTCTGCGGTTGGGGGAAGGGGTTGTAGGCTGAGTTCTGGGCATTCTCTTGATTTTCATTCTGCGTGTTCATGGTTTTCTCCTTTTGTTGGGGCAGGTCTCAGACCTGCCCGTACTATGTGTTATCCAAGCATGACTCCAAAATCGTTGGGCACGGGTTGTATGCCTTCGGTCTTGGCAATGATTAACTTATTCAAGGCGTTGATATAGGCTTTGGCGCTGGCGACGATAATGTCAGTATCTGCACCGTGACCGCCGAAGACACGCGAGTACATGGCTTCGGATTGGGCATCCATCGTTTGGTGTCCGTCGTCTTCGCTCTGCACGCGGACAGTCACTTCGCCAAGCGCGTCGATGCCTTCGGTGACTGCATGGACGTTGAACTCAAGCAGTTTGCATGGCGTCTTGACAATGGCATCGATGGCTTTGTAGGTCGCGTCCACGGGACCCGTTCCCAGCGAGGCAAAGTCGTGGATCACCTGGTCAGGTCCACGCAGGCGGACGGTGGCGGTGGGCATTCCCAAAGTCCCGCACGAAACCTGCAAACCTTCAAGATGGAAGACATCGCGCGGACGATAGAACTCGTCGGCAATCAGCGCTTCGAGATCGGCATCGGTGATGACCTTCTTGCGGTCAGCCAGTTCCTTGAAGCGGGCAAACGCCTTGTTGAGTTCCTCGTCGTCGAGCGAATGTCCCATCGAAGCCAGCCGCGCGCGCAGGGCGGCGCGACCCGAGTGTTTGCCCATCACCAGCATGGTTTGGTTGACGCCCACATCTTCAGGACGCATGATCTCGTAGGTGGTCTGGTGTTTGAGCATCCCGTCCTGATGGATGCCCGCTTCGTGAGCGAAGGCATTCGCGCCGACAATGGCTTTGTTCGGCTGGACCATGATGCCCGTGTAATTGCTCACCAGCCTGCTGACGCGCGCAAACTGCGTGGTGTCGATTCCAGTTTCGAGGTTGAATACAGGGTGGCGGGTCTTGAGAGTCATCACCACCTCTTCCATCGAGGTGTTGCCTGCGCGTTCGCCAATGCCGTTGATGGTCACTTCAGCTTGACGCGCGCCCGCCTGAATCCCAGCTAGTGCGTTGGCAGTCGCCAGTCCGAGATCATCATGGGTGTGGACGGAGATTGTGATGCCCTCATGCATCCCAGGCGTATGCTTGACGATGCCATCGATCAACTTGTAGAACTCATCGGGTGTGGTGTACCCAACCGTGTCGGGGATGTTGAGCGTAGTCGCGCCTGCCTTGATGGCTTCGCCCAAAACAACATACAAAAACTCAGGGTCGGAGCGTCCCGCATCTTCAGGGCTGAACTCCACATCCTCACAAAACGAACGGGCATATGCCACCATCTCGGAAACGCGCTGAACCACTTCCTCAGGGTCCATTTTGAGTTTGTGCTTCATGTGGATCGCCGATGTGGCAAGGAAGGTGTGGATGCGCGGATTCTTTGCGCCTTTGACCGCTTCCCAGGCTTTGTCGATATCGGACTTGTTCGCCCGCGCCAAGCCTGCAATGGTGGGGACTTTGGCTTCGGGATCACCCTTGGGCGGGTTGCCCACTTCGAGCGCGATCCTGCGGACGGCTTCCAGGTCGTCGGGCGAGGCGGCGGGGAATCCAGCTTCGATAATGTCCACGCCCATCCGCGCCAGCGAACGCGCCACTTCCAGCTTTTCAGCCGAAGTCATCGTCGCGCCAGGGGATTGCTCTCCGTCGCGTAAGGTTGTGTCGAAAATCTTTACATAGTTACTCATACGAGCGTCTCCTGGTCACTAGTCTGATAGTCTTGTAGTTGCACTTGGCGATAAGACTGGCGACCATCTGACTATCTGACTATTTCTTCCAATTCTCAGGTCTCAACGACCTCACCGCCGCCCCTGCCTGCCACATTTCAGAATCGTGGAAAGCGGCTAGTTCCTTTTCGAGTTGTTCGCGGTAATCCTCGCGGCTGTTGGCTTCGAGGGTGATGCGGGCTTCGTTGCCGCTGAGAACGGATTCGTAGAGAGCGTCGAACACAGGAGCCACCGCATCACGGAAGCGAGGATGCCAGTCGAGGGCGCCACGCTGGGCGGTGGTGGAGCAGTTGGCATACATGAAGTCCATGCCGTTCTCGCCAACAAGGCGGATGAGCGATTGGGTGAGTTCTTCGACGGTTTCATTGAAGGCTTCGCTTGGGGAGTGTCCGTGCTTGCGGAGGACGTTGTACTGGGCTTCCATCACACCAGAGAGCGCGCCGATGAGGATGCCGCGTTCACCAGTCAGGTCGCTGTAGACTTCGTTCTTGAAAGTGGTCGGGAAGAGATAGCCCGCGCCGATGGCGATGCCGAGGGCAATAGTGCGGTCATTGGCGCGTCCCGTGAAATCCTGGTGGACGGCATAACTGGCGTTGATTCCGCTGCCAGCGAGGAAGTTGCGGCGGACGCTGGTTCCCGATCCCTTGGGCGCAACGAGAGCCACATCCACATGCGGCGGAGGAATGACGCCCGTGTCATCCTTATATGTGACCGAGAAGCCGTGCGAGAAGTACAGCATGTCGCCTTCGTTCAGGCATTCGACGATCTTCGGCCACTGGCTGCGCTGCCCCGCGTCCGAAAGCAAGTATTGGATGACGGTGCCTTTTTCCGCAGCTTCTTCAATTGAGAAAAGAGTCTCGCCAGGAACCCAACCGTCCGCGATTGCCTTGTCCCAGTTCTTTGTCCCCTTGCGCTGACCAACGATGACCTTGATGCCGTTGTCGCGCATGTTCATCGCCTGCGCGGGTCCCTGCACACCGTAGCCGATAATCGCCACAACTTCGTTTTTCAAGACCTCACGCGCCTTCTCAAGCGGAAATTCCTCGCGGGTTACCACATCTTCGATCGTTCCACCAAAATTAATTTTTGCCATGATTACAATCTCCTGAGATTTTGATAATTTCCTAAGTGTTTGTTTCTTATTCAAATACCGTGGACGATAGACCGTTGACCACGGTCCGTCGTCCATCGTCGCTAAGGCGCCATCTCTGCCAGTTCTTCCAAATCTTCGAACTGACGATTGCCTGTCACGCGGCGCACGCCGTCGTTGACTCCGCGAGTCATCGAGACCTGTCCCGTGCGCACCATTTCAACGATGCCGATGGGACGCAGCAATTCGATCATGCCTTCGATCTTGTCCTCGGTGCCGGTCACCTCGACGATGACCGAGTCGGGTCCCACGTCCACGATGCGGGCACGGAAGATGTCCGCGAGGCTGTTGACTTCGGCACGGCGCTCGGGTCCGACCATCACTTTGATCAGAGCCAGGTCGCGGGTCACCGAAGGCTGGTGGGTGACATCCTGCACGTCGATGACGTTCACCAGCTTGTAGAGGTTGGCTTCGATCTTGTGCGCGTCCATGTCGCCGTTGGGACAATCCACCACCACGGTCAGGCGGGAAATGGCGGGCTTCTCGGTGCGTCCAACCGCGAGCGACTCGATATTGAAATTGCGGCGGCGGAACAACGATGCGACTCGGTTCAACACGCCAGGTTTGTTTTCGACTAATGCGATGAAGGTGTAGTTCATTCTTTTCTCCTCTGGAGTGCAAGAGCTTGCTCTTGCATTTTCGCCAACGAACTGGCGGACTCCAAATTAATTATGATTTCAGCGGTCTCTGTAACATCTGATCCAGCGCCGCGCCTGCGGGAACCATCGGATAGACCGCCTCTTCCTGTTCCACTTTGAATTCGATCACGGCTGGACCCTTGAAACTGCGCGCCCAGGCGATGGCTTCGTCCACTTCCTCGAGTTTGGTCACGCGCCTCGCGGGGACATTGTGCGCGTCGGCGAGTTTGACAAAATCGGGCGAGAGCATGTTCACGGCTGAGTAGCGCTTCTCGAAGAAGAATTCCTGCCACTGACGCACCATGCCGAGAAAAGCGTTGTTCATGATGGCGACCTTGACATTCGCGCCTTCCTGCACGGCGGTGGTCAACTCGGCGGCGGTCATCTGGAATCCACCGTCGCCCGCCACAGCCCAGACTTCCTCTTCCTTGTTCGCGAACCACGCGCCAATCGCAGAGGGCAAACCAAAGCCCATCGTGCCTGCTCCGCCCGACGTAAGCCAGCGGTTCGGTTTGTCGAGCGCATAATATTGCGCCGTCCACATCTGATGCTGACCCACATCC
The DNA here is from genome assembly GCA_016234555.1 of Chloroflexota bacterium. Taxonomy (GTDB): domain Bacteria; phylum Chloroflexota; class Anaerolineae; order Anaerolineales; family Villigracilaceae; genus Villigracilis. The sequence goes on along the minus strand of JACRBJ010000096.1, from coordinate 17,325 downwards.
GTGGTGACGATGGCATTCCCGCCCGTCGCCTTCCAAATGTCCGCGATCAGGTGCGGCACGTGGAGTTTGCCGTTGCGTTCCCAATTCATGATGCTGCGCGAATCGCCTTCGGCTTTCCACTGGTTGATTTGCTTCTTCCACTCATCGTGATCGTATTCATCCACCATCGGGATCAAGTCCGTGAGCACGGTCTTCAAGTTGCCAACCAGCGGAACATCCGCTGCTACATTCTTGTGCAGTTCCGACGGGTCGATCTCGACATGGATTTTCTTCGCGTGCGGGGCATAGGTCTTCAACGTGCCAGTCACGCGGTCATCGAAGCGCATTCCAAAGGCAAGGATCAAATCCGAATTTTGGATCGCCAGATTGGTGTGGACTTCACCGTGCATGCCCATCATGCCGAGGCTCAACTCATGCGACGCGGGGAAGGCTCCCAGCCCAAGCAGGGTGCTGGCTACAGGTGTCTGCGTCTTGACCGCAAAGTTCATCAACGCCTCTTCTGCATTGGACATCAATACGCCATGTCCGCAGAGAATGATGGGGCGATGAGCCTTCTCGATCAACTTGACGGCGTGTTCCAAAGCGTCCTGCGGGGCGTGGTCAACAGGCTGATAGCCAGGCAGTTTCACATCTTCGGGGTAGACAAACTCGCACTGTTCCACCTGTGCGTTCTTGCAGATGTCGATCAGCACGGGACCAGGGCGTCCAGTGCGGGCAATATAAAACGCCTCGCGTACCACTTCCGCGATTTCATCGGCACGGGTCACAAGATAATTGTGCTTGGTAATGGGCAGGGTGATGCCCGTCACATCCACTTCCTGAAAGGCGTCGCCACCGATGAGATGCGCGGCAACCTGTCCCGTGACAAAGACCACAGGGACAGAATCCATCATCGCCGTGGCAATGCCCGTGACCAAATTTGTCGCGCCAGGTCCTGAAGTCCCCATCGCCATCCCCACCTTGCCCGAAGCGCGGGCGTAGCCGTCCGCCATGTGCGCGGCTCCCTGTTCATGCCGCACCAAAACGTGATGAATCGGGTAGCTCAACATCGCATCATAGATCGGCATGTTCGCCCCGCCAGGGTAACCGAAGACCACCTCCACGCCTTCGCGCACCACACATTCCCATAAAATTTCAGCACCTGTTTTCTTCATTCTTCTCCTTTGTCCGTTTTTCCGTTTAAAAGTCCGTTGACAAGACCGCTCCCGTATCCGCGCTGGTGACAAAATACGAATAACGCTTCAACCACTTGGATGTGATTTTGGATTTGAACGGAGGCAATGCTTTGATCCGACTTTGAATCTCACCGTCGCTCAACTTGACGTCGAGCCTGCGCGCCACCAAATCGATCTGGATCAAGTCCCCAGCCTTGAGCGCCCCAATCGGTCCGCCCGCTGCGGCTTCGGGTGACACGTGACCGATGCACGCGCCGCGCGTCCCGCCGCTGAAACGCCCATCGGTAATGAGCGCGACCTTGTCGCCGAGTCCCTGACCCATGATGGCGGAAGTGGGCGAGAGCATTTCCTGCATTCCAGGTCCGCCCTTGGGACCTTCGTAGCGGACGACGACCACATCCCCCGCCTTGACCTGACCCGCCAAAATTCCAGCCAGCGCATCATCCTGCGATTCGAAGATCACGGCTGGACCTTCGAACTTCATCATCGCCTCGCTCACACCGCCGACCTTGACCACCGCCCCTTTCGGCGCGAGGTTTCCAAACAAAATGGATAGTCCGCCGCGCTTGGAGTGAGCGTTGTCGTATCTGCGAATGACTTCATCGTCTTTGATCTCAGCGCCCTTGATGGATTCCCCCAAGGTCATGCCGCTGACGGTGATGCGATCGAGGTGCAACATGTTTGTCCCGCGCTGGACTTCGTTCAAAATGGCGGGGATTCCGCCCGCGCGATGCACGTCTTCCATATGCCATTTGCCCGCAGGGCTGACCTTGCAGATATGAGGCACTTTGTCTGCCACAGAGTTGATGCGCTCCAGTGGATAATCCACCTCGGCTTCGTTTGCCAATGCCAGCGTGTGCAAAACTGTATTCGATGAGCCACCCATTGCCATGTCCAGAGCAAAGGCGTCGTCGATGGCTTCGGCGGTCACGATGTCGCGCGGTTTGATGTCGCGTTCGAGCAGGGTCATAATCTGCGCGGCGGCTTTCATCGCCAGTGCCTCGCGTTCGGGAGTCTTCGCCAGCGCCGAGCCGTTGTAGGGCAGAGCCAAGCCGATGACTTCCATCAGACAGTTCATCGAGTTCGCAGTGAACATCCCGGAGCAGGAACCGCAGGAAGGACAGGCAAATTTTTCCAAAATCGATAAACGCTTCTCATCAATCTTCCCCGCTGAAAATGCCCCCACCCCTTCGAAAACAGAAATCAAGTCAATCGCTTCGCCATCGGGAGTCCTGCCTGCTGCCATCGGTCCGCCGGAGACGAAGATGGTGGGGATGTTCACCCGCATGGCTGCATTCAACATCCCTGGCACGATCTTGTCGCAGTTGGGGATGCAGACCATGGCGTCGAAGCGATGGGCTTCCATCATGGTCTCCACGCAGTCGGCGATCAACTCGCGCGAAGGCAGCGAGTATTTCATCCCCGCGTGACCCATCGCAATGCCATCGTCCACGCCGATGGTGTTGAACTCGAACGGCACGCCGCCCGCCGCGCGGACAGCATCCTTGATCATCTTGCCGAACTCCTGCAAATGCACATGCCCGGGGACAACATCCACATAAGAATTAACAATGGCTATAAACGGTTTGCTGAAATCCTCCTCTTTGACCCCTGTGGCGCGCAACAATGCACGGTGCGGCGCTTTCTCATAACCTTTCTTGACTGTATCTGATCTCATACGGCTCCTTTGAAAGTTGGATAGACAGGTAACAAAAAGAGCCGCCCTCGGTTAGGGCGGCTCTCTGTGCTTCTATCCAGTGATTTTATCTTGCTCTCACTCTCACTTTCGCCATCCTAACCGAAAACTGGTCCTTAAGGATAAGGACCGAAATAATGACGACGATAAGCAAGAGGGAGAACAGGGATGTGTTCATGGGCTTGTGATTTCGCCCGATTATAGGCAGAAACGGGAATCCGTCAAGGGTTGGTGCGGTTAAATTTTGGGAAAGAGTCCAGTATCGCACGGTGGATGAGGAGATTTCCCCCATCGCAGGCACGTCCCGGTGCTATGTCGCTTTCCATTTGTGAAGTAAAATCCAGCCATCACGCGGTTATTGACCAGGAGGATTCCATGACCACTGCCAAGATTCAAGAAGATGACGAAGTCATCCTCGTTGACCTTCAACCTGCTGCGGGCGTTCGTTCCGTCAGCACCATCGACCCGAAGGATATTGCCCTAAAATCGCAGGAAGCCATCGACCATGCGATGCAGTCCATGCGCGGCATGGCGAAGAAGACCGTGAGAGCCATCAAGAAAATCCCTATTTCAGAGCGTCCCCACACCATGGAGGTTTCCTTCGGCTTGAAGCTGACCGCCGAGGGCAATGCCGTCGTTGTGAAGGGCGGCATGGAAGCGGCGATCAATGTGAAGATGAGTTGGACGAGAGAAGAAAAGTAGATGGCAGGTGACAGTCACTTCGCAAGTGACTGTCACCTCACAGGATGGGACCATGACTCAAAACGTCCGTTTGCAAAACCTGCGGGATTTCACGGTGCAGATCCGCAACGATGCTGACCAGATTGTCGGCACGGGAATCGCTGTTTCGATGGACGGCAAGGTCGTGACCTGTGCGCATGTCGTTGAAGCTGCGCTCGGTGCGCATCCGCGCGAAGTGAACGGCGCGGAGGTCGGCATTTACTTCCCGCAAGTGCGCGGTGGCGAAGAGAAGAAACGCCGCGCAAAAGTGGATTGCTGTTTCCGCGAGCATGACGATGACATGGTGCTGTTGCAACTCATCGAAGGTTCGTCTCCACTTGCGCCTGAGCAAATCGCAGTGCTTGGAATGGCGGACCAATCCGAGGGAAATCCATTTCGCACGTACGGTTACAGTTCCATTGGCAACTATCCTGCTGCGCGCGGTGACGGCATCATTCTTGGCACGGTGGAACCGCCACTGGATCGCAAGTTGCAAGCTGACCCTGTGCAATTGAAATCGCGTGATATTGCCTCAGGCATGAGCGGCGCGGCGGTATTGGATGTGACGCGCAATCTTGTTGTTGGGTTGGTGGCGGAACGTTTTTATCCTGAAAACGCTGTTCAAGATGACATTGGCTACGGCGTTGATTCAAAAGTTCTGACCTTCGACCCGTTCGATTTTGTATTGCGCGGCGAGGCATTGGAATTAAAGCCTGCACCCGAATTGAGATTGGACAAGGATTTATTCCAGCAAGCCATTGAAATTGTCAATTATGTTCGTGCCCATCGCAAGCCTGCTGACAAGTACTCCTGGAACAGCGCCCCCACCGTCCTCCCCGAATGGACGGGACGCGATGACCTGCTCGCCCAGATTACCGCAGACTGGAACGACCCGCAAAAACATGTGACGGGACTCATCGGCTTTGGGGGCGAAGGGAAATCTTCTCTCGCGCGGAAATGGGTCGATGATCTGTGTAGGGGCGAAGCAATGCTTGGGGCGGGACGTTATCTCTTCGTGCTGGACGGACTCGAAGTCTTGCAGCATCAGGAAGGCGACCAGTACGGATTGCTCCAAAGCAATGACCTGCGCGACCTGTTGACCTACTTCGCCCGCCCCGATAATCAATCGTTCTGCCTCATCACCAGCCGCGCGCCCCTGCTTGACCTGATGGAGTACACCACCTACACCCATCGTGACGTGGATCGGCTTTCAGAGGCGGATGGCATTTCGTTGTTGGAGAAGTTAGGCGTCAAAGGTTCAAAGGAACAGATGGGGAAGGTGGTTTCCGATTGGGACGGTCACGCGCTGACCATCAGTTTGTTGGGCAGTTATCTGGCGGAAAAATACGGCGGTGACATCGCTCATCTCGCCGACATTCCAATCCCAACCGCCGATGAGCCGCGTTATGAACGCGTGCATCGTGTTTTGCGTCGTTACGATGAACATCTCACCGAAGCCGAGCGTGAATTTTTGAAACTGTTCTCCGCCTTCCGCACGCCCGTACATGAATCGGCGTTTGATAAAGTCTTTGTGCCACTGCTTTTCCCCACCACAGAGACCACAAAGGGCACAGAGAAAAAGAAAGGGTTCTTTGCTCGTTTTTTCAATCCCTCAACCGATTCCCCAATTACCAATTACCAATCACCAATTACTGCCATCGTCTCCCGCCTTGTCACCTACCGCATCCTCCACTGTGACACGACATCCCAAACCTACACCGCCCATCCCCTAGTACGCAATCACTACCTCGCCATCCTGACACATGACACTGGAGCACCTGATACTCATTTAAAAATCAAAGACTATTACCTCTCCATTGCTGGTGACACGCCCCAATACCCCACGCTGGATGATTTGAAACCGCTCATCGAAGTGGTGCATCACGCCTGTCAAGCAGGGACGTATGATGAAGCATGGAAAATTTATTGGGAACGTATAGCACAGCAAACTAGATCCGTTGTTGTTCATCAATTAGGTGCATATGAAACCGAATTGACATTGATGAAAGAATTTTTCATTAATGGTGATATTGCTCAAGAACCTCAAGGAAGCAATCTTCAAGGCAATAGAGGATTCATCATAAACGAAATCGGACTCTGCCTCATGTCCCTGGGGCGCCTGCGCGAGGCAGTGCCATTCCATGTGCGCACGGCAAAAGCCGTTGTTGAAGCACAAGATTGGAAGAATGCCAGTACCACCTACCAAAACCTAGCGGACTTGTACACCCAACTCGGCACGCTGGAGCAAAGCGCCGAAGCCGTCCGTCAGGCGCTTGACCTTGCCCGCAAAGCGGAGCATAAGGATAAAGAGTTACTTTCTCTTTCTTATCAAGGGCAAGTGTTATCCCTTCAAGGAAGGTTGAAGGAAGCAGAAGAGACCTTTGAAAAAGCGCAAACTCTTGAGAAAGAAGATGATCCGACAGTTCAATACTTAACCAGAGTTGCTGGCGTAAGATATTCACGGCATCTTGAAAAAGCAGGAAATTTAGAATATTGCCGCATAATCACAAAAGCAAATTTTGACTATTGCAATAAAAATCATTGGTTCTTTATTGTTAGCATGTGTCATCGTGTCCTCGGTGATTTAGATTTCGATTCAAGCAATCCCGAATCCGCCCGCGACCATTACGAGTCCGCGCTCAAGATTGCGCGGAGTATTTCGCTTCGCGCTGTTCTCATCGAAACCCTGTTGGCACGCGGGAGGTTTTTGGCAAGGGTGGCTGTAGGGGCGGGATCTCCCCGCCCGAATGATGCCCGCCTTGGGTCGGGAGACCCGACCCCTACCATCAACGATGCTTTCACCGACCTAAACGAAGCCTTGAATTATGCCGTCGAGGGCGGGTATCGCATTTACGAGGCGGATATTCGTGTTGAATTGGCTTGGGCATACCTTGCAAATGGCGAAAAAGAAAAAGCAAAACAATCCGCCCAGCGCGCGCTGCAAATGAGTCAAGAGATGGGGTATCACTGGGGCAAGGTGGACGCTGAGGAAGTGATGGAGAAAATAAGTAACGAGATGTGAGTGACGAGTAATGAGTGACAAGCCTCACGACTCGTTACTCGTCACTCGTTAACTACCCAACTATCCAGCCATTCAACTACGAAACTAATTTCGGGTATACTTCCGCCCGCAATGACCGACCATATCCGTAACTTCTGTATCATCGCCCATGTTGACCATGGCAAGTCCACGCTGGCAGACCGCCTGCTTCAATTAACGGGCGCCATCTCCGAGCGTGACATGACCGAGCAGGCGCTCGACACCATGGACCTCGAACGCGAGAAGGGCGTCACCATCAAGGCGTCGGCTGTCCGCATGTTTTACACCGCGCTGGACAACCAAAAGTATGAGATGAACCTGATCGACACCCCAGGTCACGTGGACTTCGGCTACGAGGTCAGCCGTGCGCTCAAAGCCTGCGAAGGCGCCATTTTAGTGGTGGACGCGACCCAGGGCATCGAAGCCCAGACCCTTGCCAACCTCTATCAGGCGCTCGAAGCCGACCTGACGATTGTCCCCGTCATCAACAAGATCGACCTCCCGTCCGCCCGTCCCGACGAAGTGGCTGAAGATGTCGGTTCCCTGCTTGGGGTCGAACCTGATTCAGTCATCCGCATTTCGGCGAAGGATGGCTTGAACGTCGAGCAGGTCCTCGAAGCCATCGTCAAACGCATTCCGCCCCCACAGGATGTAGACGATAAACCTGTCCGCGCCCTCATCTTCGACGCGCACTACGACCCATACAAGGGCGTGATCGCCTACGTCCGCATCATCGAAGGCAGCATCAAGTCCACCGATGTGCTGCGGATGATCGTTACGCAATCGGATTTACGTCCCGTTGAAATTGGAATTTTTGTTCCGGGAATGCAACCTGTCCAAAGGCTTGGTTCTGGCGAAGTAGGATATGTTGCGACGGGATTCAAGACCGTACATGAGTGCCGCGTGGGCGACACCATCACGCTTGCCGCCGCGCCTGCGCTTGAGCCTTTGCCTGGTTACCGCACCCCCAAGCCGATGGTCTTCGCGGGCATCTACCCCGTCGAGGCGGACGATTACACCACCCTGCGCGAGTCGCTCGACAAACTTCAACTCAACGACGCTTCGCTGACCTTCCAGCCTGAGACTTCTCAAGCCCTCGGCTTTGGCTTCCGCGCGGGATTCCTCGGCTTGTTCCACATGGAGATCATTCAGGAGCGCATCGAACGCGAATATGATTTGGATGTGCTCTTTACCGCGCCTTCGGTGGAATACGAAATCCTGACAGTTGGTGACGAGGTTCTGACGGTTGATTCACCCGCCGAGCTTCCCGATCCCAGCAAGATTCTCGAAGTCCGCGAGCCGTGGATGAACATCGAGATCATCACTCCGACGGATTATTACGGTCCCATCATGGATTTAGTCATCAAGCGGCGCGGCATCTTCAAACAGCAGGAATATCCCGCCCCGCATCGCGTGCAACTTGATTTCGAGATTCCGCTCTCCGAGATCATCGTGGACTTCTTCGACCATTTGAAGTCCCGCACCAAGGGCTATGCCTCGCTCGATTATCAATTCCTCGAATACCGCGTTGACAAATTGCAGAAGCTGGAAATCTTGGTCAACGGCGAGCCTGTGGATGCGCTGGCGGCGATTGTCCACGAGAAGGACGCCTATCACAAGGGACAGCGGCTCATCACCAAGTTGAAGGAATTGATTCCGCGCCAGTTGTTCGATGTGGCAGTGCAAGCTTCCTCTGGCGGGCGGATCATCTCTCGCGCTAACGTCAAAGCCACGCGCAAGGATGTGCTGGCGAAATGTTATGGCGGCGACATCACGCGTAAGAAGAAACTGCTCGAAAAGCAGAAGAAAGGGAAGAAACGCCTGAAGATGGTTGGCAATGTGGAGATTCCACAGGATGCCTTCATGGCGGTGTTGAAACTCGACGACGAATAATGATGTAGGGGCGGGGTGACCCCGCCCCTACAATTACGGTGAATAATGAAAGATATCAAACGTTGGCTTCCCGGTGCGTTGGTCAGCATCCTGCTGATTGCCGCGATTTTATATTTCGTCGATGTCCGCGCCACATGGGATGCAATCCGCAATGCGAATTACCGTATCCTGATGTGGTCTGCAATCCTGTCCTTCATCTGGATGTTCATCCGCGCCAAGGTTTGGCAGACGCTCCTGCGCGACAAACCCAAATATGTGGACGTGATGTTCACCGTCAGTGAAGGCTATCTCCTGAATAATTTCCTGCCCTTCCGTCTCGGCGAGTTGGGACGCGCCTTTTTGCTCAGCCGCAAGTCGGGCATGGCGTTCGGCGAGATTTTGCCGACCGTTGTCATCGAACGCGTGGTGGACGTGGTCTTCTCCGCCGCGTTGTTGCTGATCGGTCTTCCCTTTGTAACCGATTCCCAGGGTTCGGCGCAGATCGGCTATATCATGGGCGGGGTCATGCTCTTCGGTCTGGCGATGATGTACGTCCTTGCCCGCAACCGTCAATGGGCGCTGGATGTCTTTCACAAATTAAGCGTGCGTTGGACTATCTTGCAGAGATTCGGTGGGAGCTTCCTCGAATCCTTCCTGAACGGTCTTGCTGTTCTCACCGACGGCTGGCTCTTCCTGCGCTTCCTGCTCTGGATGACTTTGAATTGGTTCGTGGCGCTGGTGGCGTATTACCTCATCACGCTGTCATTCTTTCCGCAAGCCGAATTCAATTGGATGTACTTTGTGCTTGGCGCCACGGCATTCGGCGGAGCCATCCCCGCCTTGCCTGGCGCAATTGGCACTTTTGAGGGCGCAGTCAGCGCGGCATTGACTTTGTTCACCAAAGACCAGTCCACCTCACTGGCGGTGGCACTCACAGCCCGCCTGTATAATTACCTCAATAGCACCGTGCTTGGCGGCATGGGATTGTCGCGCGAAGGTCAGACCCTTTCGGGTGTGTACCAGCAATTGATGGCGTTTCGAAAGAAGGAAGAATAAACGGGTAAATGGCGTCATCATATAATACCCACGGTCATAAGTGTCCTCACCGTCTTGAGCAGGGCAAGAAACAGTAGATTTACCGCTATAGAATTAAAAGGAGTACCATGCCTGTCACCCCCACCAGAGACCGAGTCTCGACCCAAACAGATCAACGCCCGCCGCGCCGCCCGGATTGGATCAAAGTCCGCGCGCCTTCGGGCGAGACCTTTGAAAACCTGCAAGCCTTGATGCGAAAAAAGGAACTGCACACCGTCTGCGAAGAGGCGATGTGCCCGAACCTCGGCGAGTGCTGGGGCAGCGGAACCGCCACCTTCCTGATGCTCGGCGATGTCTGCACCCGCACCTGCGCCTTCTGCGACATCAAACACGGCAAGCCTGCCCTGCTGGATTGGAACGAAGCCGAGCGCGTGGCGCAAGCCGTAAAGTCGATGAACCTGAAACATGCGGTCATCACCTCCGTCAACCGCGATGAGCGGCGGGACGGCGGCGCGCCAATCTTTGCGATGGTCATCCGCCGCATCCGCGAACTGCTGCCGGGTTGCTCCATCGAAGTATTGATTCCCGATTTCAAGGGCAGCATCGAAGCTTTGAAGATCGTGATGGATGCCCGCCCCGAAATTTTGAACCATAACGTCGAGACGGTGCCGCGCTTGTTCAAGACCATCCAGCCGCAGGACAACTACGCATGGGCGGCGGCAACCCTATCCAATGCCAGGAAGCTCGACCCCGAAGTGCTGACCAAGTCCGGCATCATGCTCGGCTTGGGCGAGACGATGGACGAGGTCAAGGAAGTGATGCGCGACCAGCGCAGTTGGGGCGTGGACATCCTGACCATCGGGCAGTATCTCCAGCCGAGCAAAAAGCACTTCGCCATGCAGCGTTATTACACGATGGAGGAATTTGCCGAACTGCGCGACTTCGGCAGGGAGATCGGCTTCAAGTGGGTCGAGTCGAATCCGCTGGTGAGGTCGTCGTATCACGCGGCGGAGCAGGTCCGCGCCTTGAGCGTGGTGCATCGGAAGTTGTACGGGGATGCAAGCTGAAAGCTTTCCGCGTTAAAAACATGACCCGTTCCGGAGATCAAGCCCGGAGCGGGTCTTTTTGATCAGGACCAGCCTTCAGTGAGGCTACGATGGTTTGGGGGAATCAGCTTTCCGTTCGAAGATGAGCACAAGGTCCCCCACGATATTTCCCAACTGGTCCAAAGTCCAATCGTTTTTCTCCGCCTGAACTTTTTCCGAATTCAGGGACCTTTGCAGGCGAATCGCCCTCGTCTGGACTTCGACATTCGACTCGGGATGGTTTATCAGGAGGCTGACGAGCGCGAACGCCAGGGATTTCTCCTGGATGAAATTCAGCAACTCCGACACACTCATCAACGTCCCAACCGTCAATGGGCTGACAACCACATTTTGAAGCAGGTTCAACCCCTGGGAAAAAACCCGCGCTGCCTGGGCATATTCCCTGTTGGCGACCAGCGTCCGTCCGAGGGTATTGAGGATGGTACATTCCAAAACCTGGTCCCCGGCGGCGGGAATGTATTCCAGGGCTTCCGTCAGGATTTGCTTTGCGCGCGGGTAATCCTTTGTCATGTAGTACAGGTTGCCGAGGTCGCTCAACGACCTGGCGATTCTATTCCTATCCTGAAGCTGCCTGGCAATTTCGAGGGCGTGCCTGGCAATCGGGATCGCGCCTGCGTAATCTGCTTCGATGTACGCGCCCATTGCCAGCCTGTTGATGAATTTGTAAACAAGCGCCAACTCGCCCACTTTTTCCGCAAGGGTCAATCCATGCCGGTACATCTCCTTGGCGTCCCTGTTGAGGATCTCCAGGTCCCGGTGATCCCCCATCAGGTGATAGATATCCGATTCATCCCGAAGCTGGTCGTTTTCAATTATCCTTTGAATTCCGTTTTTCAGTTCCCGCAAACCCGCATCCGGGTCGCCAATCAGGTAAAGGAATTCTCCCTGGAATTTCTTTACCCGCACGTAAAGCAATGCGGCATCCGGGTCGGTGTCGGAAAACTCAGTGAGCCTCGCAGACAGCATTCCGAGGTCGTCCATGGCTTCCTTGTACCAGCCGCGGTTCCACAAAATGCTGATCCACGCCGAAAGCGCGGATTGCACCAGCCTCAGGTTTCCGACCGCGACTGTCCGTTTCCAGGCGTAGCGGATATTTTCGGCATCGGGGAGAATCTCCTCCAGCAACGGCATGGAATCGGATAAACCCAAAGCGGCTTCAGAGTCCCGCAGAAGCCCAAGATAGTGGGAGCCGTGACGTATTTCCACATCCGTGGCGAGGATGGGATTTGCATGTAATTTTTCCTGCAGATATTGCAGGACGGAGGCGTGCAAGGCATAGCGCTGGGGACCGTCGCGATGTATGAGTTTTTTATTGACCAGCGAATCGAGAAAAAAATTGGAGGCGCCCAAAACCTTCGAGGCGGCTTGCTGGGAGAATCCGCCCTGGAACACGCTCAACCCCATCAAGGTCCGCTTTTCGATTTCGGAGAAAAATTCCCAGAGTGAATCGAGGATTGCAGTCATGCTCGGATACCTGCCCGATATGATGTCCGGCGGGTGAAGGGACAGGCTGAGCTCGATCTGGCGGGACAGGTCGTCGGTCGACATTGTCCATGCCGAGGCGAGTTCAATGGCAAAGGGCATTCCGTCCAGCAGGCGGCAGATGTGGGCAATTGCATCGAAGTCCGGTGTGAAACCGGGAAAAGCGCGCGCATGCTGCAGGAACAGCTGAACCGAGGGGGAGGTTTCCGCGTCCAGTGTGTCAGGGTCCGGCACGGGAAGCCCCTCGAGCTTGACCACTGTTTCCCCGTTGCTGCGCAAATATTCACGGGAGGTGATGACGACCTTCACATCAGAGGTAAGGTCGAATAGTTGTTTCAGGAAACGGTTTTGATCGGGACCGGTTTCAAAATCATCCAGGATCAACAATATTTTTTTTGGTGAAAGCTCCTGAAAGAACTGCTCAAGAAGCCCAAACCGCGGGTTGATTTTTATTCCCAGTTTTCTTGCAATCACGCCGATGATCGATTCAAGCGAGACAATCGTGTCGAGCGGCACGAGATAAACGCCGTCTCCGAATTGCTGGCGCACTTCGCCGGCGACCTTCAATGCAAGGCTTGTCTTTCCAACGCCATCCTCGCCGCAAAGCGTGACAAGACGCTTATCTTTGAGAAGCTGTTTTATCTGGGCGATTTCAGCTTCGCGTCCCATGAATGGCGAAAATCCATGGGGCAAGCCATCGAGGGGGGAATTGGAACTTGCGTCGATGTTACTGGATGGGATTGAAACCATGGACACATTTTAATCTTTATTTCAAAGAACGGGTATGTTTCAACATCGTTACATGCCATGAGAAAATAGCCTACGCGAAGCCTTACGCCTCTCCCAATGTGTCGCTTTGGGTTGCGATGATATATTCAGACCTTCGTCAGAACGGGGAAATCCGGGTAAATAGTTCCCGCTTTATGGGCGGAACTTTCATGCTATACTTTTCGACGAAAGCAAACACCCACTCATGACATCAAAAATCGTTGCCATCATCCAGGGACGCATGTCCTCCTCGCGCCTGCCCGGAAAGATCCTTTCCGACATTGCAGGTCAGCCGATGTTGACCCGCGTCTTCACGCGGACTTCGCGGGCGAAGACTCTCGATGAGGTTATCTTTGCGACTACGACAGATTCGTCTGACGACCCCGTGGCTGAGTACTGCGGCTTTAGCGGACTCCCCTTCACCCGAGGCAGTCTCTTCGACGTGCTTGACCGATATTATCAAGCCGCGTCCCAAGCCAAAGCGGACGTGGTTGTCCGAATCACGGCGGATTGCCCCGTCATCGACCCTGACCTGATCGACGACGTGGCCAACACCTTGCTGGAAGGCAAATATGATTTCGTCTGTAATCGCCTTCCGCCGCCCTGGCATCGGACCTATCCCATCGGCTTGGATGTGGAAGCCTGTACCTTCAAAGTATTGAAGAAGGCATGGAAGGAAGCCAAAGAACCCCAACACCGCGAACATGCCATGCCCTATTTTTACGAGGGTGTAAAACTGACGACTGAAAGCCGAGTACTGCAAACTGGAATCTCCCCGCGCGGATTCAACATTGCCCTCCTGCATCACACCACCGACTTTGGCGATTACCGCTGGACAGTGGATACTCCCGAAGACCTGGACTTCATGCGAGAAATCTATTCCCGCTTCAACGGGCGCGATGATTTCTCGTGGAAGGATGTTTTGGATTTGGTCCACGACGAACCCCACCTGATGAAAATCAATGCAGGAGTTGAGCATAAAACGTTGAAGGATATTGATAAACGCGCGCTCAAACGTTAAACGTTGAACGTTCAGCGTTACTGATAACTGATGACTTTGATAACTCTCTTCTCCGCCCCCAAGCCTTTCACCAATCCGCACATTGCGACGATCCAGCGCAACGCCATCAAGTCGTGGACTTTGCTCCCCGATGTCGAAGTCATTTTGCTTGGCGAGGAAAATGGTCTCGCCGAAGCCGCGCGTGAACTCGGTGTGAAGCACATTCCTCACGTGGAGCACAATGCAAGCGGCACACCGCTGATTTCGTCCATGTTCAAACTGGCGCGTGAAAACTCCAACAGCGATTTGCTCTGCATCGTCAACGCAGACATGATCCTCATGCCCGATTTTGTGAAAGCGGCTTTGGAGTCCAGCAGCTTGCTGCTGAATAATCGACAGCAAGCTGTCGGACTCCAGAAATTTGTCCTGCTTAGCCAGCGTTGGGACTTGGACATTGCCCAACCTCTCGACTTTTCGGGTGACTGGATCAATGGTCTACGGTCCACCGTCCATAGTCAGGGTGAGCTCCACCGTCCCGCAGGCAGTGACTTCTTCCTCTTCCCCAAATCCTGCTATCAGGACATTCCCAACTTCACCATCGGGCGCGCGGGCTGGGACAACTGGATGATCTACAAAGCCCGCAGCGAAGGCTGGGCGGTAATCGACTGCACGCCGTCGCTAATGATCGTCCACCAGAACCACGATTACAGTCACCTGCCTGGAGGCAAGTCCCACTACGACCACCCCGACACGAACGAGAATATCCGTCTCGCTGGCGGACAGGCGAACATCCGCTATACCATTTTGGATGCGACACACCAGCTATCGGGTGGTAAACTTGCCCACCCGAAGATGACATCCCTGCGGTTCACACGGAAACTCGAGCTGTTTTTGCGCGCCGTCTTTTTCTTCCTGCCTGAAAACATGCTCGAAAACATCGCCCGTCCAAAGCGCTGGAAGAAACGAATCAAAAAAATCGTCAATCGAAAATCGTAAATCCAAAATCGTAAATCGGAATCGAATCATGCGAAAAGGTCAAAACCCTGCCAAGTTCGTCAAAGATGTTGCCCGCCCGGAGCGGATCACCGTTACCCTGTTGAATTACATCCCCTTCCTGAGCGGATTCTACGCCGAGACCCTCGACGTGCTGAAAGTCTCGCTGGAGTCGATGCGCAAGGACGCGGGACTGCCATTCGACCTGATGGTCTTCGACAACGGTTCGTGCGAAGAAGTCCGCGAGTATTTGGTCAACGAAAAGGAAGAGGGACGAATCCAGTATTTGATTCTCTCCGAAAAAAATATGGGCAAGGGCGGCGCGTGGAACGTGATGCTGACGGGCGCGCCGGGCGAAATCATCGCCTACACCGACGCGGACGTTTTGTTCTCCCCGAACTGGCTCAAACGGTCGGTGGAAATCCTCGAAACCTTCCCGAATGTCGGCATGGTGACGGCGCGTCCTTTCCGCACGCCGCCGGAGTTTTACGAGTCCACGCTCGAATGGGCGCGGAGCAACGCGACTCTCGACGAAGGACAATTCATCCCTTGGGAAACCTTCCTTGAATTCAACCTCTCGCTCGGACAGACCGAAGAGGAAAATAAAAAAGTATATTCAGAGACTAGAGACTGGAGAATAGTTTATAAGGGCGTGACCGCGATGGCGGGCGCGTCGCATTGGCAGTTCACGGCATACAAATCCACGCTCCAGCAGTTCCTGCCCTTTGACATGGACAAGCCCATGGGACAGGTCCGTCAACTCGACAAGCGCATGAACGACGCGGGCTTGCTGCGCCTGATGGTCTCCGACCCGCTGGCGATGAACATGTCCAATACGCTGGGATACCTGCGCGGAGAACTAAAACAAGTGGGGAAGAAAAAACACGTTTCGTTTGGAAAGCGCGTGCTGGAACTGGCTCCGGTCAAGAAGATGTTGCTGGCAATTTACAATAAAATCTTTGCCTGGTACTACTCTTAAGCGCCCACGCCGCGCCGGCTTTGAGGAGACAAAGATGAAACTAAAAAATAAGACAGCCATTATCACAGGCGGCACAAGCGGAATTGGGAAAGCCACCGCCCTGCGCTTTGCAGAGGAAGGCGCGAACCTCATCGTCACGGGGCGACGCTCAGGGTTGGGGAAAGCCGTCGAAGCGGAATGCAGGCAAAGGGGCGGTCGATGCGTTTTCGTCGAGGCGGATCATACAAAAGTGGAGGATTGTCAACGGGTGGTGGATTCCGCTCTCAGGGAGTTTGGTCGAATCGACATTTTGTTCAACAACGCGGGCATCGTCACCAAAGGGATGGCGGACACCACCTCCGAGGATGTCTGGCGCGACACGCTGGAAATCAATGTGACGGCGGCCTGGCACATGTGCAGTCTGGTCATCCCGCAGATGAAGAAGCAGGGTGGCGGCGTGATTATCAACAACGGCTCGGATTGGTCGGTGGTGGCGGGAAGGAATGCCCTGCCATACATTGTCAGCAAGGGCGCAGTGGGAATGATGACAAAGGCAATGGCACTGGATTATGCGCGGGACAATATCCGCGTCAACGCGGTCTGCCCCGGCGACACGTTTGTGGATCGCTGGATTGAGAAGGGGTATTTTGAGGATTCCGATCCCGTGACTTTGGAAGAAGCAATCAGGGAGGCGAGCGAATACATTCCGATGGGCAGGTTCGGCAAGCCGGAGGAGATCGCCAACGCCGTCCTGTTCCTGGCTTCAGACGAGTCGTCCTTCGTGACGGGTCACCTGCTTTTGGTGGACGGCGGAAATACGGCACAGTAGCCCATTAGTACATATCTCCCGCCAAAGATGAAACTGTTAAGTGGCTGCAAGGGCTTCCTCGTTATAATTTAAACGCTTCATCCATCTCTCAAGAAAGGAGGTAGTCCACATGTTATTCTCACCAAAAGAGAAGGGACAGGGTCTTGTGGAATATGCGCTGATTCTTGTTTTGGTTGCCATCGTTGTTATCGCCGCGCTCATGATCCTGGGTCCCGTAATTGGCGGCGTGTTCAGCAAGGTCAACAGCAGCCTGTCCAGTATTTAGCTCACCAAACCGAAGAGGGAATAATTATTTGGGCGGTTTGTTGCTTCTAACAAACCGCCCAAAATTATTTTACACATCCATCGGGGACTTTCAAGCAAACCTTCCACACCCACACCTCAAAAACCCACAAAACTGTAAGGGAGCCAACCGAATTTATTAAGTAATTCCTCAGTTTTTTCGCTATAATTAGTATACTTTCAGTCCCACCTGATTGAATTTCAAGGAAAGGAGGTATCTCACATGTTATTCTCACCGAAAGAAAAGGGGCAGGGCCTCGTGGAATATGCGCTGATTCTTGTTTTGGTTGCCATCGTTGTTATCGCCGCGCTCATGATTCTGGGGCCCATCATCGGCAACGTGTTCAGCAAGGTCAACAGCAGTTTGTC
>JACRBJ010000095.1 GCA_016234555.1 Chloroflexota bacterium | reverse complement strand
GGTCAATTCTGTGATCAAACGCAAGTTTGGTGATACCATCCGTTCTCGAAAGACACAACTTCAGAACCGCGAGCCGATTATCAAGGCCTTGGTCTACAACATTCATCGCTAGTTCACGTTATCTTTGCAACAGAGCAATGTGCCAACATTAACCTAATGATGAATCTGTCTCTTTCCCAATCTTATTGAAGTTTGCGCCTGGTAGTCCCGCTTCCGGACGATATGGAAAACGAAAAATTGAATAGACTTCGTCCATATCAGCGAGGTCATCCCAACGTGAGGAATTCTCGGTCAAACCCAACGCTTGGATGCTTTCACACCATTGGCGGCTCTCGCTTTCCGAGGTTGGTTCCCGCACCTGATAACCGGGTAACACCATATCATTGGAATCCCGTGTGAGCGCTGAACCGATCGAACGAATTAAATTATCCATTGCCCCGTCAGTTACCAGGTGTACCTGAACAAGGAAGAATTTTTTCCAGGCAGCCAGCCGTCGCTTGGTATAGGCCTCGATCCAGGGAATGAAGGCAGAAATCAAATTATCCTTCTGCTCAGAAATACCTTTCTTTATCTCCCGTAGTAAATGTTTTTCCTCCGGGTACATCATGGATGGCGTGATCGTGATGTTGAAAAGCACAGGCTGCGGCATTCCGGAAAGCGCACGCCAGACCTGTTCATTGGAACGGGCACTGGTCTGCCATAACCCCGGGAGATAGTGTGCGAGCCCCTTCGGTAGGAAAATGATCCCACGCTGGATCTGCGCCACCTTGGAATTCCCCGCAAGCAATTCTTCCCCGCACAGGCTGTAATAATCGTTGTCCGTTTTAACAGGGACAAGGAGAAAATCATGGGGGAACGTGGAGAACAACTGGCATGCATATTGCTGGGCGGCCTGCTGCGCCTCTCCCTTGCTGGGTGCGCATGACTTGCCCAGCAAAACCATCCTTAATACGAATTCAGGCGAGTGAATGCCGCGCAATACCAGCGTGTTATTTTGCATGGTGCCGGCATGGAACTCGATTTCATTGACTGCTTGGGATTCTATAAACATCCTATAGCGGTCAAGCGCTTCATCCAATAAAGCGCCCGCGTTGAACCCCCATTTCATTTTCATCCACTCTTCTGGCGGGCGATGAAAGACCTGAAATGCAAATGCCGCCTGCCATCCTTCCGGTGTTTGCATTAGTTTTAGAATTGGGGTATTCATTTCTTAGGGTCGAGCAGGTTGAGCAGGGTATTGGTTAGTTTTTCCACTTTATCAGTTGGTTCAGGAGAGACGCGAGGTTTTGTGGGGCGGTTGCTGGTTTCGGACATATTTTCTTCTGCGTCATCGCTATCCACCCCTTCCTTGAGGGCGGCAACCAGATCGGTCATGGTTTTGATCACGTTCGGATTCGTGGGATATCCGCTCGAGAAACTCTTTGAAATTGCGTCAATCGCTTTAAGAAACTCCTCCTCCCGCCTTTGGAGGTGTTTGCCCTTGTTGTCCAGTTTAATCTTACGCAGATTAACGTCATGCAGAATATCCTGCATTGCCTTTTCATGATTCGCCTCGATTTTCTCTTTTTCAGCCTTATGTTCAGCTTCAGCCTTTGCCAGCTTGGCTACATGTTCTGCGGCCAATCTTTCATTCTCCGCCTTGTTCATGGCTTTTAGCTGATCAAATTCCTGTTGAAGTTCTTCCAGCCTCTTCCCAGCTTGAATCTGTCTTTCATCCTTTCGCACTTGACGCCGCATTTCGACATATTCCTTGTCCCCGGCAAACTCCTTAAGTTCCACGCCTAAAATGGATATAGCCTTTGAGAGTGGCACTCGACTGTTATGTCGTTCAGAGAAAAAATTGAAAATTTTCCTGCCACCCTTTTCTGATGAGTCCGCAATATCGGAATGGTCATGTGTGCGGATATATTGAGCCACATCGGTCTCAATGTGCACCATCATTGTCTCCACAGGATTGGCGATTTCAAGCGCAAGGATGGGCTCAATAACACGGTAGCGCACGATGATCTTAAGCGTGAGTTTTTCACCGTCCGTCGTTAATTCAGATACGGGCTCGGAGACGTCTGTACGTTCGTGGTTGTCGACATAATGAATCCTGTAGACACCGGCAGGCGCTTCATACATTCCGCCGGGCAATTTTCGAACTTTTCCGTCAGGATACACAACCACCCCATAGGTATTGGGTGGCAGGGCAAGATAAAATCCGCTGACAAGCAAAAACCATTCTACCCATCCCTGCCCTACATAGATATCCTCCCCTTCGACCGAGATCGTTCTTTCTGGAAAATTGACGATTGGCGCCCCTTCCGCCCGTCCTTTTTCTTCGATCCTATTCAGAATCATACGACGAATTGATTCAAGCACATTCCCTCCGATCATGGTTAGGCTGTTATTTTGTGTGCCTTGCCCTTTTTTCTTGAAATCCTTTAAAAAAGCTGGCTGACGTTTGTATATGAAGTTTACAACCTATTGGTCACTTGTGCAAGCCCGTGAAATTTGCAGTTGACAGCTTTGCGTTTGCCTTGGATGGGGTCCCGTTTAATCTTTTTTGGTATGGAATTTTTCCTGTGGAATTACCCAGGAGGAGTCCACGCGTGTTTTTTTATGTTTTCCTACCTCATCGATGAACCAGGAAAGCTTGGCTAATTCCTTGCCCGCGGTACAGCCGTCAATGATGATGAACATCAGGAAAAGGTCCCAATCTTTGATTATGTCCAGGAGATTCTGGAACCGTTTTTTGTCATAGTCGCCGGTCTCCGAATACTGCCGCCACAGGTTGTAGTTTTCGTCGTGGAATTGGATCATGTTTAGCAGGTCGGTGTCGTCTGTAAATTGGCTCGCAAATTCCCGTGCCAGGCTTGCGTGGTTTTTGGGGTCGGTCACCGGCGTATCTTTTTTTGCCTCCGCCTTGAACGAATCGTGCGTGTGGATGATAAACTTAAGTTTCCAGTAATCGCTTTCTGAAATATTTCTTTCCGCTAGGAGTTCCAGGTTGGCTTCCAGGTCGGCGATGTGAAACTTTACCTTTCCCTCCGGGTGACCATATCGAGGTTCGCCATATTCTATGTTTTTTTGATAGCGCGGTTCTGCTTTGATCAGGTCGACTATTTTTCTCATGGGATTTTATTATACAGCAGTTGACTTAGGCCGGTCTCTTGCTGGGATTGTTTATTTATCCCTGAAAACAGTTTGTTAAATTACGGCAAGTGCTATAATTGGCGGAATTCGTGTTAAAATACGAACCGTAAAATTGTGTAAAAATTCACAAACACTACATTTTTCTTTAAGGAGAATTCAAAATGGCAGTAAAAATTGGTATTAATGGATTTGGCCGCATCGGCAGACAGGTACTCAAAGCAATCCGCGACAAGTACCCCAAGGAACTCGAAGTTGTTGCTTTCAACGACATCGGTGATATGAAGACCATGGCGCACCTGCTCAAATATGATTCGACCTATGGTCGTTTCGATGGCACGGTGGAAGTTGCCGACGATGCTCTTTTGATCGACGGGAAGAAAGTAAAAGTCTTCAAGGAAACCGACCCAGCCGCCATCATGTGGAAGGATTTGGGCATCGACATCGTCATCGAGTCGACCGGTTTGTTCACCATCAAGGAAGACGGCGTCAACAAGAAGGGCAAGACCGTCAAGGGTGCAGTCAACCACATCACCTCTGGTGGGGCGAAGAAAGTCATCATTTCGGCCCCCGCTGAAGGCGAGGACCTGACCGTCGTGCTGGGCGTCAACGAAGACAAATACGATGCTTCCAAGCACCATGTCGTTTCGAACGCCTCCTGCACCACGAACTGTCTGGCTCCTGCCGCCAAGGTCGTGCATGACAAGTACACGATCAAGCGCGGTTTCATGACCACCATCCACTCCTACACCAATGACCAGAAGGTGCTCGACATGCCGCACTCAGACCTACGTCGCGCCCGCGCCTCCGGTTTGAACATCATCCCGACCACCACCGGTGCAGCCAAAGCCATCGCCCTGGTCATCCCCGACCTCAAGGGTAAGTTCGATGGTTATTCACTGCGCGTGCCGACCCCCACGGTTTCCGTGGTGGATTTCACCGCTGAACTCGAAAAAGAAACTACCACCGAAGAACTGCGCCAGGCATTCCGCGATGCCGCCAAGCAGCCGCGCTTCAAGGGCGTTCTCGAAGCCGTCGACGAACCCCTCGTCAGCATGGACTTCAAAGGCAGCTCCTACAGCTCCTCCATTGACCTGCCGTTTACCAGCGTCCTCGGCAAGGAAAAGAGCAACTTCATCAAAGTCGTCACTTGGTATGACAACGAGTGGGGTTACTCAGTACGTACAGCCGATCTCGCAGCATTGATGGCGAAGAGCCTGTAATTTGTAAAATGGCAAATTGGTAGATTGGGAAGCCAATCTACCAATTTTTCAAATACCGATTTACCAAGGAAGTTATGAACAAGAAAACCGTAAAAGACATCGACCTCAAGGGCAAGCGCGTGTTGATGCGCGTGGACTTCAACGTGCCCATGGCGGAAGGTAAAGTGACTGATGACAAGCGCATTAAAGCTGCATTGCCGACCATCAAATATGTTTTGGAGCAGGGTGCGTCCGTCCTATTGATGAGTCACCTCGGACGCCCGAAGGGCGGACCCGATCCCGAGTTCAGCCTGAAAGCCGCCTCTGAAGCTCTGGCTGCGCTGTTGGGCAAACCTGTCATGATGGCTCCCGACTGCGTTGGCGCGGAAGTGGAAAAGATGGCGAAGGAATTGAGGCCCGGCGAAGTGCTCATGCTGGAAAACACCCGCTTCCACAAGGGCGAAGAGAAGAACGACCTCGAACTAGCCAAGCAGATGGCCGCATTGGGTGAGGTGTACGTCAACGATGCGTTTGGTTCCGCGCACCGCGCCCATTCCTCAACCGAGGGCGTGGCACGTTTCCTGCCTGCCGTCTCCGGCTTCCTAATGGAACAGGAACTCGAATATCTCGGACGCGCGATTGCCAATCCCGAACATCCCTACATCGCCATCCTCGGCGGCGCGAAAATCAGCGACAAGATTTTGGTCGTGGAAACGCTGCTCTCCAAATGTGACAAGTTGATCATCGGCGGCGGCATGGCGAACACTTTCCTTGCGGCAAAGGGACTGAACATGCAAGACAGTCTCGTCGAAGAAGCCTCCATCGAGACTGCCAAATCCATTCTGGCGAAATCCGCTGACAAGCTGATCCTGCCCGTGGATGCAGTCATTGCCGACAAATTCGACGCCGATGCCAATACCCAAACTGTGGATGTTGACAAAATCCCCGCAGGCTGGCGCATGTTGGACGTTGGCCCCAAGACCCTCGAGTTGTACAAGTCTTCGTTGAGCGGAGTCAAGCTGGTGGTTTGGAACGGTCCCGTGGGTGTCTTCGAAATGCCGAAGTTTGCCGAAGGCACGTTTGCTCTGGCGAAGCTGTTGGCTGAATCCGGCGCGATCACCGTAATCGGCGGTGGCGATTCAGCCAGCGCGGTCAAGAAGGCGGGTGTCGCCAAGCAGATGACACACGTCTCTACCGGCGGCGGCGCATCGCTCGAATTCCTCGAAGGCAAGGAATTGCCCGGCGTGGCGGCGTTGCTCGATAAGTAAATTTCGAGACCAGAAAAGATTGTGATATCGGAACAGCGCGGAGCTTCTTCGCGCTGTTCTTTAGTCCGCTTGAGCGGACTTTGCAACAAGAGCGCGAGCTGCCGGCGCGAAAAATGTTCCTCGAAGCGGAATCAGCCTTCCGTGCATTCTCCGCATTTCAGTTTACAAACAATTTACTCGGATGTATCCCAAATCAAGCACGCTCGGCTATAATCGAAAAAAATGCAACCGGAGATGATTTAATGTCCTTCAATATCGGCGAGAACGTTGGTCCATACCGGATCATCGAACAACTTGGGCAGGGTGGCATGGCAACCGTTTATAAAGCCTATCATGCCTCACTCGACCGCTATGTGGCATTGAAGGTATTGCACCCCGCGTTCAACGAAGACCAGACATTTACCATGCGTTTCCAGCGCGAGGCGCGGGTGGTGGCAAAACTGGAACATCCCTGCATTGTTCCAATTTACGATTATTCCGAGCACGAAAAGCGCCCCTACCTTGTGATGAAATACATCGAAGGCGATACGCTCAAGGCGCGGCTGAACCAGGGCCCGCTCACTTCGGAAGAGATCGAACAGGTGGTCAATTCTGTCGGCGCGGCACTGGAGTACGCCCACAGGCAGGGAATTTTGCACCGCGACATCAAACCGTCCAATGTGATGATCTCCAATGATGGCACGATGTACCTGGCGGACTTCGGGCTGGCGCGCATTGCCCAGGCGGGAGAATCCACCATGTCGTCTGATTCGATCATGGGCACGCCGCAGTACATTTCCCCAGAACAGGCAATGGGAAAGAAAGACCTCGACGCCGGCACGGATATTTACTCCTTCGGTGTGATGCTTTACGAACTGGTAGTGGGACAGGTCCCGTTCAGCGCGGACACGCCCTTCTCCATCATTCACGATCATATTTACACGCCCCTGCCTTTGCCTAAAAAGGTCAATCCGAAGGTGCCTGACACTGTCCAGCGGGTTTTGCTGAAGGCGCTGGCAAAGGACCGCATTGACCGGTATGCCACGGTCGAGGAATTAATGATTGCCTTCAAGGCAGCTTGGACTGAGGCGGGAGTCCCGATGCAGGGCACAGCCATCATCATGCGCTCGACCATGTCGAAATCCGCGACTGGCGCAAAAAAGCAAACTGTCGATGTTCCCACAACTCCGCCGCCTCTTCCCAAAAAGCGTTCGCCCTGGATGTGGGTGGGTATTGGCGTGATATTGCTGTTTTGTTGCTTCATTGCCTTTGCGGCAGTCCGTAACAATAATCAACAAAGCGCAAAACGTGCAGAGGAAACGTCCGCCGCTGCGCCCCAGGTTCTTCCCGCATCTCCCTTGCCTAGACCTCAGGGCGGCGGTCCCACTGTCGCGCCTGTGTCCCAGCCTACAGTTGAAAACGCCTCGCCAGAATTAGTCGCGGCGAAGGAGCTGGTGGCAAAAAATCCGAACGACCCCGATGCGCACCTGGCACTCGCTCTTGAATTGTGGGACGCAAAGGAAATCCGCCCGGCTATGGATGAATTGACGAAGGCTGTCGATCTGGCGGGCGTCGATAAAAAGGAATTTCTGGCAAAGGCGGCGGAGAAATTTATGCACCGCGAAGCATGGGCGCCCGCTGCAAGTCTGTACCTGCGCATGGCTCTGACCGGCAAACAGGGATTGTCACCGGAATTGATGGGCAACTTTCACGAGTCGGTTTACAAAGCCGCCGAGCAGAAGGAAATGCCGCTGTTTCTGCCCTTAGACCGCATCGAAAAAGTCGACCCGGCGCTCAGTCATATTGCGCATGGACGTCACATTGTTTACAATGCAAGACCGGAAGAGGTAATGGATGCGGTCGTGGAAATGGCTGCCGCCGAGAAGATCAATCCCGATATGCCTGAAATCCCGCTGCTCAAAGCGGAATACGAAATGAAAACGGGCAACCAGGAGGAAGCGAAAAAGACCCTGCTTGCTTTAACATCCAGACCGGATGTTCCCGACTGGATCCGCATCATGGCGGAAAACTATCTCAAACTCATACAATAAGGAATTCATCATGCGAAAGTCACTCGTTGCCGGCAATTGGAAAATGAACAAAACCGTCGCGGAAACCCGCGACCTGCTCTTCAAGATGAGCGCGCAACTGCGCGAGATCAGCGGCGTGGAAAAGGTGGTCTGCCCGCCGTTCATGTCGCTCATGGCTGCCGCCTCCCTGTTCGAAGGGACGGATATCGGCTTGGGCGCGCAGAACATGCACTGGGAGGAGAAGGGCGCGTTTACGGGCGAAGTCGCCCCCGCGATGGTCAAGGAATTATGCGGATACGTGATTCTCGGTCACTCGGAACGCCGAGCCTATTTTGGCGAGACGGATGAAATCGTCAACCGGAAGCTGGTCGCTGCCCAGAAGGCTGATCTGACCCCCATCGTCTGTGTCGGCGAGACCCTGGAACAGTATGAAGCGAAACAAACCCGCGAGGTTGTTTCTTCCCAAACGAAGGGGAGCCTCAAAGGTGTTCCCGCTGAATTTGCCCCGCGCATCGTCGTCGCCTACGAACCTGTTTGGGCAATTGGCACAGGCAAGGCATCCAACGGACCGGAAGCGAATGCCGTCGTGAAGGATGTCATCCGCCCAGCGCTGGCGGAATTGTTCGGCGCAGAAACGGCGCAAGCCATCCGCGTGCTGTACGGCGGATCGGTCACTGCGGCGAATGCGGCTGAGTTCTTTGGTCAGCCTGACATCGACGGCGCGCTCGTCGGTGGCGCAAGCTTGAAAGTGGATGATTTCGTTGCGATTACGAAAGCCGCTGTGAAATAGACGGGGTACTGGTGACAAATGACGGAGGCCCATCCATTATCCTCCGTCGTTGTCATTTATCCATCACTGCCCACATGCCTTTTACCGGCTTCCTCTGGTTTGTCCTGACTCTCCTGCCGCTGGTCATTCTCCAGCGGCTTTTGCATCGAGAAATACAAGCGGTCTTTCTCATTCTCACCCGCCATCCGCAGTTGACGGTTGGTCTGTTTTCGATCCTTTTCCTGCCCGGCGTCTTTCTGCACGAACTGAGTCATTTTGTGATGGCAAAACTCCTGAGCGTGCCGACGGGGAGCTTCTCGCTCGTTCCCAAGTCGCTGCCAAATGGGCGCCTGCTCATGGGCTACGTTGAGACGGCGCAGACGGATATCGTCCGCGATTCATTGATCGGCGCTGCACCGCTGATTACGGGTTCGTTGTTCATTGCCTATGCAGGCATGTACCGGCTGGGAATCGGAACCCTGTTGGATGTGTTTGCCAATGGGCAATTTGAGTTGTTTTGGATGGGATTGACTTTGCTGCCGCAGGTTGATGATTTTCTTGTCTGGTTTTACCTCGCCTTTGCGGTTTCCAGCACGATGCTGCCCTCGGAATCGGACCGCCATTCCTGGCTGCCGCTTGGCTTGTGGGTGGGTGTCCTGTTCGCGCTTGGAATCTTTGCCGGCGCCGGCACCTGGATGATGGAGAACCTTGCCCCCTCCCTGAATAGTTTTCTCGGTTCCGTTGCCACCCTCTTCGGTTTGAGCGCCGTCCTGCATATCGTATTTTTACTGCCAACCATGCTTCTGCGCCGTGTCGTTTCGAGTGTCGCGAAAGTGGACGCGGTCTGACTGTCAACACAGCAGGATCGAAATGAAAACAAAAGTCCCGTCTCACGACGGGACTTTTTCTTGCAATTACGATTGGTGCGAATTACACACCGCTGAGGCTGGAGTTGACTTTGCTGAACACGTTGCCAATGATCGGTCCGAGGATCATGAGGGCGGCGATCACGACGATGGCAACCAAAACGAGAATTAGAGCGTATTCAACAAGACCCTGACCTTTTTCCTTGGGTGAAAATAACATTGTAGTAGTCTCCTTTCTCATAGATTTCCTGGATAGGTCTGCCAGAATTGTTCTTATTTTACATGGTCTGGAAAATAGTGCAAGGGAAGCAAGTACTATTTCCCTAACAATTATGAGAGCTTACTAAAAAGAAAATACGGACACAACCGGCGAAAAATCGCCGGTTGTGTCCGCTTCAGGGGATGGAATAAACTAAATCCACTGCAATTCTTTTGCCTTTTTGCGCAGATCGGCGCGAAAGTCGGGATGGGCAATGTTGACAAGGGCTTCCACGCGCTGGCGGATGGTCTTTCCGTACAGGTCAGCCACACCGTACTCGGTGACGACGTAGTGCATGTGGTTGCGCCCAGTCACCACGCCTGCGCCCTGTTTGAGCATGGGCACGATCTTGCTGACCAGCGTGCCGTCCTTCATCTCGTTGGTGCTGGGCATGGCGATGATCGGCACGCCGCCCTTCGAGCGCGCCGCACCGTAGACAAAGTCCAACTGCCCGCCGACGCCGCTGAAAAACTTGTGACCGATGCTGTCGGCGCAGCCTTGTCCCGTGAGGTCTACTTCGATGGCGGAATTGATCGCCACCTGACGGTCATTCTGCGCAATCACAAATGGGTCGTTGACGTATTCCTGGCGATGGAACTCGCACAACGGATTGTCATGCGCCCAGCGATACAGACTCTGTGTGCCGAGAATAAATCCCACCACGATCTTACCGTTGTGGATGGTCTTGCGGGAATTATTGATGACGCCCTTTTCGACCAGCCGCACCACGCCATCGGAGAACATTTCACTGTGGATGCCGAGATCCTTTTTGTGTTCAAGGTAATTCAGGACCGCGTCTGGAATGGCACCGATCCCCATTTGCATGGTGGCACCATCGGGGATCAAGTCGGCAACGTAACCGGCAATTTTTTCGCTAATCTCATCACCTTCGCCACCCTGGGGCAATTCGGCTACGGGATAATTCACCGGGACCATGTGGGTTATGCGGCTGACGTGGATGAAGGAATCGCCCAGGGTGCGCGGCATCTGCTCGTTGACCTCGGCGATGATAATTTTAGCTGATTCTGCCGGGGACTTGCTCAATCCGACTTCGACACCCAGCGAGCAGAATCCGTGTTCATCCGGCGGCGAAACGTGGATCATGGCAACGTCAACCGGCAGGATGCCGTTCTTGAAGAGCAGGGTGAATTCTGAAAGCAGGACCGGGGTAAAGTCTGCGCGCGCTTCCTGCACCGCCTTGCGCACATTGGCGCTGATGAACAGCGTATTGACCCGCAGGTGACCTTCCATCTCAGGTTTGACATAATCGCTGGGGGCGACCGAAAGCGCCTGGCAAATTTCCACATTCGTCACATTCGGCGCATAGTCCACCAGCGCCGCCAGCAACTTCTGCGGCACAGAGACGTTGCCCGTCATAAAAATGCGATTGTCAGACTTAATGGCTCGCACTGCCTCTTCAGCGCTACACAAGCGGGACTCGTAAAGGTTCTTCCAGTCCATGATTATTTACCTTTTCCAGTCGTCAGGCGCGAAAGATGCTGCATCTCGCCTGCATGGGTATTTACTGCAAACGCAAGATCGGGGTTGGTCGCAATCGCTCCCTCGGCACCCTTATTGGCAATTTCCAAAATATAAGGCATCGCCACATTTACAAAAGCATGCGTGGCGGTACGCGCCACGGCGCCCGTAATGTTTGGCACGCAATAATGCAAAATATTCTCTTCGATGTAGACGGGGTGTTCATGCGTGGTTGGGCGTGACGTTTCGACGCACCCGCCCTCATCGATACTGACATCCATAATGACGGAACGCGGCTTCATTGTGCGCACCATTTCACGCGTCACCAAAATCGGCGCGCGCTGACCGGTAGCCAACACGGCGCCAACCAGCACGTCGGCATAGACTACCGAACTCTCGATATTACGTTTGGTTGACAGTTTCGTACTGAGACACGGGAAACGGTCCCAGATACGCTGAAGCGCAGCAAGGCTTTGGTCGAGTACGGTCACATGCGCTCCCATCCCCAAAAACATTTGCGCGGCGGAAGTTCCAACCACCCCGGCACCCAAAATGACAACCTCGGCAGGCGGAACGCCAGGCGCACCACCCATCAGGATGCCCCTGCCGCCCCAATTATTTTGAAGCAGGCGTGCCGCGATCTGCGCCGTCATTGCGCCGCCCATCTGGCTGAAGGTACGCAAGACAGGCAACGAACCATCAGGAGATTGAATCTGCTCGTAGGCGATGGCTGTGATTTTCTTTTCGAGCAAAACATCTATTTTGTCCTGGCGGGATGAGGCAAGGTGCAGGAAACCAGCCAAAGTCGTACTGGGTCGCAGCCAGTTTAATTCATCCTGTGTGGGGCGCGAAACCTTCAGTACCAGGTCGGCGCGGCCAAAGGATTCTTCGGGGGAGAAGACAAGTTTGGCGCCGACGTTTTCATAATCCTTGTCACTGAAGCCGGTCAGCGCACCCGCATCATGTTCAACAAAAACCTGGTGACCGTTTTGAGTGAGGATTTCGACCCCGGCTGGGGAAAGCCCCACACGGTACTCAAAGGGCCTGCTTTCTTTTGGGATTCCAATATTCATCATGTGCCTCCACATAAAAGACCCTAAAGGTCTTCAAGACCTTTAGGGTTTGGGTCGAAAAACTATTCCATATTGAGAACTTCGCGAATGGACGGCAGCGCCCAGTCGATGGTTTCCTTGTCGATCACAAGCGGCGGGGCAAAGCGGATCACATTGTCGTGAGTCTCCTTGGCAAGAATGCCCTTCGTCTTCAATGCTTCGCAGAACCGTCGCGCACCCTTTGCCTCCGGCTTGAGTTCCACGCCGATCAACAAACCACGCCCACGAACTTCCTTGACATGCGGGCTGGGGATTTCGCTCAACTGCTCAAGGAAATATTCGCCCAGTTGACGGGAGCGCTCCGCCAGTTTTTCCTCGCGGATGACTTTCAGTGCCGCGCGGGCGACAGCCGCCGCCAGCGGATTCCCGCCGAAGGTTGATCCGTGCTCTCCGGGCTTGAACAACCCGAGAACGGATTTGTCAGCCAGCACCGCCGAGACTGGATAGAAGCCGCCAGCCAGCGCCTTGCCGATGATGGTCACATCCGCGCGGACATCGTCGTAGTGTGCCGCAAACAGTTTGCCGGCGCGCCCCAAGCCAGTCTGGATTTCGTCCGCCATAAAAAGGACGTTGCTCTTCTTGCAGATTTCAGAAACCTTCTTCAGATATCCAGCGGGTGGGATGATGACGCCAGCCTCGCCTTGAATCGGCTCCAGCATCACTGCGGCGGTGTTGGGCGTGATTGCCTTTTCAACCGCATCCGCATCGCCATATTTGACCGTGACAAAGCCCGGAGTAAAGGGACCAAAATCGTCACGGTAGGACGGCTCGGTGGAGAACGAAACGATGGTCACAGTGCGCCCGTGAAAATTGTTCGACGCGACGATGATCTCAGCCTGGTGGCGCGGGACCTTTTTTACCTGGTACGCCCACTTGCGAGCGAGTTTGACGGCGGTTTCAACAGCTTCCGCGCCCGTATTCATCGGCAGCGACATCTCGTAGCCGGTCATCTCGGAGAGTTCCTTGTAAAGGAGCGGGAGCTGGTTGTTGCGGAAGGCGCGGGAAGTGAGTGTGACCTTCTTCGCCTGTTCGAGCAAGGCCTTCAAAATTTCAGGGTGGACATGTCCCTGGTTGACGGCGGAATACGAGGAGAGGCAATCGAGGTATCTCCTGCCTTCCACATCGTACACCCATACGCCTTCGGCTCTTTCGATGACCACATCCAGCGGGTGGTAGTTGTGCGCGCCGTATTGTTCTTCGATCTTGATAAAATCTTGTGTGTTCATTTGTGTCACATGTGATAGAAAATAGAGAGTAGATGACCTTCAACCAGTTATCTACTCTCTATTCATCTTTTTATTTATGCCACATCAAACAAACGGGCGAGGATCGCCTTCTGCGCGTGCAGGCGGTTGTGCGCCTGCGGGAAGATGACCGAGTGGGGACCGTCCGCCACTTCATCGGTCAGCTCGTGGTTGCGGTGGGCGGGAAGGCAGTGCATCACGATCACATCCTTGTCCGCTTCGTCAACCAGTTTCGCGTTGACCTGATAGGGCGGGAAGATTTGCTCGCGTTTGGCGGTCTCTTCCTCCTGCCCCATAGAGGTCCATGTGTCGGTGTAAATCACGTGTGCGCCCTTGACCGCTTCATGCGGGTCGCGCAGGAAGGTGAGTTTCGAGCCGGTTTTCTTCGCAATATTTTGGGCAATTTCAATCGCCTTGGGATTCGTGTCATAACCTTCGGGGGTGGCGACGGTGAAGTTCCAGCCCAGTTGCGCGGAAACGTGCATCAGCGAGGTTGTGACGTTGTTGCCATCGCCCACATAGCTGACATTCAAACCTTTCGATTTTTTGCCAAATTTCTCGATGATGGTCAGCGCATCCGCCATGCCCTGGCAGGGATGGTTGTATTCGCTTAAGCCGTTGACAACGGGAATTTCAGACCACTTCGCCAGTTCCACCACATGCTCGTGGTCGAAAACGCGCGCCATGAGCGCCTGCACGTAGCCCGACATCACCCGCGCAATGTCCGCGATGGATTCGCGCTTGCCAAGCCCGATCTCGTTCGGCGAGAGATAAAGCGCATCGCCGCCGCAGTGCCGCATTGCCATGTCAAACGAAATCCGTGTGCGCAGGCTCGGCTTTTGGAAGATCATCCCCAGCACCTTGCCTTTGAAAATCTTCCTGTTCCCCTTTTTGAAATGCTCCTTCTTGAGATTGACAGCCAGGTCGAGTATGTCCTGGATTTCCTCCGATGAATAATCGGAAATTGCGAGAAAGTCCTTCATGGTTACTCCTTGAGAATATTACTTCGGACGTCTGCCTCACTAACACCGATCGGAGAGTCGCTAGAGTTCCTGAAGTTTGGTTATCACAAAGTATATCTTTATTATGCAGTTTTGGAAGGTCTCAAGCATCACGGTTTGCGCGTGACATTTTGCCAGAGTTTACGCTTCATGATTCTGGAGTCCGCCAGCTTATGGGCCGGGGAAAATTTATCTGAGCAAACTTACATGAGATCAGGATTTCTTTTCTCTGCCAAGTGGATAGCAAGCTGTCTGACTCCAGAACCACTCTATGCTTACGATGGATTGCGAACTTTCTTCCAGTAGCGCATCATGCCGTCCGCGCCCATGCCGAGGGGATTTGCCAACGTGTAGGCGCGGACGGTTTCCGCGTCGAGATTCAGCAGACGGCTTTGATCCCCCATCCAGGCTTCGTACTTTGCGCGAAGTTCCTCGATGGAGGGGTCGGTGGACATCGTTTCTTCGAGCCATTTTTCGGTCTCTTCGAGAATGGCTTGCAGGGTGTTTAAATGCCAGTCTACATCTTCGAAAATGCCGTAGTGGGTTGGGGCAATGCGCTTGAAGCCAAGCGAGCGCAGGCGGGCAATTGTGTCGAGCCATTTGGGAAAATGTAGTTCAGGCGGAACCATCGGTGCGCGCATGTATTGATAGCCGGGGATGCGGACTCCACCCACGTCGCCGGTAAAGCAGACATCCTCGAAGAGATAACAACAGTGATGTTCGGCGTGACCGGGGGTGTGGAGCGGAAGAATGCATAGATCCCCGATGACGATTTCCTCCCCATCCTGCGTGACTGTGAGCTGGTCCTCGGCGACGGGCAGGAAATCGCCCCAGAGCGTTTGCATCTCGTCGCCGTAAATGCGGGTGGCGCTGGCAATCAACTTTTCGGGGTTGAGCAAATGTGGAGCGCCGTTTGGGTGGACGTAAATTTTCGCGCCCTGCTGCGAGAACCATCCCGCCGCGCCGGCATGATCGAGGTGGATGTGCGTGAGGAGGACGTGTGTCACGTCACGGGTGGATAAGCCCAGTTTCGACAGACCAGCTTCGAGCGAGGGAAGGGTGGAGCCGGGTCCGCTTTCGACGAGAATCGCCCCATCGCCATGTCGAATCAAGTAAGAGGCGATCGCCTGTGTCTTATCCTGAAAATAAAGGTCTAAAGTGACAACATCGGGTTTTGCCATGTGCGAAACTCCTGTGGGGTGAAATCGGTGGTAAGGGTTGAAAGCGCCTGTTTGAGATCGGTGTCGCAGGCAATGACACAGAGGGGCACGCGGCGCTCGCGCAGGGAGCGGGCAAGTTTTTCGGTGCCGCGTATGCCGCCAAAGGTTTGAATATCGAGCAGGATTACAACGGGACGGAGGTATCGTCGTTTCAAGTCGTCCACAGCCAGTAAAAGTTCGGGCCGGACAGTGGGGGTGATGAGGATGGCAGTTGAGCCTTGCGGCAGTTGCGATGCCTGCGCCGCAACCAGCGCGGCAATGGAGAGGCTGCCATTGGCTTCCACGAAGGCAAGGGTTTCCAAAATCCTGGCTTCCTGCCGTTCGCTGCGTTCCGCGTGATGCACGGTGAATGTTTGTCCTGCGCTGGCGTATCCCACTGCCCGACGCTGGGCGATGAAGTAGTGAGCGAGCGAGGCGGCAATGCTGACGGCGTATTCGAGCGAGGAGGGGGGAAGCTGAAAATCGGGACGCCGCCCAAAGAGGTTGATCTCGATGGGTTCCTGGTCGAGGCGCCGTGTTTTTTCGAGATGCACGTCCTGTTGCGAGTCAAGGTACAGCCATACCTCGGCTTGCGGATCCTGTTCAAATTCCTTGACCATTAACTGGTTGCGGCGGATGCTAGTCGGCCAGTGGATGCGCTTCATGGCGTCGCCAGGGGCGTATTCGCGTACGCCGGCGGCATGGGGCGTGATGTCGGGTGATTTTCTGCGGATGACCTGTCCACCGGGCAGGAGGCCGGGCGGCAATGGAAAGGATTTGATCTCGAACAGCATCGGCAGGACGATGAGCGTTTGTGTGGCGGCAATTTCCCTGCCGGAGCGGAACAGACCAAACAGGTCGCCGGTGGAAATACGGGTGGGACCGAGCGGAAATGCGCCGCGCCGCGTGAGCCAGGTTCGGGCGAGATAGGTTCGCTTCTGGCGACCCAGCACAAAGGTCAACAGGCGCGAACCGGAGGCGTAGGGGATGGAGGATTGGTTGAAGATTTCGATCCACGGCGCGAGCGCGCGGCTGCCATTCACCACTTCGAAATGTTCCTCGAAGAAGTCTCCCACATTGGCGCGCAGAATGCGCGCATTGCGCGTCAGGCGCAGCCCCCTCGCCACCCATTGTGTCCATATCCCGCTGCCGATTGCCAGCAATCCGCCGAGGTAAAGAAAGCGCCAGTAGATATCGACGCCCGTCACCAGGACGCCGACCGTGCCAGCCAGCAGCAGCAGGGCAATAAAAATCCGCCCGGATTTCATTTGGTTTTTTTCTTCGCAGCCTCGGAGTAAAACTCGCCGCCAGGCACGGATGTGGCTTGGATGGCTTCCTTGACGATGCGTTCCGAACTCAAATCGCGCAGGCGCGCCGCGGGGCTGACGATGATGCGATGCGCCAGCACCGGTATTGCCAACGCCTGGATATCGTCGGGCAGGACGTAATCACGTCCCATCATGGCGGCGCGCGCCTGTCCTGCGCGTGAAAGGGACAGGCTTCCACGGGGACTTGCGCCGAGATATACATCTTCGCTTTGACGGGTGCGGGTGGTCAATTCGACGATGTAACGTTTGACCGCCGGGGATACATAAATCCGCTTCACATCCTCTGCCGCCTGCAAAATTTCCTTTAACTTGACGACGGGTGTCAGCGTCTCCAGCGGGTGCTGTATCTGCTGGTCGTCCAGCACGCGGATTTCATCGGAAATGGATGGATATCCCAGCCGCACGCGAAGCAGAAAACGATCCAGTTGCGCTTCGGGAAGCGGGAAGGTTCCTTCATACTCGATTGGGTTTTGCGTCGCCAGCACCATGAAGGGTTTGGGTAGGACATGAGTCACGCCGTCCACTGTCACCTGGCGTTCCTCCATTGCTTCGAGTAAAGCCGCCTGGGTCTTGGGGGTGGCGCGGTTGATCTCATCCGCTAGGACGATCTGACCGATTATGGGTCCGGGACGGAACTCGAATTTGTTCTTTTGCTGGTTGTAAATGGAAACGCCCGTCACATCGCTTGGAAGCATGTCGGGCGTGAATTGGATGCGATTGAAGCTGCAATCCAGCGAACGCGCCAGACTGCGTGCCAGCATGGTCTTGCCGACTCCCGGCACATCCTCGATCAGGACATGTCCCTGGCACAATAACCCGATTACGATCAATTCGATGGATTGCTGCTTGCCGACAATCACCTTCCCCAAATTGCCGATCACCTGCTCGCTGAATGCCTTGATATCCGTCATGAAAACACATCCTTTCGGTGAAGAATGGTCGGATTCTAACACGCTGTTTGAAATGCTGGCAAATTCTGCGCGTTTCACTTTTTGCAGTCCGCACGGGACAAATCGTGTATAATTTCGCGCGTGCCCCAGTAGCTCAATGGATAGAGCGCCTGACTTCGGATAAAGCAAGAGGGAAAAACAACAAAGCCAAAATATAGTGCCAAAAGCCCGTAAAAACACCCACATTTGGGGTGTGGATTGAACAATTATCGACTGACTTGAAAGAGTCAGTCGCTCTATTTTTACGCACCGCGCCCGTGGTAAGGCACGTGCAGGAGAGACGCGGCTTTTCGTTTCGCGTCCTCTGGTCGGCGGTCATAGCGTGCCGTTGTTGTGATGTTCGCATGACCTACCATTTTTGAAACAGTAGCAATGTCGGCGCCAGAGGCGAGCAGGTCACTGACAAAGGTGCGCCTCATGTCATGGGGAGAGAATTTCTTGACTCCCGCTTCATTTGCTCGCTTTTGAAGCATGTTGTAGATGGCTTGGGAAGTGAGTCGAGTGCTTCCCAAGGCTCCCGACTTACTCACGGACACAAACAGCGCGCCTGAGCAGCTTCCTCGCAGACTCAACCAGTCACTTAATGCGAGAGCCGCGCCGCCGGTGATGTATGCTGTTCGTTCCTTCTTGCCTTTGCCGCGGACCGACAGGCGCCCGCTTTCGTTGTCGAAGTCGGCATAATCGAGCGTGATGACTTCAGCACGCCGTAAGCCACAGGAATACATGACTGCGATGATAGCCGCATCCCTCACGCCGGCAGGCGATAGGTCTTCTTCGCAAGCAGACAGCAACGCTGCCAATTCACCTGAAGACAACTCGCGTCCTGTTGGGATGGTCTCGCCACGAACACCCTTCACACTCACGGCTTTTTGGTAGTCCTCTGCACTCATCTGCCCGGACTGCCACGCGGCGCGGAGAGTCCCTTTCAAAGCCGCCAAGGCTTTATTGACAGTCGCAGGCTTGTAATGCTCTTGAAGTTTCGAGCGCACAGCTGCGACGTGTTGGAATCGCAACGACGCCCAGTCCATAGTTGAAGCACTTGTATTTTTGGAGATGCTTCCAGCAATGAGATTCAAAACTTGAAGCATGGTACGCCGTCCGCTTTCGCTTCCCAAACTTGCGACGTATATTGCAGCAGCGTTTTGGTCGATCCGAATTGTGCTGCCTGGTTGGGCAACGATGGCATTAGTCTTTGTCATTCATTTCTCCTTTCGTTTTTGTTTATTTTCAGAAGCGCCATTCTCATAAGCGAAAAATACCATTTTTTGGGCGTGTCCTTGCGGACAGCGCCCAGTTTGCCCACAGGCAAGCCGTAGCGGCTCGATGCGCCGCCTTTACAGGATATTCACCGTTCAAAACGTCCTGAGGCTTCCTGTGCCTTTTTTATTATAGACCTTTCGTCACGTTCCCGCATTTTGAGTACTCACCGTCGATTCACATCGGTGGCATGTCCGCTTCCCACGGCTGGGACGTGACGATATTTTGTTTTTAAGGTTCGCTCTCACCCTCTCACTGCTGCCCACCATGCACCTGGCATGATGGGCAGAATATCAAAGGGTCAAAACTTTACTGCCTTCTTCCGCTTGCGGTCCCTGTATGCCGCCTGCTTGCAAGAGCCTGAGCAGTATCTGCCATGCAGGGCGCCTTCAAAGGGATTGCCGCATCGAGTGCAGGTCCTCATTCCAATATTTGCCGGCTGTGACCTTTGTCCGAGTGACTTTCTTTCTCTGTAGGCTTTCTGCTTGCATGAGTTTGAGCAGTACCTCCCATGCAAAGCGCCTTCGAATGGATTGCCACACCAAGCGCACACCCGCGCCGCTACGATCCATTCGACGCGGGGTCGGTAAAAGACTGATCGGTCGGAGAGGCTGCCTCAACCTTCGATTTAGCTTCAGTCTTTTTCTGTTCGGGCACAACATCAGGCGCGGGCGAGACAGCCACACTTTCAAACGTCCGCTTCTTGCCAGCCGCCGCATTGAAAAGCCCCCCCATAGCGCGCCGATGTCAAACGGTTGCGCCTTTGGCTTCGGCTGCTCTGCCAGGATGGGAATAATAGGCATAGCCGGCGCCACGTCTTCGGCTTTGCCGTCAAGCAAGGTCGGGATTTTGCCCGTGCCGACGTAGGACATGTAGCGGGCGCGTGTGTTTTGCATCCAATCTGCCGCGAGAGTCGGGGCAAGTTGAGCCGCGAGTTGATCCGCGTTCTTGCTGATTTGTTTGAGTGTGGCGGTTTCAACCTTGTCAAAGGCTTCTTCTTCCGCCTGCTCTCGCAGTTGGTCGGGGTTGGTCATGTGATGAGCAACAGCAGCAGCGATATTCAAACCGATGACAGCCGACAACATCAATACAGCCGTTTGCAGTTGGTCTGCCGTCAAGGCGGTTGTCATGCCGGCTTTGCCTGTGTTGTAAAGCGTGTCCAGGGTGAACATTGCCACAGCTCCCACCAAGTCCACCAGCACCATGATCAGGGAGATTGCCCGCTGCCAGCCTCGTGAGCCGTACAGATAAGACAGCAGCCAGGCAATGAGTCCGCCGTCAAGAGCGGCAAGCCCGAAGTACGCGAGAATTGCGCGCTCAGGCGGAAGGGTCAACTGGATGAAGTCCAGCGAGCGGGACGCAGAATACCCCAGCAAAATGGTTGCCAGGATAATGATGGTGATCGAGCCGATTTTTTTGAACATGGTTTATTTTCCTTTGCAGTATTTAGAATTTATCCATCCGCGCACGCCGTCTTTGGTAAGAACCTCATTCCACGCGCCGGCATGAAGCACGGTCAATATCTGTCCTTCTTCGAGGACAAGCAAAACAGGGCAAGCTGTCCCTTCGCACTTGCGAAGATTGACCTGTCCTTCGTCCATCCCCGTCTTCACATTGCATACCTGCACCGTCTGAGTCGCGGTCGCAGTCGCAACGCTCGAAGGGGTTATAGTCGGCTCTGCCACAGCTTTTGTGCCTGGGAGAAGCCAGGTCAAGCCGTAGCAGAGAGTCGACAGCAACACAAAAATTATCAGGATTTTCTTGGTCAACATCACCTCCAAAGAGTAAAATAGTCTTACCGTCTTCCCACGGTAACCCGCTCCTGGTTTCGAGCCGATTCCATGCAGCGGGTTTTTATTTTGTTCCACCAGGCGCACAGCCTGGCTTTGCAAACAAAGCAAGATACTTGCAGGCGGATCCATTTTCTTTTCAGCCAGGGGAGTCGATGCCAGTTGCGTTGAATGACCTTCAACGCGTGCCGACTTTCATACTCCGCTCTTGCCTGCGGCTGGTGCAGGTACTGGTTTCTGTTCATGGTCTATCCCGCCATTACCCACATTGAAGTATTCCCGGCGGATCCGGTCCCGCTGTTCATTGCCGGCTTGATTCGTCTTTTTGTGGATTTGCGACCTTTCCGAAACCTGCCCCATTTTCGCGCCTCGATGCGTTTGAGCATTTCAACCACAATCGACAAGCGTTCATCAGGCGTGCATTGTTCGTAGAGCCGTTCCCATTTTTCTGTCACGATTTTTTCCATCTCACTACTCCTGTCATAAAAGTTGTTGCCCACCCGTGCGAAGGACACGGGCGGGCGTTTGAATCAGAGCGGTCAAACTCGCCCTGTTGCCAACATCGTTATGCAATCACTTCCGCAGGGAAAGACTCGCGGGGCGTAAGCCAGACAGTGACCTCGTGAGCCGCGCGCAGCGCCAGAGCCGACTGCATCATCACTTCCGCCAGCATGTGCTTGCATCCGCCGGTGTATGCGCGCTTGGACGAAAAGCGAAACTCCCAATCCTTGCAGCCGCAGGAGTCCTTGGTCGGGATGTAAGCCAGGCGCTCGCCCGCGTAGTATTCCTTGCTCAACAAAATGCCCAGGGCTTTGTTCAGGCGCTCGATCTGCTTGGTGTTCCCTTCGCGGCGAGCCGCGGCGCGCATCTGGTTGTAGACTGTGAAAATTTCTGATTTGGTGAGGAGTGTCTGGTTATTCATGGCTTTTTCCTTCGTTTGCCGTGTTTACTTTTGTGTTACAATGGTCACTGTTTCTAAACTTTCGCTATTGTAACCCTAGTGTAACAAACTGTCAAGGGTGTTACACTAGGGTGAAATGGAGTAAAATATGAGTGTGTCAGTCAACAACCGCTTTGCTGTCCTGCTTGCAGAAAAACGCATCAAAGAGCGTCGTAATATTTCCCTCGCTGAAGTTGCAGAAGAGGTGGGTATATCTCGCAAGACTCTTTATGCTTGGGAAAACAATACGGTCACGCGCTTTGATGTGCCTGTGATTGATGCTTTGTGCAAGTACTTTGGCGTGAAACCAGGTGATCTGTTTGAATATGTCGAAGACCAGCCAAAGAAGAAATAGACTCCCCCTGCACCACACAATAAAAGCCGCCATCGAGGCGGCTTTTTAATTCGGCGTCAGGTACTTGGTCATCAGGGAGCGATTCGGATATCCGAGTTGCTCCCTGCCGTTTCCACAACAACAAGCCGTCTGCACCGGACTCCGCTGGGCAAATCATTCATAGCAAATTTGTTCTATTTTCAAGCGGAAAATTTTTTCAGGAGGTTGAAATGCCCTGCGGACGCCTGGCGCGAAAAGTCGTCGGGAATCGGGGTCGGAGTTGACACACACCCGCGCGGAGCGCGGAGTCTGTCGGCACCCGAGGACGGCATGGACTCCGAAGCGTTTTTCATCCTGGCACGCGGACCGTAAGGTCAACACGATTCCCGCTGCCATCCACCAGTTGCGCGACCGGTAAGCATTGAATGCCTCGCCGTTTCCATAGCAACGAGCCGGCTGCACCGACTCCGCTGGGCAAATCATTCGTAGCAAATTTGTTCTATTTTCAGACGGGAAATTTTTTCAGGGCGTTGAAATGCCCCGCCGACGCCTAGCGTGAAAAGTGGTCGGGAATCGGAGTCGACCCAAGCCCGCGCCCTGCGCGGAGTCTGTCGGTGCCCGAAGACAGCATGGACTCCGAAGCGTTTTTCATCCTGGCACGCGGACCGTAAGGTCAACACGATTCCCGCCACCTTCCACCAGCACCGCGATCCGTATGCGTTGAATGCCCTGCCGTTTCCACAGCAACGAGCCGGCTGCACCGACTCCGCTGGGCAAATCATTAGTAGCAAATTTGTTCTATTTTCAGACGGGAAATTTTTTCAGGGTGTTGAAATGCCCCGCCGACGCCTGGCGCGAAAAGTGACCGGGAATCGGGGTCGGAGTCGACACATGCCCGCCGCGGAGTCTGTCGGTGCCCGAAGACAGCATGGACTCCGAAGCGTTTTTCATCCTGGCACGCGGACCATAAGGTCAACACGATTCCCGCTGCCTTCCACCAGCCCCACGAGTATAAGTCTTCAACAAGTGAGCAAGAATCAGCATATAAAAATCCGTAGGAAATTTCTCACATTGGGAAATTTTTTTGCACGGAAGTACCCCTCCGGTCTATTACCCCTAGCCCCCAAACATTTTCACCCCCCACCCTG
>JACRBJ010000094.1 GCA_016234555.1 Chloroflexota bacterium | reverse complement strand
ACCGGATCATGGCTATCCATTGCGCTTGTTCGTGCCGCATTTATATTTTTGGAAATCGGCGAAATGGCTGCGCGGCATCGAGTTCATGGCTAACGACCGACCTGGGTTTTGGGAAGGGTACGGTTATCACATGCGCGGTGATCCATTTTTGGAACAAAGGTTTCAATAGGGGAGAGATTTTTACCGAACAACCGCCAGTGAAAAGAAATTCCACTGGCGGTTGTTCGGTCTAGTCATATCTTGATGATTACAAGATCGAAAAACAATTCAGGACTTTAACTTAAATTAGCCTCATGATACGATGCGGCCATGATTACCAAACTTCAATACGGTGAATTTCTGATCAGCACCATCGCCAACTACACAGGCTCATACTTGGCAGAGCATTTAGATCAAATTAGCCATGACACGATCACCGATTTTCTGCAAAGTGAGCAACTGACCGCACGGCACTTGTGCGAACTTGGACAAGGGTTGATTATGGATGCCTACATCGTCGGCTAAATGTCTTTGCCTTTCGATGCCGAGAAACATTGAACAAAGGGACGAAGCTATGGCGGTTTCGTCCCTTTGTTTTTATTCTTCAATGTGCGGCACATGCGAAGCTAGTTCTAAAAAAATTGAGTTGCGGGTAAGATTCTTCTTAAGAGGAATGACCAGCGAAAGCCCGTTGACAAAGCTAATCGTTTTCTGCTGAAGAGTCAT
Organism: Chloroflexota bacterium; assembly: GCA_016234555.1. Lineage (GTDB taxonomy): Bacteria > Chloroflexota > Anaerolineae > Anaerolineales > Villigracilaceae > Villigracilis. The sequence continues at coordinate 6,791 of JACRBJ010000094.1, read as the reverse complement.
GATGTTCACCGGTATATCGTAAAATGACGCCTATGACCTGATGAGTCAGGATTCAGGTACTTTTGGCGCGTCCCGCCGCTACGTAGAAGAATTCCGAAAACCACTCTTTATATTGGAAATCTGTGAGCATTTCTTGCAGCGATTCCCATGGCCGTCGCGACATCACTTCGGCTGCCCCATAACCAAGTAACTCCGCCAACCAGTTGAACGCAAAGCCATTCCAGCCTGAACTGCGTTTGGCATCTCCGATTGCCAGTCTTCCGTTTGGTTAAACGTGAGCCAACATAAGATTCAACGCGGCGCGATAATCGGGGATGATGCCCATCGCCAGTGTGCACAGGGCAGCATCGATTTTGCGTTCCAAGTTGATAAGGGCTGCATCACTTTGGATCAGTTCCACATTGAGCCAACCCTGTGCGTTTAACTCGTTCTTGAGCTCTCGCTAACATGGCAGAGGTGTAATCGACGCCTATCAATCTTCCGGAAGAGCCAATTTTTTCAAGAATCAGCGGGAAATTCCGGCCGATTCCACAGGCAATTTCCAGAACCGTTTGACCGGCTCGCAAGTGAAGTGAATCGATGGTCGCTCTCCGAAGACGTTTCTCATTTCCAAGAAGATAAATGGGAGTCAACCAATCGTAGACCTTCGCCCAATTTTGATAAGTGTGCTCAATAGCAGTTTGATGGAAACTATTCATAGAGTCTTTGACCACAAATTCGTATCAGCCTTTGTCTGCTCTGACAAAGCTGGCAAAGCCTGCTGAGTGAGCAGGGAACCTCGGAAGCTGCATCTCTTCAATTTCCACCCGCAAGAAACCGGCGTTCTTGACCAGCGCCGCGAGATCTTGAATTCGGCTTCCCCCAGCGCCAAAGCGCACAGGTGGAGCCGGGCGTTCCTCCGGGCGCTTGAAATCAGCAATGACCAAACGCCCACCAGGCTTCCCCGATGCAGGATCGGGGCTTCGGAGCACGCGGGCGATTTCAGCAAGCCCCTGGCGCTTGAGGCTATCGGACAGATGATGCATCATGATGGTACTAATGACAACATCGAAAGTTTGATCGGGAAAGTCGAGATGCTCGACCACCCCGACCTGGAATTCGATGGACAAGTTGCGTCGAGCCGCTTTGGAGCGGGCGCGGGCGATCTGCTGTTCACCCGGGTCAATGCCGAAGACACGACCCGTTGCGCCCACGCGCCGCGCAACTTCCATCGCCAATGTGCCAGTGCCGCAACCCACATCCAAAACCTTCTCTCCGGGCTGAAGGTGGGCGAGATCGACGGTCCTTTGCCGAAGTTCCCGCAATTTACCCCGGAACAAGAAGGTGTCGAAGAACCACTCCATCAGGTCGTAACGCCAGCCCGTGTCGAGTATCAGCCCTCTTGTAATTTTCGTTGACGCTTTGCCCGACTTGCTATGGCGGTGTTTTGCGAACGAATGCATATTTGCCATCCTTTCCTTAAATGGATTTCTTCATCAATGTTGCGGTATCCTGTGCAAGCGCATCATGGCTTCCAGCATGTTGGGAGCATAGATCACTGCCAACACGCACAATGCCACTACAACGATCACGACGATTACAGCTATGACTTTCTTGTTCATCTTAATTATCTCCTGGTGTTATTTCGCTTTATAAGTATGCAAGCGCTTCACGAACGGTCAGCCGAGATGCCTGGGAAGCAGGTGCCAGCGTAGCCAGCGCCGCCCCAAGGACAACCACGAGAATCCAAATGGCTATTCCCGGTGCCGACACCTCGAGCGGTATGGGCGTGCTGAGGAATAAATTGCCAAGACCTGCACCCATCGCCCATGTGAGGGCTATGGCAGGAATGGCTGCAACCACACAGCTTACCGCCGCAATAAAAATCCCCTCGAATACCACCAGGCACCGGATTGTAGAGCCAGACGCGCCGATGGCTTTCATCACGCCGAACTCGCGAGTCCGTTCAATGACGTTGGTGCTCATGGTTGAGCCCAGACCGATCAAGCCGACGATACCGATAGTAGATGCAATGAGCAAAATCACTCCCACCAGGATGCCTGAATGTCCTTCGGTTGACGCGACCACCGCATCAATCGAGCGCGGCTCCTGAGGTTTGATACCGGCTTGCACAAGCGCCTGGGCGACTGCCTGCCCGATGGCAACGCGCGCGTCCTGATCATGTTGGTCGGTTATGATCCGGACGACATTTGCCTGACCTTGTCGGAGACTTGCGCGTTCAAAGCCCTTCTGGGTAACACACGGGCAACTTCCGCCCATACCACTTGCGATCCCGATGACACGCCAGATAGTTGGGCGATCCTCCACCGACAACTGAACGCTATCGCCTACCTTAACGTCCGGCATTGTTTTGCGGATGGATGCAGGCAGAACCACAGCGTCTAGGTTGTCGGGGTTGAGCCAGCGGCCTTCCGTGATCTGCGGAGGAATCAGCATGAAAGTCGATGGAGGAATAGCGCTGAGACTCAGTGAGCCGTGTCCCTGGTCGGGATATGTGCGCGTCACGTTGATTTCTCCCACGTTCTGGATACTGGTCGAAATAGTATTCCAGGTCTCGACGCGGCTGACACCGGAAACCTTCTCGACTATCGTTGTAAGCTCGCTGGAAGAGACTGGTTCACTAAGCCGTATTTCAACGTCCCAGTGTTGCTCGTTGTAAATCGTATTTGGAATCGCCTGGAATCCTGCCATCACGTTAATTCCGCTGACGAATATTGCTCCGGCAGTCGCCAATAATCCAACTGACAAGAACAATCGTGCCTGATGGCGAAATAGATTGCGAAATGCCAACATGAGTGTGCGATCTGAGCGGGGCAATTGACCTAACCAGTTGAACAATCCGGTCGTGAGGCGACCCTGCCGTTCTACAATTCCACGCTCGTCCAGCGCCTCGCGCACCGTTCGGCGGCTAGCTCGCAACAACGGCACGAGCGCGATCAAAAGCGGCAGGAGTATCCCGGCTACTAGGACTGCTCCAATGACCTGCCATGGAATGCTCAAACTGGCAACGTCAATGTTTAGGGCGCTATTGAGGATCGCGTGAGCCAGGGTGCGACCCAGGAACATCCCGGGAACAATGGCTAGAACCGTGGCGAGGACCGACACTAGCAGTACCATGATCAAATACAACTGCAAGATCCGGCTGGAACGGGCACCGATGGCTTTCATCATACCAATCTGGGGTATCTGCTGTGTCAGCAGACCATTAAACATGGTGGCGATCAGGATGGAGCTCAAGATGAGCGACAAAAAGCCGAACGCTGACAAAGCGCTGAGTACCGTGTTGGATATCGGCTGATGAGGGTGCTCATAAGGTGTTGGGACAGCCACCTGCTTAATAGCGATGCCGGGCGTGGCTTTGAGCTGGTCAACGAGACGTAGCGCGGTACGTACAATCGCATCGCGATCACGGCTCGGTATTTCCAACCCAGGTTGGTCAGCAAGGGTGATGACCAACTGATCCAGCGCGGATGCTTTTCCCAGTAATGGCAACGTGTTCGATTGAATATAACCAACTCCCGCTTCTTGACCGGCCAACGCCAGGCTTTGATCATGCACGGAACCTGTGACCGTCAGTTGCGTTGGCTTGCCATCGAAACCGATAACGTCCACCTTATCGCCCACCTTTAATTGTAGTGATTCAAGCGTCGATCGCTCAATCAGAATGCCGCCTGGTGGGGGCGGCCAACCAGCGCCTTGTTCAATTTTGAAGGTGGCAATTCGCATCGGATCGGTGTCCGTAGCCACGAAGAGTTGAATCGATTTCAAACCATCGCTCTCTTTTTGGAGCTTGACGTTCGTTACCTGACGCAGGGTGGCGTCGATTACTCCGGGTTCGGCTTTGGCTGCGGCAATGAACTCACCGGTCTGATCGGGCATGATCCCCGGCTCCAGTGTAATTCGGGCGGAGGCAGGATTCGTGCTGCCATATCCGCTAACGGTATTGGATTGCACTAGGGTAAGGGCGTACAGCATGCCGCTAAAGACGATCAAGCTGACGCTAATGGCTATAACCATCATAACCATTCGCTCCCAGGATGTTTGAATGTCGCGGAGTAATTTGGTAAATAGTAAGGGTGTCATGGCTGTTTCACCTTTGAAAATCTTCGGCGACGTGTCCATCTACCAGCATCACTTGCCGGTCCGTGTAGCCGCTGATATCGCGTTCATGCGTGACGAGGATGATCGTGCGCCCGTCGGCATTCAGTTTGGCGAACAGCTCCAGGACGGAGGTGCGGGTCGCTTCATCGAGATTCCCGGTCGGCTCGTCTGCAATCAGGATGGGTGGATTATTGGCGAGCGCGCGCGCAATCGCTGCGCGCTGTTGCTCTCCACCCGACAGCGCGGCGGGTAGTTTGTCGGCTTGATTACGGATACCCACGCGCTCCAAAAGTTCCAAAGCTCTCGATCGATGTTCAGCCGCCGGAATAATCTTCACGAATTCCATCGGCAGCATCACGTTCTCGGCAATCGTCAATGTGGGCAACAACTGGAAAAACTGAAATACAAGTCCGATTGTACGACCGCGCCACTCGGCAAGTTGCGACTCGGAAAGTAAATCCACGCGCGTTCCATCCACCGAGATTGTTCCGTTCGTTGGCCGATCGATCCCTGCCAAGACGTTCAAGAGCGTCGTCTTACCACTGCCAGATTTGCCGACCACCGCGACAAACTTTCCCGGCTGAATTCGCAGGTTGATGTCTTTAAGCGCGGTAAATGATCCGGACGAGGATTCGTAGACCTTGGAGACCTGGCGCAACTGGACGGCTGGTGCATCGTTAGAATTGTTTTTCATCGTTGGGTTGTTCATCGTGATTTGGGTACGCTCCATTCATAAAGTTTATTGACACAGTTAATACGACAACAGAACCCATTTTATTTCATCCCCCAGACAAACAAAAAAAGGAGCTGCAAAAGCTCCTTTTTGTTGTACCAACGGGTTCCAAAGATGTTTCATTTCCCCGCAAGGTGTATCATGGATGCTTTAATCGTACCATTGTTTCTTTCTCCGACAACCACAACCTTATTCCCAACGGCATAGCCCAAATCGTCCCACAGGCGCGTATCGCCGGTTACAATCACGGTTAATGTTCCTTCGTCCATACTTGCCAACTTGAAACCGTTTTCTGTGATTTCAGTTATCGTTCCTGCTTGGATGTTTAGGAATTCTAGTCCTTTGAATTCGTGGTAGAACTCTCCAATCACGGGCAATGGTCCTCGCGCCGCGTCCTGAATCAGGAATCGGTGAAGCGGCGTCCTGGCGATGGCATATCCGCCGATGAGTGTAACCAGCACGATGCTCAGCAAGGAATAGAACAGCGGGCGGCGATAGGAAAAGGAATATCGTCTCACCAGGATTTGAAGGGCAATGATAAAGATGATCAAAAGCAGGAAAAGCAGTGCGAGATGCTGGGGTAAGGCAACGACAAACAGCAAGAGTCCGATGTGTCCTAGGTCGGAGGGTGGCAACAAAACGCCGGTGCGCAAGAGCACGAAAAACAGAAAGCTTGCCAAAAAGAGCAGAACGATGAGAACCATGCCGACAGCCGATAGCGTCAGAATGGCTTGAAGCACAAAATGCCACCTGGGACGTTTTTTTATCTGTCCGGTGTTGATCGCCTCCAAGATTTTTTCTGTTGCTGGATTATTTGTTTGACTATCCATAGGTCTCGCCATGTTGCTCGATCAGTTTCTTCATCAGGCTTTTGCCGCGTTGCAAGCGAACACCGACTTTTGAGATGGGAATTTGGAGGATCTCTGCAATCTCTTGATAGTCCAACTCTTCAAAATAATACAAGATGAGCGGCTCGCGGTATTTGGCGTCAAGTTTATCCAAGCATTGATCGAGCGTGCCTTTTAGGTCTTCTCGGTTCGTTTCCGGGTCAGCCGTCTCCGTGCCGACTAGGTGTGGGAAAAACGCATCCAGATCGAAAAAGGAAATTTTTTCTCGGCTCTTTTTCTTGAGCTGATCGACAAATTGGTTGTGAGCGATGCGATAGATCCACGCGGAAAATTTTTGGTTTGCATCAAAACTCTGAAGATTGACGAATGCCTTGACGAAAATTTCCTGTAGCATGTCTTGGATATCTTCGTGCGACGAAAGAAACCGGCTGCCAAAGCGGGTTAATTTGTGCTCGTAGCGTCGCATCAGAATTCCAAACGACTGATCATCGCCGTGTTGAACACGGATCGCGATTGCTTCATCAGTGAGTTCGCTCATAACCTCCATATGCCGCAGTATAACAAAACTCTAGTCTGATGACAATTGTGCAGTTGGGTTGGACCATCGGGGTTGTCCTGCTGGTGACTTGTCACTAGTCCCGTTCCAAAATTGATCGTCCTTTCTCGCTCATTCATACTTGTGCCAAATGAATGATGCCCTTGATTCGTCACACGAACGTGTAAAGATACGTCTTGAGCACGGCGATGAATTCCAATGACTCAAAGCCACTCCATACGCGTGAGGTCGGTGACCCATTCAAAGAAGAAAGATTTTCGTAGCGCGCAGCGCGGAGATATTTATGGGTTGGCAGTTGAAAACTGGGAAGCAAGATCAATCACCCCCGACCTCAGCACAATTCCTTCCTTTTGGATGAGGACAGCTTCCGCCTCTTCTGTCTGGATCTCGTTAGCATTGTGTTCCGCACTGCGAGTACGATTTTACAGCGAATGTGCCGCTCGATGAAATGTTAAAAGATGAAAACGCGATGCTCGCATACAAGTATGGCGACAAGCCGCTAGAACCGGATCATGGCTATCCATTGCGCTTGTTCGTGCCGCATTTATATTTT